>JBFMHA010000025.1:0-39688 GCA_040753075.1 Thermodesulfobacteriota bacterium
GGGGCCATCGGCCCCAGACCCCGGTCGGGCGCAGGCGGGCCCCGCCTCCGGCGCGGCGGGTTGCGCGCGCGGGACGCCGGGCAGGGGGAGGAAGGCCTGGGATGGGTCGGGAGCCGGGGCTACCCGGCGGCGGGGCCGCCGGCGCGCCCGAGGGCGCGGCCCAGGGCGGTCTCGTAGTCCGCGCAGACGTTCTCCTCCCCGATCACGTCCAGGGTGCCCATCCTGCGCATGCGCTCCAGGACCGCGGGCTTGACGCCGGAGAGCAGCACGACGGTGTCGCGGCCCCGGTTCTGGCGCACGAAGGTCTCCAGGGCGAAGAGGCCGGTGGAGTCCACGACCGGGACCTTCCCCAGGCGGAGGATGAACGCCTTGGGCTGGCGCTGCATGGCGTTCATGGCCGTGCGGAAGCGGTCGGCCACGCCGAAGAAGAAGGGGCCGTCGATCTCGTAGGTCTGGATGTCGCCGTTCCCGTCGCCGGCCGAGTAGAAGCCGGGGCCTTCGTCGCCGTCGTCCACGGCCAGGATCCCCGTGGTCTCGCTCATGCGGCGCATGAAGAGCAGCGAGGCCAGGACCACCCCCAGGAGCACGGCCACGGTGAGGTCCACCACGATGGTCACGCCGAAGGTCAGGAGCATGACCGCCACGTCGGACTTGGGCGCGCGGAAGAGGCGCATGAACTTGTGCGCCTCGCTCATGTCCCAGGCCACCACCACGAGCACGGCCGCCAGGCTGGCCAGGGCGATGTGCGAGGCCAGGCCCGAGAGGAGGAGGACGAAGCAGAGCAGCGCCGCGGCGTGCACCATGCCCGCCACCGGGGAGAAGGCCCCGGACTTGATGTTGGTGGCGGTCCGCGCGATGGCCCCGGTGGCCGGGATGCCGCCGAAGGCCGCGCTGGCGATGTTGGCCGCCCCTTGCGCGATCAGCTCCATGTCCGAATTGTGGCGGTCGCCGGTCATGCCGTCGGCCACCATGCAGGACAGCAGCGACTCGATGCCCGCCAGCAGGGCGATGGCCAGGGCGTCGGGCAGGAGGTCCCGGACCTGGTCCAGGCTGAACTGCGGCCAGGCGAATGCGGGCAGGCTGTCCGGGATGCCCCCGAAGCGGCTGCCGATGGTGTCGGTCCCCGCGCCCAGGGCCATGGCCAGGAGCGAGGCCAGGGCCACGCCGACCACCGGCGCGGGAACGCGGGGGACGAAGCGCCGCACGGCGAGGATCGCGGCCAGGGCCGCGAGGGCGATGCCGAGGGTGGGGTAGTCGATCTTGTCCGCGTTGCGGAGGTAGAAGGCCCACTTGTCCAGCAGCTCCGGCGGGGTCGCGTCGACCCTGAGGCCGAAGAAGTCCTTCATCTGCGAGGAGAAGATGAGCACCCCGATGCCGGCGGTGAAGCCCGTGGTCACCGGGTGGGGGATGTACTTGATGAGCGCGCCCAGGCGGCAGAAGCCCAGGACCACGAGCAGCAGCCCGGCCAGGATGGTGCAGAGCACCAGGCCGTCGTAGCCGTGCCGCTGGATGACGTTGAAGATGATGACCACGAAGGCCCCGGTCGGGCCGCCGATCTGGTAGCGGCTGCCGCCCAGGGCGGAGATGAGGAAGCCCGCCACGATGGCGGTGAAGAGGCCGCGGTCGGGGGTGGCGCCCGCGGCGATGGCGAAGGCCATGGCCAGCGGCAGGGCCACCACGCCGACGGTCAGGCCGGCCAGGGCGTCGCGGACGAACGGCCCCGGGCCGTATCCGAGGGAAGGGGTTTCGAAGAGGCGGGGAATCAGGTGCGCAGGTCTGTGTTCGGCCATGGCGTCGTCTCCACAGGAAGCGTCGGGGGCATGCCCGGCGGAGCGATTATTGGAAAAAACGGTCCGTGACTACGCCTGCCCGGCGCGGTTGGCAAGGCCTGGCTGCGGCCTGCGGCGAATTCATTGAGGGGAGCGGGACCGGGAGGATGCCGGAGGGGCGGGGCCGGGAGACGCCCCGGCGGCCGCCTACTCCGTGTCCTTCAGCTTCTTGAGCGTGTCCGAGTAGGCCTTGAACACGTCCTCGCGGTTGAGCAGGCCGAGGATTTCGTTGTCGTCGTCCGGCGCGGTGACGGGAATCTGGCCGCAGTTGGTGTCCACGAACTTGAGGAGCGCGGTGTAGAGGTTGTCCTCGGGCTTGAGCATGGCGGGCTTGCGGGCCAGCTCGCCCACCACCACCAGGTCGAAGAGGCAGTCCTCGAAGAGCACCTTGCGCACGTCCTCCACGCCCAGGATGCCGGTGATCTCGTCGCGCGCGTTGCGCACCGGGAAGTAGAGTTCGTTGGTGTTGGCGATGATGTCGGTGAGGGCCTTGAGGGTGGTGCCCTCCTCCAGGGTCGTGACCCGGCCCCTGGCGTAGAAGTCCTGTACCTGGAGGCCCTCCAGGATGTTGATGGTGGCGTCGTCCAGGTGGGCCGGGGATTCGAACTTGTTGTCCACCTGGTGCTCGTAGAGCGATGTCCCGCGGCCCAGGACCAGGCACAGGGCCGAGGAGAGCATGAGCGGCGCGAGCAGGCCGTAGCCCTGGGTGAGCTCGCAGACCATGATGAGCGGGCCGATGGGCGCGTTGGCCACCCCGGCGAAGAACGCGGCCATGCCCACCAGCACGTAGCCCCCGGGCTGGGTCGCGATGTCCGGCCGCCAGGCGTGGGCCAGCTGGCCCACCACCCCGCCGCTCATGCCGCCGATGAACAGGGCCGGGGCGAACATGCCGCCGGACAGGCCGCTGCCGATGGTGATGGCGGTGGCCAGCATCTTGCCGAACACGATGAGCAGCATGGTCAGGAGCGGGAGCTGGTTCTTGATGGCCATCTCCAGCCAGCCGTAGCCGCCCGAGAGGAGCTGGGGGAACACCATGCCCAGGATGCCCATGGCCAGGCCGCCCAGGGTCATGGTGGCGGTGATGCCGATGCGGTCGTTCAGGGGCAGGAAGATGCGGTGCTTGAGGCGCTCGAACAGGCGGATGAACAGCCAGCCCGTGCCCGCGCAGAACAGGGCGAGCAGGGCGTAGAAGGGCAGCTCCGCCGCGCTGTGGAAGGAGAAATGCGGGATGCCGAACATGGGTTCGGTCCCGAAGAAGAAGGTGAAGATGGAGTAGGCCACCACCGAGGAGATGACCGAGGGCAGGATGGCCTCGGCCTCGAAGTCCTCCTTGTAGATGACCTCGATGGCGGTGAGCGCGCCGCCCAGGGGGGCGCGGAAGATTGCCCCCAGGCCGCCGGCCGCGCCGGCCAGGAGCAGGAGGCGGCGCTCCTTGGGCGAGAGCTTCAGGCGCTGGGCGATGAACGAGCCCAGGCCCGCGCCGATCTGGGAGATGGGGCCCTCGCGGCCGGCGCTGCCGCCGGCGGAGATGGTGAGCACGGCCATGAGCCCGCGGATGAGGGGCACCCGCGGCCGGATGATCCCGGCCTGGTTGTGGAAGGCGTTGATCATGGCGTCGGTGCCGTCGGTGCCGCCGCGCACGGTCTCCGGGATGAACCGGGACACCAGCAGGCCCGTGACCAGGCCCACCCCGGCCAGGAACAGGGGAACCAGCCAGGGCCGGTAGGGACCGGCCAGTCCGTGGAACATGCCCTCGCCGGCCGGGGCGGGAATGTCCAGGCCGGCCAGGGTGATGAGCAGGTGGTGCTTGAGGGCCTCGATGCCGATGAAGAAGCCCGAAGCGGCCAGGCCCGAGGCCGCGCCCACCCCGATGCCCAGGATCAGCCCGCGCACGTGGCTGATCCGGGTGTAGGACCACAGGAAGTTCTTCCAGAGCGTGGCCAGGCGGCGGAGCATGTCTCCTCGGCGGTCCTAGGCCTGGGCCTGCTCGGCGTGGGGCAGGTAGCACTGGGCCATGGAGCTGGCCAGGATCTGGCGGCCCAGCTGGATGTCCAGGCCGATGCGGGCGCGCAGCTCGTCCAGGCTGGAGAACTTCTGCTCCGAGCGCAGGCGCTGCACGAAGTGGATGCGCAGGGGCTGGTCGTAGAGGTCGCCCGCGAAGTCCAGGATATGGGCCTCCACGGACAGGGCGGTGTTGCCGAAGGTGGGGTTGTAGCCGATGTTGGCCACCGCCGGCCAGACCCGGCCGGCGATCTCGGCCCAGACCGCGTAGACCCCGGTGGCCGGGAAGAGCTCGTCCTCCAGCTTCAGGTTGGCGGTGGGGAAGCCCAGGAGCTTGCCGCCCCGGTCCCGGCCGCGGATGACCCGGCCCTTGACGATGTAGAACCGGCCCAGCAGCGGCATGGCCTCCCAGACCTTGCCCGCCTGCACCAGGTCGCGGATGCGGGTGGAGGAGACCACCGCGCCCTCCAGCATGACCGGACCCAGGCGCTCCACCCCGAAGCCGTGCCTGGCCCCCAGGGCGGCGAGCAGTTCGTAGTTGCCCTTGCGGCCCTTGCCGAAGGCGTAGTCGTAGCCGATGACCAGTTCGCGGCAGTTGAGGCACTCCACCAGGTAGAGGCGCACGAACTCCTCGGGGGACAGGGCCGCCAGCTGGCGGGTGAACTCCATGACCACCGCGACTTCCACGCCCAGGGAGCCGATGAGCTCCAGCTTCTGGTCGAGCAGGGTGATGAAGGGCGGGGTGTCGGGTCCCACCAGCACGCGCTCGGGATGGGGCTCGAAGGTGAGGACCACGCACTCCAGGCCGCGGGACCGGGCCTTTTCCCGGGTGCGGGCGATGAGCTGCTGGTGGCCCACGTGGACCCCGTCGAAATTGCCTATGGTGATGCAGGCCCCGCGCATGGCGTCCTTGAGGTCGCGGGGGTCGCGGATGACGATCATTGGGCAGGCTCGCGGCACGAACAGGATGCGCCCGCCCGGGGGGACCGGCTGGGCAAGCCAAGGTTGTTACACCAAAGGGCCGCGGCGTTCAACCCGGACGCCGCGGTTCCCGCCTCCGGCCCTCCCCGGCGGAAATAGCGGGCAACCCTCCGGAATGGAAGGACATTCCATTATTTCAAAAAAACGCTTGCCAAGCCCCGGGCGAGCGCGTAGACACAACCTTCCCTGGACGTGCCGAAGTGGTGGAATTGGTAGACACGCTAGGTTCAGGGTCTAGTGGGGGTTCCCCCGTGGGAGTTCGACTCTCCCCTTCGGCACCACCGAGAACAAAGGGCCGCATCCGGAAGGACGCGGCCCTTTCTCATTGGCTGTGTTGCCGCCAGCCTGGCGTTTCCTGTCGATTCGGCCTATGAATCAGGCCAGGAGGCATTGGCCATGCAGGTGCTCGTGGTGCTGTCCAGCGGGGATCCGGAGGTGAAGTGGAACGCCATGCGCTTCGCCAACCTCATGCTCAACGAGGGCGACGACGTGACCGTGTTCCTCAACGGGCCGGCGGTGGACCTGTGCGCCGGCGAGACGGAGAAGTACGACCTCGCGGTCCAGGCCAAGCTCTTCGGCCTGTCCGAGGGCGTGCTCCTGGCCTGAGGCAAGAGCCTGGGCATCCACGGCGTGGATGCGACAGAGCCGGTGGCCAAGGCCAGCCAGAAGGACCTCTACGCGGCCATGGTCGCGGCCGAGCGGACCCTGTGCTTCTGAGGGCGGGGCGCTCGGGTCGCGACCTCAACGCGCCGAGAGGCATTCTGAGAATATGAACCTTGCTCTTTCATGCTGTGGCATTGCGCGTCCGCATCGCCTCAAATCGCGGGCGCGACGCTAGTCCGCCGGGAGGGCGTCCTGGGGCAGGGGCAGGCGCACCACGAAGCAGGCCCCCCGGCTCGGCGCGGGCTCGGCCCAGATTCTGCCGCCGTAGTGCGTGACGATCTGGCGGCAGATGGCCAGGCCCAGCCCGGTGCCCGCGGCCTTGAGCCTGCCGTGGTGCGGGTGCTGGCCCTGGTAGAACTTGTCGAAGATATGCTCCCGATCCTGGGCCGGGACCCCCGGCCCGGTGTCCCGGACCCGTATCTCCAGCCAGCAGGCGTCGACGGTGCGCGCGGAAAGGCGGATCTCGCCCCGGGGGGTGAATTTCACCGCGTTGTTCAGGAGGTTCAGGAGCACTTGCTGCAGCTTGTCCCGGTCGGCCAGGAGTTCCGGCAGGTCGGGGGGCACGTCGGTGACGAGGCCCAGCCTGGGGTTGCCGGCCAGCTGGCCGCGGATGATCCCCGCGGTCTCGTCCAGGACCCGGCTGGGCGACACCGCCGCGTCGCGCCACACCGCGTGGCCCGCCTCGATCTTGTTCAGGTCGAGGAGGTCGTTGATCAGGCGGGTGAGGCGCAGGCTCTCGCCCACGATGATCTCCGCGTTGCCCGCGATGCGCGCCAGGAGTTGCTCGGCGGCGTCCGTTCCCGGGATCTTCCGGATCCTGGCCGCCTCCCGTCCGATGATCTTGGCGAAGCCCAGGATGGAGGTCAGCGGCGTGCGCAGCTCGTGCGACGCCGAGGACAGGAAGCTGGACTTGATCTGGTCCAGCTCCATGAGCCGCAGGTTGCTCTCCGCCAACTGCCGGGTGCGCGTCTCCACCTGGCGCTCCAGGTCGGCGGACAGGAGCTTGAGCTTCTCCTCCGCGAGCTTGCGCTGGGTCAGGTCGGTGAGGAACCCCTCGATCAGGGTGAGGTTTCCGGCCTCGTCGCGGTGGGCGCGGCTGTTCAAGGAGACCCAGAACGGCGACCCGTCGCGGCGCTTGAGGAGCGCCTCGAAGTTGATCACGAACCCGCCGGCGGCGAGGCGGCGCACGTACTCGTCGCGCTGCGACGGGTCGGCGTACATCTGCGCCGCGATGTCGGTGATGTCCTCGCACATCTCCCGGGGCGAGGCGTAGCCCATGTAGCCGGCGTACGTCGCGTTCACCGACAGGAACCTCCCCTGGGGCGTGGCCTGGAAGATGGCCACCGGGGCGTTCTCCACCAGCTCCCGGTAGCGCCGCTCGGCCGAGGCGAGTTCCGTCTCGGCCCGCTTGCGTTCGCCGATGTCGCGGAAGACGCCCTCCACGCCCAGGACGTTGCCCTGCGCGTCCCTGTACAGGTTGCTGCTGGTGGCCGCGAACACCGGGGCGCCGTCCTTGCGGACCAGCTCCACCTCGTAGTCCCGGACCGCGCCTTGCTCGCGCAGCGTCTCCAGCAGGGCCCGGCGCTTTTCCGGATGCTTCCAGAACGAATCCTTTGGCCTGCCCAGCACCTCGTCCGCCGAGCCGTAGCCCAGCAGCCGCACCGTGGAGGGGCTGACCAGGATCAGCCTGCCCGCCGCGTCGGTCCGGTAGTACGCGTCGTGGATGTTCTCGATGATCGAGCGGTAGAGCGACGCGTTCTGGCGCAGGTCCTCCTCGAGCCGCTTCTGGACGCTGATGTCCCGGAGGTGGTTGATGAAGTAGCGGACGCTCCCCGACCGGTCCGCGACGGGGTAGGAGCGGACGTCCAGCCAGGCGCCGAGTTCCGCCACGTATTTCTCCGCCCGGGCCGGCCGGAGGGTCCTGCGGGACTCGGCGGCGACGCAGAGGTCGCAGGGCGTGGAGCGGCCGATGACTTCATGGCACCGTCTGCCCCTGGCCTGTTCCGGGGTGAGGCCGAACAGGCGGTAGCCGGCGGAGTTGAAGCGGATGATCCGCTGTTCGGGGTCCAGCAGGCCGATGACGTCCGGAATGGCGTCCAGCAGGCGCTCCAGGAAACCGTCCTTCTCGATCTCCTCGTGAAGGAAGGGCTCGCTTTCCCGGGCGGTGGACTGCGCCTTGCCGGTTTCTTGCTTGGCCATGGCCTGTCTGTTGTGCAGTGTCGGGGCGGGGCTTTGACGCAACATATATGCTTCCCGGGTGGCGCGCAACAACGGCGACGCATTGTCCAAGAACGCGAATGCGGTCGCCGGGCATGGAGATGCGCGGCATGGCGCGGCCGCCCGGACTGCGTCGGGCGGGCCTTGCGCGTCTTTGCGGGGCCGGCGCTCCGCCCTTCCCGGGCGGGCATTCGGGGCTTGTGGCCCGGGGATGCGTAGGCTAGAGTGTTAGTTGCAAGACAACCCACGGACCAAGCGAGGCGCACGTGGCCGGAATCACCGTTGCGGAGAGGGGCTCCAGTCCCCTGCTCTTCACCAAGCACACCATCCTGGACGACAAACGCCGCATCTGGGGCTACGAGTTCGCCTGCGGCATGTCCCAGGAGAGCATCTGCCTGCTCAACGAGAAGAGCCTGGCCCAGAGCTCCTACATCGGCCTGCAGCAGGCCATCGGCCGCGGCCGCAAGGTGCTGGCCTCCTTCAGCGAGAAGGGGGTGCTGGACGGCGCGCCCTACGTCCTGCCCCCGGGGCACGGGGTGGTCCAGGTGCGGGAGCGCGAGCCCCTGTCCGACGCGGCCCTGGCCGCCCTGCAGAAGCTCAAGGCCGACGGGCTCATGCTGGCGGTGGAGTTCACCACGGCCCAGGACCTGGGGCGCCGCCGCTACGCCCAGGCCGACGTCATCTGCTGCACCCCGGGCAGGGGCGAACTGCCCTCGGCCTTCATGCTCAAGGCCAAGGGGCTCAAGGCCCGGCTCCTGGCCCGCGGCGTGGCCTCGATCGAGGAGGCCGAGTCTCTCAAGGTGCAGGGCTTCACCCTGTTCACCGGCCCCTTTCTCAAGGAGGCCGACGACCTGCCCGAGCGCAAGCTCACCTCCCTGGAGACCTCGCGCTTCACCCTGCTGCGCATGATCGAGGCCCCGGAGCCGGACTTCGCGGCCCTGACCGAGTCCATATCCGCGGACGTGGCCCTGTCCTTCCGCCTGCTCTCCTACCTGAACGCCCCCTATTTCGGCCTGGCCCAGAAGGTCACGTCCATCAAGCAGGCGGTGGTGCTCCTGGGCTGGAAGAAGCTCAAGAACTGGCTGCGCGCGGTGCTGCTGGCCGAGATGAGCGACAAGGCCGAACTCAAGAGCGAACTGTTGGTCATGAGCGTGCAGCGCGGCCGGTTCCTGGAGCTCATGACCCGCGAGTACGACTTCTTCGGCTTCGATCCGAGCACCCTGTTCATGCTCGGCCTGTTCTCGCTCCTGGACACGCTGCTGGGCATGCCCATGGCCGAGGCGGTCGGCTACCTGCCCCTGGACGACAAGCTCAAGGCCGCGCTCCTGCGCAAGGAGAACAACGAGTACCTGCCCCTGCTCGCCCTGGCGGACAGCATGGAGGAGGCGGACTGGGACCGCTTCGCCGGCCTCTGCCAGAAGCTCTCCATGGACCCGGGCCGGCTCAAGGGCTTCTTCGCCCAGGCCATGGCCTGGGCCGAGGGCTTCGTCGAGGGGTAGCAGGCGGTTTCCCCGCCGAAAAAAGCCCGGGCCGCTCGCGCGGCCCGGGCTTTTGCTTCTGCCGCGGGCTCAGCCCAGGGGCTCCACGTTCCAGATGTGCTTGGCGTACTCCAGGATGGCCCGGTCGCTGGAGAACTTGCCCATGCGGGCCACGTTGAGGATGGACTTGACGGTCCACTGCTCGTAGTCGCGGTACAGCTCTCCCACCCGGATCTGGGCGTCCATGTAGCTGCGGTAGTCCGCGCAGAGCAGGTAGTAGTCCCCCCAGTTGAGCAGGGCGTCGGTGATGGGCGCGAACAGCCCCGGCTCCCCGGGCGAGAACTTGTCCGATCCGATGTCGCGCAGGGTCCGGCCCAGCTCCTGGTCCTGCCCCACGTAGGTCCTCGGGTTGTAGCCCTGGCGGCGCAGGTCGCTCACTTCCTGGGCGGTGAGGCCGAAGATGAAGATGTTCTCCTCGCCCACCTCCTCCATGATCTCCACGTTGGCGCCGTCCAGGGTGCCGATGGTGAGCGCCCCGTTCAGGGAGAACTTCATGTTGCCCGTGCCCGAGGCCTCCATGCCCGCGGTGGATATCTGCTCCGAGAGGTCCGCGGCCGGGATGATCTTCTCCGCCTGGGAGATGCAGTAGTTGGGCAGGAAGATCACCTTGAGCTTGCCGGCCACCCGCAGGTCGTTGTTCACGGTCTCGGCCACCGCGTTGATGAGCTTGATGATGAGCTTGGCCTGGCGGTAGCCGGGCGCGGCCTTGCCCGCGAAGAACACGGTGCGCGGGGTCACGTCGGCCCAGGGGTGGTCCAGGATGCGGTTGTAGAAGGTGACCACGTGCAGCAGGTTCAGGAGCTGCCGCTTGTACTCGTGCATGCGCTTGACGTGGATGTCGAACAGGGTGTCGGGGTTCACCCCGATCCCCAGCTTGCGCAGGGTGTAGCGGGCCAGGCGCTTCTTGTTGGTGCGCTTGACCTCCCGCCATTTCTCCCGGAAGGCCGC
Organism: Thermodesulfobacteriota bacterium; assembly: GCA_040753075.1. Taxonomy (GTDB): domain Bacteria; phylum Desulfobacterota; class Desulfovibrionia; order Desulfovibrionales; family Desulfovibrionaceae; genus UBA6814. Next base: position 10,178 of record JBFMHA010000025.1, read on the forward strand.
GTCCTCGGCCAGGGGCTCCAGGTCGCGCAGCCGGTCCAGGTCGGTGATCCACTTGGGGCCGATGGCCTCGGTGATGAGCCCGGCCAGGGCGGGGTTGGCCTGGCGCACCCAGCGCCGCGGGGTGACGCCGTTGGTCACGTTCTTGATCTTGCCCGGGGTGAGCTCCTCGAAGTCCCGGAACAGCTCCTGGCGCAGGATCTCCGAGTGCAGCGCCGCCACCCCGTTCACCGAGTGGCTGCCCACGATGGCCAGGTGGGCCATGCGCACCCGCTTCTCCCCGCCCTCCTGGATGAGGCTCATGCGGGCCAGGCGCTCGTGGTCCCCGGGGTAGCGCTCGGCCACCTCCTCCAGGAAGCGGCGGTTGATCTCGTAGATGATCTCCAGGTGGCGGGGCAGCACGTACTCCATGAGCCCCACGGGCCAGGTCTCCAGGGCCTCGGGCAGCACCGTGTGGTTGGTGTAGGCGAAGGTGCGGCGGGTGGCCTCCCAGGCCTCCTCCCAGGGCAGCCCCTCCTGGTCCATGAGCACCCGCATGAGCTCGGCCACCGCGATGGAGGGGTGGGTGTCGTTGAGCTGGATGCCCACGAAGTCCGGCAGGTCGCTGAAGGGCCGGTGCAGCTTCTTGTAGCGGCGCAGGATGTCCTGCAGGGTGGCGGCCACCAGGAAGTACTGCTGCTTGAGGCGCAGCTCCTTGCCCGCGGACAGCTCGTCGTTGGGGTAGAGCACCTTGGAGATGTTCTCGCCCAGGACCTTGGCCTCCATGGCCCCCATGTAGTCGCCGCGGTTGAACTCCTTGAAGCTGAACTCCCGGCTGGACACCGCGGTCCACAGCCGCATGTTGGACACGTGCTGGCCCCCGAAGCCCGGGACCACGATGTCGCAGGCCATGGCCATGACCCGGTCCGTGTCCACCCACCGGAAGCGCAGGTTGCCGTCCTCGTCCCGGTAGGGCTCCGAGCGGCCGTAGTAGTTCACCGGGAAGAGGTGCTCGCGGCGCTGGATCTCCCAGGGGTTGCCGTGGCGCAGCCAGTTGTCGCAGCGCTCCTCCTGGTAGCCGTTCACGATGGACTGGTGGAAGATGCCGTAGTCGTAGCGGATGCCGTAGCCGTAGGCCGGGACCTTGAGGGTGGCCACCGAGTCCATGAAGCAGGAGGCCAGCCGGCCCAGGCCGCCGTTGCCCAGCCCGGCGTCCCACTCCTCCTCCTCCATGTCCTCCATGCTGAAGCCCAGCTTCTCCACCACCGCGCGGCAGTCCTCGTCCAGTTCGAGGTTCACCAGGAAGTTCATGAGGAACCGGCCGGGCAGGAACTCCAGGGACAGGTAGTACACCCGTTTGGTCATCACGTCGTAGTAGCTGCGCTGGGTCTTGAGCCAGAGGTCGATGAGCCGGTCGCGCACGCTGTAGGCCAGGCCGCAGTAGTAGGGGAAGCGGCGGGGCGGGCGGGGGTCCTGCCCCATGGTGGACATCACGTGCCGGGCGATGTCCTTTTCCAGGATGTCCTGTCGGGTAGCGGCCTCGTTCTGGGCCGCGTTCTTCTTGGGCATGGGTCCTCCTCCGGATGGCGGGGGGCCGGGTGTGGGTGCTTGGATTCGCTTGCTTTGTCCCCGTAGCACAGGAACGCCGGGGGGAGCAATCGAGACGGAGGGGGCGGAGGCGGCGGGGGGATTTCCGCTCCGCCGGCCGGGAGGACGCGGCCAACCCCCGCCGGGGCGGAAAAGGAGCGCCGGGCGGGGGTTGCGGGAAACCGCGAGGCGCCATGCCGAAAGGAATGCCCCGCGCTTTTCAAAAGCGCGGACATATGTTACCGGAAGTTACCAAAAATAACCAATCGCAACCTATCAGAGGAGTCTCCCATGCGCCGCATCCTGTCCCTTCTGGTCCTGGCCCTGACCCTGGCGGCGCTGCCCGCCTGGGCCGCGGACTGCGCCGCCGCCTACGGAAACGGGGCCAAGGCCTTTTCCCTGGCCACCGGCAGCCCGGGCGAGCTGGGCCTGCTGGAGGAGCTGGCCAAGGCCTTCAACGCCAAGAACGGGTCGTCCATGTGCTGGGTCAAGGCCGGCTCGGGCCAGTCCCTCAAGCTGCTCAAGGACAAGCAGGTGGACATGATCATGGTCCACGCCCCGGCCGCGGAGAAGGCGGCGGTGGCCGAGGGCTGGGCCGTCGGCCGCACCCTCATCGGCTCCAACGAGTTCTTCATCGTGGGTCCCAAGGCCGATCCCGCGGGCGTCGCCCAGGCCAAGGACGCGGCCGACGCCTACGCCAGGATCGCCAAGGCCCAGGCCAGGTTCTTCTCGCGCGGCGACAACTCGGGCACCCACAAGAAGGAGCTGGACGCCTGGAGGAACGCCGGGATCGAGCCCGCGGGCGACTGGTACGTGATCACCAAGGACTTCATGATGGCCACCCTGAAGCGGGCCGACGCCGAGGGCGGCTACTTCATGACCGACTCCAGCACCTGGATCTCGGCCCGCAAGGAGCTCGGAAACCTGGTGGTCCTGTTCCGGGGCGACACCTTCCTGGTGAACACCTATCACACCCTGGCGCAGCCCGCCGGCGCCACCCCGGGCCAGGCCACGGCCATGGCCTTCGTGGAGTTCGTGGGCTCCCCGGACGGGCAGAAGATCATCGCCGGGTACGGGGCCAAGGAATACGGAGAGGGCATCTACAACGACGCGGCCTACGCCAGGAAGTACGACAAGTAGGCGCGTCGCGGGTGGGGAGGGAGGGCCGGGGCCGGAAGGCTCCGGCCCTATTCTTTGGTCTCGCCCTTGCGGCGGCGCATGACCTTGGCGGCCGCGTCCCGGACCTCGCGGTTCATGCGGGCGAGCAGGCGCCGGGCCCAGAGGAATTCGCTGGCCAGGATGCCCAGGCCCATGGGGATGACCACCACCGCGGGCCCGGGCAGCACGATCATGGCGACGCCCACCAGGAGCACCGCGCCTCCGGTGATGAGCACCGCGATCCTGCGGGCGTTCCGCACCGCCCCGGACAGGGCCGCGCCCAGCAGGTGGGCCAGGGGATCGGCCAGCCGGCCCAGGCCGGCCTGGGCGCGCAGCACCCAGGCCAGCAGCGCCGCCCCCAGGGCCGGGAGCAGGGCCAGGGCGGCCAGGGAGCCGGGGTCCAGCGGGGCCAGGCCCTGGGACTGGAGCACCACCAGGGCCAGGTAGAGGACATACGAGAGCAGGAACAGCGCGCCCTCGGCCCGGGAGATCTCCATGCCCGTGAGGCAGACCGGCACGCAGGCCACGGCCGCGCCCAGCATCACCGGGAAGTCGAAGTGCAGGGCCTGGGGGTTCACCGCCACTCCCCCCGGCGCGGCCACCCCGGCCAGGCCCAGCACCGCGGTGAGGTTGAAGATGTTGCTGCCCACCACGTTGCCCACGGCCATGTCCCGCTCGCCCTTGAGCGCCGCGGCCAGGGAGGTGGCCAGTTCGGGCAGGGAGGTGCCCGCGGCCACCACGGTCAGGCCGATGACCAGTTCGGACACGCCCAGGCCCCGGGCCAGGCCGGATGCGCCCTCCACCAGCCAGCCCGCGCCCAGGATCAGGAGCCCGAGGCCGGCCGCGGCCAGCACCCCGGCCAGGGCCAGGGCGCGCGGCCCGCGCGGCCGGTCCGCGGCCTCCTCGCGGCCGTTGGCCTCCCGTCGCGCGGCGAGCAGGAGAAAGACCGTGTAGAGGACCACCCCGGCCAGCAGGCAGAAGCCGGCCAGCCGGCCCAGGCTCCCGGCCAGGGCCAGGGCCCAGGCCAGGGCGCTGGCCGCGATCATGAGGGGCAGCTCGCGCCGCACCACCTGCCGGTGCACGGCCAGGGGCGCGGCCAGCGCCGAAACGCCCAGGATGCACAGCACGTTCATGGTGTTGCTGCCCAGCACGTTGCCCAGGGCCAGGTCCGACGCGCCGGCCAGGGCGGCCTGGAGGCTGGCCGCGGACTCGGGCGCGCTGGTGCCGAAGGCCACCACCGTGAGCCCGATGACCAGGGGCGAGATCCCGGCCGCGGCGGCCAGGCGGGAGGCGCCGCGCACCAGGAGTTCGGCCCCGGCGATCAGCACGGCCAGGCCCAGGGCCAGGAGGAGGGCGTGGGTCAGCATGGGGGGCTACGGTCGCGTCTCCGGGACGCCCGCAGGCGCGCCGGGAGGATGCTGTTCATGACGGCGCATGGTTGCGCGCGCGGGGCCGCAGGATTCCACGGTTTCGAAACTAGCACGCCGGGCCGGGAAAGGGAACGGCCGGGCCGGACTCAGTCCAGGCGCGCCCCGCAGGACGGGCATTCGGTGACGTGCTCTCCGGCCTCGGCCTTGCAGACCGGGCAGACCCGGGGTTCGGACTCGGCCTGGGCCCTCGCCTGCAGTTCCCGCCTGCGGCGCTCTTCGTCGGACGAGATGTGCAGGATGTCCAGGATGATCTTGAAGATGGGGTTCACGCGTCCTCCTCGGCCTTGGGGCCGAACAGCCCGGCCTGGGCCGCGATGTTCCCGGGGCAGCCCAGGACGTACACCACGTCGCCCTGGGCCAGGACGAACTCCGCTCCGGGGTTGGGCACGGCCTGTCCGGCCCGGCTCACGGCCAGCACCGTGAGCCCGTGCTCCCGGCGCAGCGCGGCCTGGCTCAGGCTCGCCCCGTCCAGGGGGGAGCCCGGGGCCAGGCGCAGGGCGCAGACCTCCAGTCCGGGCACGCTGCGCCGGACGTCGGCCAGGGATCCCGCGGCCAGGCTGGGGGAGCGCAGCATGCCGTAGCCCTCGGCCCGGACGTCGGCCACCATGCGTTCGATCTCGTCCCGGGGGGTCAGGTAGCGGTGCATGACCCGGGTGAAGATCTCCACCGCGGTCTCGAACTCCTCGGGGATCACGTCGTCCGCGCCCAGGTCGGCGAGCGGGCCGATCTCGCTCGCGAAGCGGGTGCGGACCACGATGTACAGGGCGGGGTTGGCGGCCCGGGCCAGCTGGGTGACGCGCCGCACCGCGACGGGGTCGTTGATGACCACCGCCAGGATCCTGGCCCGGGCGATGCCGGCGTGCTCCAGGGCCGCCGGGTGGCGGGCGTCGCCGAAGCGGATGGGGACGCCCGCCGCGCGCTCGGCCCGCACCGTGTCGGGGTTGGTCTCCAGCACCAGGTGGGGGATGGCCGCGGCCGAGGCGGCCCGGGCCAGCCTCCGGCCGCCGAATCCGAAGCCCACGATGACCAGGTGGTCCGAGAGCCCGGCCGGCCCGCCGTTCTCCACCGGCCGGGGCGGAGGCTGGCGCAGGAGCCGGCCGGCCACGTATTCCGAGGCCCGGGGCGCGAGCTGGATGAGGAACGGGGTGGCGGCCATGGTCATGATGCTGGCCGACAGGAAGAGCTGGTACAGGTCCTGCCCGATGAGCCCCTCCCCCAGGCCGGCCCGGGCCAGCACGAAGGAGAACTCGCCCACCTGGCACAGGCCCAGCCCGGCCAACACCGCGGTGCGCAGGGGATAGCCCGCGGCCAGGGTGGCCGCGCCCGCGGCCAGGAGCTTGAGGAGCAGGATGACCAGGAAGGCCGCGGCCACCACCTGGGGGTGCTGGAGCACGAAGCCCACGTCCAGGAGCATGCCGATGGACACGAAGAACAGGCTGGTGAACACGTCCTTGAAGGGCAGGATGCCCTCCATGGCGTGGTGGCTGTACTCCGAGTCGGCCACCACCATGCCGGCCAGGAAGGCGCCCAGGGAGAGGGACAGGCCCATGGCCGAGGTCAGGAACCCCACCGCCAGGCAGATGGCCAGCACCGCCAGGAGGAACAGCTCCCGGCTGCGGGTGCGCAGCACCAGGCGGAGCGCCACGGGCACCAGCTTGCGGGCGACCACGAAGAGCAGCGCCGCCACCCCGGCGGCCTTGAGGGCCAGGAGGCCCAGGGCCGGGCCCAGGTTTCCCGCCCGGCCGGCCAGGAAGGGGACCAGGAGCACCATGGGCACGATGAGCAGGTCCTGCAGGATGAGCACGGACAGGCCCACCCGGCCGTGCGGGGCCTCGATCTCCAGCCGCTCCTGGTAGAGCGCCAGCACGATGGCGGTGCTGGACAGGGCCGCCAGGAACCCCAGGAACACCGCCTGGCCCTGATCCAGGCCGGCCAGGAGGGACAGGCCCCAGACCGCGGCGATGGTCAGGGAGACCTGCAGGCCTCCGGCCGTCAGCACCGTGCGCCTGAGCCGGGTCAGCTCGGCCAGGGAGAACTCCAGGCCGATGGTGAACAGGAGCAGGATGACCCCCACCTCGGCCATGAGCTCCACCTGCGCCACGCCGGAGACCAGGCCCAGGCCCGTGGGGCCGGCCAGCACCCCGGTGAGCAGGAAGCCCACCACCGGGGGCACCCGGATCGCGTGGCAGGCGAGGATCACCCCGATGGACAGGCTGAAGACCACGAGGATGTCGCGCAGCAATGAATGGTCCATGATGGTTAGGTCTACCCCGGCGGGCCGGATGGCGCAAGTCGCAGGCGGCCCTGGATCAGGGGAGGGGCGGAGGCGTTCCGGGAAAAAGACGCAAACCGCTTGCATCACTGTTCGGAAACGGCCATACTGATAGCGTCCAGGCAGGGACTCCCCGTCAAGCCCGAACCCGGCCGTCCCAACCCGGACATGCAGGAGGGCCGTCATGGCCAAGCTTGTCGAAGGCCAACTCAAAGTCATGCAGATGGTGAGCGACTTCTCGCAGGTGAGCCACAGCGTCGCCTCCCTGTTAATGCGCGATTTCGTGGCCACGGTGGCCGTGCTCCAGTCGCGCTTCCCGGACACCATTCCCCGCTACGTGGAGGTGCGTCCGGTCATGGAGGAGCCCAGGGGCAAGGTGCTCGAAACCATAGGCTGAACCCCGTCCGGGGCGGCCTGGCCCGGCGGAGTTCCTCCGCCGGGCGTTTTTTTCCGGTCGCCCGCGGGGCAGGAGAGGGCCATGTGGCGCTGGCTGAAGCGCTGGCTGGCCCGGGGCGAGGCCCGACCGGCCCGGGCCCGGGCCGCGCCGCCCCGCCTGGATCCCGGGGCCGGGAACGCGCTCTTCGAGTTCCAGTGGCGGAACGGGCGCTGGCTGGAGCGGCTGCTCCGGGACAAGTACCCGCTCCTGCGGGCCATGCCCGAGAGCCTGGCCGAGATCGCGGTGCGCGGGCTGCGCCGGGAGCTCAAGGCCGCGGCCGGCCGCCGGGAGCGGGAGGAGGGACCCGGTCCCGAGGCGAAATAGGTTGCCATTTGGCCCGAGTTGGCCGAATAATCGGCATCGTCGATTCTTCGTGTTCAGGAGCCCGGACGAGCAGAAGGGCGCTTCATGACCGAACGGTTCATCAGCGAGATCGTCACCCCCAAGGTCGTGGCCGTTGCGCCGGACACGCCCCTGCCCGAGGTCCTGGCCCTCATGCGCCAGCGCCGCATCTCCTGCGTGGTGGTGCTGGAGAAGGGCCGGCCGGTGGGCATCGTCACCGAGCGGAACTTCCTGTGGGCCGCGGCCCACGGCTTCGACTGCCTGTCCGGCCGCCGCATCGCCGAGCTCATGAGCACGCCGGTGACCACCATCGCCGAGTCCAGCCCCATCTACGAGGCCTACAACCTGCTGTCCTCCCGCGGGGTTCGCCACCTGGTGGTGGTGGACGAGGACGGCCGCGCCTGCGGGGTGGTCACCCAGTCCAACCTGGTGCGCCAGCTCGGCTACGACTACCTGGCCGAGATCAAGAAGGTCGGCGACATCATGCACCCGGACCTGATCAGCGTGCCGCCCGACACCCCGGTGCGCGAGGCCGTGCGCCGCATGGCCGACCGGGGCATCAGCTGCGTGGTGGCGGCGGAGAACGGCCGGCCCCAGGGCGTCCTCACCGAGCGCGACGTGGTCGGGCTCATCCTGGAGCGCAAGAACGCCGCTGACCTGCCCCTGTCCGCGGTCATGAGCGCGCCGGTGCGCACCATCCACCTGGAGGCCCCGGCCTTCGAGGCCGCCCTGGGCCTGGAGCGGCACGGCATCCGCCGCCTGGTGGTGGTGGACGACGCGGGGGACGGCCGGGGCATCATCACCCAGACCGACATCATCCGCGGCCTGGAGAGCAAGTACGTCCGCACCCTGAAGCAGGTGCTGCGGGACCGGGACGAGCGGCTGGAGGAGGTGGGCCGCAGCCTGGTGGAGAAGACAGTCTTCCTGGACAGCATCCTGCGCTCCTCCCTGGACATGGGCGTGGTGGCCACGGACCGGTCCTTCCGGGTGGCCTACTTCAACCCCGCGGCCGAGGACATCCTGGGCTACTCGGCCGCCGAGGCCCTGGGCAAGGACGCCCGCCAGGTCCACCTGCTGGAGGGCATCGAGCTCTCCCGCCTGACCCGGATGCTGGACCGCCTGGCCCCGGACTCGGCCCACACCTTCGAGTTCGTCCGGGAGCGCAACGGCGAGGAGCGCACCTACCGCGCCCGGGTGTCCGGGGTCTGGGGCCGGGACAGGGAGCTCAACGGCTACGTGCTCATGGCCCGCGACGTGACCGAGCGCAAGCGCGCCCAGGAGGACCTGGCCCGGCTCACCCGCCGCCTGGAGCAGACCGTGGTGGAGCGCACCCGGGAGTACAGCGACAAGGCCCGGGAGCTGGAGCAGGCCAACCAGCGCCTGCGCGGCCTGGACGAGATGAAGTCCTCCTTCCTCTCGGCCGTCTCCCACGAGCTGCGCACGCCGCTCACCTCGCTCCTGGGCTTCGCCAAGCTCATCGCCCGCGACTTCTCCCGCACCTTCCTGCCCCTGGCCGGGGAGGACGCCGAACTCTCGACCCGGGCCGGGCGCATCCGCGACAACCTGGGCATCATCACCGAGGAGGGCGAGCGCCTCACCCGGCTCATCAACGACTTCCTGGACCTGGCCAAGATCGAGTCCGGCCGCATGATCTGGCACGACCGGCCGGCGTCCCTGGCCCGGGTGGCGGAGCGGGCGGTGCACGCCGTCCGGGGGGACTTCCAGGACCGGCCCGAGCTGGAGCTGGTCCTGGACCTGGAGCCGGACCTGCCCATGCTCCAGGTCGACCCCGACCGCCTGGAGCAGGTGCTCATCAACCTGCTCTCCAACGCGGCCAAGTTCACCGCCCGGGGCGCGGTCACGGTGCGCGGCCTCCGGGTCCCGGGCAACCTGGTCCGGGTGGAGGTGGCGGACACCGGCATGGGCATCGCCTGGAGGGACCTCACCCGGGTCTTCGACAAGTTCCACCAGGCCCGGCGCGAGGACACCATGGCCCAGAAGCCCAAGGGCACCGGCCTGGGGCTGGCCATCTGCCGGGAGATCGTGGAGCACTACGGCGGCCGCATCTGGGCCGAGGCCGAGCCGGAGAAGGGCAGCACCTTCGTGTTCCAGCTCCCGGTGGAGAAGGTCGAGGTCGTCTCCCCCGCGCCCATCCTGCCGGGCGAGGCCCTGGAGGATGCGGGCCGGCCCCTGGTCCTGGTGGTGGACGACGACCCGGCGGTGTGCTCCTACCTGCTCCAGTTCCTGGAGAGCGAGGGCTACCGCGCGGCCGCGGCCACCGACGGCGGCTCCGCCCTGAGCGCGGCGCGCGAGCTCTCCCCGGACCTCATCACCATGGATCTGCTCATGCCCTCCATGGACGGCCGGGCGGTGATGAACGTGCTGCGCGGCGACCCCGACCTCAAGAACGTGCCCATCCTGGTCATCTCCGCCATCCCCGAGGGCGACCCGGGCTGGGGCGACGCGGCCCTGGCCAAGCCCATCAACGAGGACAAGCTCCTGGAGACCGTGCACGCCCTGCTCACCCGGCGCTATTCCAAGCGCCTGGTCAACGCGCTGATGCGCATCTTCCCGGACCGGCGCGACGCCTTCTTCTCCCTGCTGGGCGGCGAGATCGCCCGGCTGGACGAGGAGCAGTTCAAGGCCCTGGCGGAGGGTGGCTTCGCCGGCACCCTGGTGGTCCCGGCCCGGGCCGCCCGGCGCGAGGACATCCGCGAGGTGCTGGACCGCCCCGGCCTGCACGTGCTGGTCCTGCCCGAGGAGGGGGGCCAGGCCCCGGCCGCGCCCTGATCCCGGCGGGGCGCGGGGGCTGCCGCGGCCGGGCTTTGAAAAAGCCGTTGCGCCGTGCTATGGGTGGGAAGCTCCCGGCCGCGGCCTTCGCGGCCCGACGCCAACCCCGGAGGATCCCATGCGCCGCCTCGCTCCCATCCTGGCCCTGGCCGCTTCGCTGGTTCTGGCCGCCGCCCCCGCCGCGGCCCAGGGGGGCCAGGCCACCTGCGCCGACACCTACAAGATCTACCAGACCTGCTACGACGGAGGGAAGGGCATGGACCTGGAGGGCTGCAGCTACGTGGTCCAGGCCCTGGGTCCGCGGCTCATGGGCGAGGAGGGGGTCAGCGGCCTGTCCTCGGCCCTGTCCGTGGCCATGTGCAAGCAGGGCTGCGAGGACGGGGCCAGGAAGAAGCCGCCCATGTCCATGTCCGCGTTCAGCGCGAGCTTCTGCCGCGGTCTCAAGTAGCCGCCCCGCTTCATGAAACATGCGCAGGCATGTTTCCCGCCGCGGTCTGGATTGGCGAAGGCGAGCCTTTGCCTTCCCGCAAGATGAGGAAAGGACTCCAGCGCGGCGACAGGCTCGGGCTTCCGGGAATTCGGCGAAGAACCCAAAAAAGCCGGGCCTGCGCGCAGGCCCGGCTTTTTTGCGCCGTCAACATGCCGTCAGGCATGTTGAAAAAAAATGGGTGCTGGTCGGTTGCGCGCCCAGCCAGCGCCGTGTCGCGCCCCGGCGCGATGCTGGTCGCGGCAGGGCGGCTACTGCTCCTTGGGCTTGCGCCAGGGCTTCTCCTCGCCGCGCACCAGGCGCTGGATGTTCTCCTTGTGCCGCCAGTAGACCAGGACCATGACCGCCAGGGCGAAGAAGAAGTACGTGACCTGGCCCGAGAAGAGCAGGAGCGCCGGCAGCAGCGTCACCAGGGTCAGGGAGCCCAGGGACACGTACCCGGACAGGGCGATGGCCAGGATGCAGGCCAGGGCGGACAGCACGAGCTGGGACGGGGCCAGGGCCAGGAACACGCCCACCGTGGTGGCCACCGCCTTGCCGCCCTTGCCGTGCAGGAAGACCGAGAAGATGTGGCCGGACACCGCGGCCAGGGCCGTGGCCCCCAGGAAGAAGGCCGAGTCGCTGAAGCTCTGGGCCACGGCCACCGGGACCCAGCCCTTGGCGATGTCCAGGGCCAGCACCAGCACGCCCCAGCCCGCGCCGCACAGCCGGGCCACGTTGGTGGCCCCGATGTTGCGGCTGCCGCCTTCGCGCGGGTCGATCCCCTTGGCCGCCTTGGCCACGAACAGCCCGAAGGGCATGGACCCGATGAGATAGGCCAGGGCGATCCAGGCTATGGCGAGCAACATGGGCGATTCCTCCTGGAACCGGAACTAGCAGCGAACCGGGCGGGCGGCAAGCCTCACTCCTCCACCGCCTCCATGACCCGTATCTCGTTCAGGAGCGGGTTCGCCTTGCCCAGGCGCACCGCGAAGCGCTGGCCGGGGTAGACCTTCTCCCCGAACACGTCGCGGGGCGCGCGCACGAAGAACTGCTCGCGGGGCAGGGTGGCGGACACGAAGGGCCCGTCCTCCACCACCACGGCGGAAAAGGTCTGGTCCTTGCGCTGCCGGAAATACTCCAGCTTCCAGTAGCGGGTGCGGTAGCGCTGGATGCGGCCGGCCGCCTCCACCCGGGCGGTGACCACCGGAAGCAGCCGGATGAGGTCCTCCCGGCTCCACAGCGGATGCCCGCGCCTGAGCCAGCTCAGGACCTGGGCCTGGTTCATGAGGTCCGGGTAGCGCCGCAGGGGCGAGGTGACGGGGCTGTAGGCCGGCGCCCCCAGGCAGGCGTGGGGCCGCGCCTCGGGCTCCAGCAGGGTGCAGCCCGCCAGGCGCACCACCCGGTACGCCTCCTCGGGCGCGCTCCACACCCCGGCCGCGTCCCCGGGCAGGGTCACGTCCTGGGTGCGGTACAAGAGCGGCAGGCCCGCGTCCCGGGCCCAGGCCCCCACGGCCGCGTTGCCCAGGATCATGAATTCGCTCACCACCAGCTGCGCCCGGGCGTTCTCCGGGGAGTCCTCGATGTCCACCGACGTGCGGCCGTTCTCCTCGCGCAGCACGATCTTGGGGTCGGGCCGCTCCACCACCACCGCGCCCGCGGCGATGCGCGCCGCGCGCAGCTTCTCCGCCAGCTCGAAGGCCGCGGCCAGGCCCGGGTCCGGCGCGGCCGAGCCCAGGCTCTCCTCCACCTTCTCGTAGGTGCTGTTCTCGGCCACCCGCACCCAGGCCTCGCGCGGGGACACGGACGTCACCGCGCCCGCGCCGTCCAGCGCGAAGTCCAGCACCAGGGCCGGCCGCTCCTCCCCGGCCCGCAGGCTGAAGAGCCCCAGGCCCAGCTCCTCGGGCAGCATGTGGCTCGTGCCCTCGGGCAGGTAGATGCTGCTGGCCCGCTCCCGCACCTCCGCGTCCAGCCCGCTGCCGAAGGGCCAGTCCAGGGCCGGGCAGGCCAGGGCCAGGCTCATCCGGTAGCCGTCACCGTCCCGCTCCACCACGAAGGCGTCGTCGATGTCCCGGGTGGTGGCCGAGTCCACGCTCACGAACGGGGTCGCCTCGGCCGGCCGGCGCAGCTCCCCGAAGCGCGTCCGCACCCCGGCCAGGTCCACGCCGTGCTCCGCGGCCCAGGCGTCGCCCCAGGCGTAGCCCTCCACCTCCAGGTGCACGTTGTGGTGCTCGCCCACCAGGCCCCAGGCCTGGGCCAGGTGCAGGGCCAGGAACGGCGTGTCGGGCAGCCCCTTGGTCAGGGACTTCCACAGGGCCTGGGCCTCGGGGTCCGGCCGCTCGGCCATGGCCGCGAAGATCGCGTCCTTGAGCCGCTCGGCCAGGTCCGCGTCGGCGGGCGGCGCGGGCGGCCGCTGCCGCCGGCTCCAGGACTCCCACAGGGCCGTCAGGAAGGCCTGGCCGCCGGTGATGACCCGCTCCCGCTCCCGGACGATCTCCTGCTCGGCCAGCCGCGCCTCCACCTTGTCCGCGGGATGGACCTCGAAGTCCGGGGGGTTGAACTTGAAATGGGTCTTGTGCTCGAGCAGGGCCCGGCCCATGGCCGAGACCCGGTCCGCGTCCGGGCTGTCCCAGATGAGCCCGGCGAACCACTCGGCCCGGGCCCGGTCCAGTTCGCCCTGGGCCAGCTCCCAGACCGCCATGGGGTCCACGGCCCCGGCCAGCTCCTGCCGCCGCAGGTCGTGCGCGGCCAGGCGCTCGTCCATCACCGACCGGCTGGCCGCCGGGTCGTAGCACGGCCCGGCCCACGGCAGGAGCCGCGCGGCCGGCAGCTTGGTCTCGCGCTTGTTCAGGGTGTAGAGCCGGCAGCGGCCCGCGGACTCCTCCAGCACCCAGGCCACGTGCGGCCGGTTGCCCTGCAGGAACTCCACGATGCAGCCGGGGCCGGGATATTTCACGAGATCGGACAAGCAGGACTCCGCCGGGAGGGAAGGGGAGCCCCCTTTTTTCGCAGAAAAGGGGGCTCCCCTTCCCTCCCGGACCCTCCCTTCCCCTCCCCCAAGAACCGTCATTGGGGGCTGGGAGGTGCGGGAGGCTGAGGTTCGATCGCTAATGCTTGAAGGACCGCTGGCCGGTGAACACCATGGCCGCCTGGGGCGAGGCCTCGTTCACCGCGCGGATCACCTCCACGTCGCGGATGGAGCCGCCCGGCTGGGCGATGGCCGCCACCCCCTGGGCCAGGGCCAGGTCCACTCCGTCCCGGAAGGGGAAGAACCCGTCGGACACCAGCGCCGACCCGGGCAGGCCGCCCCGGGCCGCCGCGGTGCGGGCCTCGATGTCCCGGAGCTTCTCGGCCATGGCCGGGTCGGCCTTGGCCTTCTCCTTGAGCTCGTACAGGGACAGGGAGAGCTCCCGGAAGGCCAGCAGGTCGGCGTACTTGGTGTAGGCCTTGTGGATGGTCAGCTCCACGCAGCCCACCCGGTCCTGCTCCCCGGCGCCGACAGCCACGGTGCAGCCGTCCTTCACGAAGATCACCGAGTTGGAGGTGACTCCGGCCTCCACCGCCCAGGCGAAGAGCAGGTCGTCGGCCTCGGCCTCGGTGGGCTTGCGCGCGGCCGCCGACACCCCGTCCTTCTCCGCGGCGGCCGGCAGGAAGTCCGCCGCGGTGCGGATGCGGTTCACGAAGGAGAACTGGGCCACCACCCCGCCGTCCGCCAGGCTCTTGAGGTCCAGGAAGGGCTGGGCGGCCAGGGCGGAGAGGTCGGCCATGCCGGGGATGCACAGGATGCGCAGGTTCTTGCGCTGCTTCAGGGTGGCCAGGGCGTCGCCCGAGTAGTCGGGGGCGGCCACCACCTCGAAATAGGAGGAGTTGATGATCTGGGCGCAGGCCTCGTCCACCGGCCGGTTGAACACCACCGTGCCGCCGAAGGCCGCGATGCGGTCCGCGTCGAAGGCCCGCTTCAGGGCCGCGGCGGGTCCCTCCTCGGTCCAGGCCGCGCCGCAGGGGTTGTTGTGCTTGAGGATGATGCAGGCCGGCTTGGCCGTGAGGTACTGCAGGATGTTGATCCCGTTGTCCACGTCCGTGAGGTTGATCTTGCCCGGGTGCTTGCCCGCCTGGAGCATGTGCTCCTCGGACAGGGCGCTCACCAGGCCCCGGCCCGGGCCGCGCAGGGCCACCCCGCCCACGGTCAGCCCCCCGCCGGTCAGCTCGTACAGGGCCGCGGGCTGGTCCGGGTTCTCGCCGTACCGCAACCCCAGATCCTCGCCGCCGATGCTCCACACCCGCTTGCGGAAGGTCAGCTCCTGGTCGCCCAGGCGGATGCTCATGCTGTCGGGAAAGGGATCCTTCTGCACCGTGTGGTACATCTTCTTCAGGTCGCTCATGGATGCTCCTCATTTACGGGGTAGGCCAAGGCTGATAGCATACCCTCCGACCCGGGGCAATGCGCGCCGCGCGGACCGCCCGGACCGGGCGCGAAGGGAGATGGAGATGGACAAGGCACTGAACAAGCTGGCCAGGCAGCTCCTGGCCTTTGACGAGGCGTCGCTCACCGCCATGTGGGAGCGCTACGCCGAGACGGTGGAGAAGTTCGAGCCCACCCAGCGCTGGGAAGAGGCCGCGGTCATGCTGGGCATGATCCAGGCCGTGCGCTGGAAGAACCAGCTCTTCAACCACCACTGGAAGCTCATGCGCGAGCCCGGCGACGCGCCGGGGGTCCCCCTGCGCCTGGCCCCGCCGTCCCTGCCCGCGCAGGAGACCCCGGCCGACTCAGGACCGGGCGGGGACGGGGAGGTCCGGGACAAGCGCGGCAAGGTTCTCCGCTTCCGGCCGCGCGAGGACGACGATTCCGTGTAGGACGTAGCACCAGTAGCGCACGCTTTCCACGAAATCCAACGCCTGGTAGGCCCCGCGCGCATAGCCCGCGGACGCCTGCCGGGCGTACTTCTCCAGCCGCAGCAGGGGGAAGACCCGCTTCACCTCGCGCCAGGTGGGCGCCTGCGCGCCCTTCCGGAGCGCCAGGTCCATGGCGTCCTGCACGTGGGCCAGGCCCGCGTTGTAGGACGCCAGGGCCAGGAACCAGCGGTCCCACTCGTGCAGGCCCGGGGCCTCGATCTGGTCGCGCATCTGGCGCAGGTAGCGGGCCCCGGCCTCGATGCTCTGCGCCGGGTCGGTGCGGTCCGTGACCCCCAGCTCCCGGGCCGTGGCCTGGGTGAGCTGCATGAGGCCGCGCACCCCGGTGGGGCTCACCGCCTCGGGGTCGAAGCGCGACTCCTGGTAGATCACCGCGGTGAGCAGCAGCGGCGGGACGCCGTGCGTGGCGGAGGCCGCGGCGATGGTCTCGCGGTGGGCGGACATGCGGTTGCGCACCGCGTCGGCCAGGTCCGCCAGGTCGTAGGCGTCGGCGCCCTCGGGCAGGAATCCGAAATAGCGGTCCCGCAGGTCCTTGAGTTCGGCGCTGCCCGCCAGGTCCTTCCAGAACCCGGCCAGGCCCGCGGACAGGTCCTGGTCGGCGTCGCTCCAGTACCAGCGGTAGAGCAGGGAGTCGGGCAGCGCGCCTGCGGCCTTGAGCCCGGGGTAGAAGGGCTGCCAGAGCCGGAACCGGCCCGCGTCCACCAGGGCCAGGCGGTCGCGGTCCCCGGTCAGGCGGTCCAGGACCGGGGGCAGGGCGTGCCCCTCCTGCACCTCGGCCCGCGGGGTGAAGGCCAGGCTGTCCGCCTGGCGGCTCAGGCCGGCCAGCAGCGCCGGGCTCTCGGCCAGGAGCACCCCGGCCTCGCCAGCCCGGCGGCCCGCCCGGCGGTCCTGCACCAGCAGCGGCCGGAAATGGGCGTAGGCCGGGCCTGCGGCGATGGGCGTCAACAGGCTGGCGGGGGGCTCGTTGCCCAGGCCCAGCACCAGGTCCGCCCGGCCCTGGGCCAGGGCCTCCCAGGCCTCGTCCCAGGAGTCCGCCGCCACCCAGCGCAGCTCCCGTCCCCGGGACGCGCAGAAGCGCTCCAGCAGCTCCTGCTCGAAGCCCTTGCCGAACGGGTTCAGGGAGGCCGAGCTCCATTCGCTCTGGGGCGCGGCCACCCGCAGCACGGTCCCGGGCGCGGGGGGCGCGTCGTCGAGCCACCGCCACACGGAGCCGGCCAGGGCGGCCAGCAGGGCTCCCAGCAGGCAGAGCTCCCGGAGGGTGGTCTTCTTGATGATGGCGTCCATAGATGTACGGTTGCTGCGCGCAGGATGTGCGGCGGGGGATGGCAATATCCCTGCCGGCGGGGAAGGCGGCCCCGGCCCGATTGACTTTGCGGCTCAGGTTCTTTAGACGTGATAGTCTTTTGCCGAAAATCGGCGGCCAGAGCCCGCGCGCAGAAGCGGGCCTATGCCAAAAGGAGAGCCGCATGTCAAATACCGTGGTCATGGGCGCCCAGTGGGGCGACGAAGGCAAGGGCAAGATCGTGGACCTGCTGGCCGAGCGCGCGGACATGGTGGTGCGCTTCCAGGGCGGCAACAACGCCGGCCACACCCTGGTGGTGGCCGGCAAGTCCCTGGTGGTCCACCTCATCCCCTCGGGCGTCCTCCATCCCGGCAAGCTGTGCCTCATCGGCAACGGCGTGGTCCTGGACCCCGAGGTCTTCCTCCAGGAGGTCGACCGCCTGGCCGCCGAGGGCGTGGACGTCTCCCCCGGCCGGCTCATGATCAGCCCCAGGACCCACGTCATCATGCCCTACCACAAGCGCCTGGACGCGGCCCGGGAGCAGGCCAAGGCCCCGGACGCCAAGATCGGCACCACCGGCCGCGGCATCGGTCCCTGCTACGAGGACAAGATGGGCCGCACCGGCATCCGGGCCGGCGACCTGGCCGACCCGGAGCTGCTGCGCCGCAAGGTCGAGCGCGCCCTGCCCGAGAAGAACGCCCTGTTCGCCTTCTACGGGCAGCCCGCCCTGGACGCGGGCCAGGTGACGGACGCCATGCTGCCCGTGGCCAGGCGCCTGTCCGCCTACGTGGGCGACGTGGCCGGCGCCCTGCAGCAGGGCATGGAGGACGGCTGGGAGGTGCTCTTCGAAGGCGCCCAGGGCACCTTCCTGGACATCGACCACGGCACCTACCCCTTCGTGACCTCCTCCAACACCGTGGCCGGCAACGCCGCGGCCGGCAGCGGCTGCGCCCCGACCCGCCTGGACCGGATCGTCTGCGTGGTCAAGGCCTACACCACCCGGGTGGGCGGCGGGCCCTTCCCCTCCGAATTGACCGACGCGGTGGGCGACCACCTGCAGGGCAAGGGCGCGGAATTCGGGGCCACCACCGGCCGCCGCCGCCGCTGCGGCTGGCTCGACGCCGTGCTGCTGCGCGAGGCCGTGCGCCTCAACGGCCCCACCGGCCTGGCCCTCACCAAGCTCGACGTGCTCTGCGGCCTGCCCGAGCTCAAGGTCTGCACCGCCTACCGCTACGGCGACGAGACCCTGGACTACCCGCCCCAGGAGGAGAACGCCCTGGCCCGGGTCACGCCCGTCTACGAGACCCTGCCCGGCTGGTCCGAGCCCATCGAGCACATCACCCGGTTCGAGGACCTGCCCCAGAACGCCAAGAACTACATCGCCCGCATCGAGGAGCTGGCCGGCGCGCCCGTCACCATCGTCTCCGTCGGCCCCGACCGGGCCCAGACCCTCTTCTGGTAACGCGCCGGGGTTGGAGCCCGCAGGGCTCCTCCCCCGTTTTCCTCCCCCCCATGCTGCTCGAAACCGTCGCCCTCCAGAAGCTGTACCCCGTGCGGCGGGGGGTGTTCGCCGCGGCGCGGGAGTGGGTGCGCGCGGTGGACGGGGTGGACCTGGCCGTGGCGAGGGGCGAGACACTGGGCCTGGTGGGCGAGAGCGGCTGCGGCAAGTCCACCCTGGCGCGGCTGGTGGTGCGGCTGGAGGAGCCCTCGGCCGGCAGGGTGCTCCTGGCCGGCCGGGACCTCTGGGACCCGGACGCGCAGTGGGCGCGGGAGCTGCCCCGCAAGGTGCAGATGGTGTTCCAGGACCCGTTCTCCTCGCTCAATCCGCGGCTGACCGTGGCCGCGTCCATGGCCGAGGCCCTGACCGTGGCCGGGATGGGCCGGGCCGAGCGCCGGGAGCGGGTGGCCGAGCTCATGGACCTGGTGGGCCTGCGCCGCGAGCGCATGGACGCCTATCCCCACGAATTCTCCGGCGGCCAGCGGCAGCGCGTGGCCATCGCCCGGGCCCTGGCCCCCAGCCCGGAGCTGGTGGTCTGCGACGAGCCGGTGTCCGCCCTGGACGTGTCCATCCAGGCCCAGGTCATCAACCTCCTGCAGGATCTGCAGGAGCGCCTGGGCCTGGCCTACGTGTTCATTTCCCACGACCTGTCCGTGGTCAGCTACGTGAGCGACCGGGTGGCGGTGATGTACCTGGGCCGGCTGGTGGAGCTGGCCCCGGCCGCGGAGCTGTACGGGCGGCCGGCGCATCCGTACACCCGCGCCCTGCTCGCGGCCGCGCCCGCGCCCGACCCCGCGGCCGGGGGCATGGCGCTGCGGCTGAGCGGGGACATGCCCAGCCCCAGCGCGCCGCCCGCGGGCTGCCGCTTCCATCCCCGCTGCCCCGAGGCCTTCGGGCCGTGCGCCGCGCTGGCGCCGGCCTGGGTCGAGGCCGCTCCCGGGCATTTCGCGGCCTGTCATCTCCATGCCCGGCCCTGAAGCCGGGATGCACGCCCGGCCTTGACGCCGGGGGTGCGGGTGACTACGGAGGGATTCCCGGCCGCGGCCGGAGTTTACTGGGAGCAGAAAATGTTCATTTTCGCGCTCCCAGTTACAAGTGCGGCCCCGCGTAAGCGGGGCCAAGCGGCGTAGCCGCTCCTGCAATACTTCCCGAGGAGCCCACGATGAGCGACGATTTCCAGAGCGTCCTGGCCGATGTGGCCGAGGCCATGCAGTTCGAGACCTGGCTGCGTTTCTATTTCCTGAAGGAGGCCGAGGGCGGGACGCTGCGCATGGACATACCGGACGAGGCGGCCGAGGCCATCCGGCGCGACCACGCCCCCCTGTGGCCCCTGGCCGAGGCCCTCAACGGCAAGACCGTGGACTACCAGACCTCGCTCACCGAGGTCTGCACCTTCGCGGCCCGCTACCTGGACGGCGTGCGCCACCGGGCCGGCCTGGTGGACAAGGTCTTCGACTCCCGCGACTTCAAGGTGGAGATGCACCTGTTCGCGCTGTTCCTGTCCGGCCACGAGGCGGCCTTCGACCAGGAGCGGCTGGGCTTCGCCCAGTGGCGGGAGATCTTCGCCCAGTGGAAGGCCAGCGACCAGGTGCGCGACTACCTGGCCAAGGCCGCCGCGCCGGGCGAGAACGCCTCCGACGCCTGCAAGACCATGCAGTAGCGCGCCCGGGTCCTCAGGCAGGATCCTTCCATCTCCACCACTTGAGCGATTCGGGGTCCGGGGTTTCGCCCCGGGCCTCGGACGCGGCGAAGTGGACCGCGCAGCGGAAGACGTAGAGCATGCAGCGGTCCACGTGGCCGCCGGCCTGCAGGCACAGGCGGCGGTACATGTCTTCCGGGTCGGCGTCGGCCAGCTGGGCCGCGGCCCGGTAGCCCAGGTCCCACAGGTCCTGGGCCACGCGCTTGCCCACTCCGGGCATCCTCCGGAAATCCTTGAGAACCTCGCTTCGGGATGCGCAGTCCATGGCCGGCTCCTCCGGCCGCGGCATACCATCCCCCGCCCCGGGTGGGAAGCCGTCCCCGGGACGGGGGTTTTTTTGTGCAGGAACCGGGGGAGATCCCGGTCTTGTTGCAGAGGGTCGATATTTGCACTATGTGGAATGGGCGTTGTAGGAGGAAGAGAAGGCCCGCCAACCTTTCCGGGAAGGTCCGTTCCGCCCATGACCGACGCCAAGCGACGCCTCATCGGGATCGCGGTCTTCGCCCTGCTGTACCCCGCCTTCGCGCCCCTGGTGCGGCTCCTGCCCAACCCCATGGTCCCCGGGGCCGGCGTGGCCCTGAACATGGTCTTCCCGGTGCTGGCCGGGTACTTCTACGGCCCGTGCAGCGGCGCGGCGGCCGGCGCGCTGGGCGCGGGCCTGGCCGCCCTGGCCCAGGTGGACATGTTCCACGCCCTGGCCGTCCTGCCGCACGCGCTCATGGGCGGCCTGGCCGGCGTCCTGGGCCGCCGCGGCTCCGAACTGCTGGCGTCCCTGGCCCTGCTCCTGGGGCATGCCCTGAACATGCTCTTCTTCTTCCGCCTCGGCCTGCTGCCCCTCGCTGCCGAGGCCCTGCCCGTCACGGCCCTGGGTCTGCTCACCGAGACCTCGGTGGAGATGGTGGCGGTGGTGCTGGCCGCAACCGTGCTGCGGCGAGCCCTGTACTGCCGCGAGCGATGGTGACGCGCCGCCCGCGCAGTTCGGACCGGCTCATGGCCGGCCTGGTGGCGGCCTGGCTGGTCCTGGCCGGAGCAGGTTTCCTGCTGGCCGCCGAGCAGGAGCACGTCCAGTTCTTCTTCGGCCTGTCCCTCATCTTCCCGGTGCTCCTCGCCTCCTTCCATTTCGGCCGGGCCGGGGGGCTCATGGCCGCCCTGGCCGCCAGCCTGGCCTGCGGCTCCGTGGTCCTGCACGGCCCGTCGCTGTTCAGCTCCCCGCACGACCTGCAGTCCCTGGCCCTGGTGCTGGTCTTCAACGCCGCGGCCCTGGTGACCAGCTGGCTGTCCGATCGCGAGCGCGAGGCCCGGCGGCGCTACCAGGGCCTGTTCGCCGGCGTGCCCGTGGGCCTCTACCGCTCGGCCCGCAACGGCCGCATCCTGGAGGCCAACCCGGCCATGGCCCAGCTGCTCGGCTTCCCGGACAGCGGGAGCCTGCTGGGCCAGAACATGGCCGATTTCTACGAGTCCGCGGCCGATCGCGAGCGGATCATCGCCCGCTTCGGGAGCGAGGACCGGGTGATGGATTTCGAGTCCCGTTTCCGCCGCCGCGACGGAAGCGTCATCCTGGTGCGCAACCGCTGCCGCGCCGAGCGCGACGCGGAAGGGGCCATCGTCCGCTTCCACGGCAGCCTGGAGGACGTCACCGAGCAGGTCCGGGCCGAGGAGGAGGTGCGGGCGGTGCGCGCCCGGCTGGAGAACATCATCGAGTTCCTGCCCGACGCCACCTTCGTGGTGGACGCCGGGCGCCGGGTCATCGCCTGGAACCAGGCCATGGTGCGCATGACCGGGATCCCCAAGGAGCGGATCCTGGGCCGGGGCGAGGAGGAGTACGCCATCCCCTTCTACGGCGAGCGCCGGCCGGTGCTCCTGGACCTGCTCTGGGCGGAGGACCCCGGGGTGCTGGCCCGCTACCGGGGCGTGGAGCGCCAGGGCGACACCCTGGTGGCCGAGTCCTTCGCCCCGGCCCTGTGGGGCGGCCGCGGCGTGCATGTCTGGGCCACGGCCACCCCGCTCCGGGACGCCGCGGGCCGCCTGGTCGGGGCCATCGAGTGCGTGCGCGACATCACCGCCCGCAAGGAGGCGGAAAAGGCCCTGGCCGAGAGCGAGGAGAAGTACCGCGGCATCGTGGAGAACGCCTCGGAGGGAATCTTCCAGGCCACGCCCGACGGCCTCATCATCGGGGCCAATCCGGCCCTGGCCCGCATCCTGGGCTATTCCTCGGGCCAGCACATGGTGGACAGCCTGGTGGACTTCCGCCGCCTGGCCGCCGACCCCCTGGATGCCGAGGCCGACTTCTTCTTCGACCGGGTCTGGCGCATGGACGAGGTGCGGCGCGGGCAGGTGCGGCTGCGCCGGGCCGACGGGTTCCCCATCTGGGCCCAGGTCAGCGCCCGCGCCTCCCTGGACGGCCGCGGCGCGCCCCTCATCGAGGGCTTCCTGCAGGACGTGACCGCGGCGCGGGAGGCCCAGGAGCTCCTGGCCAACTCCCACGGGCTGCTGGAGCGCCGGGTGGCGGAGCGCACCGCCGAACTCGAGGAGGCCAACCAGCGGCTGCGCACCCTGGACCAGGTGAAGAGCTCCTTCCTGTCCCTGGCCTCGCACGAGCTGCGCACCCCCCTCACCTCGGTGCTGGGGTTCGCCAAGCTCATCCGCAAGTCCTTCTGCGCCCATTTCCTGCCCCGCGCCGGCGAGGACGCGGAGCAGGCCCTGCGGGGCGGGCGCATCCTGGGCAACCTGGACATCATCCTGGGCGAGGGCGAGCGCCTCACCCGCCTGGTCAACGACCTGCTGGACCTCTCCAAGATCGAGTCCGGCTCCATCGAGTGGCGGGACGCGGACCTGGACATGCCCCGCCTCCTGCGCAACGCCATGGAGACCCTGCGCGGCCAGGTGGGGGGCAAGTCCAAGGTGCGGCTGGCCGCGGACATCCCGGACCGCCTGCCCCGGGTGAAGGCGGACCGGGACCGCATCATGCAGGTGCTCGCCAACCTCCTGGGCAACGCCGCCAAGTTCACGGTCGAGGGCAGCATCCGCCTGGAGGCCGCGGCGGTGAACGGCTGGGTCGAGGTCCGGGTGCGGGACACCGGGCCGGGCATCCCGGACGCGGACCTGGAGAACGTGTTCCAGAAGTTCTTCCAGGTGCGCGACGGCGACACCCTGCGCGACAAGCCCAAGGGCACGGGCCTGGGCCTGACCATCTGCCGCCAGGTGGTGGAGCACTACGGCGGCCAGATCTGGGCCGAATCCGCCCAGGGCCAGGGCGCGACCTTCGTGTTCCGCCTGCCGGCGGCCAAGGGCTAGCAGGCCGTTGAGAAACGGCGATCTGCTGCGTCAGCGAAAAAATCCAGACCGCTTATGTATGCGCAATACACTGCGCGTCCCGGATTTTTTCGCTTCCTTGCATCTCCCCATTTTTGAACGGCCTGCGAATTTTGGTTTTTTCAACAGTCAGCTAGCTGCGGCCGCGCCCCTCCCTTTGCCTTTCCCCCGGCCCGCGGGTATGGTCGCCGGCCATGGAGACTCCCCGCTGCAAGGCCTTCGTGATCGCCGGGACCCATTCGGGGTGCGGCAAGACCCTGGTGTCACTGGCGGTCATGGCCGCGCTGCGCGCCCGCGGCCTCGCGGTCGCGCCCTTCAAGGTCGGGCCGGACTTCATCGACCCCACCCTGCACGCCGCGGTGTGCGGCCGCGCCTCCCACAACCTGGACCCCTGGATGTGCGGCCCCGAGGCGGCCCGCGGCATCCTGCTGCGCCACGCCCGGGGCTGCCAGGCCGCCGTGGTCGAGGGGGTCATGGGCCTGTTCGACGGCGTCTCGGGAGCCTCGGACGAGGGCTCGACAGCCGCGCTGGCCAAGCTCCTGGGACTGCCCGTGGCCCTGGTCCTGGACGCGCGCTCCAAGGCCCGCTCCGCCGCGGCCCTGGCCCTGGGCTACACCGCCTTCGACCCGGCCGTGCCCTTTGCCGGCCTCATCCTCAACCGGGTGGGCAGCGACAACCACGCCGCGCTCCTGCGCGAGGCCCTGGAGACCAGCCCCAACCTGCCGTCCTCGGCCCGCATCCTGGGCATGCTGCCCCGCGACGAGGCCCTGGCCCTGCCCTCCCGCCACCTGGGGCTGGTCACGGCCCAGGACCATCCCCTGGAGCCGGAGCTGGTCGCCCGCCTGGCCCGCTGGGCCGAGGAGAACATCGACCTCACCCGGTTGCTGGGCGCCTGCCCGGCCCTGGAGCTCCCCCCCGACCCCGCGGCCGCGCCCGTCCCGGTCCCCCGGGTCCGCATCGGCATCGCCCGGGACCGGGCCTTCTGCTTCACCTACGCCGAGAACCTGCGCCTGCTGGAGGCCGCCGGGGCCGAGCTGGTCCCCTTCTCGCCCCTGGCCGACCCCGCCCTGCCCCCGGACCTGCACGGCCTGTACCTGCCCGGCGGCTACCCCGAGCTGCACGCCGCGCAACTCGCGGCCAACGCCTCCCTGCGCGCCGCGGTCAAGGCCTTCTCCCTGTCCGGCCGGCCGGTCTACGCCGAGTGCGGCGGGTTCATGCTCCTCATGCAGGAGATCAAGGACGCCGAGGGCCGCACCCACCCCATGTGCGGGGTCTTCGCCATGCAGGCCGCCATGACGCCCCGCTTCGCGGCCCTGGGCTACCGCGAGGCCGTCACCACCCGCGACAGCTTCCTCGGCCCGGCCTGGACCATGCTGCGCGGCCACGAGTTCCACTACTCCTCGCCCACCACCGCCGACCCCGACGCCCAACCTCTCTACCGCGTGCGCGACCGCAAGGGCTGGACCGACCAGGCCGAAGGGTTCCAGAAGCACAACACCCTGGGCTCCTACATCCACCTCCACCTCGCCTCCAACCCCGACGCCGCCGCGGCGTTCGTGGAGGCGTGCGGGAAGGAAGGGTGAACCGGGGGAGGGGAGGGAGCCTTTTCCTGGCGGTGAAAAGGTTCCCTCCCCTCCCCCGGGCCCCCTCTCCACCCTCCAAAAGCCGCTATCGATTGAAGAGGGACAAGGCAAAGAAGGACGGCATGACCAGGCTGCGCGAGGGATTCACCACCGGCACCGCCGCTGCGGCCGCGGCCAAGGCGGGCGTGCTGCTCCTGGCCGCCGGGGAGGGGAGGGGCGTCGTCGACGTGCCCCTGCCTGCGGGCGGCCGGCTGGCCATCCCCATTGCGCGGTGCGAGGCCGAAGGGGAGGGGGTGCGCGTCACCGTGGTCAAGGACGCGGGAGACGACCCTGACGTGACCCATCGGGCGGAAATCCAGGCCCTCGTGGCCCTGGATCCGGGGCTGGGGGACGGAGAAATCGTCCTGGACGGCGGGAAAGGCGTCGGAAGGGCGACCCTGCCCGGCCTGCCCGTGCCGCCCGGCGAGCCGGCCATCAACCCCGCGCCGCGGGCCCAGATCGCCGCCGCCTGCCGGGAGGCGCTGGAGGAGGCGGGAAGAGGCGGAGGGGCGCGGGTGCTCGTCGAGGTCCCGGAGGGCGAGCGCCTGGCGCTGAAGACCCTGAACCCGCGCCTGGGCATCCTGGGCGGCATCTCCATCCTGGGCGCCCGGGGCACGGTGAAGCCCTTCTCCCACGCCTCCTACCTGGCCACCATCGAGGCCGGCCTGGACGTGGCCCGGGCCGCGGGCCTGACCCACGCCATCCTCTCCACCGGCGGCCGCAGCGAGCGCCTGGCCCGGGAGGACCTGCCCGGCGCGCCGGCGCTGGCCTGCGTCCAGTTCGCGGACTTCTTCGCCCCGGCGCTCGCGGCCGCCGCGGCCCGGGGCTTCACCCGCATCACGGTCGCGGTGTTCTTCGGCAAGCTGGCCAAGCAGGCCCAGGGCCTGGCCAACACCCACGCCCGCACCGCGCCGCTGCGCCTGGACTTCCTGGCCGGGACCTGCGCCGCCGCGGGCCTCCCGCCCGGCGACGCCGCCCGGGTGGCCGCGGCCAACACCGCCATGGAGGCCCAGGAGATCATCCTGGCCTCCCCGGCCCGGGACGCCTGCCTGGCCGCCGTGGCCGCGCAGGCCCTGGCCGCGGCCCGCGGGTTCGCCGGTCCTGGACCGGTCCTGGAATACCGGCTATACACCCAGGACGGGAAAAGGCTTCTGGTCCGCACGGAGGAGCCGGCGTCCCCCTGACGCCCGCCGCAGCCCGTCCGCGCCGGACGGCTCCCCGTTTCCGCGGACGTCCCGCGCCCGCCCCGCGCCGCCGGGGCACACCCCTGGAGGTGCGCATGATCCACGTGGTCGGCCTGGGCATGGACCCGGACAACCTGCCCGAACATTCCTCGGAGGTCATCGAGCACGCCCAGGTGCTCTGCGGCGGCCGGTCCCAGCTCGCCCACTTCGACGACCACCCGGCCGAGAAGCTGGTCATCGCCGCGCCCCTGGACGGCGTCATCGAGAGCCTGGCCGCCCGCCACGCCGAGGGGCTCATGGTGGTGGTGCTGGCCGACGGCGACCCGCTCTACTACGGCATCGGCGCGACCCTCGTCGAGCGCCTGGGGCCGGAGGAGGTCACGGTCTACCCCGGCGTCACCGCGCTCCAGGCCGCGGCGGCCAAGCTCAAGATCCCCTGGGCCGCGGTGGAGACCGTGTCCCTGCACGGCCGCAACGACTGGCTGCCCCTGTGCCGGGCCATGATCCGGGCCGACTTCGTGGCGGTCTACACCGACCCGGCCAACGTGCCGGCGGCCGTGGCCCAGGCCGTCCTGGACAAGGGCTGCGACCACTTCGCCATGTGGGTGCTGGAGGACCTGGAGACCGAGGCCGAGCAGGTGCGCAAGTTCACCCTGGAGGAGGCCGCCCGCACCTCCTTCTCCAAGCTGAACCTCGTGCTCCTGGAGCGCACCGGCCGGCCCGGGGTGGCCCTGACCCTGGGCATCCCCGACGACCTGCTGGCCAAGGAGAAGAACCTCATGACCAAGGGCCCGGTGCGCGCGGCCGGGCTGTCGGCCCTGCGCATCACCCCGGGCGACACGGTGTGGGACCTGGGCGCGGGCTGCGGGGCCGTGGCCGTGGAGGCCGCGTCCCTGGCCGCGGGCCGGGTCCTGGCCGTGGAGAAGAACGCCAACCGGGTGGGCCTCATCCGGGAGAACATCCGCCGCACCGGGGCCTACACCGTGGAGCCGGTGCACGGGTCCATGCCCCGCTGCCTGGACGACCTGCCCGACCCGGACCGGGTGTTCATCGGCGGCGGCCTTTCCCGGAACGGCGAGGTGCTCGACGCGGCCTGCGCCCGCCTGGCCCCGGGCGGCCGCCTGGTCTGCCACGTGGTGCTGCTCTCCACCCTGGAGCGCGTGCGCAAGAGCCTCGCGGACCGGGGCTGGCCGGTCTTCGTCACCCTGGTCTCCACCGCCGAGGCCCGCCCCCTGGCCGGCGACCTCCACCTCGCCTCCCACAACCCGGTCTTCATCGTCGGCGCGGACAAGCCGCTGGAGGGGTGAAGAGATCACCCTCCGGGGGCCCAGGGGCCGACGGCCCCTTGGAGCCCCCATAGGGCGGGGTGGGGATTCCGCCCGGCCGAGACGTTGCGGCCGCACGATGAGGAGGAAGGATGGAGAAGCTGAGCGTGAAGACCTCGCGGCGCGAGGAGATGGCGAACCTGACGGCCGAGGTGCAGCGGCTGGTCGCGGACAAGGGCTGGGGCGACGGATTGTTGTATTTGTGGTGCCCGCACACCACCGGCGCGCTGACCGTGAACGAGGCCGCGGACCCGGACGTGGTGCGGGACATGGTGGCGAGCCTGGCCAGGCTCGCGCCCCCGCGCGGCGACAACCGCCACGCCGAAGGCAACACCGACGCCCACATCAAGTCCAGCCTCATGGGGCCGGGGTTGACGCTCATAGTCGCCGACGGCCGGGTGCAGTTGGGAACGTGGCAGGGCGTCTTCTTCTGCGAGTGGGACGGGCCGAGAAGCCGCCAGGTCTGGGCGACGTTCTTAACCGCCAAATAGTCAGGACCAAAACGAAACGGCCCGGGACGCTCGCGTCCCGGGCCGTCGCGTTTTCGAGTCCGCGCGGGCTACATCTCGCTCTTGAGGCCGCGGGTCATGAGCTTCTTGACCGCGTCCTTGGGGTCCTTGTCCTTGTAGAGGACCTTGTAGACCTGGTCGGTGATGGGCAGCTCCACGTCGAGCTTCTTGCCCAGGGCGTGGACGGCCTCGGTGGTCTTCACGCCTTCGGCCACGGCGCGCATGTCCTTGAGGATGTCCATGAGCTTCTGGCCCTGGCCCAGCTTGAGGCCCACGGTGCGGTTGCGGGAGAGTTCGCCGGTGCAGGTGAGCACCAGGTCGCCCATGCCGGACAGGCCCGTGAGCGTGGCGGGCTGCGCGCCCATGGCCTTGCCCAGGCGGCCCATCTCGGCCAGGCCGCGGGTGATGAGCGCGGCGCGGGCGTTGGACCCGAAGCCCAGGCCGTCGGCCACGCCCGCGGCGATGGCGATGATGTTCTTGAAGGCCCCGCCCAGCTCCACGCCGCGGTAGTCGGGGTTGGTGTAGACCCGCAGGTAGTCGGTGGAGAAGGTGGCCTGCAGCTCCTTGGCCAGCTTCTTGTCCGCGCAGCCCAGCACCAGGGCGGTGGGCATCTCGCGGCTCACCTCGAGGGCGAAGGACGGGCCGGAGAGCATGGCGAAGCGCGGCTTGAGGGGGCCGAGCACGTCCTCCACCACCTGGGACATGGTCATGAGGCTGTCCAGTTCGATGCCCTTGTTGGCGCACACGCACACGGGCTTCCTGGGCAGGAGCGGCTTGAACTGGCCGAGCACCGAGCGGAAGAACTGGGAGGGCGTGGCGAAGAGCAGCACGTCGGCCGAGGCCGCGACGTGGGCCATGTCGCCGGTGACGTCCAGGCTGTCGTGCAGCCGGACCCCGGGCAGGTACCATTCGTTTTCCCGGGTGGCGTTGATCTTGGCCACCACCTCCATCTCCCGCACCCACAGGGAGGTGGGCAGGCCTTTCTTGGCCAGGACGTTGGCCAGGGTGGTGCCCCAGGCCCCGCCGCCGACAACAGCTATCTTCATGGGCTCCTCCTGGTCGTTTTCCGGCCCGCGGGCCGGCGTCCCTGCATACCGCGGCCCCGGTCCGGTTGCAACCCGGCGCGGGCTCGGGTACATCGGGGATTCTTTGCAAGGAGAGGCGTCGAGCATGCAAAAGCGCGAATTCACGGCCCGCGAGCGGGCCATCCTGGGGCTGGTGCAGGGGGATCTGCCGGATTCGGCCACCCCCTTTGCGGACATCGCCGCGTCCTGCGGGGCCAGCGAGGGGGAGGTGCTCTCCCTGGTGCGGGAGCTCAAGGGCTCCGGGGCCATCCGCCGGTTCGGGGCCACGCTGCGGCACCAGAAGGCGGGCTACGGGCACAACGCCATGGTGGCCTGGTACGTGGCCGAGGACCGGCTGGAGGAGGTGGGCGAGATGTTCGCCTCCCGTCCGGAGATTTCCCACTGCTACGTGCGGCGCAACTGCCTGGACTGGCCGTTCAACGTCTACACCATGATCCACGGCCAGAGCCCGGCGGACTGCGGCCGCACCGTGGCCGAGCTGGCGGCCCTGACCGGGATCGACGAGTACGACATCCTGGAAAGCGTCAAGGAACTCAAGAAGACGAGCATGAAATACTTCTAACCCCCAACCGCTCCCCCAACCAATGAAAGTTTTTGGG
This sequence comes from Thermodesulfobacteriota bacterium, assembly GCA_040753075.1. Classification (GTDB taxonomy): domain Bacteria; phylum Desulfobacterota; class Desulfovibrionia; order Desulfovibrionales; family Desulfovibrionaceae; genus UBA6814. The sequence continues at coordinate 39,661 of JBFMHA010000025.1, forward strand.
ATAGGGGAAGGGGGGTCTGGGGGGAAGG
>JBFMHA010000026.1:0-29409 GCA_040753075.1 Thermodesulfobacteriota bacterium
ACGACGAACCGCCCGGCCGGGTGCCCCGGCCGGGCGTTTCCATTTCGTTCGTCAGGAGGCTAGAGCAGGTCCAGGTCCCAGTTGAACTGGGAGAAGCGGGCCGCGGTGGGCACGGCCTTGGGCTTGTGCTCCACCAGCCGGATGAACATGGCGTAGCCCGCCCGGGCCAACTCGCCCTCGTGGCCGCCCAGGTCCAGGCCCCAGCCGGGGTAGATCCACACGTCGTCGCCCACGTCCCGGGCCCAGCACACCTCGCCCTTGGGGCTCTCCACCGGGACCCCGGCCTTGACGCCGGACAGGCCCGCCCGGGTGACGCCCAGGGGCCACTGGCCGCGGGTCACGATGCCCAGGGGCAGGCAGCTCTGGGAGGGCAGGGCCAGCAGGTCCGCGCCGGGCAGCTCCGGGCTCACCACCGCGCCGTGAAAGCCCAGCCGGGCCAGGGCCGCGATGGCCAGGGGGTTGGCCGTGTTGCAGAAGGGGCCGGCCCAGAGGGTCAGGGGCCGGGGCGGCCGTTCGCTGCGCTCCCGGCGCTCCGGGTGCTCGGGGCGCCCGGGACGCTCCCCGCGCCCCTTCGGCGCGGGCCGCTCGGCCGCCCGCTCGACCTGCGCCATGAATCCCTCGAACAGGCCGATCTGCCAGGGGGCGTTGAGCACGAAGTTGCAGGCCCCGGCCCGCCGGGCCTTGGTCACGGACTCGTACCAGGCCGCCTCGTCCGAGGGCCAGATCGCCGGGGGCAGCCACCACCAGGCCCGGCCGCGCAGGCCGCGGGGCGGCTCCTGGGGCTTGGGCATGAGCCACAGGCCCAGCTCGTCCGTCACCTTTTCCTTGCCCTGGCGGCGGACCACGGTCATGCGCAGGATCTTGCCCCGGCCGGGCCGCGGCGCGGGCTTGGGCAGGACGGGGGTGAATTCCGGGGCCTCGGCCGGCTCGGGCCGGGCCTTGGCCTGGAACTCCCGGGAAAGGCCGTTCAGGATGTTCATGAGCTCCGGCTCGCGGCGGTCCACCAGGAACACCGGGGAGCCCACGGCCGGGGCAGGGCCGCGGCCGCCCGGCACGGTGAGCCTGCCGCCCTTGGGCACGGCCTTGCGCACCGGCAGGGTGCGGTGGCCGGGCTGGTCCTCGAAGCCGATGCGCAGCAGGTCCCCGGGGATGAGCGCCAGCCGGGGGCTCACGCTGAAGCCCGCGCCGGTTCCCGTGGTCTTGCCCACGAACAGGCCCGACCCGGTGTGCTTGTCGGGCTCCACCGGGATCTGCGGCCGCTGGGGCAGGAAGCGGTAGTGGGTGGTGGGCCGGGACAGGGCCTGCTCCAGCAGGCCCAGGGCGGTCTTCTTGGCCGCCGGGTCCGCGGGGTGGTCGCGCAGGAGCCGGTAGGCGGTGGTGGTGTAGTACACGTAGTGAGGGCCCTTCTTGCGGCCCTCGATCTTCCAGGCCGCGACCTGGGGCAGGTCGAGCATGGTGCGGGCCAGCACGTCCAGGGACAGGTCGTTGCAGGAGAAGATCCGCGCCTTGCGGCCCTTGGCGGAGTAGACCCGGCGGCAGGGCTGGACGCAGCGGCCGCGCAGGCCGCTCTTGCCGCCCAGGTAGCTGCTCCACCAGCAGCGGCCGGACACGTTGTAGCACAGGGCCCCGTGCACGAAGACCTCCAGGGAGAGCCCCTCGGGGCAGGCCGCGGCGCAGGCCTTGACCTCGTCCACGGACAGCTCCCGGGGCAGGACCACCCGGTCCGCGCCCAGGCGGCGGGCCACGGCCAGGCCCGCGGGGTGGGTCACGGCGGCCAGGGTGGAGAAGTGCAGTTCGCCGTCGAACCCGGCCTGGCGCACCGCGTCGGCCAGGCCCAAATCCTGGACAATGAGCCCGGCGGGCTTTACGGTGCGGCTCAGGCGCGCGGCCAGGCGGCCGGCCGCGGCCAGGTCCCCGGGCTTGGCCAGGACGTTCATGGCCACGTAGAGCCTGGCCCCCTTGTCCCGGCCCAGGTCGGCCAGGGCGGCCAGTTCGGAGAGGCTGAAGTTCTCGGCCTCCATGCGCGCGGAAAAGTGCTTGAGTCCGGCGTACACCGCGTCCGCCCCCGCGGCCAGGGCCGCCAGGAAGGACTGGGTGTCGCCGGCCGGGGCCAGGATTTCGGGTCGGTGGTGTGTCTGGTTCATGCTCTATCCGCCCTTCGGCGGGAATCCGCACAGCGGCGGGAAAGGGAAGAGGTTCATGCAGTACGACGCGTGCCAAGACGTGAAGGTACTCGCTGTGGAGCGCTTCGGCAAGGCTCCGGATGGCGGGCCGGCCGTGGTGGAGATCGTCCTGGAGAATCCGGGCTGGGCCGTGCGGCCCGGCCAGTTCGTCATGGTGCGGCCCGCGGCCTGGGGCCTGGATCTGCTCTGGGCCCGGCCCTTCTCCGTGTACCGGGCGAGCGGGCGGGCCGTCCACCTGCTGGTGGCGGTGGTGGGCCGGGGCACGGCCCGGCTGGCCGAGCTCGCGCCCGGCGACAGCGTGACCATGTGGGGGCCGCTGGGCTCCTTCTTCGCCAGGGAGGAGCAGCCGACCCTGCTCCTGGGCGGAGGCATCGGCGTGGCCCCCTTCCGGGCCTACGCCGAATCCCATCCCCGGCCGGACCTGCTGCGCCTGGTCTTCGGGCACACCCTGCCGCTCTCGGCCTACCCCTGGCCGGACCTGGCCGGCGGCGCGGCGGCCGAGGAGCTCCACGAGCAGGGCCGCGAGGACCTGGCCCGCTTCATCGCCCTGCTGGAGACCCGCATCGGCGAGCTGCCGGCCGAAGGCCTGGTCCTGGCCTGCGGGCCTCTGCCCATGCTCAAGACGGTCAAGGACCTGGCGGCACGTGCCGGGGTGCGCTGCCAGCTCTCCCTGGAGAACCGCATGGCCTGCGGGGTGGGGGCGTGCCTGGGCTGCGTGTGCAAGACCGCCGCGGGCGACCTGGCGCAGGTGTGCTCCCGCGGCCCGGTGTTCTGGGCCCAGGACCTGGACCTGGGCGGGGAGGTGCGGCCGTGAACCTTGCCGTGGATTTCGCCGGACTCAAGCTCAAGAATCCCGTGCTCACCGCCTCGGGCACCTTCGGCTACGGCCTGGAGTTCGCCCGCTACGGCGACCTGGCGGCCCTGGGCGGCATCGTGGTCAAGGGCCTGTCCCTCAAGCCCCGGGCCGGCAACCCCATGCCGCGCATCGCCGAGACCCCGGCGGGCATGCTCAACGCCATCGGCATCCAGAACATCGGGGCCGAGCGGTTCATCGCCGAGCGCCTGCCCCGCCTGCCCTGGAGGGACGTGCCCGTCCTGGCCAACCTCTATGCCTGCGACCCGGCGGAGTACGCCGAACTGGCCGGGCTCCTGGCGGCCCAGGAGGGGGTGGCGGCCCTGGAGGTGAACATCTCCTGCCCCAACGTGGCCGCGGGCGGCGCGCTGTTCGGCGCGGACCCCCGGGCCGCGGCCCGGGTCACGGAGGCGGTGCGCGGCGCGGCCGGGGACAAGCCGGTCATCGTGAAGCTCTCGCCCAACGTCACGGACATCGCCGAGATCGCCCGGGCCGTGGTGGACGCGGGCGCGCACGGGCTGTCCCTCATCAACACCCTCACCGGCATGGCCGTGGACGCCCGCACCCGGCGGCCGCGCCTGGCCAACGTGGTGGGCGGGCTCTCGGGCCCGGCCATCAAGCCGGTGGCCCTGCGCTGCGTGTGGCAGGCGTGCCGGGCGGTCAAGGTCCCGGTCATGGGCATGGGCGGCATCGCCTCGGCCGAGGACGCGCTGGAGTTCATCCTGGTGGGCGCGGCCGCGGTGCAGGTGGGCACCGCCAACTTCATCCGGCCGGACTTCAGCTTCCGTCTGGTTGAAGAATTGCCGATATTGATGCAGAAGTGGGGCATCGCCTCCCTGGACGAATACAGGGGAAGCCTCAAGCTCTGAACCGCGTCCGTCTCGCGGAGGACCCATGCGCCGCCTCGCCCGCCTCCTGGCCCTGTGCCTGCTCCTGGCCCTTCCCGCGCCGGCCCGGGCCATGGACGCCCAGAAGGTGTTCGCCAGGACCTCGGGTTCGGTGGTGGTGGTCCTGGGCCTCAACGGCTTCAACCGACCCGAGAAGTTCGGCTCGGGCTTCGTGGTGGAGGACGGGACCAGAATCATCACGAACTACCACGTCATCGAGGGCGCGTCCGAGGTGGTCATCAAGACCCCGGACGACAAGGTGGCCAAGGTGGAGGTGGTGGACACGGACTCCATCCAGGACCTGGCCCTGCTCAAGCTCGACGGCGCCGGGCCGCCCCTGGAGATAGCCACGGAGTTGCCCCAGGTGGGCCAGGAGGTGGCGGCCATCGGTTCGCCCAAGGGCCTGGAGCGGACACTGTCCACCGGCATCGTGAGCGCCCTGCGCAAGCAGGACGGCCGGGAGGTGGTGCAGATCACCGCGCCGGTGTCCCAGGGCTCCAGCGGCGGGCCGGTGCTCGACGCCGAGGGCCGGGTGGTGGGGGTGGCCAGCTTCGGGGCCAAGGAGGGCCAGAACCTCAATTTCGCCATCCCCTGCACCACGCTGCTGCGCTTTTTGGGACGGCCGGCGGCCCAGCGCAAGAGCTTCGAGCCGGCGCCTGAGCAGCGCCTGGAAGTCGAGAAGGGCGCGGACGGCTCCATCACCATCATCCAGAAGAAGAAACGGTAGGGCGGCTCAGGCCCGGCGCAGGCAGGCCTCGGCCAGGGCCCGGGCGTGGGCCTTGGGCAGGTTGTGCAGCCGGGGGTAGAGGGCCGCGCAGTCGGCGTAGGACAGCCGCGCCGCCAGGTCCGCGCAGCGGGCCTCGTCCGCGGTGTGGGGGAACTCCCCCGGCCCGGCCTCCTGTTCGTCCTTTCCGAGAATCTTGATGTAGATAAGGGCGCGCGCGGCCAGCAGGTCGGCGCGGGGGCTCTCGCGCCCAGGCCGGAAGGTGTAGAGCATGGTCAGCACGTCCCCCGGCCCCAGCACCTGCCCCTTGCCGCAGAGCGGCCGGGCCGCGGGCTCCAGGAGCCGGCGCACCGCCACCCGCCAGCCCGGGGGCAGGACCCGGCGCAGCTCCCCGGGCAGGGCCGCGTGGATGTAGCCGGCCTCCACCGCCATGTCCGGGCGGTTTTCCGCCAGCCCGGCTATGGCCTCGGCCCGCAGGGCGTCCCGCAGGCGGCCCCGGGCCGCGTCGGCCCGGGCGAAGGCCTGCACCGACCGCACCACCGCGCCGAAGTCCTCCGCCCCGGCCGCCGAGTAGAACCCGAGCAGGGCCGCGCTCCAGTCACGCTCCGCGGCATACGCCCGGCTGCGCCGGGACCCGGGCGGGATGTCCCCGGGAGCGCCCCCGGAGATGAAGAACTCGTGGATGGCGAAAAGCTCCTCCATGAACGGGTCGCACTGGACCAGCACGGTCCCGGCGGCGTGCAGCCGCCGGTACATCTCCAGCGAGGCCCGGGCGAAGGCCGGGAATTCGTAGTCCGCGGCCATGAGGTAGTCGTCGTCCGGGATGCGGCCGGCCAGCATGTCCGCGAACTGGGGGTGGGGCGGCTCCTCCAGCACGACCAGCGACGCCCCGGCCATGGCCGCCTCGGCCAGGGGCAGGGTTTCGGGCCGGTGGGAGGTGAGGAGGACGGCGCAGGTCTTCATGGCGCAGCCGGGGTCAGGAGGGAGCGAGCAGCCGCTCCAGACGTCCCTCAATCTCCAGTCGGTCCAGGAGCTTGCGGTGTCCGGCGGGGAAGGCCAGGCCGGCCAGGTCGGCGGCGTCGGCCCAGCGAAAGGTGTCGGCCGCGTGCAGCACGGGTTGGGTGCGGCCGTTCTCCAGCGTGAGCAGGAAGCAGTGCAGGGCCACGCGGTAGGTGGTGTAGCCGTGCGACACCAGGCCCAGGGGCTCGGCCACCCGCACGGGGAACTCGGTCTCCTCCATGAACTCCCGCACCACCGCGGCCTCCGGGGTTTCGTCCGGCTCCACCTGGCCGCCCGGAAACTCCCACAGGCCGGCCCAGACCCCGGGCGTCGGCCGCTTCTGCACGAAGATGCGGCCCTGGTGGGCCAGCACCCCGGTGCAGACCGTCAGCGGCGTGATGGCCTTGCGCGGGGAGCGCACCGGCCTCTCCTCCACGACGCCCAGCCGCCGCGCCTCGCAGAGGTCAGAGATCGGGCAGTCCCCACAGCGCGGGACACGGGAGCAGACCAACGCGCCCAACTCCATGAGGGCCTGGTTGAACTCCCGGGCTCGGCCCGGGGGGAGCAGCTCCGCGGCCAGGGCCGCGATGCGCCGCTTGCCCCGGGCCGTGGCCAGGGAATCGTCCACGTCGAAGGCCCGGGCCAGCACCCGCTCCACGTTGGCGTCGGCCAGGGGCTCGTCCCGGCCGAAGGCTATGCTGGCCACCGCGGCCGCGGTGTAGGGCCCGATCCCGGGCAGGCCGCGCAGGGCCGCGGGGTCCTCGGGCACCCGGCCGGCGTGCTCCCGGACCATGGCCCGGGCCGCGGCCTGGAGGTTGCGCGCCCGGGCGTAGTAGCCCAGGCCTTCCCAGAGCTTGAGCACCTCCTCCTCCGGCGCCCGGGCCAGGCCCGCCGGGTCCGGGAAGCGCTCCAGGAAGCGGGTGAAGAAGGGCGCCACCCGGTCCATCCGGGTCTGCTGCAGCATGACCTCGGACACCAGCACGGCCCAGGGCGCGTAGTCCCGGCGCCAGGGCAGGTCCCGGCCCCGGGCCGCGAACCAGTCCAGGAGGCGTGCGCGATACGCGGCGTGCCGGGGCATGTCAGAACTTGGGCTTGGGGCAGACCGAGCGTTCCGGGATGAAGTAGTCCATCTCCGGCTTCTCGGGCAGGTCGGTTTCCAGCAAGGCTTCCAGGAACCCCAGGGGGTTTTCCGTGACCAGGGTGTCCCTGACCGCCACCGTGCGGCAGAACAGCTCGCCCCAGTTGGTGGAGTAGACCACCGAGACCTCCATGGGTTCGGCCTTTTCCCGCTGCTTGGCGAAATTGAGCGCGAAGAGGGCCCTGACCACCCGTTCCGGGTTCAGGGTCTCGTTGATGTCGGTGTTGAACGTGGCCGAGCCCGGGAAGAACTGCAGGAGCTTGGCGAGCAGGCCCTCGATGTCCCGCACCGTGACCGGCGAGATGGAGTAGTCGCCGCGCAGCGCCATCTTGGCGTTGTACAGGCTGTTGGAGGCCAGCCAGGTGAGGATATCCACGATGTCCTTGCCCGCGCGCAGGTTCTGGGGCTTGAGCAGGGCGGAGGTGGAGACCTCCTGGGAGCCGGTGACGTACCAGTCCTCGGGCGCGCCGATCTTCTTGCCGTGGGCCGCGAAGTGCAGCACCCGGAAGGGCACGCCGCCCAGGGACACGAAGGGGATGTGCTCGATCTTGTTCTTGCGCTTGGAGAACGAGGAGAAGATCTTGCGGCCCAGTTTGGTCAGGTCCTGGGGGGTGATGGCGATGCCGGCGCCGCCGGACTGCTGCTCGCGCACCTTGAGGTAGGTGCGGATGATGAACTTGTTCACCAGCCCGCCGATGTGGAGCAGCCGGTCGAAGGACCACTCCTCTCCGGCCTGGTCCGCGGCCGCCCCCAGGCTGGAGCCGGCGCCCAGGAAGAGGTCGCGGATCTCCTTCTCCTCCCAGCGGGCCACGGCCGCGGGGGCCACGCACATCTCCCGGACCTTGGTCTTGAGGAAGAAGGACAGCCGCACCAGGTGCAGGGACTCCTTGTCCTGGATCTGGCGGTAGAAGTCCGAGACCTCCTTGAACAGGAGGAGGTAGGGGTCGGCGGTGAGCAGGGAGACCCGGCTGTTGAGCACGTTGGCCTTGAGCCGGTCGCAGAGCAGGGTGAGGTCCTGGGTGGCCGGGCCGCCCTGGGCCGCGATGTACTTCTCCAGCAGCCCGAACTTCATGATGGACTTGAACGGGCTCTTGAGGGCCTTGACGATCTGCCACAGGGAGGCGCCGAAGAACTCCTCGGCCGGGATCCCCTCCAGGTTGCCCAGGTCCACGAAGAATCCGGCCAGGGGGGTGCGGGCCAGGAAGTCCAGGACCCCGGCGTAGGCCGCATTGTCCGCGCCGGGCGGGGTGACGCACCAGGCCGGCAGCTTGCCCGACACCAGGAGCACGGTGCGGTAGAACTCCTCCTTGAGCAGCATGGCCTGGGCCGTGCCCGAACTCTCCGCGTCCGAGACCCCGAAGTTGTTGGCCTGGATGCGGGTGAGGTCCATGGTGAAGAAGTGGACCTCCACGTCGAAGGTGGCGTCGGCCCACTGTTCGATGGCCTCCAGCTTGTAGGTCAGGCCGTCCACCATGACCTCGGGCATGTCCTCGGGATCGTAGCACACCCAGTAGTCCAGGTCCGAGGCGGCGGTCTGGGCCACGGTGCCCACGCTGCCGATGGTGTACAGGGCCTGGATGAGCACCGGGTCGGGCTCCTCCCGGGGCATGTCCACCGAGGGGAAGTGCTTGCGGGCGATTTCCAGCACCGTGCAGGTGGGGGTGTATCCGGCCATGCGGCAGGGCAGGGCCAGGGGGGGTATCTCGCTGAACCGCTCGAAGACCTCGGTGTGCAGAAGGAAGGGGGCCAGGAGGTAGCACTCGGACTTCACCGGCCCCATGCGCTCCAGGCACCAGTCGGTGCGGCGCTGGTTGTTGGTCAGGAAGGCCAGGCTCTTGGCCCGGGCGTCGCGCAGGTCCAGGTAGCGCTGCACGATGTCCGTGGCCAGGCGGGAGGCGTCCGCGTCCGCGGGCCCGGCGAACACCTCGTCCGCGGGCATGCCCTCGGCCCCGGCGGCCAGGCGGTCCAGCCAGGCGTCCTCGGCGGCCAGGAGGTGCGGGTTGTCGGTGATGAGCCCGGCGAAGGCGGTGTGGGCGAAGGACACGGCGTAGAGTTCGGAGGTGGTGGCGGTGAGCCCGTGCAGGACGGCGTAGCGCAGGTCGCACAGGATGAACTCCAGGCCTCCGGCCCGCACGCCGCAGATCCGGCCGCCCGACAGGTCGCTGCCGCGCAGGCGCACTCCGCGCAGGGCGGAGTTGAAGAGGCCCAGGCCCCAGAGGGAGCATTCGTGCAGGCGCACCGCCAGCAGGGTGCAGCGGCACATCTGCGCCCCGGCCAGGGCGCACAGGGAGAAGCTGCAGTCCTCGAAGGAGCAGTCGAAGAAGCGGGCGCCCTCGAAGTCGCAGTCCTCGAAGGTGCAGCGCACGAACCGGACCTTGGCGAGCACGCTCCCGGCAAAGCGGCCCGCGGCGATGGCGCAGCCGGTGAAAGTCACGTCCTCCAGGAGATGGGAGGCGAAATCCGGGGCGCGGAGGCTTTGGTCCTTGTAGGCCTTGCCCGACACCGCGCCGCCCTTGGCCGGACCGCGCTCCTCGCGCGGCTTGCCGCCCTCGCCGAAGGAGATGCTGATGCCCTCGCCGCCGCCCCCGAAGGAGAAGAGGGAGCTCTTCTCCGACTTCTTGTCCTTGGCTTTGGCCGGGGCCGGGGCCTTGCACCGGTCCATTTCGGCCCTGGCCGCGGCCTGGTCCGGCGCCGCGGGCCGGGCCGGGATGTGGGAGGCCAGGGCGCTGCGGACCTTGGCGGAGCCCTCGTCGGCATCCTGCAGGCAACTGTTGGCCCAGCCCGGATCCAGGCGGGCCAGGACCTTGAACAGGGGCAGGGCCGCCGCGTTCCGGGCCGCGGCGGGCAGGGCCTCCAGGAACCGGTCGTACTCGGCCCGGGAGAGCAGGAGCAGGCGGGCGAGAACCGAGGTGCGCAGGGCCTCGTTCTTGGAGAACAGGGCGGCGAAGAGCCGGCCCAGGTCCTTGGGGGCCAGGGCGGCCAGGGCCTCCATGGCCGCGGTCTGCACCCGGCGGTTGGGGTGCATGAGCAGCCGGCTCACCGGCTTGGCCAGCTTCACGTCCTTGGGCCCCCCCATCCGCGCCAGGACCGTCAGCAAGGCCAGGAGCGGGGCCACGGACTTGACCTGGAGCAGGTCGGCGAGGTCTCCGGCAAGCTCCCGGCAGGAAAGGCAGGCCAGTTGCCGGAGCAGGTCGGTGAGGCTCTCGTCGGGGTTGCGGCCACCGGCCGCATCGGCCGCGGCCGCGGCCAGGCGGTCCCTGGTCCGTTCCAGGAAGGGGCCGGAGAACAGGGTGTGGCGCAGGCCGTAGGACACGCGGAGGTCCGCCTCGGAGCGACGCTTGAGCAGGGCGGCGGCGCGGTCCAGGTCGGCGGCCGCAGCGGCCGAGAGCCGGCGCATGGCCTCGGCCGCCAGGTCCGGGGGAACGGCCAGGCGGCGGATGAGGATCCGGTCCAGGAGCGGGAGGCGGCCCTCTTCGGGAATCTCGTCCAGGATCGCGGCGGGGGCGGCTCCGGCCTCCAGGCGGCGGAATATCCAGCCGGCCAGGCAGGGTTCGGCCGCCGGACCCAGGCCGGCGATGCACTGGAGGTAGAAGACGGCCAGGTCCCGGTCCTCGCCCGCGGCCAGGGCGCGGCGCAGCAGGAGGTGCGCAGCCTGGCTCAGGGTCCGCTGCACCGCCAGGAGGTCCTCCCCCTCCACCGGCACCGGCGGCCAGAAGGAGCGGAGCAGGGCGGCGATGTCGGCGCGCACCCGCTCCGGCGGCGGCCGGTCGGTGAGGCCGGACAGGCGTCGCAGCTTGTCGGCCAGGGAGGTGGACAGGTTTTCTTCAGCCATGGTCCGGGAAGGGTTTGGGCCGGGGCCGGGGCCTGCGGACTTCCGCAGGCGGCGGCCAGTGTCCGGTCAGGGAAACCACTTTTACAGGAAAAGGGGCGAACCGCAACGGAGCAGTGCAGATTCAGCCCTTGGCCTGGGCCGCCACGGCCCGGGCCGCGGCCGCCACCTTGTCCGGGTCTCCCAGGTAGAAGCGCCGGATGGGCGCGAGGTCCCGGTCCAGTTCGTAGACCAGGGGCGCGCCGGTGGGGATGTTCAGGCCGACGACCGCCTCCTCGTCCATCCGGTCCAGGTGCTTGACCAGGGCGCGCAGGCTGTTGCCGTGGGCCGCGACGAGCACCCTCCTGCCCTCCCGGATCTGGGGGGCCACCACCCCGTCCCAGTAGGGCAGGACCCGGGCCACGGTGTCGGCCAGGCTTTCGGCCAGGGGCAGTTCTCCGGGCGCGAGGCCGGCGTAGCGCGGGTCGCGGCCGGGATGGCGGGGGTCGTCCGGAGTCAGGGCCGGGGGCGGGGTGGAGTAGCTGCGCCGCCAGACCAGGACCTGCTCGTCGCCGTACTTCCGGGCCGTCTCGGCCTTGTTCAGGCCCTGCAGGGCTCCGTAGTGCCGCTCGTTGAGCCGCCAGGACTTGAACACCGGAAGCCACTGCCGGTCCAGGCCGCGCAGGATGATGTCCAGGGTGTCGATGGCCCGGACGAGCAGGGAGGTGTGGCAGAGGTCGAAGTCGTAGCCGGCGTCCCGCAGCAGTTGCGCTCCCGAGGCGGCCTCGGCCGCGCCCAGGGGGGTGAGGGGCGCGTCGGTCCAGCCGGTGAAGCGGTTCTCCAGGTTCCAGGCGCTCTGCCCGTGCCTGACCAGGACCAGGGTGTGCATGGCGGGCCTCGCTGGGTTGGAGTTCACCGGACGCCGAGGCTGGCGCGGCAGTCTGCCGGAATCATAGCCGAGAATCGCGGGCAGGGGAAGGCTGGGATGCTGCTGGCGCGGGGGGAGAGGGCGGAAAACTCCGCAGGGTTGGGCTCAAACCGCCCCGTCTCCCCGGAAGACCACCAACACCGTGCGCAGGAGGATGAGGATGTCGTCCCAGAACCGCCACCCGTCGATATAGGCCAAGTCGAGCTCCACGGTGTTTTCGAAATCCCTCAGGTTGCTTCGGCCCGAAACCTGCCACAACCCGGTGATTCCAGGCCGTATCGAGAGCCGACGACACTGGTGGATCTGGTAGCAGGACACTTCGTCGGGAGTCGGGGGGCGCGGCCCAACCAGGCTCATTTCGCCTTTGAGCACGTTGAGGAACTGCGGAAGCTCATCCAGGGAGGAGCGGCGCAAGAAACGACCCGCGCGGGTCACCCGCGGGTCATCGGCGATCTTGAACAGGGCTCCGCTCATCTCGTTGGCGGCCAGGAGATCCGCCTTGCGCTGCTCCGCATCGGCATGCATCGTGCGGAACTTGTACATGGTGAAAAGGCGGCCGTGCCTGCCCACCCGTTGCTGGGTGAAAAACACCGGGCCAGGGGAGTCAAGGCGGATGGCCAGGGCCACGATGGGGTAGGCCAGGGCCAGGAACAGGCAGCCCGCCAAACCTCCCAGGTAGTCCAGGATGCGCTTGTAGATGTAGCCCGAATGGTTGAAGTGGAGCATGGTCTTGCCCAGAGTGGGCACCCCCTGGATCACATCCACTTGGAGCGGGTGGGGGGCGGTGGGGTCGAACAGTGACGGGATGATGCGGTAGGTGACCCCAAGCCGCTCGCAGGTCTCGATGTGTTTGCCGATGCTGATCCGGTTGTCCGGGAGGGCGAAGAACACATCGTCCACCACGTGTCCGGTCAGGATCGACTCCAGGTCGTCCAGGACGCCGAGGCGCGGGAGCCCGTATATCACGTCCATGGAGTCCCGGTCCGGGGACAGGAAACCCACCATCCGGTGCCCCCAGCTGCGTTGCCGGGCCAGGAGCTTGGATAGCAGGTCGGCGCGGCTGCCGCTGCCTACGATGAGGATACGGCGGCTGTGCAGCCGCCGCATGATGAGGTGTTGCAGGATGGTGTCCAGAAGGGCGCGCTCCAGGCCGAGGAACAGGAATAGGTACACGGCGAATATGACCAGCAAGAGGGGAGGCAGTTGGATGCCCAGGGAGTAAAGCGTCAGGCCCAGCACCGAGAAGGCCAGGATCACGGCCGCAGCGACACGTTTCAGGCTATGGGCATAGGAAGGTGGGCGGTGTTCGGAGTAGAGGCCGAACTTGAGCAGGAAAAAGTTCATCACGAGGATCATATAGACGATGATCCCGGGAAGCAGGCGGTATGCTCCGACGCCGTCCGGGAGCGGAGGGTGGAGGGCCCAGGCAGCCAGGGCCGCAGTCGCCACGAGGCCGCTCTCGGCCAGCATGAGCAGCGCTATGAAGTTCTGGAGTTGGACTTGATACATGCCCCTCCCGGGTACGCCTGGCCCTGCACCAACGGTTGGAAAAGGTTTTGAGTAATCGAACCTCGGCCATTATGCAAGGCGATGAGTCGGATTCCTTCACTCAACGCTGCGCTGGGAGGCCAGGGCTTGTCTGTAGACCCGCGCCGTGGCTCGGGCCGCGTGGTCCCAGGAATAGGACTCCAGGGCGAAGGCTCGGGCGCGGCGACCCATGGCTGCCAGATCCGGCTCGGCCAGCATCTCCCCGAGAGCCCTGGAGAGGTTTTCCGGATCGTTGCTCAGGAAGGTGCGCATGACCTCGCCCGCGGCCCCTTCGGCCACTCCCGCGCACTCCGGGATGTCGCTGCAGAGCACGGGCAGGCCATGGGCCATGGCTTCAAGCAAGGCGATGGGCAGGCCCTCAAGCTGGGAAGGGAGCACGAAGAGGCGAGCGTTGGCAAAGGCTTCATCCTTGTCCGCCCCGTACAGCGGGCCGGTGAACACGATGCGCGGATCGGCGGCGGCCAGAGCCCGCAGTTCCGCGGCGTAGGCCGGGGTATGCGCGGGGGCGCCGGCAACCACTAGGCGCAACCCGGAGGGAACCGCATTCCAGGCGCGGATAAGCGTATGCACGCCCTTTTCGGGAACCAGGCGGCCGAGGAACAGGATGTAGCCTCCGGGCTCCAGGCCGAACCGGCGAAGGCCGTCAAGGGGCCGGGCCCGGGGCGGGCTCACCCCGTTGGGGATGAAGACCGCGTCCCGGCCGTAGACCCTGCGATAGTGCTCCTGCAGGGGGCGCGAGACCACGATGGTGCGGTGCGGGATGTGAGCCGCGGCCCAGGCCCCGGCGGACAGCGCCGCCGAGGCGAGGTGGCCCCACTTGGCGCGGCGGTGCTCCAGCGCGTGTACGGTGCAGACCACCTTCCGTCCGGTCAGCCGGGGCAGCCAGGAGAAGAGCGCCGGGCCGCAGGCCTGGTAGTGCACTAGGTCGTATCCGGCCAGGGCTTCCAGGCTGCACAAGGCGGTGTGGCTCACCGCCTCCAGGTGCTTGGTGTTCAGGGATGGCCGGCGCAAAAGCCTCACCCCTCGCCAGGTCGGAACGCGCAGCGTATCGTAGGCGCTTCGAGTGAAGAGGGTCATGGAGAGGCCCAGGGCGGCCAGGCGCGGGGCGAGTTCCTCCATGTGGGTTTCGATGCCCCCCTGGCAGCATCCGCCCACGGAGCGCAGGCCGATGACCGCCACCCGCAGGCCGGCCAGATCCGGGAAATCTTCGCTCACGCCAACTCTCCGAACAGGTCGAGCAGCGACGCCAGATGGCGTTCAGGAGCATATGGGCCGCGGACCTCCCGACAGCAGGCCTCGGACATGGCGGCCAGCCCGGGACGGTCATCCAGGAGCGAGGCGATGGCCTGCGCCAGCTCCCTGTGGTCGCCCGGGGCGAAAAGCAGCCCGATGCGGCCATGGTCCACGCACTCGGCCAGGGAGCCCAGGTTCGAGGCCACCACCGGCGTGCCGCAGGCCATGCTTTCCAGGGCTGCGTTGGGAAGGTTTTCGAACCACAGGGAGGGGAGCACGCTGCAGAGCGCCCCTCCCAGGAAGGCAGGGAGGTTCGTCGTGGGGATGTGGCCTGCGAAATGCAATTCCGCATCCGTGAGTCTCAGAGTGGCGGCCAGTCCAGTGAGTTCCCGCACATAGTCCTGGTCGCCCTGGCCGGCGATCTCGATCCTCCTGCCCCGGAGCAGGCCGCCGGCCTTGAGTTCGGCCGCGGCGCGGACCAGGATCTCCAGGCCCTTGGGACGGTCGAGGCGTCCAACGAAGACGATGCGTTCCGGCTCGCTGTCCTTGGGGCAGGGGCGGAAGGTCCGGCTGTCCACGAAGGTGGGGATGTGGCGGATCCGGTCCGGGGCATACCCGGCGGAGAGCATGGTGTCCCGCATGAAACGCGACGGAGTGACGAAGCAGTCCACGTGCCGGAACAAGTCTGCGGCGTTGTGGAGCCAGGTGGCCAGAGCGTTGACGAGGGACACCGTTCGACTGTTCTTGACGCAGCCGTGCAGCACGCTGGGTAGGATGCTGCGGCCGACGCAGAGTGTGCAGGGTCGGTTTCGGCGCAGGAGGTGGGCCTGGGGGCAGAGCATGGCGAAGTCGGACAGCCTGGCCACCACCGGCAGGCCGCTGCGCTTAAGCCCCGCCGCCAGGGACGGGGACAGCTTGCGGAGGTACTGCAGCAGGTAGGCGGCCTGGGGCCTGGCCTCGCGCGCCAGTCTCCTGGCCGCATGCGCCACCTCAGGGGAGTAGAACAGCCGGCTCATAGTGCGTAGCGCGGAGCGGGGGGTCCAGCGGTGCTGGTCGAAATAGACCTCGTCCTCGCCCGCCAGCGGGGGGACGAAGTGGCTATCCCAGGGGGAAGGGCGGTTGCGGGCGTACCGCACGGAAAAGGGGACGCATTCATGGCCAGCGGCAGCCATCAGGTCCATGAGACCGAACATGTAGCGCTCCGGCCCGCTGGACAGGAAATACCGGTAGTTGGCCAGGAGGATGCGCACGATTTCAGCCCCGCGGGGTCGCGGCTACCATGGAAATATCCGGCGGCCAAGGATGTGGTTGAACAGGTCGCGTTCGTTCCGGGAGAAGGGCTGGGTTAGCATGGATAGTCCCAGGAAGAGGAGCGAGCCGGCCAGACTCAGGGTCAGCACCGCCAGGGGCGAGGGGGTGGGCGGTGAGAATGGGTGCAGGATCAGCCAGGCTCCGCCCGCGCCGGCGACCAGACGGAACAGTCCGCCCCAGTCCGGCGAGGCGGGCATGCCGGAGCGGAAGAGCCGCCAGCCCAGCAGCAGGTCGCGGCCGATGCAACCGGCCATGACCGCGAGCAGGATCCCCCAGGCCCCGAATCGGCCGGCCAGTAGGGCGGCCGGGACCAGGGAGAAGACGACAATGAGGTTGGCGGCCAGCAGCAGGGTGTTGCGCTCCGCGGCCTGGGCTTGCATCTCCAACTTACGGTAGTGGCACTGCATGGCCACCAGGATGGTGAAACCGGCAAGCAGGGGGCCGGCGTGGGGGTATTTGCCTTGGCTGATCCAGGCGCCGATGCCGTCGCCGCAGAGAGTGGCCAAGAGGACCAGAGGGGCGAGCAGGAAGAGGTTGATCTTGAGGAAAACGTTGACCTGGCGGTTGAGGGCCGCGGAATCCCGGTCGCCGGCGTAGCGCGCCATGATGGCCGGCCGCACGGTGTTCATGAGCAGGATTTGGGGCATGTAGCGGTAGACCATATCGGCCATGGCCTGGGCGAAACACAACTCGGCCAGGGCATAGCCGGGCATGAACCGGGCGGCCACCACCCGGTTCATGGCGTTGGACTGGAACAGGCCGGCCAGGGCCATGAGGTAGTTGAAGAAGGCGAAGCTGGCCATCCTGCGGCGCAGTCCGCCGGAATCGACGGCAGGATCCCGGGGGGTGGCGCGGTCGGTGCAGCGCAGCAGGCAGAATGCCGCCAGGACCGCGCCCAGGCCGTGGGCCGCGGCGTCGATGACCAGGAGCGAATCGAGCTCCAGGCCGCTTCTGGATGCGGCGACAATTCCGACCAGGCGGAGCAGGGACACGGCCACCCATATCCATTTCACCTGACGCTGGAGCATGATGGACTCCAGAATGACGCCCAGGAAGGTACATAAGGGTATGGAAAGGAGCATGAGGCAGGCCAGGCGGAAAGCCCAGGCCCACTCGGCAAGCTCCAACTGGGAGGAGAGGGTCGGCGCTGCTGCGTAGAAGCCAAGGCAGGCGGCTCCCAGGGAGGCGGTCCGCAGCCAGAGGAGCCGGAGCATGACTCTCCCGGCGGCCCCCCGCATTCCCCGGATGTACAGTTCGGGCACGAAGCGCTGCACCGTCTCTCCCAGGCCCAGGGAGGAGGCGCTGCCTAGGATGAGGGCCATCCCGGTCAGCAGGAGGTAGACCGCGTAGGCCGAGGGGGCCAGGGCCCGCACCACGAGGATGGCGGCGAGGAAGTTCGCCAAGGCCGATACCGTCCTGCCCATGAGGAAGTGGGACACAGCGCCCTTGAGCCGGGAGGCGTGATACTCGCCATGCAGGGGCGGGGGTGCGTCGGGGGGATTGAGGCCTGCGCTGCCCTGTCTGGCTTGATCCACGGCTCAGACTCCTGCAGTGCGCGGCGCAGGGTTGGCCAAGAGTTGCGCCATCCGGAGCGAGAGCACGGCGTAGGCGCGTTGGGCGCGGACGTGCTCCAGGCCGCGGGCGCCCATCTCCCGGGCGGCTTCCGGGTCCTGGAGTAGATCGGCCACGGCTGCGGCGAAGCTTCCGGCGTCGTAAGGCACGCACCGTCCGCATCCGCTTTCGTTGACCAGCCGGGCCTGGTCCGGATGCTCGTTGACCACCAGCGGGAGGCCCAGGGCCATGAACTCCACTGCCTTGGTGGGAGTCATGGTCTGGGTGGCGTGGGTGAGCGGCAGGGCGCAAACTCCGACCCGCGAACGGGCGGCCAGCCGCCAGGCCTGATCCTGGGGCAGCCATCCGGTGATCTCCACCGCGCGCTCCACGCCCAATTCCCGGGCCCGGGTCTCCAGCCATTCCCGTTCCGCAGGGGTGGACGCGTCGCCGATGAGCCGCAACCGGGCGTCGGGGCAGCGTTCCCGCACCCGGGCCAGGACTTCGAACAGGAAGTCCACCCGTCGGGTGCGGTCCAGGGTGCCCAGGTACGCCATGGCCTGGTCCGGGCCGGGGCCGGAATCGGCGCGCAAAAGGTCGGTTCGCTCCATATCTACGCCGATGGGCAGGACCATGAGCCGATCCCCGGGTATGCCCCGGGCCACCAGGGCGTCGCGTAGGGCGTCGCTGGTGAGGATAGCCTTGTCCAGCCTGGGCAGGACGTAGCGATACAGGAGCAGGCCGGTGGCCATCCCGCGCAGCCAGGTGAAGGCCAAACGCACTGCGCCCAGAGAGAGGCCCTGGGTCCGGGCCCGGTGGAGGTCGTCCTCGGGGAAGGTGAACGTCATGTGGTAGTAGACCGGGATGCCCAGCCATCGGGCCACGGGCAGGGCCAGGGCCGCGGTCACGATCTTGTTGCGCACCAGGATGGCGTCGTGTCGTCCGGCCTGGCCCAGCAGGCAGCGCAGGTCGTGGACCAGGGCTCCCACCTGCCGTGCGGGCCGTGTGCGGTAGCCCGGACCGAGCAGGACCTCACCGCCCTCCCAGGCGACGGGCCGCGTGGTGTTCCCGGCTGCGGGCAGGGCCACCACGTTGCAGGAGATGTCCTGCCGGGGGAGATACTTGCCGAGCAGGGCGGTCACGTCCGGGCGGAACGTGGGGAAGGGGTCGCGAAGAAAGCACAGGAGCTTCATGCGGTCCTCCCCGTCGCGGGCGCCCCGGGGGCCCCCGCCGCCGATGCGGCCGCGGCCTCCTGCTCCAGGGTGTCGCGCAGGGCGAAGCTGAAGCCGAATACGGTGAAGGAGACGTAGGGGAAGAAGCCGTGCATGAACCCGTTGGTAAGGCTGTTCACCAGGATGATGAAGACCACGAGCAGGTGGGTGGCCAGGCTGCGGTCATTCCTCGCTTTGCCCTGGAACGTGCCGAAATAGGAGAAGAACACTCCGAAGCAGAGGGCGTACCCGACCACACCGCCGAATTCCAGCCACTCCAGATGGACGTTGTGCGAGGTGACCAGGATGTCGCCCATGCGCAGGCCGGAGCCGGCCACCGGGTTGTTAAGGAAGTTGTCGAAATTGGCCCGGAAGATGACCGCCCGCATCTGCATGGACTTGATCCAGTGCGTGGGGTCGATGGTGCGCTTGAAAGAGCCTTCCTTTTCCTGGAAGTCGCGGTCGATCTGGGCGGCGGCGCGCAGATCGTCCATGGAGTTGATGACTGTCGGCGGGACGCTCAGGGTGATGAGCAGGGTGAGGGCCAGGGTCAGGGCCAGCGTGCCGGCCATGAGCAGCCGGGCGTGGCCGCGGCGGATGGCGGCCATGAACAAGGGGGATAGGGCCAGAGTCAGGAGATAGACCCGGGAGAAGGTGAGGACCAGGGACGTCAGGCAAGCCAGTATGGACAGCCGTCGCAGCAGGGTTGGAGACCGGTCGTCATAGAGGAAATGGAGCAGGGGCAGGAGGGCCAAGGTCGCGATGCTCACCGGCGGCACATTGAAGATGGTCACCCGTTCCTGGAAATAGACGTACTGGAGGATGCACAGCAGGCAGAAGACGACGATGCCGTAGAGCAGGAACGTGTAGCTGAGCCGGATTCTCTCCCGGGAGTCCGCCAGGAGCTTTATGACGAAATAAGCGACGATGGGCAGGAAAATCACGTGGAACGCCAGGTAGCCGCTGTTGAACAGGTCCTGGGAGGTCAGGGTGCTGACGAGAAAGAAAAGGCCCAGGGCCGCGAGCCAGGCGTCGAAGGATTCCGGGCGGTAGGGTTTGCGGCCCAGGAGCGCGGCAGAGAAGCAGTAGGCCCCCAGGAGGACGAGCCCCACGGAATAGGGACTGAAGGTGATGACCCAGACCTCGAACTGGAGAAGACCCTTGATATAGGGGAGTAAGGCCAGAACCATGCACAGCAAGCCGAACGTGTCCAGGGTGAGGAAGCCCATGCCTAGGGCCACGCCCATGCCTAGGGCCACGGCCCGCACCAGGGTGGACCGGTCCAGGCCCGCCAGCCGGAAGAAGGCCATGAGCGAACCCAGGACCAGGAGCAGGGAGACGTAGAGCGGGATTCGGCTGCGCAGGGCGCTGTTCACGGCGTGCCCCCCCCCGCCTTGGACGAGCCCAGGACAAAGGCCACCGGACGCTCCAGGGGCAAGGTTCCCAGCCGTGCTCCGACGGGGCCGGCGACAGAGACCATGCGCCACTGCTCCGGGTCCACTCCCCGGCCCGCGGAGTGCTCCTCTGAGCCCTGCCCGGCCAGTCGCGGTGAATCCGCGAGGTTGGCCAGCAACACGTCCGAGCAGTCTTCCATTTCGATCAGGGCGCGGCCCTCGTATGCCGCGGCATTCCCACCGTAGCCGAAGACCCGCACCTTGTTGCTATCCCGCATCCGAAGGATGGGCCGGTTGCCCTCGCCTTTGAGCCCGTAGATGTCCACTCCGCGGGAAGCGACGATTTCCAGATTGGCCTCCCCGCGGGAATGCTCGGGATTGCACTGGTAGATGCGCAGGGGGCCGGTGGCGTCGGCGATGCGCAGATGGCGGTAGTCCGGGCCTTGGAAGTACATTCCCTCCTGGTAGAACCCGTACCAGCGGCCGCCGCCGCGCCCGCTCACCGTCACCAGGGGGGTGTTGCGGACAGCGGGCGGGGCCGTTTCCGCGGCATACCCGGCCAGGGGAGGGGAGGTGTGGAGGTTCAGTCCGCGCAACACCGAGTCGCCGCCGCAGCGCCAATCCAGGGCGAAAGATCCCGGGACCTCTCGGGGGGCGAAGAGCCAGAGGAAGGCCAGGGTCGTGGCCGCCGCCTCGTCTCCGGCGGTTTGGACCAGAGGGGCCGGGGATCGGGGCTGGGCAAAGGCCGTGGCCCCGGGCCGGGCGAGGATGACCGACAGGTGGCTGGCCACGCCCACCAACTGGGTGTCCGGCCTGAGCACGAGAGGGGCGCTGGTGCGGTAGCATCCCTTGGGCAGGAAAACGACCCGGTTCTCGTCGATGGCTCGTTGCAGCGCTGCGGTGTCGTCAGTCCTGCCGTCCCCTGTCGCGCGGTAGGGCGGGTCCTGCACATTGGCGGTTCCGGGGGTTTCAAAGCCCGGAAGAATTCCGGGCCAGAGGTGCCGGGTCTGGAGGTCCGGGGGCGGAGGCGCGGGCGGCCCCAGACGTAGGAGGCCGGGGCTCCGTTTTCCGTCCGCCACTACCGGGGCGGTGAACTGGTAGCCCTTCCAGCGGGGCGGGTTTTGAGCCCGGGCGAACTCCGCCACGTGAATCCAGTCCGGAGCGCCGCCCGCCAGGAGGCGGCCTGCGGGCGATCCCACGACCTCCGCGGCGTTGCGCACGAAGACATTGTTGAGGTACAGGCCGGTCCCGGCGAAAAATGCCCGGCCCGGCGGGCCTTCGAACTCGATGCTGCTGTCGACCATGCTCAGCCGGCCGTTGTTGGGCCCCCAACTCACCGGGAAGTTCTCCACGGCAGTGACCCCGGAGCGGCACAGTATGCGGATGCCCACCGCGGTCAGGGTCTGCTGGCCGGAGTAGAGGATGGCCCGGCGGCGTTGGCCGATGAGGGTCGCGCCCACCACGGTTGCGGCGGGCTCGGACTTCCGGAGATCCAGGCCGTACTCCCCGCCCACCACGGTCACTGCCGCATGGAGGCCGCCGGATCCCGCGCCGCCTTCGATGCCCGCGAACCCGTCGGCCAGGGTTACGGTGCATTCCTGGACTCCCGATCCCTGGGCCCCGGCCAGGCGAATGCCCACCGCGCCGGGATTGCCAGCGCCTGCCCGGACATCCAGGTTCACCAGCATCTGGTTCATGCAGACGTTGTCGATGAATCCGGCCGGGTTGGCGGGGTCCCTGGCCTGGAAGTCGACGACGGGCCGGGGACGGGCGGGATCCTGGAAGCCCGGGGAGCCGGGGGCAAGCACGATGGCAGGCCTCGGCCCGAGCCGGGATCCCAGCAGCACGCAAGGATGGTTGCGGGCGTTGAGCACTTGGCCGCTGGACCTGCGGTACAGATTCTGCACGCAGGAGATGGTGTCTGAGACACGATAGGTTCCGGATGGGAAAAAGCAGACCATCTGATGGTCCCGGGCGAAGTTCACGGCCTGCTGGATGGCTCGGGTGCTGTCCTGCTGGCCCGAGGGGTCGGCCCGGAAGGGCTCGGCCGTGACGTCCACTAGACCCAAGGCCGCCAGCCGGGCGTTCCCCAAGCCCGTTGGGACCTCCAGGGAAATGCCATCCGGAAAGGCCCCGGCCACGGTAGGGGCGACCTGAGCCGCCTCCGGCGTCCCCTCGCAGGAGGGCTCCGGCCAGGACAACAGGCAGGCCACGGCCAGGAAGCCGGCAAGCAGAAGTCTCAGAACCCGCACCATGCGAGAATCCTTTTCAGCAGTCCACGTCGGCGCGGGGCCTCGGCCGGTGGGAGGTCGTCCAGCACCGCTGCGATCTCGGCCTGGGCCTGCTCCTGCAGGGCGCGCAGATCGGCCTGGTAGGACCTCTCCTGGTTGGCCAACCGCTTGTTCAGTTCGGCCATCTGGGAGAACAGGGCCTCTTCGGACATGACCGGGGCGGCGGGCGCGGCTGGCGGAGCGAGGAACGGATCCTCGACGATGGCCTGCTCGAAAGCGAGGAGCGGATCCAGGGCCGGGGCGGGTCCCGGGGCCTGGGGCGGCGCCGGGACGCAGGCGGGGTTTCTGTGGAGAGCCGGAGCGCGGGGCGGCGCCGGGGTTCGGGGCGGAACGGGGGGCTCGGGAGGCAGTTCGGGCAGCCGGGGCAGGGTCCGACCTTCGGCCCGGGCCGCCTGGACCGACTCCACCATGTCCAGGGTGATGCGGGCGGTGCGCTCCACGTAGCCGGTCATGAGGCAGGCGTCGCACAGGGTGTTCAGCGCCCGGGGCAGGCCCTCGGCCAGTTGGTGGATGCGCTCCACGGCTTCGGGCTGGAAGATGTCCTTGTGTCTGGCGCCGGCTTCCCGCAGGCGGAAGTCCACGTAGCTGCGGGTCTCCTCCAGGGAGAGCGGCCCCAGGTGGCAGTGCACGGTGATGCGCTGGGCCAACTGGGCCAGCCCGGGCTCCCGGATGCGTTCGCGCAGTTCGGGCTGGCCCACCAGGAGGATGTGCAGCAAGGGTTCGGTCTCGGTCTGCAGGTTGGAGAGCATGCGCATCTCCTCCAGGGCCTCCCGGGAGAGGTTCTGGGCTTCGTCCACCATCAGCACCGCCCGTTGGCCCTGGGCGAAGAGCCCGATGAGGAAATCCTGGAGCCGGCCCAGGTGTTCGGCCTTGTCCGCGCCGGGCGCGACATCGTACTCGGCCAGCACGAGCTTGAGCAGTTCGGTGGGGGAGACGTTGGTGTTGAAGACCTGGGCCACCACGAAGCCGTCTCCCATGGACTTGAGCAGCCGGCGGACAAGGGTGGTCTTGCCCGCTCCCACCTCGCCGGTGAGCAGGGTGAACCCGGCCCCCTCGGCCAGGCCGTACTCCAGGTGGGCCAGTGCTCCGGAATGGGTGTCGCCAAGGTACAGAACGTCCGGGTCCGGGGTGATGCTGAAGGGCCTGCGGGAGAGGCCGTAGAATCCGAGGTACATGGCGTCCTGTATTTCCTTCCGGGTGTTAGAAGTGAGGTCCCCGGTTCATGACGATGCCGACGACGGTCTTGCTCCCGAGGCTCTCCAGCATGTGGGCCAGGTCGTAGCGCGAGGTGCGGCGCGACTCCACCACCAGGATGATGCCGTCCACATACGAGCAGAGGATATGGGCGTCGGGCATGCCCTTGAGGTGCGGGCCGTCGAAGATGATGTAGCGATCATCGTAGCGGGTTTTCAATTCGCGCACCAGGATCTGCATCTTGGGCAGGCTGAACATGTCCGTGGAGCCAGTGGAGGGATTCCCGCCGAGGATGATCCGCAACGTGCTGCCAAGGCCCGGGTTGATGAGCAGGTCGCTCACGTCCAGATCCTGGAACAGGTAGTCGGTGAGTCCCTGGCAGGGGCTGGCGATCCCCAGGCGCTTGGCCACCGCCGGCCGGCGCAGGTTGGCCTCCACCAGCAACGCGGTCTGTTTGGCTTCCCGGGAGATGCTCAAGGCCAGGTTTATTGCCGTGAGGGTCTTGCCCTCTCCTGGGTTCACGCTGGTGACCATGAGGGTGTTAAGACGCTTCTCCCGGGTGTTCTCCAGGGTGCGGGTGCGGATGAAGTTGCAGGAGTCCATGGCCCGCGGATCGTGGCAGAAGGTCATGATCTTGTTGCGTTCGAGGTGGGCGGCCCGGTCCTTGACGAAGCTGATGTGCTTGCCGGCGCTCTCCGGGAGCACGTAGGGCGTGAAGTCCGAGGTGGGAAGCACGGACCGGCGGTCCAGGATGCCCGGAGGAGGGCCGATGTCCACCCGGCGGCGGTCCTGGTTCTCGGAGGGCCGTTTGCGGCGCCGTTCGCCTCCGGGCTGAGGCGGTCCCAGATCGAACGCACGCCTGTCGTCCCCGCGCCGCGGCTTCTCCGGGCTCGGGGCCGCGGCCGGGCTCGGCGCGGCGGCCTGGGCCGGAGCGGCCGCCGGAGCGACTTCTTCCCCGCTGCGCATGCGTTTGGCCTGTTCCAGGGCCTTGGCGATCTTGCTCATGGGCGCTTTTCTGTCATCTCTTCCGGTTGATGGAGCCTAGAACAGGCCTCGAAACAGCTCCGAGAGCTTGGAGCAGGCGGCCCGGAGCGGGGTGAACAGAGTCCATACCGCCAGCGTCACCACAAGGACGCCCAGGCCGGCCACCAGCGAAACCCGGCGGCGCTTGAGTCGGGCAGCGCGCTCCGAAGCGGTTTCCAGGGACGGGATGACCCCCAACAAGGGCAAGCCGGTCATCAGCGTGGCCTCATGCGGGCCATGCACCGTGGGGTCGAAGCTCTCCACGGCAAATCCCGCCAGCAGGCCCGCTCCCGAGGCCAAGACCAGGCTGAGCAGGAAAAGGAGCGTCCGGTCGGGCTTGAAGGGACGCTCCGGGATCACCGGCGTCTCCAGAACGGTAATCTTCTCCCCCAAGTCCTGCTGTTCCAGGTCCATGGCTTCCTTGGCGCTCTGCATCCGGGTGGAGAGGTCCCGGAGGCTGGCCTTGAGGGTGTCGTACCGGCGCTGGAGGTCAATGAACTCTTGCTCCACCCCCGGGGTTTCCTCTATGCGCCGGCGGGTTTCCTCGTATTTGGCCGCCAGGGTGTCCAGCATGTCCTGCTTGGCCACGATCTCCAATCGGGCCTGGGCAAGTTGGGTGGTGAGGCTGATGTAGGCCGGGTTGTCCGGCTGTTTCTCCGCCATGTCCTGGGGCGTGGCGCTTTGCGCGGAGAGATATTCCGACTCCCGGGCCAGGATGGCTACCTCTTTTTCGAGGGCCACCACGTCCGGGTGCTGCGGGGTGTATTTTTTTTGCATCTCGGCCAGCATTCCCTGACGTTCTCCCAACCGCGCCAGGACCCCGCGCAGGCGCTCCCTCGTGGTGAGCACGCCCTCCAGCGCCGCCAGCCGCCGGGAAAGCCGGATTACGTCGGGGTGTTTGTCCGACTGCACGGCGCGCATCGCCAGGAGCTGGCTGCGCATCTGACGCACCTGTTCCTCCTGGGAGAGGACCTTCTGCCCCTCGCTGGTGATTGTGTAGCGCAGGGGTTCCTGGATGGCCAACTGGCCCTCGAGGTAGAGGCTGCGCTCCCGGGCCAGATTCAACTCCATCTGGGCCGCATCCATCTCCCTCTGGATGCGTTCCATGGTCATGAGGTTCATGTTCATGAGTTCGGGCAGGGAGCGGATGTTGTCCTTCTTGAACCGGGCGATGTCCCGCTCCACGTCCTCCACCTCGACCTTGGTCTGGTCCACCTGGTTGCGCAGGAAGAGGTAGGTGTCCTGGGCCTTGCCCTCCCTGCGGCGGGCGCTTTCCTCCATGAAGCGGTTGACCAGGACGATGGCCACCGAGGTGGCTACCTGAGGGATTCTGGACTGGTAGCCGATGCGCACCATGGAGGTGTCGGTGGCCATCCGGCCGAAAGGCGGTATGTTCTCCATTGAGGGTCGCGTGGTCTCGAACAGGATGTCCTCGCGAACGCGCTCCACCAGTTCGTCCTCGCTCAGCTTGTCCCGGAGCTCGGGGTAGAGGTCGAAGTCCCGGATGATGGCCACCAGGTTGGCGCGGTTCAGAACGGTCTGCTGCACGCTGGTCAGGTGCTCCTGGAGCACCCCGGCCACGGAGGTGCGGAGGATGTCCATCTGAGCCACGCGCCCCTCCACCAGGATGGTTCCCCAGGACCGGTAGATGGAGGGCAGCGAGACGACTACCGCCAGGGCCGCCAGCATGACCGCGCAGAATGTGACGGCGAGGGGGATGAAACGCTTCCTGACGAAGGCCAGGGGCGTGAGTTGTGGCGAATGCTGTATCATGCGGGGTCGGTTCTCCGTTCACCTCAGCCTGCGTGGGAACTCGAGGTGTAGGGACAGGGATATCCGCTGCCGTTGCCTGTAGACTTCCTCCTCCAGGTCGTCAATGCAGGTGTAGTCGTAGCTGAGCCGAAGGGTGGAACGCTCGCCCAGGGCGTAGTCCAGGCTGGGCGTGAGATTCACCACGGCGTTGTCCCGTTCCCGGACGTGACCCCGGGTTCGGGAGCGGTACCAGGTCCCGGCCAGGGTCAAGTCCAGGCGATCGGTGAGGTGAAGCACGGCGTTGCCCAGGAGCCGGCGGCGCATGGTGTCCTCCCCGCCGGAGCCGGGGACGGCGCCCAGGTCTCCTCCCAGCTCCACGGATCCACGCTCCAGCTCCAGGCGGAGGCGGCTCTCGCCGGCCAGGCCCAGATGGGTTTCGTCGTCGGCCCCGAACCGGTCCCGCGACAGCGACGGGCCAGCGGACAGCATCCAGGAGAGGGTCTCGGAGATCTTCCAATCCATGCCCGCGGCCAGGCTTCCGGTATCCTGGGTCCCGGCATCGTAGGCGGCTGCGGTGTACCTGGCCCGGGCCAGGAGGGCGGATGCGCCCGCTTCGAGCGCCCGGACCAGGGCGAGGGTTCCGCTTCTGGTCTGCATGTCGTTGTGGGCCCGGCGCGGATACCGGTTGGCCACAGCCTCGCCGCCCAGGCGGACCTCGGTGCGTTCGTTCAGCCGGTAGGCCACGGCCGGCTCAAGGGCATACTCGTGGTGGGGATTCTTGACCGCCACCGTCCCGGACTCCTCCAGGGCGGATTCGAAGGTGTGGTCGCTGCGCGCCCGGCCCCTCAACTCGAGCCGAGTTGTCTCGGTGGTGGCGTGGCTCAGGGCCAGGGAGGCCTCCCGGTTCACCCGGTCGAATTCGTTGTAGCGGGAATAGCGCAGCACGTCGGCCGCGGCCCGCAGGAGGACGCTGGTGCGCTCGGTCCGCAGGCGTCCTTCCAGGAGCGGGCTTGCCCGGGTTTCCAGGTCGGAGACGTCCTGGAACATCACGTTGCTGTCGTGGGTTTCCTGCACCCGTATCGAGGGGGTCAGGGTGAATTCGGTCCCGGGTACGGGGTTGGCCGCCTCCAGGCCGGCCGCCCGGGGTTTGAGCAGCGGGGAGAAGACGTACCCCAGGAGCTTGCCCGGGGCGTCGGGCCTGGACACGGCGGACCAGCCGTCCCGGCATTCGCCGGCCAGGACTTGCTCTCCCGGGGCGAGGCGAGCCACCCGGGGGGTGCTCGTCCCGCGCCCGGCGCGGACGTTGACTGCCTCCTCCACCCGGGCCGGAGCGCGGTCGGCCATGGCCGGGGCGGAGATGACCAACAGCAGCAGGAGGGTCGCCAGGGCGAAAGGCAGGGACAGGGCCGCGACAGCGCGGGATGGCGTTGGGTTCGTGCCTGTGTCCTTGCCCATCATGGAACGACGATGGTGTCGCCAGGCTCGAGCACAATGTCCTGGGCGATGTTCTGGCCTCGGGCCACTCGGTCATAGTCAAAGGGGATGGCGGTGCGGCCGCCGTCAGCAGTGCGCAGGATGCGGATGTCGGAGACGTCGGCGAAGGGGGTCAGGCCGCCGGCCAGGGCCAGGGCCTGCATGACCCGGAGTTCTCCGGGCATGGGAAACATGCCCGGCTTGGCCACCTTGCCCACCACGTAGACCCGGGCGCTGCCCAGTTCGGCCAGGATGACCGTAACCGGCGCGTCGGGGACGTATTCGCGCAGCCGGCCGGCCAGTTCCTGGCGTAACGCCTCGACCTCCCGTCCCGCGGCCTGGACGTCGCCGATGAGGGGAAAGGAGATGCGCCCGTCCGGACGCACCGTGACCTCCTGGGTCAGGGCCTCTTCGTTCCATACCGAAATGTGGAGCCGGTCGCCGGGCCCCAGGGTGAAGGCCTTTCTCCCCGACACGGCATCCGATGCCGTTGCCGGGCATGCAAAAAGGACCGGGCCCCAGGCCAGGGCCAGGGTCAGAAGCAGGAAGGCCCTGCGGGACATGATTTTTCCCCTCCAAGATTGCGTACTATCCATTCTGATACACCATCATTTCAAGGTCTGGCAACAGGATGGCCGTGAATCCGCTGCAAATGGAATATCCCACTGCGTAGGTGGTAATGCAACTTGGCTTGCGTGACAGGCGGTTCGCAGAGAACAATGAATAACTATAGGAAGGTGTTGACGCATTGGGGGATGAGCGGTAGATAGACTGTGGAATAAGGGGAGGTAGCGGTTTCACGGGCTCCCGATTCGCCCGGCGGGACCAATTTGCGTATGCCAAAAGGACTGCTCGACTCCATCGCCACGGCGTTTCGCGCCGCGACCGACGCCCTGGACATCCTGCAAGCCGCCAGCCAGGTTTCTCCCGCTTCCCGCGGGAGGGGCAACGGCCGTTCCGGCGGGCAGGGGCACGACCGCATTTCCGGCGGCAACGGCAAGGACCTGCTGGACGGCGGCGCGGGCAACGACACCCGGTCGGGCGGCATCGGCAACGACACCCTCCTGGGCGGCGACGGGGCGGATTCCCTTTCCGGCGACAACGGCAACGACCTGCTGGACGGCGGCGCGGGCAACGACACCCTGTCCGGCGGCAGCGGCAACGACACCCTCCTGGGCGGCGACGGGGCGGATTCCCTTTCCGGCGACAACGGCAACGACCTGCTGGACGGCGGCGCGGGCGATGACGTTCTGTCCGGCGGCAGCGGCAACGACACCCTCCTGGGCGGCGACGGCGCTGATTTTCTTTCTGGCGACAGCGGCCACGATCTGCTGGCCGGCGGTGCGGGCAACGATACCCTGGCCGGCGGAACCGGCAATGACGTCCTCTTGGGCGGCGACGGCGACGACACCCTGGCCGGCGGCGCGGGCGCGGACACCCTGCAGGGCGATGCCGGCGACGACCGCCTCGAATACGTCGCGGACGCCACATGGTCCCGGGGCTGGGCCGCGATGAACGCGGGCAGCGCGGGCGAAGGCGCCACCGGCGAAACCCATTCCATCGCCGGCCTGAACCGCAGCCACGACATCTTCGACGGCGGCGCGGGCCAGGACACCCTGGTCCTGAGCGCAGGCAACGACGCCCTGTTCCTGCACGACTCCTACAGTCCGGGCGGAAGCGGGCCGCGCATCGCGGGCATCGAGGCCATCCTGGCCGGCGCGGGCGACGACGTGGTGGACCTCACCAGCCCCACCTGGGACTACGGCCCGGTGCTGGCGGATGGCGGCGACGGCGACGACCTGCTCTGGACCGCAGGCGGGGCGGACACGCTCCTGGGCGGGGCGGGCGCGGACACCCTGCACGGCGGGGCCGGCGGCGACCTGCTGGACGGCGGGGCGGGCGACGATC
>JBFMHA010000026.1:29509-39487 GCA_040753075.1 Thermodesulfobacteriota bacterium
AGGCGGGGCGGACACGCTCCTGGGCGGGGCGGGCGCGGACACCCTGCACGGCGGGGCCGGCGGCGACCTGCTGGACGGCGGGGCGGGCGACGATCTTCTGGACGGCGGCCTGGGCGACGACACCCTGGCCGGCGGGGCGGGCGCGGACACCCTGCAGGGCGGGGCCGGCGACGACCTGCTCCTGGCCGGTTCCAGCCCGGCCGTGGGCACGTTCCTGGATGGCGGCGCGGGCGTGGATACTCTCCATGTCCTGGCCGATGGGGACTTTTCCGGGGCCATCCTGACGGACCTGGAGTCCGTGGCCTTGGGCGACGGAGTCGCCGCCGCCTTTGCCGCAGCGCAACTTTCCGGTCAAGCCTTCACTTTTTACGGAGGCGGCGGGGCCGAAACTCTGGCCATCCTGGGAGCGAACTCTGCCATTGACCTCTCCGGCCTGATCTTCGCGAACTGGGGGGCAGAGGACCGCCTCGCCCTGTACGGCGGCGCAGGCGACGATTTGATCCTGGGCACCCAAGCCGCGGACCTCCTCTCCGGCGGGGCGGGCGACGATACCCTGGCCGGCGGTTACGGGGACGATGTCTACGTCTTCAACCGCGGCGACGGGCAGGACGTGCTGCACGATGCGGCGGGCTCGGAGTCCGCCGGCTGGGATGCCGTCAAGTTCGGCGCGGGGATAGCCGCGTCTGACCTGTCCTTCTCCCTGGCCGGCAACGACTTGCTGATCGGCATCTCTGGCAGCCCGGGAGACGGGCTGCGGCTGGTGAATTGGATGGCGCTCAGCGAGCGCATCGAGCAGCTGGCCTTCGCGGACGGCACGGTGCTGGACATCTCCTACGCTCTGCCTGCGTTCAGCCTGAGCGAGGCGTCGGACACTGTGAACTTCACGGGCACGCCGCTCGACTGGGCGCCCGTGGACGTCAACGGCCTGGGCGGCGACGACTCCATCACCACCGGCAGGGGCAACGACACCCTCTCCGGCGGGGCGGGCGACGATACCCTGGCCGGAGGCCTGGGCGACGACCTGCTCTACGGCGAGGCGGGCAACGACCGGCTGGTGGGCGAGGACGGCGACGATACCCTAAACGGCGGGGAAGGGAACGACGTTCTCAAGGGCGGCGCAGGTTCGGACGTCATGTCCGGCGGCGCGGGCAACGACATTCTGGATGCAGGCGACGGCGCCAACATACTGTACGGCGGGGAAGGGAACGACGCGTTGTACGGCGGGGCTGGCGACGACCAACTCTACGGCCAGGATGGCGCGGACGTGCTCTACGGTGGGGCGGGCCGGGACCTTCTCCAGGGCGGTTCAGGCAACGACCAACTCAACGGTCAGGACGGGGACGATACTGTATCCGGCGGTGACGGGAATGACCTGGCCTATGGCGGGGCCGGCAACGACCTGCTGGACGGAGGCGAGGGCGCGGACTCTCTGTACGGGGGCTCCGGTGCGGATACCCTGATCGGCGGGTCGGGCAATGATATGTTCTGGGGCGAGGACGGCAACGACCTGCTCCAGGGCGACGAGGGCAACGACACCCTATACGGCGCCGCCGGTGCGGATATCTTGGAAGGCGGCTTGGGCAATGACCTGCTGGCGGGCGGCGACGACCGGGACAGCCTGGTGGGCGGCTTCGGGGCTGACACCCTGTGGGGCGACGCAGGCGATGACCTGCTCTGGGGCCAGGACGGCGACGACAACATGGTGGGCGGTCTGGGCGACGACCTCATGTATGGGGGAGATGGCAACGACTACCTGGCCGCCAGCGAGGGCAGGGATACCCTGTACGGTGAGGGGGGGAACGATCTGTTCTATGCCGGCGCAGGAGACGATATCTTGTACGGCGGTATGGGCAACGATACCCTGGCTGGCAACGACGGCAACGACCTGCTCTACGGCAACGAGGGCCACAATGTCCTGTGGGGGGATGCGGGCAACGACCAGCTCTTCGGCGACAGCGGGAACGACCAACTCGTGGGCGGCCTGGACAACGACACCCTGTACGGCTTTGCGGGCAACGACAACCTTAGCGGAAGCGAGGGCCACGATCTGCTGGACGGCGGCGCGGACAATGACGTGCTGTACGGCGGCGACGGGCATGACACCCTGTACGGCGGGGACGGCGACGACTCCTTGTTCGGCGGGCTCGGAAACAACGCGATGCATGGCGGGGACGGGGCGGACAGCCTGTGGGGCGACGCCGATGCGGACACCCTGTTCGGCGACGCGGGGAGCGACCTGCTTCGCGCAGGCGGAGGAAACGATCTGGTCTTTGGCGGGGACGGAGACGACCAGCTTTCCGGCGGCGACGGCTCGGATACCCTGCACGGTGACGACGGCAACGACCAGGTGAACGGCGATGCCGGCGACGACTGGCTATACGGTGGGAGCGGCGACGATACCCTGGCGGCCGGGGACGGCGTCGATCATCTCTCCGGCGGCGAGGGCCACGATGCGCTCTATGCCGGCGCTGGCGACGATGTCCTGGACGGCGGCTCGGGCAACGACGTCCTGGCCGGGAGCGCCGGGTTCGACCAGCTATTTGGCGGCGACGGCAACGACTACCTCGCCGGCGGCGCGGATGGCGATACCTTATTGGGCGGGGCCGGGGCCGATCGTCTCTACGGAGAGGCCGGGAACGACCTGTTGTGCGGCGGGGCCGGGGCCGATACCCTGGACGGCGGAACCGGGGCGGACGTTTACAAGTATTCCTCGACGGACGAGGGCGGTGATGTGGTGCAGAGCTTCGAGCACGGGATCGACGCATTCCGCTTCGACGCGTCCGCCTTTGATCCGGCCTCGGTCTTCGTATCCTTCGCCCCTGCCTTGGGGTACGACGGCGCCAATGCCGGGATCGGAAACGCCGATCCGGCCTTTGTTTATGATCAGGCCCGGGGCCAACTCTGGTACGACTCGAACGGCGATGCATCCGGCGGCCAGACCCTCATGGCTACGGTACAGGACCCGGCCCACACCACCATTGACCAGAGCGACATCGAGATTGTCTAGGACGCCAGCGGGAGGCGTTGTCGCATTGTTGCGGGGTTTTCTCCGTGACTGAAGCCTCTTCCTGCGCCCTGTGCCGCGAGACCCGTCCGGAACGCTTCCGAATCTGGTTCGACGGTTGGCTCAAGCTCTACCGCTGCCGCACCTGCGGGTTTGTGGCCCAGTATGCCGGCCCCGGCCTGGACACGCCCCGCACCGACTACGAGGACGCCTATACCCTGGACTTCCTGAGCCAGGGCAAGGAGTTCATGTACCCCCACCGTCGGCGCGCCTTTGCCGCCATCGCCCGGCGCATCCGGGCCGTCTGTCCGGGAGGGGATCTCCTCGACGTGGGATGCGGGGACGGGCAGTTCCTCCAGGTCTGCGCAGAGCACGGCTTTTCCGGACGGGGAGTGGAGCACTGCGGAGCCCTGGCCCGCTACGCGGCCGAAAAGACCGGGGCGGCGGTGGTGCACGGCCGCTACAGCCGGGACCTCTTCCCGGCGGAAAGCTTTGACGTGGTGGCCCTGATCCAGGTGCTAGAGCATCTGGCGGAGCCCCTGGACACCCTGCGCAGCGCCCTGTTCCACCTCCGGCCCGGAGGGGTTTTGGCAGTGGAGGTGCCGTCCATTCGGGCCCCCCAGTTCCTGGCTTGGAGGCTCACCCGGGTGAAGCGGTTCGTGGCGCCGCCTGCTGGCATCATCCCCTCGCATATCGGATACTATGCGCCGGACACCCTGGAGCGTATGGTCGAGGCGGCGGGTTTCGAGCTCATCTTCTTGACCACCGGACGCTGGCGGGAACGCTATGCCGGGCTGGCAGGCCTGACGGGCAGGGTGCTCGATCCCCTCTTCGACCTTCTGCGCATCGGCGGCATCTTCTACCTGGGCCGCAAGGCCTGAACGCTGGCCGGGTCAGGACGTTAGTTCTTGCGCCAGTGGCAGCACAGGACCTGGCGGATGGTCCGGGCTGCCGCTTCCGCGCCAGCGTCGTGCATGTGCGCCATATCGTTTATGTGGGTCGAACCCGGCGGTACTGCCGCTGCCAGGAGAACTATCGCGACTACCGCCAGGGCAAGGGTTGCTACTGGGGGCCGGGCGAAAAGATTGGGTAGCGTGCAT
The DNA here is from genome assembly GCA_040753075.1 of Thermodesulfobacteriota bacterium. Classification (GTDB taxonomy): domain Bacteria; phylum Desulfobacterota; class Desulfovibrionia; order Desulfovibrionales; family Desulfovibrionaceae; genus UBA6814. The sequence goes on from JBFMHA010000026.1 coordinate 33,614, forward strand.
GGCCTGGGTGCTCCAGGCATCGAGCCGGGAATGCCCCGCGCCCGGCCAGATTATGAAACTCTTTCGGGATGTTGACAATGTCGTTCAGGGTCGGGCCCGGCGCAGTCGAATGGGGCTTGCCAACTTCCGGCAAATGGTATACGCATCACTCCCTTGTTCGAACCCAACGGCCGGCTATACCGAATCCGGGGACGTCGGCCCCTCATACGGAGGAATCCCATGAAGGAAGGCATCCATCCCAAGGTCTTCAAGGCCACCATCCGTTGCGCCTGCGGCTACGAGGTCGAGGCCCTGACCACCAAGGGCCAGAAGGTGGAAGTGGAAATCTGCTCCAACTGCCACCCGTTCTTCACCGGCAAGCAGCGGTTCGTGGACACCGCCGGCCGCATCGACCGCTTCCGCAAGAAGTACGCGAAGCTCCAGGAAAAGTAGCTTCCCGGCCCGCCGGCCGGTTGGGAGGGCCGCAGGCTCCGCCCGGGCTCGCCCGGAGAGCGTGCGGCCCTTTTCTTTTACCTTTCGCGCACTATATCATTATCCAATGAACAACATCGCCGGAATCTTTGGCCGACTCGGCCCCTTCCTGGCCCGCCTGATGGCCCAGGCCCCCGCGACCGTGGGCGGCCAGGCGGTCATGGAAGGGGTCATGATCCGCGACCGCGAACGGCTGGCCATCGCCGTGCGCAAGCCGGACGGCTCCATTCTCCTGGAGTTGCGGCCCTGGTTCACCCTGACCCGCTGGAGCTGGCTGCGCAAGCCCTTCGTGCGCGGGTTTCCGGTGCTCATGGAGACCCTGGTCAACGGGGTCAAGGCCCTGAACTTCTCGGCCGAGGTGGCGGGCGAGGCCCCGGCCGGAGAGGGGGGCGAGGCCGGAGTCGGGGAGATCAAGCCCTGGCACCTGGTCCTGACCCTGGCCGCGGCCATCGGCCTGGCCTTGTTCCTGTTCGTGGTCCTGCCCCACCTTATGGCCCTGGGCCTGGGCGTCCTGGGGTGGAGCGGGGATACCGACTCCCTGTCCTTCCACGTCTGGGACGGGGTGTTCAAGATGGCGGTGTTCCTGGGCTATCTGGGGGCGGTGTCCCTGGTGCCGGACATCCGCCGGGTGTTCCAGTACCACGGGGCCGAGCACAAGGCCATCTGGGCCTACGAGCAGGGGGGGGAGCTCACCCCGGAGGGGGCACGGAGCTACAGCCGGCTGCACCCGCGTTGCGGCACCGCGTTCCTGCTCTTCGTGCTGACCATCTCCATCCTGCTGCACGCGGTGCTCATCCCCGGCCTGACCGCGCTCTGGGCCCCGTCCGGCGCGGCGTTGCGCCAGACCTACATCGTGGCCGTCAAGTTCCTGCTCATGATCCCGGTCAGCGCCCTGGCCTACGAACTCATCCGCTACGCCGGCCGCAAGACCGAAACCTTGCTCTGCCGGATCCTGTGCTGGCCCGGGCTGCTCATGCAGCGCCTGACAACCTTTGAACCCGACGACTCTCAACTGGAAGTGGCCATCGTCGCCCTCAAGGGCGCGACAGCCGACCGGAAATGACCATGTTCGCCAAGCTGGAATCCATCGAGCGCAAGTACGAGGACCTGGAGAAGCAGCTCTCTTCTCCGGAAGTATTCGACGACCAGGAACGCTACCGCAAGCTCACCAAGGCCCACGCCGACCTGGGCGAGGTGGTGGCTGCGTTCCGGGAATACCGGGCCGCCGAGCAGGCCCGCTCTGACAACGAGGAGTTGCTCGCGGACAGCGACAAGGACATCCGCGAACTGGCCCGGGCCGAGCTGGACGAGATCAAGGTCCGGCTCCCCGAGTTGGAGGAGCGGCTGCGCATCCTGCTCCTGCCCAAGGACCCCCTGGACGAGAAGAACGTCATCCTCGAAGTGCGGGCGGGCACCGGCGGGGAGGAGGCGGCCCTGTTCGCGGCCGAGCTTTTCCGCACCTACCTGCGCTTTGCCGAGGCCAAGGGCTGGCGGGTGGAGATGCTCTCCGAGTCCGAGAGCGCCACCGGCGGGCTCAAGGAAGTGGTGGCCTCCATCGCCGGGGACCGGGTCTACTCCCGCCTCAAGTTCGAGTCCGGCGCCCACCGGGTGCAGCGGGTCCCGGCCACCGAGTCCCAGGGCCGCATCCACACCTCGGCGGTCACCGTGGCCATCCTGCCCGAGGCCGAGGAGGTGGACGTGCACATCGCGCCCGAGGACCTGCGCATCGACGTGTACCGGTCCTCGGGGCCGGGAGGCCAGAGCGTGAACACCACCGACTCGGCCATCCGGGTCACCCACCTCCCCACGGGTCTGGTGGTCACCTGCCAGGACGAGAAGTCCCAGCACAAGAACAAGGCCAAGGCCCTCAAGGTGCTGCGCGCCCGCCTGCTCCAGGCGGAGCAGGACAAGCAGCACGCGGAGCAGGCCGCGGCGCGCAAGGCCCAGGTGGGCAGCGGCGACCGTTCCGAGCGCATCCGCACCTACAACTTCCCCCAGAGCCGGGTCACCGACCACCGCATCGGCCTGACCCTCTACCGCCTGGAGGAGGTCATGCAGGGCGACCTGGACGAGGTCATCGACGCCCTGGTGGCCCACTACCAGGCCGAGGCCCTGAAGCAGCAGGCCGACGAGGCGTGAGCCAGCCCACGGTCCGGGACATCCTGCAGAAGAGCACGGCCTTCCTGGCCGAGCGGGGAGTGGACTCCCCGGCGCTCTCGGCCCAGCTTCTGTTGGGCAAGGCCCTGGGTCTCTCCCGCCTGGATCTCCTCCTGCAGAGCGACCGTCCCCTGGACGAGGCCGAGCTGGCCGCGGCCCGGGAGCTGGTGCGCCGCCGCGGCCGCGGCGAGCCCGCGGCCTACATCCTGGGCGAAAAGGAATTCTTCGGCCTGGCCTTTGCCGTGACTCCCGCGACCCTCATCCCCCGGCCCGAGACCGAGCATATTGTTGAAGAGGCCGAGGCCCGCTTTGCCCGCGACGCCGAGCTTGCCTTTGCCGACCTGGGCACGGGCGGCGGCTGCCTGGCCGTGACCCTGGCCGTGCGGTTCCCGCAGTCCCGGGGCCTGGCCGTGGACCTCTCGGCCGAGGCCCTGGCCGTGGCCCGGGGTAACGCCGCCCGGCACGGGGTGGGGGAGCGGCTGCGTTTCCTGGAGGGCGACTTTACTGATCTGGCCGGCCTGGGCGTTGCTCCGGCCAGCCTGGACCTCGTCGTAGCCAATCCGCCCTATGTTTCCGAGGCCGAGTACGCTGCGGTCTCGCCCGAGGTGCGCGATTTCGAGCCGCGCACCGCCCTGGTCCCCGGTCCGAGCGGGCTGGAGGCCATCGCCGCCCTGGCCCCGGGGGTGCGGGCGGCGCTCCGGGACGGGGGGTGGCTGCTCCTGGAGATGGGCTGGACCCAGGCCGCTGCGGTGCGCGGGATCCTTTCCGGTGCGGGCTTTGCCGAGGTGCTGGTGCGCAAGGACCTCGCCGGCCGCGACCGGCTGGCCGCGGCCCGGGCCTGAGGCATGCGCCAGGCGCGCAATCCTTGTTCACGAATCTGAACGCATCACCGCACGTTGGCGTGCAAGGCGCATGACTGTGTGAGCACAGGCAGCGTGGACCGCATGGCAGCGTGGAGCGCAGGCCGTGTGGGCGCTCAGCTGTGCGAGACCTCCGCCGCAGCGGCGGGCGGGAGACTGGCCGTCGCCACCGCGGCGCCCCCCCAATGCGAGCAATCCCCCTGGCGACGGCAAGAAAGCGCCAGCCGGGCGACAGGCTAGAACCTGGCCGGCTCATCCGCAAAAAACCTTGGTAGCTTGAAAGCTAAGCTTCTTGCGAAGCCCACGGGAAAAACGCAAGCCGGACTGCGGACCAGAGCCTGGCCGGCCCATCAGCAAAAAATCCTTTGTTTTTTTTGAAAAGAACGCCCGCCGGGCGACAGGCCAAAGCCTGGCCGGCCGCGGGAGGAGGGGATGGACGGGAATGCGGTTCCCACGGCCGGCCGTTGGCCTTGGGCGAACGCGGGGTCGGGGGTGCGTTCGCCATCCCTCCGCACCGGCAGGGGTGACCGGCTTTGCGCAGAGGGAGTGTATCCAATACCACACGGCGTGTGGTTTTGAAAACAAAAATTGCGTCTTGCCCGAAGAAAAATATTGTTTAATTTCAATATGTTGTTCTCGATCCGCCCGCGGTACGCTTTTTGCTGAACAGGCGTTCGGAGGGGATAATGCACCAAAAGACCATCCGCAAGCCCGTGCAGTGCTCGGGCATTGGCCTACATTCCGGCCGCAAGGTCGAACTCACGCTCTCGCCCGCGGCCCCGGACACCGGCATCGTGTTCGCGGTGCGCCACGGCGAGGACTGGCGGCACATCGCACCCGGCCCGAACAACGTCTGCGACACCGGCCTGGCCACCACCCTGACCGACGGCGCCGCCAAGGTCTCCACCGTGGAGCACCTGCTGGCCGCCATCCGCGGCCTGGGCCTGGACAACGTCTCCATCCGGGTTTCCGGGGCCGAGGTGCCCATCATGGACGGCAGCGCGGCCTCCTTCGTGTTCCTGCTGCGCTCTGCCGGCATGGTGGAGCAGCCCGCCCCGCGCCGCTTCCTCCGGCTCACCCGGCCCATGGCCCTGGAGCGCGACGGCAAGTCCGTGCGGGCCACCCCGTACGACGGCTTCGCCGTGGACTGCGCCATCGACTTCAAGCACCCCCTCATCGGCCGCCAGGACATGAGCCTGGACATCACCCCGGACAGCTTCGTGCGCCGGCTGGCCAAGGCCCGCACCTTCGGCTTCCTGCGCGACGTGGAGCGCCTGCAGCGCGCCGGCCTGGCCCTGGGCGGCTCCCTGGACAACGCCGTGGTCCTGGACGAGTACGGAGTGGTCAACCCCGAGGGCCTGCGCTTCAAGGACGAGTTCGTGCGCCACAAGGTCCTGGACTTCGTGGGCGACATGGCCGTGGCTCCGCTGCCCATCCTGGGGCGCTTCGAGATCAACTGCTCAGGCCATGCCCTGAACAACGAGTTCCTGCGGTTCCTCGTGGACAACGCCGCCACCTGCCTGGAGACCGTGTCCGCGCCGGGCCGGGCCGCGGAGCGCCAGGCCCCGGCCGCTGCCGGGGTGGGCGAGGCCGCCTTGGCCTCCTGAAAAAACCGGTTGACTTTGCCGGCCTCCGGCCGTAGACAGTCCCCCGCCCCGCGCCGCAAGGCCGGGGCGGGTTTTTGTCGGCGACGGGCGTCGGCGCAAGGAAATTTGACAACAGGGGCATTTGCCCCTTGCAATTTCCCCCGGCGCGGGGTATATGCCCCGCTCTGCTGCTGGCGTAGCTCAATCGGTAGAGCCGCTGATTTGTAATCAGCAGGTTGCGGGTTCGAGTCCCATCGCCAGCTCCAGACGGCTTGGAGGGGTTCCCGAGTGGCCAAAGGGAACAGACTGTAAATCTGTCGGCGTAAGCCTTCGGAGGTTCAAATCCTCCCCCCTCCACCACATACTGGACGTGATAAGCTGCAGGAGACGCGCCGCAAGGGCGGCGGTCGCAGGGACTGCAGGAATGTGCGCGGGAATAGCTCAATTGGCTAGAGCATCAGCCTTCCAAGCTGAGGGTTGCGGGTTCGAGTCCCGTTTCCCGCTCCACGCCAGCACATCCTGACCCCACCTGCACTTGGCAAAGCCCACGTAGCTCAGTAGGTAGAGCACATCCTTGGTAAGGATGAGGTCATCGGTTCAATTCCGATCGTGGGCTCCATCTTTCCGGCGTCGATAGACAAAAAGAAGAACCGTTTACGTCAACGGGGGTAAGCGCAATGGGCAAGGCCAAATTCGAGCGGACCAAGCCGCACGTCAACATCGGCACCATCGGTCACATCGACCACGGCAAGACCACGCTGACCGCGGCCATCACCAAGGTGCTGGCCTCCCAGGGCAAG
>JBFMHA010000027.1:0-38671 GCA_040753075.1 Thermodesulfobacteriota bacterium
CAGGGCGCAGCGGCCGGCCAGCCCGGCCGGGTCCAGGCTCCACCCGGCCCGCCGGAGCAGGCCCCCCACGTCCCGGCCCAGGGACAGGCCCGGGAAACGCCCGGGACGCCGCTCCAGCTCCAGGCCCGGGGCCTGCGGCCCCTTGGCCCGGGCCAGGCGCTCCCGCACCACGGTCCGGCGGGACGCGGCCGCCGACATCCCGCGCAGGAAGCCCCAGCCGGCCCCGAAGGCCAGGAGCGCGGCGAGCGCGGCAAGGATCAGGGGGTCCATGGTCTGCTCCTACACCGTGAATATCCGGCCCGGGTCGAACAGGCCGCCTTCCAGGTCCACGCCCATGGCCGCCAGGCGCTCGGCGAACTTGGGCCGCACCCCGGCCGAGCGGAAGCGGCCGCGCACCTTGCCGTTCTCGTCCACTCCGGTCTGCTCGAACCCGAATATCTCCTGCATGGTGATCATCTCCCCCTCCATGCCGGTGATCTCCTGCAGGGACAGCAGCTTGCGGCTGCCGTCCCCGAGCCGGGCGATCTGCACCACCACGTCCAGGGCCGAGGCGATGTAGCGCTTGAGGGAGCGCGGCTCGATGGCCAGGCCGGCCATGGCCACCATGGTCTCCAGGCGCATGAGCGCGTCCCGGGCCGAGTTGGCGTGGATGGTGGTGAGGGAGCCGTCGTGGCCGGTGTTCATGGCCTGGAGCATGTCCAGGGCCTCGGGGCCGCGCACCTCGCCCACGATGATCCGGTCCGGCCGCATGCGCAGGCAGTTCTTCACCAGGTCGCGCTGGGTCACCTCGCCCCGGCCCTCGATGTTGGCGGGCCGGGTCTCCAGGCGCACCACGTGCTCCTGCTTGAGCTGCAGTTCGGCCGCGTCCTCGATGGTCACGATGCGCTCGTGGACCGGGATGAAGCGGGACAGGGCGTTGAGCATGGTGGTCTTGCCCGATCCCGTGCCCCCGGAGACGAGCACGTTGAGGCGGGCCTTGACCACCCCGGCCAGCACCTGGCCGATCTCCGGGGTCAGGGCCTTGAAGTTCACCAGATCGGCCAGCTCCAGCTTGTCCCGGGAGAACTTGCGGATGGACAGGGAGGGGCCGTCCAGGGCCAGGGGCGGGATGATGGCGTTGACCCGCGAGCCGTCGGCCAGCCGGGCGTCCACCATGGGCGAGGACTCGTCCACCCGGCGGCCCACCCGGGTCACGATGCGGTCGATGATCTTGCGCAGGTGCTCGTTGTCCCGGAAGCGCACCCCGGCGCGGGCCAGCCGGCCGCGGCGCTCCACGTAGACCCGGTCGTAGCTGTTGACCAGGATGTCGGCCACGGTGGGGTCGGCCAGGAGCGGCTCCAGGGGCCCCAGGCCCAGGACCTCGTCCAGGACCTCGGCGTTCAGGCTGCGCCGCTCGGCCGCATTCAGGGGCGCCGCCGCGAACTCCTCGGCCAGGATGCGCTCGGTGAGCCGGGCGATCTCCTCGCGCAGGCGGTCGGCGGGCATGGACTCCAGGACGGAGAGATCCATGGCCTCCACCAGCCGGTCGTGGATGCGGGTCTTGACCTCGTAGAAGGCCTGTCCGCGGGCCGCCCCTTCCGGCAGCGGCGGGGACGGCGCGGCCGGCGCGGCTTCCGGCCGCGCCGCCGGAACCGGGAGCGCGGGGCGGGCCGGCGGGAGCGGCCGGACCGGACCCAGGCCCCGGAGCACGCGTTCGGCTGGCTTCATGGCTGCTCTCCGGCTCAGGCCGCCGCCGGGCGGCGGAAGAGGTTCAGGGGCGACCAGGCCCGGGCCTGGCGGGGCGCGGCCGGAACGGATCCGTCCAGGCGCCCGGCCAGGCTGCGCAGGGACTGGGACAGCCGGGAGCGCGGCGCGGCCGCGGCCAGGGGCTTGCCCAGGTTGGCCGAGGACAGGGCCGCCTCGTAGTCGTTGGGCAGGAGGAAGAAGGCCGGCCGGCCGGCGATCTCCTCGGCCTCGGCCAGTGACACCTCGGAGTTGGAGAGATGGCGGTTGAAGAGGATGCGCAGCCGGGCGGCCAGGTCCCGGTCCAGGGCGGCCAGGGACTCCACCATGCGGCGCAGGCGGGCCAGGGCGGGCAGGGCCAGGGTGGCCACCAGGAGCGCCTCGTCCGCCCGGCGCAGCACGGCCAGGGCGGTCTCGTCCAGGGTGTTGCCCGCATCGACCACGGTGAGGGCGAAGGCCTGCCGGCTGATGTCCAGGATGCGGCCCGCCGCGGCCTCGCTCGCCAGGGCCGCGGACTCGTGGTCCCCGGCCGCGGGCAGGACAGCCAGGCCGGAGCCGTGCCGGGCCATGATGCCGCCCAGGTAGGCCGGGTCCAGGCGCTCCAGGTTGCGCAGGGCCTCGCCCAGGTCGAACTCCGGGGCCAGGTCCAGGAGCAGCGGCGCATCGGGCAGGCCGCCGTGCAGCTCCAGGAGGGCCGTCCCGGAGCCGGCCCGCGCCCCGGGCATGTCCGCTGCGAGGTTGGCGGCCAGGTTCACGGCTATGGTGGTGGTCCCCACCCCGCCCTTGCATCCGGCCAGGGCGACGACCCGGCCCCGCTCCCCGGCGGCGGGCGCGGGCTGCGGCGAGCCGCCGCGCGACAGGATGCGGGCGCAGGCCGCGTCCAGGGCCGCAGGGTCCAGGGGCAGGGGCAGCACCTCGCGCACCCCGGCCCGCATGGCCGCGAGCAGGTCCTCCGGGTCCAGGCCCGGGGCCAGGACCAGCACCTCGCACACCCCGGCGGTGGCCAGGAGCGCGGCCGCGGCCGCATAGCCCGGACCCGCGGCCTCCCGGTCCAGCACCACCAGGCCGGCCGGGCCTTCCCCGGCCGGGGCCGCCCAGTCCCGGGCGGCGAAGAAGTCCCCGGCCGAGCGGCGCAGGGCGGGGTCGGCGAGCAGCAGGGTCACGGGCAACTGGCGGTTCATGGTCTCCCCCTTGTCCTGGCGGGCAGGCGACGGGCCTAGCCCTCGCGGCTCGAGTCCGCGATGAGCCGGGCGATGAAGGTCAGGCACTCCCCCTCGGCGCTCTGCGGCGAGCGCGCCAGGGTGTTGATGAAGCGGGCGGTGATCACGCCCTGGCCCTGCACGTTCTCGATGAACACCGCGCCCAGCTGGTACACCCGCAGGGTGTTGCGGCCCGAGGTGGGCGGATAGCGCGGATCGTAGAAGGCCACGATGCCCACCCGCGGGCTGTTGAGCGGGTCCGGGAAGTCGCTGCCGGTGATGCTCCCCGAGGCGTCGTCCCAGGCGGCGTAGGGGTCCTGGGCCAGGAGCTGGCGCAGGCCCTGGTCCGTGGGGCCGACCATGTTGCCGGGCTCCAGGCAGAGCTCGTCGTCCAGCTCCACCAGCACGGTGTTGGAGCCGGTGCACCCGGCGATGTTCTCCTTGTATTCCGCCGCCCCGGTGACCGGATCGCCCTTGTTCACCGGCGGGAGGTCCACGGCGCTGTACTGGCCGGGGGCCACCGTGTCGTGGGGGTCGCCGTACTTGAGGGTGACGCGGGCTCCCACGTCGGCCTGGGAGTAGCCGATCACCTGCACGGAGCCCAGCTCCGCGGGGTTGTTCACGTCCAGTTCGCCGTTGTTGTAGGCGGCCGATCCGGCTCCGGCGGCGGTGTCGTCCCAGGTGAACTTGGTGGGCACGATGAAGGGCTTGACGCACTTGCTGGTGCAGACCGGGAAGAGGCCGGCCCGGGCCGTGGCCGTGAGGTCCGCGAAGGGCCGTCCGAGCACCCGGCCGAAGAACAGCTCCACCGGGTTGCCGCGCTCCGCGGTGCGGGCGATGCGCACCTCCACCTGGTTGGCCGCGGCCTCGTCGGGCAGGCCGTCCAGGAGCAGATCCACGTCGGCCGCGGTCACCGCGGTCTCGGGCCGGTCGGCCGGGGAAAGGTTCTTCAGGGCGTATTCCAGGGCCACCCGGCGCACGGCCGCGGGGTCCCCCCGCCAGGACAGGGATGCCGAGGCGCCGGCCAGGGCCGCGGCGTCGGCCGCGTTCTGCAGGTCCGCGCGCTTGGCCCGCAGGTGCCCCAGGTCCACGGCCAGGGCCGCGACCCCGGCCAGGACCACCAGGGACAGGGCCGCCATGAGGCTCACCGCCCCCCGCTCGCTTCGTCGTGTCTGCATGGTGCGCATGCCGTGCCTCCTCACAGGCGCCGGGCCACGGAATTGGCCTCGACCTTGGCCAGCCTGGGGATGATCCTCCCAGGGGCAGCAGGTGGAGGTCCGAGAGGTCGTACTCCACCCGGACCCCGACCTCGACGCCCAGGCCGTCCAGTCCGGCCGGGGCGTCGACCAGCATCGCGACCCGGTCGGGGTCCAGGCCCGCGGCGGCGATGGCGGCCAGGACCGCCGGGCCGGCGGCGTCCCCCCGGGCCGCGCGCATGGCCCCTTCGTGGGCGGCCACGGCCACCACCCGGCGCGCCCCGAGGTAGCTGGAGAAATTGAGCACGCCCGCGGCCAGGGGGAGCACCACCAGGGCCGCCAGCAGGGCGAACTCCACGCACACGGTCCCGCGCTCCGCCTTCCTCTCGGCCGCCATCCGGCCCATGTGGCTCCGGTTCACTCGCATGGCCGCCCCCTAGGGTTCGTGCACCATCTCCGCGCTGGCGGCGATGTCCTGCAGGGCCGCCGCGCCGGGAATGAAGCCCGGCAGCACCAGGTAGTCCATGCGGGCCTGCACGGTGACGGCCACGGGCCGGCCCGGGGCGCGGGTCCCCACCGTGACCTTCACGCTGTCCAGGGACCGGGTCTGGGCCGCCAGATCGGCCAGCACCGCGTCCACCACCTGCTGGTCCGTGGGCTCGTGCAGCACCGCCAGGCGCGCGCCGCGGGCCGCGGCGTCGGCCGCCGCCCCGCGCAGCCACAGCACCCGGCCGAAGTCCACGCAGGCCACCAGCAGCAGCACGAAGACCGGCATCAGCATGGCCGTCTCCAGGATGACCGCGCCCCGCCGCGCGCCCCGAGCCGCCTGCGCGTTCACTTCTTCTCTCCGCCCAGGAGCACGGCGAAGCTCTCCGCGCCCCCTTCCTTCTTTTCCGCGCCGAAGCCGTCGCGGTAGCCCTGCAGCACCTGCCGCCCGGCCTGGCCGTCCAGGCCGGCCACCGGCTCGGTCCCGCCGGCGTCGGGATTGAGGATCTGGGCCTGCACGGCCCGGCGCACGCTCTGGCCCATGGGCCGCTGCGGCTCCTGAGCCGCGCAGCCGGCCAGCAGGCACGCCAGGACCGGGACGAACAGGATGCGGGTGGTCATGGCCGAGCCTCCCCGGGCAGCATGTGCCCGAAATCGCCCTCCAGTCCCGAGCCCTTGGCCGCGGGCGCCCGCGGCGCGACGCCCATGCCCGCCGGGGCCTCGCCCGAGAGCCGGCCGTTCAGGAAGAAGTCCAGCTCGCCGGGTTCGGCGTAGGCGTCGGTGGGCAGGGCCAGGTCGCCGGCCGCGACGGGCCGGGCCAGGTGGGGAGTGACGATGATGATGAGTTCGCTCTCGTTCTTCTGGAACTGCTTGGAGCTGAACAGGGTCCCCAGCACCGGCACGTCGCCCAGGCCGGGCGCCCGGTCGAAGTTCGAACGCACGCTGTCCCGGAACAGGCCGGCGATGGCGAAGCTCTGGCCGTCGCCCAGCTCCACGGTGGTGGAGGCCTTGCGGGTGTTCAGGCCGGGGATCACGAAGCCGGCGATGGTGGCCGCGCTGGAGTAGTCCAGCTCCGAGACCTCGGGGGCCACCTCCAGGCTGATGGTCTGGGGCCCGATGACCCGGGGGGTGAAGTTCAGGCTCACCCCGAACTTCTTGTACTCCACGGCCACGGTGCCCAGGCCCTGGGGCACGGGCACCGGGATCTCGCCGCCGGCCAGGAACTCGGCGCTGCGGCCGGACACGCACATGAGGTTGGGCTCGGCCAGGACCTTGATGAGCCCGTCCTCCTTGAGCGCGTCCAGGAAGCCGGTGTAGACGCCCTTGCCGCTGTGGAAGCGGAACATGCCGTTCACGCTCTGGGAGGGCTCCAGGCCGGTGGGGGTGTTGAAGGAGTCCGAGCCCTGGATCTGGAAGGGATAGATGTCCAGCGGCCCCTGGTTGTTGAGCTTCACCAGGTTGTTCAGGAAGGAGTACACGAAGTCCCCGCCCATGAAGTAGCTGAAGTTCACCCCCAGCCGCTTGAGCGCGGTGCGGGTCATCTCCGCCACCTTGACCTCCAGGAGCACCTGCTGCACCCCGGCCACCTGGAGCAGGTTCACCACCTGGTCCCCGGCGAAGCTCCTGGCCACGGCCAGGGCGGTGTCCTGGCCGGCGACGCTGGACACCGCGCCGGTCAGGGCCACGGAGCCGTGCATGGCGCTCACCCCCAGCCCGTGCTCGCCGGGCAGCACCCGGTGCAGGGCCTCCTTGATCCGGGCCACGTCCGGGGCCACCTCCAGGTCGTAGATCCCGGCCACCCGGTCCCCCTGGCTCCAGAGGGTGAGGGTCGCGGCGCCCGGGGCCAGGCCCGCCAGGTAGACCTGGGTGGGCGAGAGCAGCACCAGGGAGGCCACCTTGGGCTCGGACACCGAGACCCGGGCCACCGGGCCGGGCAGGTCCAGGACCAGGGACCGGCCCACGGCCAGGTCCAGCCTCCGGGCCTCTTGCACGGACCCCGCGCCCAGGACCGGAGAGGCGGCCAGGAGCAGGACGGACAGGAAGGCGAGGATGCGGGCGAAACGGCTCATGACTCCCCTCCCCGGCGCGCGAAGCGCTGCACCGTGGATTCGGTCCCGCGGAGGACCTCCACCTTGACTTCCGGGGCGGGCCGGACGCCGGGGACGCTCCCCGGCCGGGCCATGCCCAGGGTGGCGGCGATGCCCGCGCCCGGGGTGGGGGCGGTGGCGTTGTCCGCGGGGTTGCGCAAAGCGAAGTTCAGGGCGCCCTTGGTGGCGGCCAGGGCCAGCTTCTCGCCCTCCTCGGGGGTCAGCTCCAGGGTGTAGACGTCCACCGAGGCGGGCTTGCCGTCCTCCCCGGGCTCGGTTCCGGTCTCCACCCCGGCGGCCAGCACCAGGACGTTGCCGAGCACGGTGCGGGTCATGACCTTGCCGGGCACCTGGTCGTCCTCGATGGTGGCCACCACGTCCACCCGGTTGCCCGGGCGGATGAAGCCGGACAGGCCCAGGACCTTGTTGCCCTTGACCGCGATGGCCCGCTTGCCCGGGGACACCAGGGCGGAAACCCCGCCGGCCTGGGCCTCTTCCGGAGCCAGCCGCCCCTCGGACAGTGGCTCCCGGGCCGCGGCCGGGGTGAGCAGCACCCGACCCGCCAGGCTGCTGGCGTTGCCGGTGAAATAGGTGGCGGGCAGGCCCTCGGCGCGCATGGAGAGCACGGCGAGGTCCCTGGTCTCCAGCCTGTGGCCGCGGGGCAGGTCCCGGGCCGCGGCCAGCACCTTGACCTCGGCCGCGGACCGGGCCGGAGCCTGGGCCGCGCGGCTCAGGTGGAAGGCCATGACCCCGGCCAGCAGGGCCAGGGTGCAGGCGGCTCCGAGCTGGATCATCCACTTGGCGTTGCCCATGACGTCTCCCCCTCGCGGTCCTCAGGCGAAAATCCAGGCCCGGGTCAGGGCCAGAAAGAGGTACAGGCTGGTCCCGGCGGCGATGGCCAGGCCGTAGCAGAGCCGGGGCAGGGTCCGCTCCGGAGCGGGCGCGGCGTAGTGCAGGCCGCCCCCGGCGCGCAGGGCCAGGGCCGTCCCGGCCAGCCCGGCCAGGGCGCGGCGCAGGGCGGCGCGGCCGGCCGGCCGGAACAGGAGCACGGCCAGGGCGTAGGCCCCGCCGAACACGCTGGTGAACAGGAAGGACCACAGCACGCCGGCCGGCCCCAGGGCCGCGCCCACCGCGGCCATGAGCTTCGCGTCCCCGCCGCCCATGACCCCCAGGCCGTAGGCCGGGAGCATGAGGCCCAGGCCCAGGCCCAGGCCGGCCAGGCCGGCGACGAAGCCCTCGGGTCCGAACAGGACGAGGCGCAGGAGCAGGAATCCCAGGCAGGCCGGCAGGGTCAGGAGGTTGGGAATGCGGCGGGCGCGGAGATCCGCAACAACGGCCGCGGCCAGGACCGATGCGAGCGTGATGGCGACGGCGTCGTGCATGATCTCCCCCTTGCTGTTTCGCGGCGCAGGACCGCGTCTGGCGTCCTCCTCCTGCCCTGGTCCCTCGCGGCGTGGGGTCGGCCGGCCCCCCGGCTCGACCGGCCCCACTGCCTCTGGGGGATCCTCCAGGAGCTGGAGGCTTCGGCCAGGTTTCCCGGTTACGGGGTGGCGCCGCCGGTGGCGCCGGCCATGGAGGTTGAAATGCTCGAGAACGTGGTGGACACGCTCTGGCCCAGGGTGGTCACGGCGGCGATGATCACGCCCGCGATGAGGGCGGCGATGAGGCCGTACTCAAGGGCCGTGGCCCCCTCCTCGTTGCGCAGGAAGTTGGCGATGATGCGTTGCATGGTCTCTCTCCTCTCCAGTGGTTTGATGACGGATGGTTTCCCTTGTGGCTGTCTCAGCCGTTGCCCGTCCTTGAGCAACCCCTGTGCCAACGCCAGGCCGGGGCCCGAAATTCACCATATTTTACTAGACATTCCGACGCATTAGACAGAATCGCCCGGCCCGCACTCCGGCCACTCCCCGCTCTTGCGCACGCCCTCACTTCATTTTTCGTGAAGCGCTGCGGCCGCGGCCATATGCAACCATCCGGAATCATGAATCATAAATCGTGAATGGAGCCCCGAGAAACGGATGCCTGAATTCATTTTTTCTGAAGACATACCCGACCTCCCCGCCCGCAATTTTGAATCCAGGGCACAAATCAATAAAATTATCTGTTTTATTTCAACATATTATAGAAACACCAGTTACTCTCTCCGCCCCCGGAAACGCTGGGCACGCCCCTTGCTCATGACGATCCAGGACATACGAGGACCCCACCATGCGCACCAGAACCTGCCCACCCGATCCCCGGCGCTCCCAGCGCGGCATGGCCGCGGTGGAAATGGCCCTGGTCCTGCCGCTCCTGGCCTCCCTCCTCTTCTTCCTGGTGGAAGGCGCCGGGGCGTTCCGGGCGTCCCTGGTCCTGTCCGAGGCCAGCCGGGAGGCCGCGCGCCTGGTGCTGCGCACCGGCGACGCCGCCGGCGCGGCCTCCCTGGTCGCGTCGCTCACCGGGCGCCTGTCCGGGACCGTTCCTGCAACCAGCGTGAGCGTGGACAACACCGCACACACCGTCACCGTGCATGTGGAGTACGCCTATGCGCCCGTCATCTCCGACAACCCGCTCCTCGCAGCCCTGCCCGACGGCCGGCTCACCCTGCGCTCGCGCACGGTCATGCCGCTGCCCTAGCTCCCGCGGCTCGGCGCCCCTGCTGGTGGCCCTGCTCCTGCCCGCGCTCCTGGGCATGGCCGGCCTGGCCGTGGACGCGGGCAACCTCTACCTGGCCCACTCCCGGCTCCAGGCCGCGGTCGACGCCGGAGCCCTGGCCGGCAGCCTGGAGTTGCCCTTCGACCCCGAGGTCAGCACCGGCAAGGTGTCGGCCGCGGCCGCGGCCATGGTCCAGGATAACTACGCCGATGCGGTGCTGGACAGCGTGAGCGCGGGAGCCGAGGTGCGCAGCGTGGTGGTGGCCGCCCACGCCGACGTGCCCCTCATCCTCATGCCGGTGCTCGGCCTGTCCTCGGGCCGGGTGGAGGCCAGGGCCGCAGCCGGGTTCAACAACCTGGAGGTGGTGCTGGTCATCGACAATACCGGGAGCATGAAGGGCGCGCCCATCCAGCAGGCCAACCTGGCGGCCGAGAACCTGGTGAACCTGCTCATCCCCGAAGGGGCCCTGGCCGCCATCAAGGTCGGGCTGGTGCCCTTCCGGGGCATGGTGCGGGTGGGCGCCAACGCGGACGGCCTGGCCCCGGGCTGCCGCAACGCCGACGGATCCTTGAACAACGGACTGCGCCCCGAGTACCTGGCGGCCAAGTACCGCTATCCCGCGGGCTCGACCCTGCGGGTGGACTCCGACACCTGCCCCGCCATCCCGCCCATCCTCCCCCTGTCCGACAACCGGGACGCCATCGTGTCCGCCATCGAAAGCCAGAACGCCCTGGGCTCGGGCTCGGGCACGGCCATCGGCGAGGGGATCAAGTGGGCGCGCCACGTGCTCTCGCCCGAGGCCCCCTTCCGCGAGGGCTCGGCCGACGACGACATGCGCAAGATCATCATCCTGCTCACGGACGGCGACACCGAGGACGGCGTCTGCGGCGGACCCTTCGCCATCTCCTACACGCCCAACAACTACTGGACCAACGCCCACTACGGGATGCTGGACATGGGCGCCCACTGCAACGACGGCGGCGGCATGAACCGGGCCATGCTGGACCAGGCCGCAGCGGCCAAGGCGCAGGGGATCGAGATCTTCACCATCCGCTACGGCGTCTCGGACAGCACGGACATCGCGCTCATGAAGGCCGCGGCCTCGTCCAAGCCCGGCGCCGACGACCACTATTTCAACGCGCCCTCGCCCTACGACCTGGACACCATCTTCCGCCTCATCGGCCGGCAGTTGGGCTGGCGGCTGCTGGACTAGGAGGTCCCGTGCGACGCACCCCGAACCAGCTCCCCGAACGCGGCGCAGCCGCCCTGGAGGCGGCCCTGGTGCTGCCGGTGCTGCTCCTGCTGGCGGTGGGGGCCATGGAGACGGCCTCGCTCCTGAGGGTCTGGCTGGCGGTGCAGAAGGCCTCCGCAGCCGGAACCCGGATGGCGGCCACCGGCCAGGGGGAGGAAACCGGCGATCGCCTGCCCCGCATCCGGGCCGCGGCCGAGCGCTTCCTCGCCGACCTGCCCGGCGGCGCGACCGAGATCGCGGTGCGCTCCTGGCCGGGAGCGGCCTTGAACGGAGCGGCCCGCGAGGGAGATGCGGGCGAGCCCTGCGACATGGTGGAGGTGGAGGTGACCCGCTCCTGGTCCCCGGCCACCCCGCTCATGGCCGCCCTGCTCCCCGCGGAGCTCCCCCTGTCCGGCGCGGACCGCAAGGTCAACGAACCCTGGCGGCCCTGCGCGTCAGGCCCCTAGACACGGAGGAACACCATGGAACGACCGCCCACCCGCTCCCTTTTGGATCTGCCCCGGCCCACGGCCCGGGGAAGGCCCGGACGCGGCCTGCTCCGCCGCCTGTCCCTGTTCCTGCCCTGGGATCTCACCGCCCGCGGCGATATCGCAGCGTTCGATTCCGGCCGCCGGGAGTCGTTCATCACCGCCCGCGAATTCTTCCTCTCGGTCCTGATCCTCGGCCTGCTGGCGGTCTGGGTGCTGGAGTTCGCGCCCATGCTCCATGCGGTGCATGCGGTGCGCAGCGCGGCCACGGTGGCCGCCAACCTGGCCGCCACCGGGTCGGGCGGCGCCGGCAGCGCAGCCCGGGGCTGGATGGACGACCTGCCCGGCGCCGGACGGGGCGAACTGTCCATCCGCCGGCTGGGCGGCCCGGGAGGCGACCGGGTGGAGGCCGTCGCCCGCCTGGACTACTACCCCAGCACCCCCGTGGTCCGCGCCTTCCTGCCCCGGGTCATCCGCCTGGAGGCCGTGGAGGAGCGGGATATGGAGCAGTGAGGAGGCGCAGCAACTGCGCCCCTCCCAACAGTCTGGCGACGCATGTTCTAGCCTGCGTTGAATGCCGTCGTTCTTCTCAACACCATCAAAGAAACCGCACTGTCCACGACGGCAGATCATGGCCACAGGCACGACTATTTCACACGACATGGGAGGGTTATTCCCAGACGCTATTCTTCCCAGCGCAAAGGAATGCATCGACATTAGCCTCTCATCAACTTGAGACTCAACCATGCTTCCGCGTTTGTTATTGACATGGATTTGATCTATTCCGTATATGCGGGATATTCCAAGAGCGACGCGGGACACAATCACCCTCCGGCTGCACGCGACCTCGCATGGAGTGACTCCTCCCCCCCCATCCCGCCTGCCCTTGAGGACCGATCCCGGACCGTCCAGGCGGGGGCGTCCGGGCCTGACGCATAGGCCCTTGGCAACGCGGCGAACCGGTTCTCCAAAGCAAGGGGGGTGTATGAACTCGCTCGTGGTCGCCCTGTTGTGCTTCGTGGGCTACATCGTGGCCTACCGCACCTACGGCAGGTTCCTGTCGAAGAAAATCTTCCAGATCGACGAAACGCTGGCGTGTCCGAGCAGCAGCCTCCGGGACGACAAGGACTACGTCCCCACCAAGAAGGAGGTGCTCTTCGGCCACCACTTCACCTCCATCGCCGGCCTGGGGCCCATCGTGGGCCCGGCCATCGCCATCATCTGGGGATGGGTGCCGGCCGTGCTCTGGGTCTTCCTGGGCTCGGTGTTCATGGGCGCGGTGCACGACTTCGGCTCGCTCATGGTCAGCCTGCGCAACCGGGGCCGTTCGGTGGGCGACGTGGCCGCGAGCCTCATCAATCCCCGGGTGCGCACCCTGTTCCTGCTCATCATCTTCTTCGAGCTGCTCATCATCATCGCGGTGTTCGCCCTGATCATCGGCATCCTCTTCAACATGTACCCGGCCTCGGTGCTGCCCGTCTGGGCCGAGGCGCCCATCGCCGTGTACCTGGGCCACGTGATCTACAAGCGGGGGGGCAACGTGACGGCCTGGGGCGTCGCCGCGGTGGCGGTCATGTACGCCACCGTGGTCCTCGGCGCCTATCTGCCCTTCGCCATGCCCGAATTCCTGGGCCTGAACCCGGTGGTGCTCTGGGTGCTCATCATGCTGGCGTATTCCTACGTGGCCTCCACCCTGCCCGTGACCACGCTCCTGCAGCCGCGCGACTACATCAACGGGCACCAGCTCCTGGTGGCCCTGGCGCTCCTGTTCACCGGCGCGCTGGTGGCCCATCCGGTCTTCGTGGCTCCGGCCCTGAACCTGAGCCCCGAAGGCGCGCCGCCCATCCTGCCGTTCCTGTTCGTGGTCATCGCCTGCGGGGCCATCTCCGGCTTCCACTCCCTGGTGTCCAGCGGCACCAGCGCCAAGCAGTGCGAGAGCGAGCGGGATTGCCAGTTCATCGGCTACGGCTCCATGCTCACCGAGGCCGCCCTGTCCACCCTGGTCATCGTGGCCGTGGGCGCGGGCATCGGCATGGGCTTGTCCACCCCCGACGGCGGGATGCTGGCCGGCCCCGAGGCCTTCACCACCCACTACGCGTCCTGGGCCACGGCCAACGGCCTGGGGGCCAAGCTCAAGGCCTTCGTGGAGGGCTCGGCCAACCTCATGGGCAGCTTCGGCATACCCGCCGAGATCGCCCTGACCATCATGGGCGTGTTCCTGGTGAGCTTCGCGGCCACCACCATGGATTCCGCCACCCGCATCCAGCGCTACGTGGTGGCCGAGCTGGCCCAGGCCTACAACGTGAAGTCCCTGAGCACCAAGCACGGCGCCACCCTGGTGGCCGTGGGCAGCGCGGCGGTGGTGTGCTTCAACGCCGGCTTCGGCATCGACGCGGTGAAGAAGGCGGCCCTGACCCTGTGGCCGCTGTTCGGCACGGTGAACCAGCTCATGGCCGGCATGGCGCTCCTGGTGATCACCGTGTACCTGGCGCGCAAGAAGGCTCCCACGGTGTTCACCATGCTGCCCATGGTCTTCATGATCGCCATGACCGGCTGGGCCATGGGCGTCAACCTGACCGCCTTCGCGGCCAAGCAGAACTGGCTGCTCTTCGTCATCGGCCTGGCGGTGATCCTCCTGGAGATCTGGATGATCATCGAGTCCGTCATCGTGCTCAAGGAGATCTACGTCAACAACCGCCACGCGCCGGACGCCACCCCGGCCCACTAGCCGCGGTCCGCGTCCCGTGAAGAAAAAGGCCGCCGGTTCGCGCCGGCGGCCTTTTCGCCTCTCCCCCCGCGGCGACAACGCCAAAACGCGGAAGAGTCCCCTATCCGGCCTCCCCCCGCTCGTACACCACCTTGGGCGTAAGCGTCTCCAGCAAAACCCCACCCTCCGCCATGAAATCCTTCATGGTCTTCCAGCCCAGCCCCACGGTGTACTCGAAGCGCTGCATGAGCCCTTCCTTCTCCAGTCGGGAAAGGGCCTGCGCGCCGTTGGCCAGGGCCTCCTCCACCAGAGCCACGGCCTTGGCGTAGTTCTCGAAGCGCTGCTTCCAGCGGACGTCCTGGCTGGTCATCGCGTTCTCGCTCACGCCGGTTCGTCCTGCCCCCGCCCCTGCGCTTCGGCCTTAATTCCATGCTTCTTCAACTTGTTCCACAAGTTCGTGGGGCTCAGGCCCAGCAGCCTCGCCGCCTCGTTCTGGCGGCCCTGGGCCTTCTTGAGGGCGTCCAGGATGAGGCTGCGCTCCACCTGGGCGAGGGTGTCCTTGAGGCTGGTGCGGCCGGCCTCCACCTGCACCGGGACCAGGTGCAGGTCCCGGCCCAGGGCGCGGCGCACGGCCTCGGCCGGGACCACCGACCCCTCGCTCACGATGGCCGCGCGCTCCACCACGTTGGCGAGCTGGCGCACGTTGCCCGGCCAGTCCTGGGCCAGGAGCTCCCGCATGGCCTCGGCCGCGAACCCGGTGAGCCCGACGCCCAGCCGGGCGTTGGCCCGCTGCAGGAAGTGCGCGGCCAGCAGCGGGATGTCCTCCCGCCGGTCGGCCAGCCGGGGCAGATGGATGGAGGCCACGTTCAGCCGGTAGTAGAGGTCCTCGCGGAACTTCTTCTCAGCCACCTGGGTCTCCAGGTCCTGGTTGGTCGCGGCCACGATGCGCACGTCCACCTCCCGGACCCGGTTTCCGCCCAGGCGCTCCACCTGCTTCTGCTCCACCGCCCGCAGCAGCTTGGGCTGCAGGGACAGGGGCATGTCCCCGATCTCGTCCAGGAAGAGCGTGCCGCCCTGCGCCTGCTCGAACTTGCCCGGCCGGGCCGCGAGCGCGCCGGTGAAGGCCCCCTTCTCGTGGCCGAACAGTTCGCTCTCCAGCAGGTTCTCGGGGATGGCCGCGCAGTTGATGGTGACCAGCGGCCCGGCGGAGCGCGGGCTCAGGGCGTGCAGGGTCCGCGCCATGAGCTCCTTGCCCGTGCCCGAGGGGCCGGTGATGAGCACCGTGGTGTCCAGGCCCGCGATGCGGCCGGCCAGGTGCACGATGGAGCGCATGACCACGCTCTGACCGATGACCTGCGCGGCCGGACCCTCCGGATCCAGGCTGCGCCTCAGGCTGAGCACCTCGTCCTGGAGCCGGCGGCGCTCCATGGCCCGGCGCAGCACGATCTCCATCTCGCCCAGGCTGAAGGGCTTGGCGAAGAAGTCGTAGGCCCCGCGCCGCACCGCCTCCACCGCGGTGTCCCGCTCGGCGAAGGCGGTCATGACCAGGATGTCCGCGCCGCGGCCCAGCTCCCTGAGCCGGGGCACGGCCTCCACCCCGGACATCCCGGGCAGGCGCACGTCGGTGAGGATGAGGTCGAACACCTCCCGGCCCAGGATCTCCATGCCCTTCTCCGCCGAGCCCGCCTCCGCCAGTTCGAAGCCGCGGGCGGTCAAGGCCTCGCTGAGCATTGCCCGGAACGCCGGGTCGTCCTCGATGAGCAGGATGCGGCCGTGCATGGGGGGCATCATAGCATCGCCCGGGCCTGCTGCTCAACCTGCGGCGGCCGGCCCCGCGGCGGGAAGCGCAGCCCGGGTCGGCGCAGCCTTCACCACAGGAGGCGCACGTTGCCCAGGCGCACCCGGGACAGGCCCGCCTCCCTGGCCGCAGCCAGGCAGTCCTCGGCCAGGGCCCGCGGGGTGGGCGGCAGGTCGGCCATGCCGAAGGCGGGGTGGAAGGCCGGGAGCGCGTAGGGGATGGCCGGGTCCACGGCCGCGATCTCCCGGGCCAGGGCCCCCACCTCGGCCGGGTCCAGGTAGCCCGTGACCAGGCAGGTGGAGGCCGCCACCAGGGGCGGCTCGGGCCGCTCCCGGGTCCTGGCCCCGGCCCGGCGGAAGTTTTCCAGAGTACGGCGGTCGCCCACCCCGGTCAGGACCCGGTGCAGGGTTTCGTCCGCAGCCTTGAGATCGAACTTGACGCACCCGCCCGACTCCAGGGCCAGGCCGGCAGGCGAATCGGGGGTAGCCTGCTCCCGTGCCCCCCCGGACAGACCCAGTCGGCCACGCAGTTGGCGGGCAGCGGGTCGTGATGCCACGACACCAGGGCCGCGGCCACCTGCGTCGAGTCCGTTCCGCACAACTGGCACCGGGCCATGTCCGCCTCCTTTGGCTGCAGCTACGTTTCTCCCGCTTCCCCCCGGAAACCGCAAGCCATTTCGCGACTCCAGGGAGCGGCGGGAGGAGTCGAATGCGCGGAAACAGGACATCCGCGCCGGCCCCCGCCGGAACCCCATGGGATACGGCCGGAAAAATGCCTTGAGTCCGTCTCCAAAAAATGAAACACAGACCCCGCCCCCTGGCGGCCCCCGGCCGCCCGGAGTCCGACATCTCCCGCCAAGGAGCCCCCCATGCCGACCCGCAAAGAGCTTGCCAACGCCGTCCGCGCCCTGGCCATGGACGCCGTGCAGAAGGCCAAGTCCGGCCACCCCGGCGCCCCCCTGGGCATGGCCGACTTCACCGAGGTGCTCTACAACGACTTCGTGAAGCACAACCCGGCCAACCCGGCCTGGCCGGACCGCGACCGGGTGGTGCTCTCCAACGGCCACGCCTCCATGCTGCTCTACGCGGTGCTCCACCTCGCGGGCTACGACCTGTCCCTGGAGGACATCAAGGACTTCCGACAGTTCGGGTCCAAGACCCCGGGCCACCCGGAGCTGGGCCAGACCCCGGGCGTGGAGACCACCTCCGGCCCCCTGGGCCAGGGCATCGCCTGCGCCGTGGGCCTGGCCCTGGCCGAACGCACCCTGGCCGCCCAGTTCAACCGGCCGGACTTCCCGGTGGTGGACCACCACACCTGGGCGCTCCTGGGCGACGGCTGCCTCATGGAGGGCGTGTCCCACGAGGCCTGCTCCCTGGCCGGGACCCAGAAGCTGGGCAAGCTCATCGCCCTGTACGACGACAACGGCATCTCCATCGACGGCTGCGTGGACGGCTGGTTCACCGACGACACCCCGGCCCGGTTCCGGGCCTACGGCTGGCACGTCATTCCCGGCGTGGACGGACACGACCCCGAGGCCGTGCAGGCGGCCATCGCCGCGGCCAAGGCCGAGACCGAGCGGCCCAGCCTCGTCTGCCTCAAGACCGTCATCGGCTTCGGCGCGCCCGGGGTCTGCGGCACCTCCAAGTGCCACGGCTCGCCCCTGGGCGACGAGCAGATCGTCTGCGCCCGGAAGCAGCTCGACTGGCCCCACCCGCCCTTCTCCGTGCCCGCCGATATCTACGCGGGCTGGGACGCCCGGCCCAGGGGCGCGGCCGCGGAGAACGCCTGGAACGACCTGTTCGCGGCCTACGCCAAGGCCCATCCGGACCTGGCCGCGCAGTTCCGCCGCCGCATGGCCGGCAAGCTGCCCTCGGGCCTGGCCGCCACGGCCCTGGACCTGGCCGCCTCCCTGGCCTCGGCCGGCCCCATGGCCACCCGCAAGGCCTCGGGCACGTGCCTGGCCGCCCTGGGCCCCGGCCTGCCCGAACTGGTGGGAGGCTCCGCGGACCTGGCCGGCTCCAACCTCACCCGCCGGCCCGACACCCGGGTCATCGAGGCGGCGTCCCCGGACGGCGACTACCTGAACTACGGGGTGCGCGAGTTCGCCATGGGCTGCATCATGAACGGCCTGTCCCTGCACGGCGGGTTCATCCCCTACGGCGGCACCTTCCTGGTCTTCGCCGACTACATGCGCAGCGCCATGCGCATGGCCGCGCTCATGGGCCTCCGGGTGGCCTACGTGCTCACCCACGACTCCATCGGCGTGGGCGAGGACGGCCCCACCCACCAGCCCGTGGAGCACACCGCCTCCCTGCGCCTCATCCCCAACCTCTCGGTCTGGAGGCCCGCTGACGCGGCCGAAACCGCGACGGCCTGGACCGCGGCCATCACCCGCCAGGACGGCCCCACCGCCCTGGTCCTCTCCCGCCAGACCCTGCCGCCCCAGCCCCGCGACGCCGACGCCACCGAGGGCATGGCCCGCGGCGGCTACGTGCTGGCCCACTGCGCGGGCGAGCCCCAGGCCATCCTCCTGGCCACCGGCTCGGAAGTGGCCCTGGCCATGGACGCGGCCAAGCTGCTCGCGGACAAGGGCATCCGGGTGCGGGTGGTCTCCCTGCCCTGCCTCGACGTGTTCGCGGCCCAGCCCGCGGCGTACCGCAACGCGGTCCTGCCCCCCGCGGTCACCGCCCGGGTGGCGGTGGAGGCCGGCTCCACCGCCGGCTGGTGGCGGTTCGTGGGCTCCGGGGGACGGGTCGTGGGCCTGGACCGCTTCGGCGAGTCCGCCCCGAGCAAGGCCCTCTTCGCCCACTTCGGCTTCACTCCCGAGGCCGTGGCCCAGGCTGTGGAGGAAACCCTGGCCGAGCAGTAAGGAATCGCTGTCGAAAAACAAAATTTGACGTTTTTGCCACGCCCGTGGCATACTCTTGCGTTTTGCCATGGACGGGTGTACCTGAAGTGATCTTCTCGCGCCGCAGACTCCGGGGAGGTCTGCGGCGCGACTCCAGGGAGGGGAGCCATGACCTTGAAGCCGCTCAACGACAAGGAACGCGAGAGCCTTGAACAGATCATCAGCCTGCTGACCCGGAAGGGCCAGAACCAGGCGGCCGGCAGCCAGGACAAGGCCGGCCAGGCCAACCGCCAGCTCAAGAACGCCACCCGCAGCATCTAGCCCGGTGTTCCGCTCCGCCCCCCGGCCCTGGGCCGGGGCCGGCTTCACCCCCGCCAGCCGGGGCTTCGCTGAGTTGTCGTCCTCGCCCGGCCCAGTCCTCGCCACATCTTGACACGCACTCTCCGCAGGCTATCCTGGACCAACACGAGGAGCCTTCCATGCCCATGTACCAATACCGCTGCCAGTACTGCGGCATCCCCTTCGAGGAGCTGGTCTCCCTGTCCGGCCCCAACCCGCCCTGCCCGCGCTGCGGCTGCCCCCACACCATGAAGCTCATGTCCGCCTGCCTGTCCAAGACCGGCGGCCCGGATCCGGTCAAGCGCCTCATGGCCCAACGCACCGCCCGCAAGAACGGCGATCCCGTGGGCGGCTGCGGCTCCGGCGGCTCCGGCGGCGGCTTCCGTTGAGGCTAGTCCCTCCTCCGCCGGTCCGGCGGAACGCAAAAACAAAGACGGGCGGTCTGCGGACCGCCCGTCTTTTCTTTCCAGGCCCCGCCTCCGCGGCTACACCCAGTCGTCGTCCTCGGCGATGGGAGTGAAGCCGCGGCGCATGGTGTTCTCGGTGACGGTCACGGGGTCCATGAACTGGAGCAGGTAGTCCGGGCCGCCGGCCTTGGAGCCGATGCCCGAGAGCTTGTACCCGCCGAAGGGATGGCGCTCCACCAGCGCGCCCACGCTGTTGCGGTTGAGGTAGAGGTTGCCGCACTCGAACTCCCGCCGCGCCTTTTCCAGATGCCCCGGGGAGCGGGAGAACACCGCGCCGGTGAGGGCGAAGCGGGTGGAGTTGGCCCAGGCGATGGCCTGGTCGAAGTCCTTGGCGCGCATCACCGCCAGCACCGGGCCGAAGACCTCCTCCTGGGCGATGCGGTGCTCGGGGGTTATGCCGTCGACGATGGTGAGGGGGACCCAGCAGGAGTCGTCCTCCACCCGGGCGGGCATCTTCCGGAGCAGGACGCGGCCTTCCCGGGCGGCCAGGTCCACGTATTCCATGATCTTGCGCTTGGCGGCCTTGTCCGCCACCGGCCCCATGGAGTTGGCCGGATCCTCGGCGGACCCCAGCTTGAGGGAGTCGGCCGCCGCCGCCAGGCGGCGCACGAAGGTGTCGTAGACCGCATCGAGCACGATGACCCGGGAGCAGGCCGAGCACTTCTGGCCCTGGAACCCGAAGGCCGAGTACAGGACACCGGCCACGGCCTCGTCCAACTCCGCGTCGTCGTCCACGATGATGGCGTTCTTGCCGCCCATCTCGGCCACCACCTTCTTCACGTGGTCCTGGCCCGGCGCGGGCTCGGCCGCGTTCCGGATGATGCGCAGGCCGGTCTCCACCGAGCCGGTGAAGGCGACCGCGTGGACGTCCTTGTGGCCCACCAGGGCGTCGCCCATGACCGAGCCGCGGCCAGGCAGGTAAGTGAACACGCCGTCGGGCAGGCCGGCTTCCCGGAAGAGCTCCGCCAGGCACCAGCCCACCCGCGAGGCCAGGCCCGAAGGCTTGTAGAGCACGCAGTTGCCGGTGACGATGGCCGCCGCGGCCATGCCGCAGGAAATGGCCAGGGGGAAGTTCCAGGGCGCGATGACCGCGGCCAGGCCCTTGGGCCGATAGAGGTAGTGGGACAGCTCGCCCGGGGCGCGGCCCATGCGGCGGGGCGAGGCCAGGCGCAGCATCTCCCGGCCGTAGTACTCCAGGAAGTCGATGGCCTCGGCCACGTCGGCGTGAGCCTGGTCCCACTGCTTGCCCACTTCCACCACCTGCCAGGCCGACAGTTCGTAGATGCGGCGGCGGGCCAGGTCCGCGGCCCGGAAGAGCACGTCGGCGCGCTGCTGCGCCGGGGTGGCGCGCCAGGCCGGGAACGCGGCCTTGGCCGCGGCCACGGCGGCCTCGACCTCGGGCAGGCCGGCCTGGTGGACCCGGGCCACGATCTCCGAGGTGCGGGCCGGGTTGTAGGAATCCAGGAGGTCGCCGGTGCGCACCTCCTTGCCGCCGATGAGCAGGGGAAGCTCCCCGCCCATTTTGGCCCGGACCGCGGCCAGCGCCTGGGGGAAGGCGGCCCGGACCTCGGGCAGGGTGAAGTCCGCCGGGGCCTCGTTGGCGAAGGGCGGCAGGCCGGCGGCCGCGGGCCGGGGCGCGGGCCGTTCCCGGCGGGCGCGATCGGCCGCGTCCTGGGGGTCCTCCAGGAGCCGGGCCATGTCCGCCTCGCCGGCAAAGGACTGGCGCAGGAAGCTCTCGTTGGCCGTGTTCTCCAGCAGGCGGCGCACCAGGTAGGCCATGCCCGGGATGAGCTGGCCGTAGGGGCAGTAGAGCCGCACCCGGCCGGCCACGTTCCGGAGCCCCTTGCGCACCGGCTCGGCCATGCCGTAGAGCACCTGGAACTCGTAGCGGTCCTCGGCCACGCCCAGGGCGCGGGCGATCTCCATGACCGCGGCGATGGTGCGCACGTTGTGCGAGCCGCAGGCCAGGCGCACCAGGTCGGCGTTCTCCAGGAGGAACGCCGCGGTGCGCTCGTAGCAGGCGTCGGTCTCGGCCTTGTGGGTCCACACCGGCACCGGCCAGCCGTTCTGCTTGGCGCGCACGGTCTCGTAATCCCAGTACGCGCCCTTGACCAGGCGCACGGTGATGGGGAGCTTCTCCTGGCGGGCCCAGTGGACCAGCTCCCGGGCGTCCTGATCGGTGGACGTGAGGTAGGTCTGGAGCACCACGGCCAGGTGCGGCCAGTCGCGCAGCTCGGGGGATGCGCGCAGGCGCCTGTAGAGTTCGAGGGTGATCTCCTTGTAGTCCAGGGACTCCATGTCGATGCACGCCGCGCCGCCCAGGTCGCGGACCTTGGCCAGGACCTTCATCAGGCGCTTGGCGATGCCGTCCACCGAGCCGGCCAGATCCCGGGCCTTGAGCTGGGAGCAGAAGCCGGTGGGCTTGACCGAGAGGTTGAGCATGGGCTCCGAGCCCCAGTCCAGGCGTCCCGAGCCGTTGCCCAGCGGGCTCCACTTGGCCATGGCGCGGCCCAGCCCGTCCAGGAGATCCAGGTGCTCCTCCAGGCGCGCGTCGGCCTCGGCCTCGCTCACCGTGGCCTCGCCCAGCACGTCGATGGTGAAGGCGAAGCCGTCCTTGCGCAGCTTCTCGATGTTCTTGACCGCCTCGGCCGCGGTCTCGCCCACGATGAACTGGCGTCCCATGCCCTCGATGTTGGAGCGGATGCCCTTGGCCATGAGCCCGGTCCCCAGCCTGCCGGCCAGGCCCGCGGCCTTGAGGCCCGCGGCCATGACCGGGGGCAGGCCGCCGTCCTCGCCCGCGAAGTACTCCTCGATGTGCCGGGTCAGGGACTCGGTGGTGGTGAGGGTGGGCAGCACGTCCACGAAGCGGAAGAGCTTCACCTTGAAGTCCTCGTGCTGCATGGCCCAGTCCATGACCTTGCCGCTCCACCATCCCTTGTTGAAGATGGAGGGGGCCTCGCCGCGGATGCTCTGGAAGAACTCCCTGCCGCGGGCCTGGATCTTGGGGTCGAGGCGCTTGAGATCCATTCTCTACTCCTTGGCGTCGGGTTCGTCGGCCTGGGCGATGGGCAGGCCCAGGGTTTCCTTGACCGTGGTGAGCACGATGGTGGTGCGGGTGTCGCGCACTTCGGGCACGCGGCCGAACCGCTTGAGCAGGCGCGAAAGATGTTCGGTGTCCGCCACCCGGACCTTGAGCAGGTAGCAGTCCTGCCCCGCGGTATGGTGGACCTCCAGGACCTCGGGGATGTCGGCCAGGTCCTGGCCGGACTCCACCGAGCCCACGGGCTCCTCGGTGCGCACGAAGGTGAAGCAGGTGAGCCCCAAATCCAGGGCCTTGGGGTTGACCCGGGCGTGGTAGCCCAGGATGACCCCCCGCTTCTCCAGCTTGCGGATGCGCTCCAGCACGGCCGAGGGGGCCATGCCGATGCGCCGGGCGATCTCCGCGTTGGGGGTGCGGGCGTCGGCCTGGAGCATGTCCAGGATGCGCAGGTCTACGCTGTCGAGTTCTGATTTTCCGTTCATCGGCAGATTAAAATTCGTTTATTCGGCCGATGTCAAGAACGATGTTCTTGAAAGGGGCAGGACGACGCAGGAGAAGCCCCCCCCGAGCGGGCCGGAGAAAGCCGGGAGGGGCGGGTTTAGTGGCCTGCGTCCGCGCCGGGGGGCGCGCCCACGGGCGGACGGCGCATGATCCAGATGAGGCCCATGAGCCCGACGAAGATGAGCGCCTGCGCGAGGAAGGCGTCGGCATAGGCCAGGGCCGCGGCCTGGCGGTTCATTTCCCGGTAGATGGCGCCCAGGGCCAGGCCGGTGGTGTCCGCGAACTCCCCGAGCCTGGCCGCGAGCTGGGAGGCCAGGGCGTCAAGGCGCAGGCTGAATCCCGGGTCGAGCGGGCTCATGTGCTCGGAGAGCACGCTGTGGTGGTGCTGGGTGCGGCGGGCCAGCAGGGTGGTGACGAAGGCCACGCCGAAGGACCCGCCCAGGTTGCGCAGCAGGTTGTAGATGGCCGAGGCGTTGTTCATCTGCTCCCGGGGCACCGTGGCCATGGTGGCGAAGGTCACGGCCACGAAGAAGAAGGGCATGCCCAGCCCCTGGATGATGCGGCCGGTGACCGCGGTGGCGAAGTCGATGTGCAGGGTGAACCCGGACATGTAGTACAGGGACCAGGCGGTGACGCCCATGCCCACGCCGATGAGCAGCCGCGCGTCCAGGCGCTGGGTGAGCTTGCCCACCACCGGCATGACCAGGATGGCCAGGCAGCCGCCCGGACCCAGCACCACCCCGGCCAGGTAGGCGGTGTAGCCCATGAGGGTCTGCAGGAACAGGGGAAGGAGCACGATGGACCCGAAGAAGGCGAAGAAGCCCATGAACATGAACAGGTTGCCCATGGCGAAACTGCGGTTGGCGAACGCCCGCAGGTTGAGGATCGGCCGCTCGTGGGCCAGCTCCCAGAACACCAGGGCCACCAGGCAGACCGCGGCCACGGCCGAGAGGGCCACGATGAATCCGGAATTGAACCAGTCCTCTATCTGGCCCTTGTCCAGCACGATCTGCAGGCTGCCGATGCCCAGACAGAGCAGGGCCAGGCCCACGTAGTCCACCTTCTCGCCGCTGGCCCGGCGCTCCATGTAGTCCGGATCGTGCACGAACGCCCAGTTCATGGCCAGGGCCAGGATGCCGATGGGCAGGTTGATGTAGAAGATCCAGCGCCAGGAATACGCGTCCGTGAGCCAGCCCCCGAGCAGCGGGCCCAGGATGGGGCCCACCACCACGCCCATGCCGAACACGGCCATGGCCATGCCCCGCTCGTGGGGCGGGAAGGTCTCCAGGAGGATGGCCTGGGACATGGGCTGCAGCCCGCCGCCGCCCACCCCCTGGATGACCCGGAAGAACACGAGCTGGGCCAGGCTGGTGGCCGCGCCGCAGAGCAGGGAGCTCACGGTGAAGAGCACCAGGGAGGCCAGGAGGTAGCGCTTGCGGCCCATGAACCGGGCCAGCCAGCCGCTCATGGGGATGACCACCGCGTTGGCCACCAGGTAGGAGGTGAGCACCCAGGTCACCTCCTCCTGGCCCGCGGACAGGCTGCCCCGCATGTGGTCCAGGGCCACGTTGGCCACCGAGGTGTCCAGGATCTCGATGAGGGTGGGGATCATCACCGACAGGGTGATGATCCACTTGTTGACCTGGCGGGGCGGCATGGCTCGGGGCCTCTTCGTCTGCCTTCGGGCTGCCGGGCGGCGGAGCGTCGCGCCCGGCCTAGTCGAGGTGGATGGTGGGGACGACGCTCATGCCCAGGCGGAGCACCGGCGCATCCGGCCCCTTCAAGGCGGCCTGGTCCGGATCCAGCACGATCTTCACCGGCACGCGCTGCACCACCTTCACGAAGTTGCCCGAGGCGTTCTCCGGCGGGAACAGGGAGAAGACCGCGCCGGTGCCGGACTGGATGGACTCCACCCGGCCCGTGAGCCTGGCGCCGGGATAGGCGTCCACCGTGAGGGTCACGCGCTGGCCGGGACGCACCCGGGTGAGCTGGGTCTCCTTGTAGTTGGCCGTGACCCAGACCGCGGCCGGATCCAGCGGCACGACGGCCATGAGCGCCTGGCCGCGGGCCGCCATCCGGCCGGGCTCCACGGACCTGCGGGTCACCAGGCCGTCGACCGGGGCCGCCACGGTGCAATGCTCCAGGTCCAGTTCGGCCTGGCGCACCCGGGCCTCCTGGGCCTGGACCTGGCTGGCCTTGATCTCGGCCGCGACCTCGCCGGTGGCGGCCAGGCCGATGTCCGACTCGCGTCCGGCCACCTGGCGGTCCAGGGCGGCGCGGGCCTTGCGGGCAGCGTCCAGACGGGCCTGGGCCGCAGCCGCCGCGGCCTGCGCCGTCTCCAGGCCGGTGCGGGCCGAGTCCAGTTCGGCCGGAGCCACCGCCCGGGTCGCCGCCAGGGAGGAGACGCGGGAGAAATCCAGCTCGGCCTGACGCAGGACGCTGGCCGCGCTCTCCGCCTCCCTGGCCGCGGCGCGCTCGGCCTGGGCGGCCTGCAGCACGGACTGGGCCGCGCTGTCCCGGGAGGCGGTGGCCCCGCTCACCCGTAGCCGGGTCTGGTCGCGCTCCAGCGGCACGCCCTGGCGCAGTGCGGACAGGGCGGCGCGCTCCTGGGCCAGGGCCACCTCGTACTCCACCGGGTCCAGGCGCACCAGGGGCTGGCCGGCCCTGACCAGTTCGTTGTCCGCGACCAGCACCTCGGTCACGTAGCCCGCGACCCGGGGAGTGACCAGGTGGATGTGGCCGTCCACCTGGGCGTTGTCCGTGGCGGCCTTGTCCCGGGTGGAGTAATAGTACCCCCCGGCCACGGCCGCGACCGCCAGGAGCAGGGCCAGGATGAAGCGCTTCTTGACCCGCAGGCGGCGGTTGTTGTCGTCGCCCGCGGGACGGGAGGGGGCGGATGCGTTGCTCATGCGTCTTCTCGGGGGAGGCTTTCGGAAATGTTGCCCAGGACGCGGCGCAGCACGTCCTTGCACAGGTCCATGCGCTCGGCCGGGATTCCGGCCTGGGCCTCGGCCAGGGCGGCGTGGACCAGGGCCATGAGCCCCTCGCGCAGGGAGCGGCCGGCCTCGGTGAGCAGGACCCGCTTGCAGCGGCGGTCCCTGCGGCCCGCGACCCGCTTCACCAGGCCGCGGCGCTCCAGGCCGTCCACCAGCCGGGTGATGCTGGCCTTGTTCTTGCCGATGCGCGCGGACAGTTCGGCGTGGGTCGCGCCCTCGGCGTCCCACAGCCGCACCAGGACCTTCCACTGCTCCACGGTCACGTCGTAGCCGGCCGCCGCGAAATCGCGGTTGAGCCGGCCGGCCATGGCCAGAGAGACGCGGTGGACCAGATAGCCCAGGGAATCCTGCAGTTGGTAGGGAACGTCGCTCATGGCTCGGGTGGTTGCCGGGTGAACGGTTGCGTCATCAACCATTTTTCCTGGGCCGTCAAGCCGCTCCCCGGCAACCCGGGCCGCCTCAACGCAGGGAGCGAGCCGCCTGACGGGCCGAAGCCTGGTCCATGCCCGGGGAGAGCACCGGGCTGTAGAGCAGATCCAGGGCGGTCCGGTCCAGGGCCGTGAGGCCGGCCCCGGCCGGCGCGGCGGCGGCGAGCACGCTGTCCTGGCCGGCCGGGGCCGGGCCGGGCAGGCCCAGGGCCGCCAGGAGGAGGCGCAGCACAGAGCTGCGGCCGGCCTTGTCCGCATAGACCACCACCTTGGAGCCGGTGATGGCCGCTGCGTCGTAGGCGTTCTGCACGTAGCCCGGGGAGTCCCCCGGACCCGAGGGCAGCACGTAGACCAGGAGGTTGGCGGGCTCGGCCTCCCGCAAGGAGATCCGGCCCTGGCCGGCCAGGGCCGCGGCGATCTCCTCCGCGGCCGCGCGCACCTGGGCCTCGGCCCCGGCGGTGTTGCGGCCCGACACCCGCAGCCGGACATCGCCCTGCCAGCGGGTGAGGATCATGGGCCTGGCCTGGGCTGCAGCCGAGCCGTCCGGAGCCGGCAGGGCCACGGCCAGGAAATGGGCCACCTGTCCCTCGTCGTACCCCTTCTTCGGGAAGAGCGGCCCGGGCCTGGACTGCTCCACCGCGGCCACCTGCCTGGGCGCCGGGGCCTTCTTGGCCGCCGGCCTGGCCGGCGCAGGCTCGGGCCGGGCCGGGGCCTGGACCTGGGCCGGCTCCGGGACGGGAGCCGGAGACGGCGCGGCCGGCTGGACCTCTTGCGTCGCTGGCGGCGGAGTCTGCCGAGACGCGCTCGTTTCCTCCGCGGCCTTGCCTGGCGGGGCGGCCTCGACCGGAGCCGCCGGCCGGGCCGGGGATTCCGCCGTATCCGCAGGCGGGAGAGCCCCGCCGTGAGGGGCCGGGGTCGGCGGAGCAGCCTGGGCCGCCGGGGTCGCGGGCTCGATCGGGGGGACCGGTTGCGGGACCGGGGCCGGGGCAGGCGCGGGTGGAGCGAAGTCTGGAGCCGGGGCGGGCGGGGCAGGCGGCGCAGCAGGTCTGGCCGGAGCCCTGGCCGGAACCTCTGGCTTGGCGTGAACCGGCTCGCTCAGGGTCTCCTCGGGCAGGGAGGGCTTGGCCGCACTCCGGGGCCGGTCCAAGGGGACCGGCTCCCCGGCCGCGCCTGCGGCCGGGGACTGCGGCGCGGCCTGAGCCTGGCCCGGCTTCGCAAAGGCCCTGCTCCAGTCCACCGGCCCGCCGGGCGTGGCAGTGGTCCGGTTGGTCACCCGCGACCAGTCGAAATCGTCCTTGCGGCGCTCGAAGGCCTTGGACCAGTCCACCGGCTCGCCGGCCAGAGCCAGTCCGGCGAGCAGCACCGCCGCCGCCACCATACCTGCCAGTATCCGGTGCATGACCCCCTCCCGGACGCCTACGTGCGTTCCGTGCCCTTCTACCGGAATTCCCGCAGCGGGGGAAGCCGGCCCGCCGCGTCCCGCATCACCCGTCGCCCGCCCGGTTTCCGCCCGTCTTGACCCGACGGCGATACGACGATACGCGACGGGGCATGAAGCTATTCACCCGGGCCATGAAGGCCCTGTCCGACCCCGGGCGGGTCAAGGTGCTCAAGATGCTCGGCGCGGCCGGCGCCCTGTGCAACTGCCAGATCCACCCGGCCCTGGGCCTGGCCCAGCCCACCGTGTCCAAGCATCTCAAGGTGCTGGAGGACGCGGGTTTCATCGTGGGCGAGAAGCGCGGGCAGTGGGTCCACTACGCCCTGAACCCCTCGCCCGAGCCCCTGGTGCGCGCCCTGCTGGACCTGCTGGCCGGCGCGCTGGACCAGGACCCCTCGGTGCGTGAGGCCATCCGGAGCATCGGCCCGGCCCTGTCCAGGCTCCCCGGCCAGGACTGCGGCTGCGAGGACATATTCGACCCGCGGGACTGAGCGCCTCCTTGAGAACACGAAGGCCCCGCCTGGCGGGGCCTTTTGCTGCGGGGCGCGGCTCGGGCTACACGTCCTTGATGGTCTCGGCCGCCTTGCGCGGCGCGGCCTTGGTTCGCAGTTCCGCCGGGAACTCCCGGCCGGTCACGTCGCGGTAGAACTTGACGGCCTCGGGAAAGTCGCTGTTCATGCTGAGCGCCGTGGTGAGCTTGTCCACGGACTGCTTCTTGTCGCCCATGTAGTACAGGGCCTTGGCCAGGTTGAAGAACACGTTCTCGTCCGTGGGCGAGAGCTCGATGGCCCGCTGGTAGGCGTGGATGGCCCCGGGGTAGTCGCCGGTCCGGCGCAGCTTCACCCCCAGGGTGTTGTAGGGGTTGGGGGCCTCGGCGTCGTACTTGAGCACCTCGATGAACAGGCTCTTGGCCTCCTCCATGCGGTCGAACTGGGCGTGGATCTCCGCGGCCCGCTGCAGGAAGTTCTTGGCCTTGTCCGGATTGCCCTTGCCCTTGTAGGCCTCGGCCAGCCCCTGGTAGGCCTCGGCGAAGAGGTCGTTGAGCTTGATGGCCTTGTTGAAGGCGATGATGGCCTTGCCGTACTTCTGCTGGAACAGGTAGTCGCAGCCCTTGTCGTAGTACTTCTGGGCCTCGTCCTGCAGGGTGAGGATCTCCTCGAACTCCTCGATGGCCTCGTCGAAGCTGCCCTGGTCCACCAGCTCCCGGGCGTTGGCAAGCTGCTCCTCCTCGATCTCCGAGAAGCGGGAGACCTGCTGGGCCATGGCCATGTGCCGGTTGAAGGTCTCGGGCGAATAGGGCCGCAGCACATAGCCGGTGCAGCCCGCGGCGATGGCGTCCAGGACCGAGTTCTTCTCGGCCGCCACCGTGACCATGACCACCGGCGTGGCGCGGTGCATGGGCTTCTGGCGCAGGATGCGGATGAACTTGCAGCCGTCCATGTCCGCCAGCTCCGAGTCGCACAGGACCAGGTCCACCTCCTCTCCGTCCAGGGCGGTGACGGCCTCGGCCCCGGAGGTGAAGGTGAACACCGTCTTGGGCTTGAAGTCCTTGAGGGATACCCGGTCGCGGCGGAGGTTGTCCTCGCTCTTGGAAAGGATGGCCACCCGGTCGAAACGGACGGGCTCTTGGGCTGTTGCGGTATTCAAGGCGACGGCTCTCCTCTCTTTCCATTAGGAGGCAATCGGAGTTTTGGCAAGACGACGGCCGGCCCTTGACCCTCGGGCCAGGATGCCTATTTTTCAAGATAGGGAACTCGGAAGCCTGACTTCTGCGGTCCTCATCGCCACCTCCTTGCGGGCCGCGCCGGGCGCGGCCCGCGCTTTTTCCCCGGCACGCGCTTTGCTAGGGATTGGCCGGACCGCCCGGCCCGGCAGATGTTGCCATCTCCGGCCGGGGCCTATAGGATGCCTGCAGGCTCCGTCCCGCGCCGCGACAGGCAGGGGACGGCATTCCGACAGGGGTAGGACGCCCGATGAGCAAGATTCTCGACCAAGACGAAGTTGATGCGCTTCTGCGCGGACTCTCCGGCGGAGAGATCGAGGCGGAGGCCGATATCCCGGAGGACGACTCCGGGGTCGTGTCCTTCGACCTGGCCAACCAGGACCGCATCATCCGGGGCCGCATGCCGGTCCTGGAGATCGTGAACGACCGCTTCGCGCGGCTGTGCACCAACGCCCTGGCCAACGCCATGCGCAAGC
This sequence comes from Thermodesulfobacteriota bacterium, assembly GCA_040753075.1. GTDB lineage: Bacteria > Desulfobacterota > Desulfovibrionia > Desulfovibrionales > Desulfovibrionaceae > UBA6814. The sequence goes on from JBFMHA010000027.1 coordinate 29,805, forward strand.
GGGTGGACCTGAACCCCATCTCCATCGACATGTCCAAGTTCGGGGACTTCATGCGGTCCCTGCCCGTGCCCACCTCCATCAACATCTTCAAGATGGACCCGCTGCGCGGCAACGCGCTCCTGGTGGTGGACTCCCGCCTGGTCTTCGCCCTGGTGGAGAACTTCTTCGGCGGGGCCGGCTCCCAGCCCAAGGTGGAGGGCCGCGACTTCACCCCCATCGAGCAGGCCATCGTGGACCGGGTGGTCAAGATCGCCCTGCAGAACATGGAGGACGCCTGGCGGCCGGTGCACGAGGTGCACATCGAACTCATCCGCTCGGAGATCAACCCCCAGTTCGCGGCCATCGTGCCGCCCTCGGACGTGGTCATCGTGGTGACCTTCGAGGTGGAGCTGGAGAACGCCATGGGCTCCCTCATCTGCTGCCTGCCCTACGCCACCCTGGAGCCCATCCGCTCCAAGCTGCACGCCTCCTTCCAGTCCGAGCGACTGGAGGTGGACCACGCCTGGATCGCCCGCTTCAAGGAGCGGCTGCTGGAGACTCCGGTGGAAATGGTCATCGAGCTCGGCCGCACCCAGATCACCGGCCGGCAGCTGCTGAACATGGAGATCGGCGACATCCTGCTCCTGGACACGGACACCGAGGAGCTGCTGGAGGCCGAGGTGGAGGGGGTCAAGAAATTCCACGGCATTCCCGGCATGGTCAAGGGCAACCGCGCCTTCCAGGTGGTGCGCGAGGAAGAGCCCAAGTACGCCTAGCCGGCCGTTGAAAATCCCGCGATGGCTGCGTTGCTTCGAAAACGTCAAACCCTCGCGTATGTCGAATACGCTTCGGCCTTGGCTTTTTCTTGCGCCTTGCCCTCGCGGTTTTTGAACGGCCTTCCGGATTGGACTCTTTCAACAGGCTCCTAGCCGGCCGTCGCCTTCCGAAACGCGACGCCCCTGTCCCCGTTTGGGAACAGGGGCGTTTCCTTGTTCCCTCCCCTACCCCTTCTTGCCCTCGGCGATGCAGCGCTTGAGGAGCACGGTGCAGGAGGCGTCATCGGGCCGGGGGCGGAGCTTGTGCGCGGCCAGGAGGAGCTTGGCCGCCTCCTTGGCCTCGCCCTTCACCAGCCGGAACAGTCCGGACTCGTAAAGCCGGATGAATTCCTGGGTGCGCTCCGAGGCCTGGCCGCGGGCCGCCACCAGTTCGTAGACCGGCGCCGGCCGGTCGGCCCCGGGCAGCAGGACCAGGTCCAGGACCCGGGTCACGGTCCGCTCCCGGACCAGTTCCCGGGCCGGCCGGGAGAGCACGCAACCCACCCCGCAGGCCGCAGCCACGGCCGCGAGCCGCTCCACCGTGGCCAGGGAGTCCGCATCCACCCCGAAGGCGGCCAGGCTGCGCGAGCCGCTGACCCCGGCCCGCACCGGCCCGCTGTGGATGCCAAGGCGGAGGGGGATGGGGTCGGCGCTGCCCGCCTCCTTGGACCGGGCCGCATCCAGGGCGCGCATGAGGCCCAGGGCCGCCTGGCAGGCCAGGAAGGGATGGTCCGCCACCTCGCAGGGCGTATTCCAGATCACCCCCAGGCGGCCCTCCCCCGTGGCGAAGGAGAAGCCCTGCAGCCCGCGCCCCGCCTCCTCCACGGCCTCCAGCACGTCGGCCGGACGGAACCTCCCGCCCCCCCCTGCCGGACTGTCCAGCCGGGCAAGGAGCAGGGTGGCCTCGGCCGCAGCCGGGCCCTCGGCCGCGGCCCCGGAGCGGACCAGGGTGCGCACCAGCGGCGTCGGCAGGAAACGGCGGTAGGCGGCCAGGCGGTCCCGCACGTGGGCCAGGTCCGCGGCCAGGTGATCCAGTTCGCGCAGCGCGAAGCGCCGGTCGGGCACGGACTCCAGGTCCAGGTCCTTGAGCCGGTCCAGGTCGCGCCGCAGAACGCCCAGGCGTTGGGAGGCCAGCCAGCCCAGGACCAGGGCCGCAGCTGCGCCCAGCAGGGCCAGGGCCAGGGCCGCGCCCACCCCGGGCCGGGCAAAGGGGGCGGGCGCGAGTTCGGCGGCCGGGGCCGCGGCCAGGGCCAGCAGGGCCGGGCGGCCGGGCCGTTCGGGCAAGGGGTGGACCGCGGCCATCCATTCTGCGCCGTCCAGGTCGAAGTCCAGGCTGCGGGGCCGCGATCCGGAGTCCGCCGCGGCCAGGGCCAGGGCCTTCGCCGCGCCCGGGGACCCCGCCCGGGCCGGGTCGGCCAGGGTCACGGGATCGCCTCCCGGACCGGGGAGCACCGGCCCGCCCTCGGCGGACCACGCCGCCAGGGAGCCCTCGGGCTGGGCCAGGAAGGCGCGGCCCTGCCCCCCGGACGCCAGCCCCTCGGCCAGGAGGGAGAGGTCCTCCAGGTCCAGGGTCAGGGCCAGGGCGCCCAGGAAGCGCCCGGCCGCATCAATCACCGGGGCGGCCAGGAGCATGGCCGCCCGGCCCGTGGCCGGCTCCGCGACAGGAGCCGTGAACACCGGGGTCTTGGATCCGGACACGGCCAGGTACCAGGCCTCGCCCCGGGGGTCATAGGTCTCGCCGGGCAGGGGCTCGCTGCCGGTGATGGTTCCGTTCACGTCGCCCCGCATCAGGGCGGCCATCACGCACGTCCCGTCGCGGTCCCCGCCGCGCGATGCGTTGGCCTCGGGGCAGCGGTGCGGGTCCGCGATCCGGACCACGCTCTTGACCCGCATGCTCCCGTCGGCCAGGCCCGAAACCTCCCAGAAATCCCCGCGCACATCGGCCAGGGACGCCCGCAGGAGAAAGGGGTGCTGTCCCATGAGCCGGTAGAGGCTGCGCAACTGGGCCTTGAGCAGGAGATAGGCGCCGGTGTCCCGGCTGCCCGCGCCGAAATCGGTGGACAGGAAGCGCTGGTCCACGGCCTCGGCCGCGGTGCGGGCCAGGGTTTCGGCCCGGTCCAGGAAGGCCGCTCCGCCCTCGGCCAGGCGCGCGGCCCGCGCCGCCAGGCCGTCCGCCGCCTGCTGCCGCAGCAGTCGGCCCTGGGCCAGGCCCAGGACCAGGACCGCCGCCAGGGCCGAGGCCAGGACCAGCAGGGCCGCGGCTGCGGCCAGGGTGGGCCGGGACAGGCGTTGCAGGGATGATTCGGCCATGGCCGGCTCAGTTCTCGGGCTCCACCAGGACCACCACCCGGCGGTTGAGCAGCTGGTTGCGGGGCACGGGCCGGCCGGCCTCGTCCTCGTTGGGCGCCATGGGCTGGGTGTCGGCCTTCCCCACCACGGTGAAGCGGTCGGGCGGGAACCCGCGCTCCATGAGATAGCGGGCCACGGAGCTGGCCCGGGCCGCGGACAGCTCCCAGTTGGAGGGGAACCGTTCGGTGTGGATGGGGGTGTTGTCGCTGTGCCCCTCGATGACGAAGCGGTAGGGCAGGCCCCAGAGCACGTCGCCCACCTCGGTCAGGATGGCCCGGGCCTTGGGCGTGAGCTCCGCGGCGCCGGGGTCGAAGAGCACAGAGCCGCGCAGGTTCACCGCCACCAGATGCGGCCGGCGCTCCAGGCTCACGCTGTAGGTTTCGCCCGAGAAGCGGGCGGCAAGGTCCTCATACACCGTGTCCAGGGGTTTCTTCTTCTCCTCCTCCCGCGCCGCCTGCTCGAAGCTCTGGGAGTGGAACACCGGCTCGGACTCGGGGAGCTGCTCCTTGGGCTGGTCCTTCCTGAGCTGCTGCACCGGCTTGCGGGCCAGGCCCTCCTTGAAGGACTCCGACACCTCCTCGTAGCGCTCCACATCCACCACCGAGATGGAGACCAGGATCACGAAGAAGGTCAGGATGAGGGTCATCATGTCCGCCAGGGAGAGCTGCCACTCTTCCTGTTCCGGAGAGGCGCGGCGGACGAAAGGACGCTTGAGCATGGCGCGTGCCCTGCTGTGGAGCCGCTAGGCCCGGATCGACGCCCAACGCCGGGGCGGGAGGTAGGCCCGCAGCTTGTCCAGCACGATCTGGGCCGGAGTCTTGTCCTTGATGAACAGGATGCCGTCGCGGATGACCTGCATGAGCACCACCCGCTCCTCGATGCGGCGCTCCACCTTGATGGCGATGGGCAGGCACAGGAGGTTGGCCATGGTCACTCCGTAGAGGGTGGTGGTCAGGGCCACGGCCATGGCCGGCCCCAGGCCGCGGATGTCGCTGCCCATGGACTGCATCATGCTGATGAGGCCGATGAGGGTGCCGATGATGCCGAAGGCCGGGGCCAGCTTGGCCATGGTCCGGTAGATGCCGGCCGAGGAGGACTCGGCCTCGTACATCTGCTGGATGCTGGTGTCCATGATCTCCCGGATCTCGGCCGACGAATAGCCGTCCACCAGCATCTGCACCCCCTGGCGCAGGAAGTTGTTCTCGATGCCGGGCAGGGACTTCTCCAGGGAGACCTTGCCCTTGGCCGAGGCGGTGCGGGCGATGTCCACCAGGGCGTTGATGTAGGCGTCGGTGGGCAGATCCTCCCGGGCCAGGGCCAGGAGGAACACGTTGAACACCCGGGCCACCTCCTTGAGCGGGTAGCAGATGAAGGTGGCCGCGGCCGTGCCGCCGATGACGATGGCCAGGCCAGGCAGGTTCACGAAGACCCAGACGTCGGGCGTGGAGAAGAAGGTCGCCAGGGCCAGGATCACGATGCCCACGACGATGCCCAGGATGGTGGCGATGTTCACTCGGCGAGCCCCTTGGCGGTCTTGATGCGTTCCATGAGTTCGGCTTCCACGTCGGCCAGCTCGGTTTCGTCCAGGGTCATGGCCGCGGCCTCGGCCGTGACCACCTCGCGCATCTTGGTGGAGAGTCCCGCCGCGATCTTCTCCCGGGCCGCATCCGAGGCGCCGGCAAAGAGCACGGACACCTTGTGGAATCCCAGGGCGGAAAAGACATCCTGCAGGGTGGCGTCATCCACCGCCACCACGTCGTCCACCCCCTCCAGATCCTCGGCCCGCAGGCGCTTCCGCTTGACCTTCTTGAAGAACTCCGGACCGGCCTCGGCCGCGAACCGCTCTCCCGCGGCCTTGTGCACGTAGAGCAGCTCCAGGGGGATCTCGGCGTTGCCGATCTTCTTGAGGAGCACCTCGGGCGAGGCGTCCACCTGACCGGCGAAGTCGTCCAGGCCCAGGAACTCCACGCTGGCCGCGGCCGACTCCCCGGATTCGGACAGGGACTCCAGGAACGCCTTGGCCTTGGCCAAAAAACTCTCGGTGTCCGGGATGGCGAGACGCCGGTCCTCCACGTAGGAGGACACCCGCACCCTCCGGCCCAGGGCGTCCTGGCCGAAGCGCGCGCCCTTGACCTCCTGCACCTGGAGCAGGCCCACCCCGGCCAGACGCTGCACGATCTCCATCACCTCCAGGGTGGACATGGGCAGGACGTTCTTCACCGCCCGGCACGCCCCGCCCAGGCTCACCCCGTCCTGGGAAGGGCCGGCGGGGGCGTGGGCTCGCCAGTAGAGATCCAAGACCTGGCACACGGCCAGGAACACGTCCTGAATCTGGTGGGTGGTGATGAGCCGGGCCAGTTCGTACTGCCGGGACACCATGAAGCTCACGATGTTCTGCACCGGACGCGGGCAGCGCTCCAGCAGGGAGTGGAGCACGCCGAAGTCCACCTCCAGGAGCTCGGAGTACTCCTCGGCCTCCACCGTGAAGTTGGCCGGCTTGCGGGAGAGCACCGAGAGCTCCCCCACGACCTGGCCCACGCCCATGGATCCCACCATGATGCGCACGTTGTCCCGCACCCGGTAGGCCGTGAGCCGCCCGCTCTTGACCACGTACGCCTTGGCCCCGGCCTGCCCCTCGCGGAGCACGATCTCGCCTCTGCGGAAGGCCACCAGCTTATGCCCGGCTCTCTCCGGCACGCGTCCTCCCGGCCTGCGGCCGCCTTACTTGGCCAACCCCTTGATGTCCTTGATGGCCGCGATGAGTTCGTCCTCGGCGTCGGCCACCTCCATGTCGTCCAGGTTCTCCATGTCCCTGGCCTCGTCGGTGACCACCTTGGACATCTTCTTGGAGAGGTTCTGGAGGATCTTGTCCCGGGCCTCCTCGCCGGCCACCTTGACCAGCATGGCCAGCTTGTGGAAGCCCAGCCGCTCGAAGGCCTGCTCCAGGGTGGCGTTGTCCACGAACACCACGTCGTTGACCCCTTCCAGGTCCTCCACCGCCACGCGGCGGCGCTTGACCCGCTGGAAGAACTCCTCGCCCATCTGCTTGGCGTAGGCCTCGGCGCTCTTCTTGTGCAGGAAGAAGAGGTTCTCGGGGAGCTCCTTGTAGCTGATCTTCTTGTAGATCATCTCCGGGGTGGTGTTCACCATCTCGGCGAAGCCGAAGATGTCGATGAACTCCAGGGATTCGGTCAGGGGGGTGTTCTCGGCCTGCATCTCCTTCTGGAGGCTGCGCGCCACGCCCAGGAACTTGTCCAGCTCCGGGATCTTCAGGTAGCGGTCCTGGAGGAAGTCAGCGGTCTTGACCATCTTGCCCAGGGCGTCCTTCCGCATCACCGCCTTGGTGTCCTCGGCAAGCTCCACGAACTTGAGCTTGGCCAGCTTGCCCACCACGTCGTCGATCTCCAACTGGGTCACCAGCAGGATGTCCTTGATGGTCCGGGACAGCTCCGCATAGGACATGCCCATGGCCCAGTTGGCGCCGCGAGCGGACTGGGGCAGGTTCACATGGGTGCGGTAGGCCATGTCCACTATGCCGCAGATGCTCATGAACATGCTGCCCGTGGGCCGCTCGCAGATGTTGCCGTGCAGGGACCGGACCTGTTCGATGAGATAGCGGGTCAGGCGCTGCATGGGCGGAGGACACTTGAGGAGCATGGTGGAGAAGACCTGGCTGTCCACCACGATGAGCTCGCAGGGCTCCTCGGCCTCGGCGCTGGCGATGCGCGACTGGCCCTTGAGCAGCCCCTCCTCGCCGAACACCTGCCCGGGCAGCACGGTGGACAGAACCACGCGCTTGTTGCGCAACACCCGGTAGAGCGTGACCTTGCCCTGCTTGAGCATGTAGGCCACGGTGGCGGGCTGGCCCTCGCGGAAGACGTTCTGGCCCTTGTGGATGGTCTTGTATTTGGTGGAGGCGTCGTCCATGCGGTGTCCCCGTACGAGAGATGGGTACGGGGAGACGCCCGGCTAGGGCCGGCGGCAGGCCCGGCCGTCAACTCCCGCCCGGATCGCGAACCGCTGGCGGTCAGCCAGGACGTAGCCGCCGAAACCGCGCCGGGCGCGGCATCACGGGATTACTCCCCTTGCCGGACTGGTATATACTGTTCGACCAGGGCAATCAACCGGGATTTGGTAAAAGGCTTGACCAGACAAGCCGTGCAGCCGGCCTCCAGCCCCTTGGCCTCGGCGTCGGCCACGAAATGGTTGACCATGGCCAGGACGGGGGTTCGCTCCACCCCGTTTCGCCTCTCCCAGCGGCGGATGGTGCGGACCATCTCGTAACCGCTCATGACCGGCAGGTCCATGCCGGTGATGACCAGGTCGTATTCCTTGGCCACGAAGTGGTCCACGCCCTGGCGGCCGTTCTCCGCATAGTCGGTTTCGAACTCCTGTCCGGCAAGATAGTAGTGCACCAGCATCCGGACGTTGGCCGAGTCGTCCACGATGAGCAGGCGGGGCCGGGCGCAGACCTCCCCGCCGACCTCGCGGGAGCGCACCGGGGCCGAGACCATGGCGTGGGCCGGCTGTTCCAGGATGGCGAAGACCATCTTCTTGAGCTGGCCCTTGTCCGCGGGCCGCACCAGGTAGCCCGAAGCCCCCGCCTCCACCGCCCGGCTGGCGTCGCCGGGCGCATGACGGTCGGAGGTCAGGATGAGGGAGTGCAGGGGGAACCCGCTCTCGCTGCGCCCCAGCTCACCGGCCACGCTGAATCCGTCCATGTCCTCCAGGGCCGCATCCAGGAGCGCGATGCGGAACGGGTGGCCGGCGCGGAACGCCCCGGCCAGATCCTTGAGGCAGTCCGCTCCCTTGACCATTTCCACCACATCGGCGCCCCAGCCGGCGAACATGGCCTTGAGGCCGTCCCGCTCCTCGCCCGGGGGCAGTCCCAGGAGCACCCGGCGCAACTTGAGTTCGGGATCGGGGTCCACCTGGTCGAACTGCTCGGGGTTGAGCTCCTTCTTGGCGTACTCCCGGAACAGGCCCGAAGCCAGGAACAGGTCGTGGACATCGGCGTCCACATGCTTGTCCTTCTTCATGAACCCGAGGATCTTCACCGCCTGGGACAGGGGCATGGGCTTCTTGTAGGGCCGGTCCTTGGCGGTCAGGGCCTCGAAGATGTCGGCCACGGCCATGATCCGGGCCTGCAGGGGCAGCTCCCCGCCACCCAGGCCCAGGGGGTAGCCCGAGCCGTCCACCTTCTCGTGGTGCGCCGCTGCGTACTCCGGCACCCGGGCGAGCTTCTTGGGAAAGGGCAGCTCCCCCAGGATCTTGCCGGTCATGGTGGCGTGGTTCTCGATGACCTTGCGCTCGTCGCCCGTCAGGGTGCCCTTGCGGATGGAGAGGTTCTCCATCTCGTTGTCGGTCAGGTAGGCCAGGTCCTGGCCGTCCACCGGGTAGGACTTGGCCCCGATGGCGCGCATGCGGGCGATGCGCTCGTCGCTCATGAACTCGCCCGGCTCGTTGCAGGAGAGGATGAAGGCCTTTTCCTCGGCCAGTTCGGCCAGGGCTGTGCGGGTCTTCTCCTCCTCGGCGGCGGCGGCCTCCGGCCCGGCCCCGGCCCGGGCCGACTCCAGGGCTCGCCGCAGGCCCTCGGTCTCCATGGCCTTGGCGATGAGGTCGAAGCGCTGGGCCACGAAATGCACCCGGTCGAAGATGGTCTCCAGCTTGTTGGCCTTGTCCACCACGCTCTCGGGAGTGGTGATCTTGCCCACGTCGTGCAAC
>JBFMHA010000028.1:0-38636 GCA_040753075.1 Thermodesulfobacteriota bacterium
TTGAAAATCCCGCGATGGCTGCGTTGCTGCGAAAAAGCCAAACCCTCACGTATGTCGAATACGCTTCGGCCTTGACGTTTTCTCGCGCCTTGCCCTCGCGGTTTTTGAACGGCCTGCGGGAACGGACTTCTTCAACAGGCTCCTAGTGGCTCAGGGTGGAGAGCAGCTCCTTGAGTTTGGCCGGGTCCAGGGGCTTGGGCAGGAAGGCGGCGGGCTGGGCGTCCTGGGCGCGGCGGCGGGTCTCCGGGTCGGAGTAGGCGGAGATGAAGCAGACCGGGATGCCGTAGCGCTCGCGGATGCGGCGGGCGGTCTCGATGCCGTCCAGTTCGCCGGCGAGCATGATGTCCATGAGCACCAGGGCGGGACGCGCCTTGGACACGGCCTCCAGGGCATCCTCGCCGCTGGCCGCGGTGGCGCAGACCGAGTGGCCCAGGCGGGAGACCATGACCTGGGTGGCCATGGCGGCCACGGCCTCGTCCTCCACGATCATGATGTCCGCCATTCGTCCTCCATCGGAAACCGGATGACGAAGACAGTACCGTTCTCCCGCCCGATGCGCAACGTGCCCCGGAGCTGGGCGGTGAGGTTGGCCACCAGCTGCAGGCCCAGGGTGGCGGCGTTCTCCGGGGTGATGTGGGCGGGCAGGCCGCGGCCGTTGTCGGCCACGGACAACTCCACCATGGGGCCGTCCCGGCGGGTGGCCACGGTGATGGTCCCGCCCGGGCGGTCGAAGGCGTACTTCAGGGCGTTGGTGACCAGCTCGTTGAGGATGAGGCCGCAGGGCACGGCCTTGGTCAGGGGAAGGGGCGCGGCCGAGACCTCCACCGCAACCCGCACCCCCTTGTCGCCCAGGGAGGAGACCAGCCGGGACATGAGGCGGTCCACGTAGTCCTTGAGGTCCACCCGGGCCATGTCGTCGGAGCCGTAGAGCGCCTCGTGGGCCAGGGCCATGGAGGCGATGCGGTTCTGGCTCTCCTCCAGGGCGGCGCGGGCCGCCGGGTCCTCCAGGCTGTCCGCCTGGAGGAAGAGCAGGCCGCTGACCACCTGGAGGTTGTTCTTGACCCGGTGGTGCACCTCCTTGAGCAGCACCTCCTTCTCGCGCAGGGAGGAGCGCAGCCGCTCCTCGGCCCGCTTGCGCTCGTGGATGTCCTCCACCGCGCCCTCGATGCGCGCGACCCGGCCGTCGGGGCCGAGCGTGGCCCGGGCGTTGACCGAGCACCACCGCAGCGCGCCGTCCCGGCGGCGGAGCCTGGCCTCGAAGGCCTTGACCTCCCCGTACTGGTCGAGCAGGCGCAGCAGCTCCTCGCGGGCCGCGGGATCGGCGTAGAGCTGGTTGGGGATGTCGGTGATTTCGGCCATGAGTTCGGCCGGGGACCCGTAGCCCAGCATGCGGGACAGGGCCGGGTTGGCGGACGCGTAGCGTCCTTCGGGAGTGCTCTGGAACAGGCCGTCGGCCGAGTTCTCGAAGATCTCCCGGTACTTGGCCTCCGAGGCGCGCAGGGCGGCGTCGCGGGTCGCCAGGGCCTGCCGGGCGTTGTCGAACTCGGACATGAGCAGGGACAGCTCCCGGAACGCCGCGCGCGGGGGCAGCTTCCCGCGCATCTGCCCGCGGCCGATGTCCTGGACCGCGGCGGAGAACTCGGCCAGGGGCTCGGCCACCCGCAGGCGCAGGGTTCGCTCGGTGAGCAGGACCAGGAGCAGGAACAGGCCGGCCAGCGCGGTGAAAAGGGTCAGGACCATGGCCGCGATGGGGCCGTAGGCGGCCATGGCGGGCTGGGACACCAGGAGCAGCCAGCCGGTGTCCGGCACCCGGACCGCAGTGCCGATGCGCAGGCCGCTTTGGCCCTGGTAGTCGCCGAATTCCGGGCCGCCGTCCCGGGCCCGGCGCAGGATGTCCAGGTGGCCGATGTTGGCCCGGGTGGCGACCTGGGCCAGGTCCGGGTGGGCCAGGACGTTGCCGAAGGCGTCGGTGAGCGCCACCTCCTCGCCCGGGGTCAGGGCGGCCAGGCGGGAGACGTAGGACTGCAGGGCGGTCATGGAGATCTCCGCCACCAGGGAGAGGCCGCGCTCGTTGGATACTTTCTCGTACAGCGTGGGCAGGCCGGAGTGGGGCGAGAGGATGGGCCTGGCCGCCCCGGAGCCGGACGGCCCCAGGTTCTCCAGGGGGAAATGGGCGCCGGCCGAGCCGGGGGGGGCCGAGGCCAGCGCCAGGCCTTCCCGGTCCAGCAGCAGGAGACGCTCGAACTGCCGGAAGGAGACGTTGAGCAGGGCCAGGACCGCTTCGGCGGCGTGGCCGGGATTCGCCTCCAGGTCGAGCAGGGAGAACGCCAGGTTGCTCCGCGCCTCGGCCATGTAGTCCGCCGCCAGGAAGGCCGCGGCCTGGGCCACCACCGCCTGGCGGGAGCGCGCCTCCTCCCGCTGGGACCAGCCCGCGGCCAGGCCCAGGCCGAGCACCGCGACCAGGCTGGGCAGGAGCATCCAGTGGACCAGGCGGCGGCGGACCTCCGCGGCCAGAGGCGCGGCGGCCGGGGCGGAGCCGTTCTCAGCCATTGTCGGTCCCCAGGGTCCGGACGCGGCCCCCCCGGACCTGGGAGCAGAACACCGGACGGCTCACGTCGCCGAAGCGGTCGAACACGATGTCCCCGAGCACGCCCGGGACCGGGCCCAGGCCGGCCAGGGCCCGGGCCACGCCCTGCCGGCGGCCGTGGGTGAGCTCCAGGGCGCGGGCCGCCACCAGGACCGCCTCGTAGCACATGGCCCCGTCGTAGGACGGCGGGTAGCCGAAGCGCCGCTGGAAGCGGGCGTTGAAGTCCGCCACCCGGGGCGAGTGGTCGTCGAAGGGATAGGGCACGCAGGAGGTCACGCCCTCGGCCGCGGCGCCGGCCATTTCCAGGAACTCCGGGGTGAGGCCCCAGAAGGAGCTGTATATCCGCAGGTCCGGGGCCGCGGGCCGGAGCTCCCGCAGCAGCCCGGCCAGCTCCCGTGGGGAGCAGATGGCCACGACGGCCGCGGCGTCCGCGGCCCGGGCCTGCCTGACCAGGGCCGGCGCGTCCGGGGTCTGGCCGGCCGGGATGCGGGCCTCGCCCGCGGCGCGCCCGCCCAGCCGGGCGTAGCTTGCGGCGAAAGCCCCGGAAAAGGACTCCACGAAGGCCGGGTTGTCGTCGCTGCGCAGGAGCAGGACCCCGCCCCGTCCGGTCTGGTCGGCCACGAGCCGGGCCAGGGCCAGGGCGTAGGCCGCCGCGTCGGAGGAGACCCGGAAGAAGGCGTCGTCCTTGCCGGTGAGCGCGGTGGTGGTGGCGGTGGAGGAGATCACGGCGAGGCCCGCGGCCTCGGCCTCGGGCAGGCCGGCCAGGGCCGTGGTGCTGCTCATGAGCCCCACCACCACCGCCGCGCCCTGCCGGTCCAGTTCGCGCACCGCGGCCCGGGCCGCCTCGGGCGTGTCGTTCTCGTCGGCCACCAGAAGCTCCACCCGGCGGCCGGCGATGCCGCCCGCGGCGTTGAGCTCCTCCACGGCCAGGGTGGCGCCGTTGCGGCCCTGCACCCCCAGGTCGGAGGAGAGGCCGGTGATGGTCCCGGAGAACCCTATGCGCACGGTCCCGGACCAGTAGTCGCAGCCCGCGGCCAGCAGGACCAGGGCCAGGGCCAGGGCGGAGAGACAGGCCGGCAGCACGGGCCGGAGGCGGGCGCGAGAAACCTCCATGCCACCATGATATACCCGTGATCGCCCGTCTTGCCAAGCCTCCGCGCCAGGCGGCCGGGGCGGGGAGTTGCGGCTGCGGTCCCGTATCGGGTGGGGGTGGGGAGACGGGCTCATCAGGAAAAGATGGCTTGCATCGTCGTTCCAGCCAAGTCCGGGCCGCATCCTGCGGCATGCTCCGCCCTCCGGGCGGGGAAAGGGGCTCAGCCGTCCAGGCGGTCGCCGCGGCCCACGGTCCGGTCCAGGGGGGTGAATCCGGGCAGGTGCCGGCCGGCCTCCTCGGCGCTGCGCGCATAGAAGGCGTAGGTCCCGGGCCGGCCGGCCAGGGGCATGAGCACGAATTCGCGCTCCGCTCCGTCGGGTCCGGCGAAGGAATGCCGCCACCCGGTGGGGAAGCGTCCGGCGCTGGCGAGCCGGGCCGGGTCCGGGGTGAAGTCGCAGTACCCCACCAGCTCGTCGGTATTCTGGATGCGCACCTCGACCATGGGTCCTCCTGGGCCGGCGGGCCGGCCGCGTCGCGGTGTTGGGGCCGGAAGGCGAAGCCCGGCGTCAGGATCCGGCCGCGCCCCGCCGGCTCATGACCCGGGCCAGGACGGTTTCCAGGGCCTCGGGCTCCATGGGCTTGGCCAGGTAGTCGTCCATGCCCGCGGCCAGGAAGCGCTCCCGGTCCCCGGCCAGGGCGTGGGCGGTCATGGCCACCACGGGCAGGCCGGGATCGTTGTCGCCGGCGCGGGATTCGCGGATGGCCCGGGTCACGGCCACGCCGTCCATGCCGGGCATCTGCACGTCCATGATGACCAGGTCGAAGCGCTCCCGCTCGAGCGCCGCCAGGGTCGCCAGGCCGTCGTCGGCCGCAACGGGCCGGTGCCCCAGGCGCTCCAGCAGGCGCATGGCGTAGAGCCGGTTCACCGCGTTGTCCTCGGCCACCAGCACCCGGAGCCCGGCGGACGGGGCCGGCGCCGGGGCCGGGGCCGGCGCGGCCAGGCGCAGGGGCAGGCTGAAGCACACCTCGGTGCCCTTGCCGGGCCGGGAGTTCACGGACATCCGGCCGTCCAGGCGGGCGAGCACCCGCTTGACCAGGGCCAGGCCCAGGCCCGCGCCGCCGTGGCGACGGGTGGCCGAGCCGTCGGCCTGGACAAAGGGCTCGAACAGGGAGGGCAGGGCTTCGTCCGGGATGCCCGGGCCGCTGTCCTCCACGGAGAAGAGCACCCAGCGCCGGTTCTCCGGGTCGGCGTGGTCCAGGAGCCGCGCCTCCAGCCGGACCGAACCGCTCGGGGTGAACTTCACCGCGTTGCCCACCAGGTTGAAGAGCACCTGGCGCAGGGAGGACTCCGGCCCCATGACCCGCAGGGGCGGGCCGGCCGGGGGGTGGACCGACAGGTCGAGGCCCTTGGCCGCGGCCTGGTCCCGGAAGGCGGCGGCCGCGTCGGCGAGCAGGTCGCCCAGGGCGAAGGTCCGCTCCTGGTCCGGGACGTAGCGCCCGGCCTCGATGCGGGAGATGTCCAGGATGTCGTTGAGCACCTTGAGCAGGTTGCGGCCGGACTCGCGGATCATGGCCAGGTTGTCGCGCTGCTCCGGGTCCAGGTCGGTGTCCAGGGTAAGTTCGGCCATGCCCAGGATGCCGTTCAGGGGGGTGCGGATCTCGTGGCTCATGTTGGCCAGGAACTCGCTGCGGGCCCGCGCCGCGGCCTGGGCCTGGTCGCGGGCCGCGGCCAGGTCGCGCTCGGCCAGCTTCTCCCGGGTCACGTCGCGCACCGCGCCCCAGGCCCGGATCGCCCGGCCGCCGGGGCCGGGCGCGAACTCGGCCCGGCCGTGGAAATGGCGCACCGCGCCCTGCTTGGTGATCAAGCGGTACTCGGCCTCGAAGCTCCGGCTGTCGGCCTGGGCCTGCTCCACCAGTTCACTGACCCGGGGCAGGTCCTCGGGGTGCAGGCGGGAGAAGAAGAACTCCGCAGTGGCCGGGACCTCTCCCGGCTCGTAGCCCAGCAGGCGGCACAGGTTGTCCGAGACCGCGCCCCGTCCGTCCACGCCCGCCTCCCAGCTGCCGCACAGGGAGAGGCGCTCCCCTTCCGCCAGGAAGCGGCTGCTGCGCTCCAGGGCCTCCTGGGCCCGGTAATGGTCGGTGAGGTCGAGCATGACTCCCACGATGCCCGGGGGCTGGTCCGGGGCGGCGGCGAACAGGGCCTTGCGGAAGAGCATCCGGCGCTCGCCCGTGGCGGTGCGCGCCGCGGCCTCGTACTCCTGCACCCCGCCCCGGGCGTGGAGCGCGGCGTCCTGGTCGGCATAGATCCGGGCGAGCTCGGGCGGCGCGATGTCGGCCACGGTCAGGCCCACGAGCCCTTCCCGGGTCCGGCCGAGCAGGGCGGCGAAGGCCTGGTTGCAGCCCAGGTAGCGCCCCGTGCTGTCCTTGTAGAAGACGGGGCTGGGCACGGCCTCCAGGATGGCGTCGAGCAGGGCGGTGCGCTGTCGCAGCCGGGCCCGGTCCTCCATGTGGGCGGTCACGTCCTGCACCGTGCCCACGAAGCGCAGCGGCCGGCCTTCGGCGTCGCGCAACAGCTGGGTGCGGGACACCGCGCGGCCGATGCCGCCGTCCTTGCGCCGGAAGCTGAAGCCGTATTCCTCCTCGGCCGAGCCCCGGCGCAGCCGGTCCAGGGCGGCCAGCACCGTGGTCCGGTCCTTGGGGAGCATCAGGTTCAGGACGTTCTCGAAGCGGGGGTCGAAATCGCCGGGCTCGTACCCGTAGACCCGGTAGAGTTCGTCGGACCAGTGGATGTAGCCCAGGTCCAGGTCGCGCTCCCAGTCGCCGATCTTGCCCAGGCGCTGGGCCCGCACCAGCCGGGCCTGGTTTTCCTGGAGCCGCTCGGCCAGCGCCACCTCTCCGGTCACGTCCCGGGCCACGGAGATGTACCCGGACAGCCGGCCCGAGGCGTCGCGCAACTGCCCGGCCCGGACCGAGGCCCAGAACTCCGCGCCGTCCTTGCGCCGCAGCCGCAGGCGGCCCTCCCAGGCGCCCGCGTCCCGGATGGCGGCCAGGCGTTCGGCCTGGGCCGCGTCGTCGGGCGGGGAGAGCATCTCTCCCCAGGTGCGGCCCAGGGCTTCGGCCCGGGTCCAGCCGTAGAGGTTCTCGGCCCCGCGTCCCCAGTAGACGGTCCGGCCCTCCAGGTCGGCGGCGATGAGGGCCTCGCCCACGCTGTCCAGGACCTGGGCCTGGAAGCGGAGGCGTTCCGTGGCCTCGCGGCGTTCGGTCACGTCCCGGGCCGTGCCCTGGGTGCCCAGGAAGGCGACGCCGTTCTCGCCCTCGCCGTAGAGGCCCTCGGCGTCCACCAGGAAGGTCCGGTGGGGCGGGTCCTGCTCCGGGGAGGCTGCTGCGGCCTCGCCGCTCCGGGCCAGGAGCCGGACCTCGAAGAAGCGGGTCCGCCGGAGCCCGGCGCGGCGTTCGTCCAGTCGGTTGCGGGCCTTGTCCCGGTCGTCGGGATGCACCAGGTCGAAGATGTCCCTGCCCAGCAGTTCGGCCTGGGTCCAGCCGTGCTCGGCCGCGGCCGCGCTCACGTACTGGATGCGGCCTTCCGGGTCCAGGCGGTAGATGACGTCCGGGCTGACCCGCAGGATGGAGGCCAGGCGATCCTCCGAGGCCTTGAGCGCGGCCTCGGCCTCCTTGTAGCTGGTGATCTCGTGGGAGACCACGGTGACGAACTCCACCCGGCCCTCGCGCTTCTTGAGCGGGGTGTAGCTCACGTCGAAGCAGGCCCGGCCCCGGGACAGGAAGGAGAACCACTGCTCGTAGCGCACGGCTTCGCCGGCCAGGGCGAGGTCAAGGTGGGGCCGGATGTCGCGCTCGAAGGTTTCCTGGCCCCAGACCTCGGCCACGGAGCGGCCCACGATCTGGCGCTCCTCCCGGCCCACCGCCCGGCAGTAGGCGCGGTTGGCGGCGTGGTACACGTAGTCCCGGCCGATGAGGGTCATGAAGTCCGCCGAGGTCTCGGCCATGGTGCGGTAGGCCTCGCGCTCCTCCTCCACCTGCTTGCGGCGGGTG
This sequence comes from Thermodesulfobacteriota bacterium, assembly GCA_040753075.1. Taxonomy (GTDB): domain Bacteria; phylum Desulfobacterota; class Desulfovibrionia; order Desulfovibrionales; family Desulfovibrionaceae; genus UBA6814. The sequence continues at coordinate 7,731 of JBFMHA010000028.1, forward strand.
ATGTCCTGGGCCACGGTGATCCAGCAGTCCCGGCCCGCGAACCGGTGGGGCCGGACCGAGAGCAGGAAGGACAGTTCGCCCGCCGCCCGCTGCGCCCTGATCTCCAGGCTCTCCACCCGGCCGTCCCGGGCCAGGATCCCCTCCATGGCCGCGCGCTGCTTGGGGGTGAGGATCCCCAGCTCCAGGGAGGTCCTGCCCAGCGCCTCGTCGAGGCTGAACGCGTAGGTCTTCAGGAACTGCTCGTTGACCGCCAGGATGCGGCCCTCGTCCGCGCTGGTGATGAACACCGAGGCGGGCGCCGCGTCGAACACCGCCCGGAAGCTTTCCTCCGCCTCTTCCCGGGCCTCCTCGGCGCGCTTGCGCAGGGCGGCCTCCAGGGTGATGCGGAGCACCGGGGCGGAAAAGGGCTTGGTCGTGAGGCCGTACGGCTCGGCCTGGCGGGCCCGCTCCAGCACGGGCAGCTCGGTGTTGGAGGTGAGCAGCACCACCGGGATGCCCAGCCCGGACTGGATGGCCCGGCAGGCGTCGATCCCGTCGCTGTTGCCGCCCAGCAGCACGTCCATGAGCACCAGGTCCGGGAGCTCCTGGCGGGCCAGGGCCAGGGCCTGGTCCGCGTCCCGCGCGGAGCCGGCCACCGCGTAGCCCATGCCGCGCAGGGTCTCGGCCAGCTGCATGGCGATGATCGCCTCGTCCTCCGCAATGAGGATGCGCTTGGGAGCTGATTCCATCCCGCTGAATTCCCTGATGAAAACGGATTCCGGGCGCATGGTCCCAATCGCCACCCTACACCGATCCGGGCAGGGAAGGCAACGAAAAGAGTCAAGTCGGGAGTGCGTGTCAGTTCGCGGGCTTGGGCCAGAGCTGGGCGGCGAGCATGCCGCCCAGCATGAGGGCGCAGCCGGCAATGCCGCGTACCCCCAGGACTTCGCCCAGCAGGAGATAGCCGGCGGCCGCGGCGAAGGCGGACTCCAGGCTCAGGATGATGGCCGCGGGGGTGGGCTGGGCGTCCTTCTGGGCCACCACCTGGAGGGTGTAGGCCACGCCCACGGACATGCACCCGCCGTAGACGATGGGCCAGGCCCCGGCCCAGACGCCGGCCCAGGTGATCTGCTCGAAGACCAGGGCCACGGCCGTGGAGGCCGCGGCGCAGACCGCGAACTGGCCGGCGGCCAGGCGCACCGGGTCCACCCGGGGGGAGAGGTAGCCGAGCAGGAGCACGTGCCCGGCCCAGAACACCGCGCCGAGCAGGACCCAGCCGTCGCCCGGGGCCAGGTCCAGGCCCTCGGTCACGGACAGGAGGTAGAGGCCCACGGCCGCGGCCAGGGCGCCCACCCCGCCGCCCCAGCCGGGGCGCTGGCCCAGGAGCAGGCCAAGGAGCGGCACGAAGACCACGTAGAGGCCGGTGATGAACCCGGCCTTGCCCGCGGTGGTGTAGAGCAGGCCCACCTGCTGCATGGAGACCCCGATGAACATGACCAGGCCTGCGGCCCAGGCCCCCCAGAAGGCGGTGCGGCCCGCGGCCCGACCGGCCGGGACCGGGTTGGGGCCGCGTCGGGCCCGCCAGGCGATGAGGGGCAGCAGGGAAAGCACGCCCAGGGCGAAGCGGACCCCGTTGTAGGTGAAGGGCCCCACGCTCTCCATGCCCACCCGCTGGGCCACGAAGGCGGTGCCCCAGATGGCGGCGGTGGTCAGGAGCAGAAGGTTGGCGCGCAGGCTGCGGGACATGGCGAGAGGGGCTTACACCGGGGGCGCGGGGTTGTAAACATGGGAGGAGTGCGAAAAGAAACGCGCCCCGCCGGAGCGGGGCGCGGGCAGGGGCAGGAGGCGGGACGGGGCTAGTCGCCCGAGCCGGTGCTCTCGATGGTGAACTCGCCCATGGAGGGGCGGGAGTCCAGGTCGATGTCCCAGAGGATCTGGGTGAACAGCATGAGGGAGTCGTAGGGGATGGACACCGTGCGCTCGCCGCACTGGATGTGGCACAGCTCGCCGGCGCGGCGCACCACGTAGGCGCGGCGGTTCTTGGCGGAGCCGTCCGAGGACACGATGGAGAAGGCCTGGTGCCCGTCCTCGGTGGCGTAGAGCTTCTGCTGGGTCAGGACCCCGGTGTCCTCGTCGTAGAACGAGGTCTGGGCGTAGAGGTGGCCGCGAAACGTCACCGGCCCCGCCTTGTCGTCCTCCAGGGTGATGGTTTCGGCCTCGACCACGATGCCGCCCAGTCCTGAGACGTCCTTGCTCTGTCTCTTGCCCATGCCGTCCCCCTAGGTCGGGAGTTTGAGTTGGACCGGGCCGGTCGGCCGCGTGTCCTTCCGGTAGGCTTCTTCCACCAGGGCGATGAAATACTCGGTCATGGTCATTTCGTGCAGGGCGGCCAGGACGCGAAGCTTCTTGTGCACGTCCTGGGGCACGCGCAACGTGAGCTGCTTCTTGTCCTTGTCCCCGTCCGAATCCGCCATGGGCCCGCGCTCCCCTGGAGCCGATCCGGCCCGGCCGGCCGGACCGTCCAACCCTGGTCAAAAGCCTACGTCCGCCAATACTGTCTTGTCGCGTTTAGCACGCTTCAAGGACAATTGTAAATAGACAGCACAGCTGTCTAGGCAGAATTGTGGCATTTGCCAGGATCTTGGGGCAACGCTCAGGCATCGTTGCCTTTTTCCCCTTGCTCCAGGGTTGCGGGCCCGTGACCCCGCAGCATTATGGGACGGGTCTGGACCTTGGGCAAGCAAAATTTCTCGGATTTGCGGCTGCCCCAGATTTCGCGCGGTTACACTCCGAGCCCAGCCCCGGGCGATCCTGAGCCCTGGTTTTTCCGCAAGGTCTTCGCCCGGGAGGACGCGCCGGACGCGGGAAAGGGAGCAAAGATCGCGCGTCGGCCCCGAAGGGCGGCGCACCGGGGCGGGCGCTCCAGGGCGGCCGGGGACGGCCGGGGGAGGGAGGCCGCCGGGCGTCAGGCCTTGGCCTTGGCCGCGGCGCGCTTGATCTGGGAGGCCAGGCGCTTGGCGTCGGGCAGGCCGGGCTCCAGCTCCAGGCACTTCTTGAGGGCCGCGGCCGCCTCGGGCAGCTTCTTGGCCGCCAGGTTGAGCCGGGCCAGGGCCAGGTGCGGGTGCGGGCCGTCCGCGCCCTTGGCCAGGAGATCGGTGAAGAGGGCTGCGCCCGCGGCCGGGTCCTGGGCCTGCTCGTAGGCCTCGGCCGCCATCTCGCAGGCCCTGCGCTCGCCCGGGTTGATCTTGAGCGCGCGCTTCAGGTATTCCAGCGATTCCCGGAAGCAGCCCGCCTTCTGCAGCTTCTCGGGGATGATGAGGAACATGGCGTCCTCGTCCACGTGCATCTCCACGGCCTCGCGGAAGGAGCGTTGCGCCTCGGGCGTGTTGCCGTGGTCCAGGAGGCGCTGGCCGGCGATGATGGCCCGGTCGATCTTGAGCTTGCGCTCGCGCATGGCCTCCAGGGTCTCCCGGTCCATCTCCTCCTTGAGCTTGCGGGCCGTGGAGGCCAGGGCGTTGTAGAGCTGCTTCTCCTGGCCCTTGACGTAGCTGAAGGGGCCGGGCGCGAACTGCTTGATCTTCTCGTCCTTGCTCAGGCTGCCCAGCAACTCCCGCAGCAGGGTGGCCACCGGACCGAGGTCCATGGAGTGGATGGCGCTGGTGGCCATGACCTTGACCGCCTCGGCCACGGACACCAGGGGCTTGAGCGCCTCGCCCTTGAGGTAGGCCGCCTTGGCGCGGTTGAGGTGCTCGGTCGCCACCTTGGCTGGTTTTTCGGGCATCCGCGTGCTTCCCTGGAGATTCGCCGGCGCTGCGGCGGAGTTGTCGCCTCCCTGGCTTGTACACGTTTTCCGTACGATTTTGAAGGATTTTTTGCCCGGCTCTGCTCCCCGGCCCGGCTCCGGGGCCGCCGGCCGGGCGGCGGAGCGGGCCGGGCCGTTGCGGGGCTCCTTTTTTCCGGATATGCAGAGGGATACGCCACCCCAATCCGGACCGTCATGCGAGAATCGCCGTACCTCAAGGGCACCAGGGAGCACCTCGATCGGCTGCGCAAGCTCCCGGCCTTCGCCGCGTTCAAGGAGGAGCACCTCAAGCTCATCCTGAGCCTGAGCAAGGTCCAGTGGTACGACCCGGGCGAGGTGGTGCTGCGCGAGGGCGAGTTCGGCGCCTGGATGTACTTCGTCATCTCCGGCCGGGTGCGCATCGAGCGCAAGGGCGCGGAGATCACCCGCCTGCGCGGGGCGGGCGAGGTGTTCGGGGAGATGGGGGTCATCGACGGCGCGGAGCGTTCGGCCACGGTGCGCGCCGAGGCCGAAACCACGCTCCTGGCCGTGGACGCCTCGTTCCTGGACCGGCTCGAGGGCATGGAGCGCGCCGTGTGCTACTCCATCCTCAACCGGCTCTTCGCCAAGATCCTCTCGGACCGCCTGCGCGCCTCCACCAAGGAGTTGGCCGACGCCCTGCGGGCCCTGGACAAGCACAAGCTGGCCCAGGCCAGCCGGGGCAAGCCGGCCGCGGTTGCGGCCGACGGGGGCGGGGATCCGGACGGGCCGGCCGGGCCGGCCGGGCCGGAGGAGGACGCGTGAAGGAGACCCCCTTCCTGGCCGGCCGCGAGGACTGCCTGCCCAACCTGCGGCGCATGACCGCCTTCGCCGACTTCGGGGACGAGCACCTGAAGACCATCCTGACGCACAGCCGCATCCGCAAGTACGATGCGGGCGAGGTGGTGCTGCGGGAGGGCGCGGTGGAGCGCATGGTCTACTTCCTCATCTCCGGGGCCGTGCGGGTGGAGAAGGAGGGCAAGAAGGTGGGGGTCCTGGCCGAGCCCGGGGACGTGTTCGGCGAGATGGGCCTCATCGACGGCGGCGCCCGCTCGGCCACGGTGCGGGCCGAGGAGGAGTCCATGTGCCTGGCCGTGGACGGGTCCTTCCTGGACCGCCTGGACGAGGAGAACCGGGCGGCCTGCCACTCCATGCTCTATCGCATGTTCGCCCACGCCCTGGCCGAGCGCCTGCGCGCCACCAACGAGGAGTTGGTTCGCGCCCGCAAGGCCCTGGTCAGGCTGGTGGACGAGGGGCGGGCCTAGGCCGCCCCTTGCCAACCCGCTTCACATGGATTATTGAGATGATGTAGCTGGGCCTTCAGGCCCGGCCCTCCGCTTCTTCCACGGACGGAAGACGGCGCACGCCGCGCGGCGCAGGACGAGAGCCGCGCGGGATGCTCGACACGCAGCGCTCACGCGCGCGAGGAGCCCATGGCCGTCGGTCCGTCCTCCTCCGCCACTTCCCCGGGCAGCGCCGGGCTTCGGGCCTACCAGGACCTGTCCCGCTATTTCGCCTGGGACCTGGGCGAAGGCGCGGCCGAGGGCGCGCTCAAGACCGCCTCGGCCAAGGTCCGCAGCCGCACCATCGGCATCAGCCTGGGCAGGTTCGGTCTGGACCTGACCACCCAGGACGTGGTCCTGGACGTGCCCGCTCCCGGGTCGTTCGAAGCCGAGATGGCCTCGGCCGGGCTGCGCGACCGGCCCACCTCGCGGCCGGTCCCCGGTCCCGGCCGCGAGCCCGGCGCCCTGGACGTCCGCCGCGGGCTGTCCGCCTACGCCCGCGACGCCTCCGGCCCGGGGGCCTCGGCCGGCCCGAGCCGTCGCCTGGGCGCGGCCTGACCTCCCCTTCCCGGCCCCAGAACGTGCCCGGACGGCCCGCCCCGTCCGGGGCGGGCCGTCCGGTGCGACGGTCCGAGGCGCACGAAAGGCCGTTGCAGCACGGCCTTCCCGCCGGTCCGAAATGTGCGCGCCGTTCGCCCGGCCCGGAAGGCTAGGCGATTTCTCCCGCCTCGCCGGCCTCGTCGTCCGGCGCGGGCTGGGTGGGGTCCGCGGGGCTGCGCAGGACCCGGATGAGGACGCGGGCCAGCACGTAGGCGCCGAGCAGCATGGGAACGAACAGGGTCAGGAAGCTCACGGTCATGGTCTCCATGTCCTGCTGGGCCACGTACATGCAGCAGGTGAGCTCGATGAGCAGGAGCAGGTCCACGGCCACCACCGCCCAGCGCTGCCTGGCGTTGAGCCGGTTCTCCACGTGACGTACCCGCATGGCGTCCTCCCTTGGGTGTGGGGGCCGCGCCCCGGGGTGCTGGGGCGCGGCCCGGTGCGTGGACCGGCCGGCCCGGGGCGGCCGGCCGGTCCGGGCAGCTTCCGGTTACTTCTTGCGCAGGTCCTGCTTGGACACGTTCATGACCTTGAGGGCCTGCTTGTCCGCGCCCTGCACGTTGTAGGCGATGCGCAGGATGTCGCCGGGTTCGGGGGTGATGCCGATCTTGGCCTCGGCCACGTCGAAGGTGGACTGGATGCCCGTGGGGTGGCCGTACTTGAAGTCCGCGGAGAAGTTGATGTCGTACTCCTCCACCACGATGGTCTTGGCGGTCTGGTCGTAGCCCAGGCACTTGCCCTGGATCACGTCGGCGGCGTAGGCCATGGCCGACAGCATCATGCCGAGGACCAGGGCCATGGCCAGTGCAGCTATTCTCTTCATGGCGTTTCTCCCTTTCCTGACCGTTAGGCCTGCTGGGTGGCGGCCTTCTTCTGGCGCAGTTCGTCCGCCGCGCCCGCGAACATGATCTTCATGATCCACAGGCAGATGAGGCCGATGGCCGAGAGGATGACCACCGCGGCGGCGCTGCCGAAGCCGTACTGCTTCAGGATGATGGAGATCATGCAGCACAGCACCGCCAGGCCGAAGGCCACGCGGATTCCGTAGCCCTTGGCGTACTTGGTGGCCACGGTGCCGATCTGGGCGCCGATGGCCGCGCCGGCCAGCATCACGAACACCGCCACCAGCTCGATGCGGCCCTTCAGGGTGTAGGTGAACGCGCCGTACAGGCCGGAGATCATGACCTCGAACAGGTCGGTGCCCACGGCGATGTGGGTGGGGCAGCCCACCAGGTAGATGAGGGCCGGCATGCGGAGCAGGCCGCCGCCGATGCCCAGGAAGCCGGCCAGGACGCCGGTGGCGGTGGACACCACGATGGGCACCCAGGCCGAGCAGGTGAAGCCCGAGGCCTGGAAGTGCATCATCGGGGGGATCTTCCACTTGTGCAGGGTCTTGTACCACTCGATGCCGGTGGCGCCGTGCTCGCCCACGTCGCCCTTCTTCTTGCGCTGGGTGGCCTTGTAGAAGTCATAGAAGACCATCCAGGCGATGAGCGCCAGGAACACCACGTACACCCAGCGCACCACCGAGCCCACCTTGCCGATGCGCTCCAGCATCATGACCAGCTGGGCGCCGATCTCGATGCCCACCATGGTGCCCGCCAGCATCACGATGCCCAGCTTGTAGTCCACGTTGCCGAACTTGGAGTGGCGCATGGTGGAGACCATGGACTTGCCCGCGATGTGGGCGATGTCCGTCCCGATGGCGAAGGCCATGGGGAAGCCCAGGATGTTGAGGCCCGGAGTCACCATCCAGGCCCCGCCCATGCCGAAGAACCCGCCGATGACGCCCACCGAGAACCCGATGAGCACCAGGCCGGGCCAGAAGATGTGCACGCCCGCGATGGGCATGTACATGTACAGCCAGCTCATTTCGCCGCCCATGTTGCTTTTCCTCCGTCCGGTTTAGTGCTCGAGGATCTTGCGCTTGGTGAGGTCCAGGCCGGTGCACTTCATGACGAAGTCCATGACCACGCCCAGCAGCGAGCCCATGACCGCGGTGAGAACGACCGCCCAGATGGCGAAGAGCAGGATGTTCTCGTTGTAAAGGTTCGCGAAGTACTTGGCCCAGCCGGACGAGAGCACCCGGGTGTCGGCCACCACCACCAGGTCGGACGCCTTGCCTCCCGCGGCCAGGGCCCAGCCGGGGAGCAGGGCCGTGGCCAGCGCGGCCAGGGTTGAAAGGGACAGGAGCTTCCTCATCGTGATCCTCCTCCTCGAAAAAGGTTGGTGTTCATCCGTTAACTGGGCGTCGGGACGCCCTGATGTCCCATGAACGGGTCGCGCGATTCGCGCGGCCGCGCATGACAGCCGAAGAAGAGCAAAGGGAATGCCAGTGCGTGAAAAAAAGGACAAAAAGGTTGACCGACCCTTTGCGTGGGGGTAAACCCATTGTCATCTTTGGTTTTGTATGGTCTTGCGAGATTCTGGCCGGTCCGGCGGGCGTGGCCGGAATCGCGCGAAAACCGGAGGCCCCATGGGTCTGTTCCACGGCAAGTTTCCTTTCCTCCCCCTGCGGAGCAGGGAGGTCCGTGGCAAGGGAAGGTCCGGGACCCTGGGCAACCGGCTGCTCCTCGCCCTGGTCCCCACCGTGGCCCTCATCACCGCGGCCGCCGGCTATGTCGGCTACCGCATTTCGCTGAACTTCCTGAATACGTCCCTGGAGCGCACGGTGCGCATCCTGGACCTGGCCATGGCCAGCGCCGTGGAGAACATGCTGGAGCAGGCCAGGCGGGATCTCGCCATGATCGCGCAGGAGCCCGGCGTGGACCTGCTCCGCATGCGCGATTTTCTTTCCCGCACGACGGCCTCCGGGGGGCTGCGCTACCGGGAGATGGCCTACATCTCGGCCAGCGCAGGCGCGTCCCAGTTCCTGATCGCGCGCGGGGGGCAGACCGCCGAGGTGCTGGCCGAGGGCATGCACGACATCCGGCCCAGCCCCTACCTGCTCCTGGAGCGGGGGGGCGGGCTGGCGACCGGGGAGACCCACGTCACCCCGGTGGTTTCGGTGGAGCACCCCTTTCCCGGCGATGGCCAGGCCAACCGGCGCATCTCCTCCCACGTGATCCGGCTGGTGACCCCCTATTCGCCCGACGGCAAGGACCGGGGCCTGCTCATGCTCGGCCTGGACGCCAAGGAGGTGCGCAACGTCCTCTCCCGCTACAACTCCCCGGCCTCGCCCCTGTGGGCCTTTCCCCGCTCCGAGGAGGTCCGCTTCGCCTACCTCTGCGACCCCGAGGGCTGGATCCTGTTCCAGTCCGAGGACGTCGCCGCGCCGGACGCGCCCCTGGGCGCCTACCTGGCGCGCTCGGGATACGAGGGCGCCCTGGGCCGGGCCGGGATGCCCGGGGCCTTCCGTCCCAACTCGTCGTACGGGGCCTTCTGGAGGGGCGTGACCGAACTGGCCGCCGGCAGGGCCTCCTTCCAGGTCATCGACTCCGGCGACGACATGTCCTCCCGGGTGAGCACGGCCTTCTTCGCCCTGGCCCCGGTGCGCTTCTCGCCCGGCGCGGGAAAGCCGGCCCGGGTCTACGCCGGGGTGGCCTTCGTGGACCGCACCCTGCTCACCGTGGCTGCGGGCTACCGCCATCTGGACGCCATGTTCCTGCTCTCCCTCGGGGCGGTCCTCCTGCTCACCCTGGTGGTCACGGTCCTGTCCAAGCTGTACACCGCCCCCATCCTGCGCCTGGCGGAAAAGGCCCGGTCCCTGCGCGCCGGGGACATCCGCCCCGTCGAGTCGCAGAGCGCAGGCTACGAGACCGGGGTGCTGCGCGACGCGCTGAACCATCTCATCGGGATCATGGAGCGCCAGGCCGGGGAGGTGCGGACCAAGGACGAGGCCATCCGGGCCATGGCCATGCGGGAGCGGGCCGCGGCGCCGGAGGATGGGGAGGCGTCTCCGGACAGCGACGTCCTGCCCGAGATGGCGGGCGTGGGACCGCGCATGGACAAGCTGCGCAACGACATCGTGAAGGCGGCCCAGGCCGACGTGGACGTGCTCATCCTGGGCGAGACCGGCACCGGCAAGCAGCTGGCGGCCGAGGCCATCCACCGGCGCGGCCGCCGGGCGGAGCGGCCGTTCATCGCCATCAACTGCGGGGCCCTGGACGAGAACCTGCTCCTGGACACCCTGTTCGGCCACGTGAAGGGGGCCTTCACCGAGGCCAAGGCCGACCGCAACGGCGCGTTCCTGGAGGCGCACGGCGGCGCCCTGTTCCTGGACGAGATCCAGACCGCCTCGCCCAAGGTGCAGCAGTCCCTGCTGCGGGCCATCGAGGCGCGCAAGATCCGGCCCCTGGGCAGCGACCGGGAGGTGGACGTGGACGTGCGCCTGGTGGCGGCCACCAACGTGAACCTGGCAGAGGCCGCGGCCCGCGGCGAATTCCGCGAGGACCTCTATTTCCGTCTGCGGGTCGTCAGCATCTCCACCCCCGCCCTGCGCGAGCATCCCGAGAGCATCCCGCACCTGGCGGCCCGCTTCCTGGCCGAGGCCGCGAGGGTGGCGGGCAAGACCGGCCTGGGCTTCACCCGGGGGGCGCTCAAGAAGCTGTCCGGCCATTCCTGGCCGGGCAACATCCGGGAGCTCAAGAACTGCATCACCATGGCCGCGGTCATGGCCGAGGGCCCGCTCATCGGCGCCGCTGACGTGCTGCTGGGCGGAGAGGAGGCGGAAGTCCCCGGCGCGGCCCAGGCGGAAGACGCCGCCGCAGCGGAAGCCCCGGCCGTGTCCCGGCCCGATCCCTGGGGCCGGAGCTCCCCCCTGCTGCCCGACGAGCATCCGCCGGCCCGCACGGCCCCGCCGTCCGCCCCGGGGCCGGAGGGGCCGCCCCCGGGCCTCAACTCCCGCCAGCGCGCGGCCTGGCCGGCCATCGCCGCGGCCGGCGAGATCACCCGCAGCCGCTACCAGGAGGCGGTGGGCGGCGACCTGCCCTCGCGCACCGCCATCCACGACCTCCAGGACCTGGTCAAGCGCGGCCTCCTGGTCATGACCGGCCGCGGCCCGGCCACCCGCTACCTGCTGGCCCCCGGCCGAAACGGCCGCTGAGGCCCGCCGGGGCGCCGCCGCCTGCGGACGCGCAAAAGCCCCCGGCGCGGCGGGAGCCGGCCGGGGGGCGAGGAGCGCGGAGTCTTGGGGTGCGGCTAGAAGCCGGGGCCTTTGCCGACGAGCACGTAGCCGGCGCCGGCAGCGCGGCCCTGGGCCTCAAGGCGCGCGGCGGCCTCGGTCCGGTCCTTGGCGCAGGTGACCACCACCAGGTCCAGGGGGATGTCGGTCAGGGCGTCGGGCGACAACAGGGGCAGGCCGTGGAAGCTCCGGCCGTGCCGGGCCGCGTCCGGGTCGGCCACGGCCAGCACCGGGCAGCCCGGGGCGTTGTTGGCCAGCCACTCCAGGAACTGCACCGCCCCGTCTCCGGCTCCGTAGAGGGCCAGGCGGGTCCCCCGCGGCAGGGGCGGCAGGGCGCTTGCATCGATCAGGTCGTAAGGCACGAATCCTCCCTTGAGGCTGTGCGCCGCATGGCGCAATTCTGTCGAAGGAAATCAGCAGGCGTCGGCGGCGCCGCGCCCCGCGGGGGCGCAGGAGACGCTCCTCCGCCATTTCCGGGAGCGCGCCGCGGCCGTCCGCGGTTTTCCGGCAAACCCTCCGGGCCGCCCGCTCACGCCCTGGCCTCGCCGAAGGGGTCCGCGTCGCCGTCGCCGTTGACGCCCGACCCCGGCTTCTCCATTCCCGCGGAGCCCGGCTTCTCCATTCCCGCGGAGCCCGGCTTCTCCATTCCAATGAAGAACATGAGCAGGCTGGGGATCACAAACACGGTGAACACCGTGGACAGGGCCAGCCCGCCCAGGATCACGCTGCCCAGGCCGCGGTACAGCTCCGAGCCCGGTCCCGGGGCCACGGCCAGGGGCAGCATGCCGAACACCGAGGTGGTGGCGCTCATGTAGATGGGCCGCAGCCGGGTGCGCACGCTCTCCAGCACCGCCTCCCGGCGCTCCATGCCGCCCAGCCGCACGTTGTTCAGGGACTGGTGCACGATGAGGATGGCGTTGTTCACCACCGTGCCCACCAGTATGATGAACCCGAGCATGGTCACCACGTCCAGGGGCTGGTTGACCAGGAAGACGTTCTGCAGCTTCAGCCCGATGAGCCCGCCCGCCCCGGCCAGGGGCACGGTGAACAGGATGATGAAGGGGTACGCGAAGTTGCCGAACAGGGCGCTCATGAGCAGGTAGGTGATGACCACCGCCAGGAGGAAGTCCCACTGCATGACCCGGCGGGTGGCGGTGAGCTTGTCCGCCGCGCCGGACAGGCGCATGGTCACGCCCGAGAGCAGGCCCATGCCCCGGATCTGGTCCGCCACCGGGCCGGAGATGGTCTCCATGGCCTGCTGCAGGGGCACGGCCTCGGGCGGGGTGACCTGCAGGGTGATGGTGCGCCGCCGCTCCAGGTGGCGGATGGAGGTGACGCCCGAGGTGCGCGTGAGTTCGGCCACCGAGGCCACCGGGATGCTCCGGCCGCCCGGCGAGTGGAGCAGGGCGGCATGGAGGTCCTCGGGGGTGTTCACGTCGGCGCGCGCGGCGGTGAGCACCAGGTCGATCTTCTTCTTGCCCTCCTCCTTGAACTCGCCCACCTTGCGGCCGTCCATGAACACGTCCATGGCCAGGCCCACGTCCTCGGCGGTGAGCCCGGCGGCCCGCACCCGCTCCCGGTCGGGCAGGATGCGCACCTCGGGGAAGGTCAGCTCCAGGGACGGCGCCGGCCGGATGCGCGCCCCGGGCACGGCCTGGGAGATGGCCCCGTAGAAGGCCCCGCCCGCGGCCACCAGCTGCTCCACCGAGTCGCCGGACAGGTCCACGTTGATGGACCGGCCCTCGCCCAGCCGGGTCTGGAAGATGCCCGCCTGGATGGACACCCCGAACACCCCGGGCAGGGAGTTGCACACGCCGGTGAGGGCGGGGACGAGCTCCCCGGCCCGCTGCTCGTCGTCGGCGATGACGCCGAAGATGTTGAACTGGGGGTGGCCCACGTAGAAGCAGTTCCTGATGCCCGGCAGGCCCGGGGGCTGCTTGCCGGCGTAGAAGGGGGCCAGCTGGTCGAAGACCGCGCGGCCGTTGGCCTCGTACTCGGCCACCGACAGGCCCGGCGGCGGGATGAGGATGTTGAGCACGAGGTTGCGGTTGCCCTGCGGCAGGTACTCCATCTTGGGGAAGAAGACCCAGGTGGCCAGCGCCGCGAATCCGGTGAGCAGGGCCACGGTGCAGAGCCGCGAGGCCGGGGTGGCGATGGCCCGGCCCAGCAGGGCCATGAGGACGTCCGCCATCCGGCCGCCCAGACGGCCCACGGCCAGGCCCAGGTCGCGCAGGGCGCCCACCCGCAGCGCCCGCCGCGCCTCCAGGCGCATGAGGGTGCGGGAGAACATGGGGATCACCGACACGGACACGAGGAGCGAGAGCATCACCGCGCAGGTCACGGCGATGGAGATGTCCTTGAAGAGCTGGCCCGCCTCCTCCTCGATGAACACCACGGGCAGGAACACCGCCACCGTGGTCAGGGTGGAGGCCAGGACCGCGCCCCAGACCTCCCGCGCCCCGTCGTAGGCCGCCAGGAGGGGGCGCTTGCCCAGGCTCCTGCGGTGGCGGTCGATGTTCTCCAGCACCACGATGGCGTTGTCCACCAGCATGCCCACCGCGAAGGAGATGCCGGCCAGGCTCACCACGTTCAGGTTGCGGCCGAACAGGTCCATGAAGAAGAACGTGCCCACCACGCTGATGGGGATGGCCGCGCCCACCACCACCGTGGCGCTCAGGCTGCGCAGGAAGAGCAGCAGCACCCCCACGGCCAGCAGGCCGCCGATCATGATGTTGCGCTGCACCAGGTCGATGGCGCCGTTGATGTAGGGCCGCTGGTCGTACACCCAGTCCAGGAACACCCCATGATCCTTGAGGACGCCCTCGTTCAGGGAGTCGGCCGCCGCGTTGACCCGGTCGGTGAGGTCCAGGATGTTGGCCCCGGGCTCGGGCCGCACGCCGATGGCCATGCCCGGGTCGCGGTTGTGCATCATGGCCGCGACCTTGCGCGCGTAGCCGAACTCGGCGTGGCCCACGTCGCGCAGGCGCACCAGCCGGTCGCCGTCCGCGCGCAGCACCACGTCCTCGATGTCCTGCGGGGACTTGAACTCGGCCACCGAGCGGATGCGCCAGGAGCGCCGGCCCAGGTCCATCTCGCCCGCGGACACGTTGACGTTGGCCGTGTCCAGGGCGGCCGTGAGCTGGCTCAGGGTCATGTCCACCGCGGCCAGCCGGGCCGGGTCCACCACCACGTGCATCTCCCGCTCGGCGCCGCCGCCGATGAACAGGTCCGCCACCCCGGGGACCCGCTCCAGGTACTGCCGCACCTCGTCCTCGAAGAAGGTGCGGTAGGTGTCGATGTGCCGGGCGTTGCCCTCCCGGGTCTTGAGCACCATCCAGATCACCGGGTTGGTGCTGGACCCGGTGGCGCTGATGACGGGCCTGTCCGCGGTCCGGGGATAGGAGGGGACCTCGTTCATCTTGTTGGACACCCGCAGGAGCGCGTTGTCCACGTCGGCGCCCACGGCGAAGCGCAGCGTCACCTGGCCCCGGCCGGACTCGGAGGAGGACTCCATCTCCACGAGCCCGGGGATGCCCTTGAGCACCTTCTCCTGCTCCTCGATGATGTCGCGCTCCACCTCGTAGGGCGTGGCCCCGGTCCAGGTGGTGGTGACCGTGATCTCGGGCTCGGTCACGGTGGGCGAGAGCTGGTAGGGCATCCGCAGCAGGCCGATGGCCCCGAACAGGAAGGCCAGGATCACCCCCACCAGCACGGTGACCGGGTTCTGGATGGAGAAGCGGATGGGGTCCATGGAGAAGGCCCTACTGCGGGAGGATGTTGACCGGCTGGCCCGGGCGCAGGCGCTCCTGGCCCTTGACCACCACCTGCGCGCCCTCGGCCAGGCCCGGGCCGCGCAGTCCGGCCTGCATGCCCAGGTAGGCCGCCACCTCCACCGGCACGGCCTTGGCCGCCCCGTCCTCCACCACGAAGACCAGGCTCTGGCCCTGGGCCATGACCACCGCGTCCCGCGGCGCCAGCACCGCCTGGACCGGCTCGGCGGCGGGCAGGGCCACCCGGGCCTCCATGCCCTGGGCCAGTCCCGCGGGGTCGGCCAGGCGCACCTTCACCGGGAAGGTGCGGGTGGCCGCGTCGCCCCCCGGCACCCGGGCGGAGATCACCCCGCGCAGGGTGCGGCCGGCGACGGACACCTCCACCCCGGTTCCGGGCCGGGCGAAGGCGTAGGCCTTTTCCGGCGCGGCCAGGAGCACCTCCACCGCGTCCGAGCGGGCCAGCACGGCCACGGGCGCGCCCGGGGAGAGCCATTCGCCGCGGTCCACGGAGCGCTCCAGCACCACCCCGGCGAAGGGCGCGCGCACCGCGGCCCGGGCCAGGCGCTCGGCCAGGCGCGCGGCCTCGGCCGAAAGCTGCCGCACCGAGGCCTCCAGCTCCCGGGCCGCGAAATGGGCGCTGTCGCGCTCCGAGGCGGACACGGCCTTGTCCGCGAACAGGGCGGCCATGCGCGTCTCCTCCAGCCGGGCCAGCTCCAGGGCGGCGGCGGCCCGGTCCCGGGCGGCCTCGGCCGCGGCCAGGTCCTTGGAGAGCAGGGCGGTGTCCAGGCCGGCCAGCACCTCGCCGGCCTTGACCGCGTCGCCCTCCTCCACCCGCACCGCGTCCACCCGGCCCTCCACCTCGGCCGCCACCGCGGACACCTCGGGGAACCGCACCGTGCCCACGAACCAGGCCGTGGGCGCGACCAGGCCGGCGGCGGCCTTGGCCACCACCACGTTGGCCGGGGGCTGGGCCGGGGCCTTCCGCCCCGCGTCCTCCTCCGCTCCGGCCGTCACGGCCGCCGCGGCCAGGGCCAGCGCCAGGCAAAGGATCGCCGTCGCGCGCCGCATGCGCCCTCCTTCGACCGCCCCGGGGGGCGCGCCGCTTGTATGCATTTGCCAATCCAGCACATCCCCTAGCCTTCCGTCCCGGGCCGGTCAACCCCGGGCAACCGCGCGCCGGCCTTGACAATGCGCCGGGGCTGCCTAAGTTCATGCCCGACATCGCCCACGGAGGTTCCCCATGGCCGCACACGCCGCCACCCACGAGTTCAAGGCCGAGATCAGCCAGCTATTGGAGATCATCACCCATTCCATCTACACCAACCGCGAGATCTTCCTGCGCGAACTGGTGTCCAACGCCTCGGACGCCCTGGAGAAGCTGCGCTTCCTGCAGAGCTCTGGCGAGGCCGTGGCCGACCCGGACCTGGCCCCGGCCATCGCCGTGGACGTGGACAAGGACGCCAAGACCATCACCCTCTCCGACACCGGCCTGGGCATGACCCGCGACGAGCTGGTGGCCAACATCGGCACCATCGCCCACTCGGGCTCGGCCGAGTTCATGGCCCGGCTGGCCGCCCAGAAGCAGGAAGGGGACAAGAACGGCGGCGCGGCCCAGGCCGACGCCCTCATCGGCCGCTTCGGCGTGGGCTTCTATTCGGTGTTCATGGTGGCGAAGGAGGTGGCGGTGGCCACCCGCTCCTGGCAGGCCGGCGAGGAGGCCGTGCTCTGGACCTCGGACGGGACCGGCTCCTACACCATCGCCCCGGCCGAGGAGCCGCTGCCCCGCGGCGCCCGCATCACCATCCGGCTCAAGGACGACGCCGCGGAGTTCGCCGACCCCGAGCGGCTGCGGGAGATCATCCGCCGCCACTCCAACTTCCTGGCCTTCCCCATCAGCGTGGCCGGCGAGCGGGTGAACACCACCCCGGCCCTGTGGCGCGAGCCCAAGTTCTCCATCACGGACGAGCAGTACGACGAGTTCTACTCCTTCCTGACCTACGACTCCCAGAAGCCCCTGGACCGCCTGCACCTGGCCGTGGACGCGCCGGTGCAGTTCACCGGCCTGGTGTTCGCGCCGGACCAGGACACCGACACCCTGGGCCTGGCCGCGGAGCAGTACGGCCTGGACCTCTACGTGCGCCGGGTGCTCATCAGCCGCTCCCTCAAGGACCTCATCCCGCAGTACCTGGGCTTCCTGCGCGGCCTGGTGGACGCCGAGGACCTGCCGCTGAACATCTCCCGCGAGACCCTGCAGGAGAACCTGCTCATCGCCAAGATCAGGAGCACCCTGACCAAGCAGGTGCTCAACCGGCTCAAGGCCCTGGCCGAGGAGGATCCCGGGAGGTACGCGACCTTCTGGGGCCGCCACCAGCGCATGTTCAAGCTGGGCTACACCGACTTCGCCAACCGCGACGCCTTCGCCGAGCTCCTGCGCTTCAACTCCAGCGCCCACGAGGACGCCAAGGGCCTGACCTCCCTGGCCGAGTACGCGGGCCGGATGAAGGACGGCCAGAAGGCCATCTACGCCATCTCCGGCCCCAGCCGCGAGGCGGTGCGGCTGTCCGCCCGGCTGGAGATCTTCCGGCGCAAGGGCGTGGAGGTGCTCTACCTCTTCGATCCCATCGACGAGTTCATCCTGGACACCCTGCGGACCTACAAGGAGCACAAGCTGGCGCCCGCGGAGCAGGCGGACATCGCCGAGCTGGAGGCCCTGCCCGACGTGGAGGAGGCCCGGAAGGCCGAGGAGCTCACCGCGGACCAGAAGACCGCCCTGGACGGGCTGGTGGCGGCGTTCAAGGCCGCCCTGGGCGAGCGGGTGGCCGACGTGCGCGCCTCGCGCCGGCTCTCGGACAGCCCGGTGTGCCTGGTGAGCCCGGAAGGGGCCATGTCCTCGGGCATGGAGAAGGTCATGAAGGTCATCACCAAGGACACCACCCCGCCCAGGCTGGTGCTGGAGGTGAACCCGGACCACGCCATCACCCGCAACCTGCTCAAGGTGTACGGCGCGGACCCGGCGGACCCGTTCCTGGCCCTGTCCATCGAGAACCTCTACGACGCGGCCCTGCTCCTGGACGGCTACCTGGCCGACCCCCACGCCCTCACCAGCCGCACGACGAAGCTGCTCGACCAGGCCGCGGCCTGGTATGCGGAGATCAAGAAGCTGTAATCGCCGCTGGCCCGCGGCGGACTCTCAGGGGCGGCCTCCGGGCCGCCCTTTTCTTTCGCCCGCCGTCCCGGACGCCGGCTCGGGGCGGCGGAAGGGGAGGGCGCGTCCTACGCCCCCCCCTCCCCCTCGGCCTCGGCCGCGGCCGCGGGCCGGAAGGCGCGGGCGAGCCGGCTCTGGAGCTTGTCCAGATAGATGTAGTAGACCGGGGTGATGTACAGGGTCAGCGCCTGGGACACGATGAGCCCGCCCAGGACCGCCAGGCCCAGGGGCTGCCGGGCCTGGGCCCCGGCCCCCAGGCCCAGGGCGATGGGCAGGGTGCCCATGAGCGCGGCCATGGTGGTCATCATGATGGGCCGGAAGCGCACCAGCGCGCCCTGGCAGATGGCCTCCTCGGGCGGGAGGTCGCGCTGGCGCCGGGCCGCGATGGCGAAGTCGATCATCATGATGGCGTTCTTCTTCACGATGCCCACCAGCATGATGACGCCCACGAAGCCGTAGATGTCGAGCTGCATGCCGAAGGCCATGAGCGTGAGCAGCGCGCCCGCGCCGGCCGAGGGCAGGCCCGAGAGGATGGTCAGGGGGTGGACGAAGCTCTCGTACAGGATGCCCAGCACGATGTAGATGACCACGATGGAGAGGATGAGCAGCAGCCACATGCCCTTGAAGGACTCCTGGAAGGCCTGGGCCGCGCCCTGGAAGCTGGTGGCGATGCCCGCGGGCAGGGTGTTGCGGGCCAGCTCCGAGATGCGCTCCACGGCCTGGCCCAGGGACACGCCCGGGGCCAGGTTGAAGGAGATGGTGGCCGAGGGCATCTGGCCGGAGTGGTTCACGGACATGGGGCCCACGCCGGTGGAGATGTCGGCCAGGGACTCCAGGGGGGCCAGCTTCCCGGTGGCGGCGGAGCGCACGTAGAGCAGGGACAGGGCGTGCGGGTCGCGCTGGAACTGGGGGGCCAGCTCCATGATGACGCCGTAGCTGTTGTTGGGCGCGTAGATGGTGCTCACCTTGCGCTGGCTGTAGGCGGTGTCCAGGGCGTCCTCGAACTGGAAGGCGGTGACGCCCAGGGCCGAGGCCCGGTCGCGGTCGATGGACACGTTGACCTGGGGGTTCCTGAGCTGCAGGTCGGAGTTAACGTCGGTGAGGCCGGGGACGCCCTTGACCAGCTCCTCGAAGGCCACGGCCTGCTCGGCCAGGAGCCGGGTGTCCGGGTGCTGCAGGGTGAACTGGTAGAGGGCCTTGGTGGTGCGCGCGCCGATGCGGATGCTGGGCGGGTTCTGGGGCACGCCCCGGATGCCCGGGAACTGGTTGAGCAGGGGCCGCAGTTCGGCGATGACCTGGTCCACGCTCTTGTCGCGCTCGGACTCGGGCTTGAGCCGGGCCATGATGCGGCCGGTGTTGGCGGTGCGGTTGGGTCCCGAGGCCCCGGTCACGGACATGGTGGCGGCCACGTCGGGATGGCCGGCCGCCACGTCCGCGAGAAGCTTCTGGCGCTCGCGCATGGCCGGGAAGGAGATGCCCTCGTCGGCCTCGGTGTAGATCTGGATCTGGCCGGTGTCCTCGGCGGGCAGGAAGCCCTTGGGGATGCGCGCGAAGAGCCAGGCGGTGGCGGCCAGCAGCGCCAGGGAGGCCAGGAGCACGGCCAGGCGGTGGCGCACGGTCAGGCGCAGGGTGATCTCGTAGAGCCGCAGCGAGCCCTGGAAGAACCGCTCGGAGAAGCGGTGGAGCCCGGTGTCGCGCTCCCTGGGCGCGGAGCGCAGCATGGTGCGGCAGAGCATGGGGGTCAGCGACAGGGACACGAACCCGGAGATGAGGATGGCGACCATGATGGTCACCGCGAACTCGTTGAAGAGCCGGCCCACCACCCCGCCCATGAACAGCACCGGCAGGAACACCGCGGCCAGGGACAGGGTCATGGACACGATGGTGAAGCTGATCTCCCGCGAGCCCTCGAACACCGCCGTGAGCGGGGCCTGGCCCTCCTCCATGTGGCGCACGATGTTCTCCAGCATGACGATGGCGTCGTCCACCACGAAGCCCAGGGACAGGGTCAGCGCCATGAGGGAGATGTTGTCCAGGGAGAATCCGGCCAGGTACATGGCCGCGAAGGCGCCCACGATGGACATGGGCAGGGCCAGGCTGGGGATGACGGTGGCGCGCAGGTTGCGCAGGAACAGGAAGATGACCAGCACCACCAGGCCCACGGCCAGGTACAGGGTGAGCTTCACGTCCTGCACCGAGGCGCGGATGGACTCGGAGCGGTCGTAGAGGGTCTCGAACCGGACCGAGGCCGGGACCTGGGCCTGGAGCTCGGGCAGGATCGCCTTGACCGCGTCCACGATGCGCACGGTGTTGGACCCGGGCTGGCGCTGGATGGCCAGGACGATGGCGGGGGCGCCGTTGAACAGGTTCTGGCGCTTGTCGTTCTCCACGCTGTCCAGGACCTGGCCCAGCTCGGCCAGGCGCACCGGAGCCCCGCCCCGCCAGGCCACGACGAGCGGGCGGTACGCGGCCGCGGACTGGAGCTGGTTGTCGGTGCGCACGGTGTACTCGCGCTGCGGGCCGCTGACCGTGCCCGTGGGCAGGAGCACGTTGCCGTTGCGGACCGCGGCGGCCACCTCGTCCACCCCGATCTCGCGGGAGGCCAGGGCGTGGGGGTCGAGCTGGATGCGCACCGCGTACTTCTGGGAGCCGTAGACGTTGACCTGGGCCACCCCGCTCACCATGGACAGGCGCTGGGCCATGAGGTTTTCCGCGTACTCGGTCACGTCGGACAGGGGCAGGATGGGCGAGGTCACGGCCAGGTAGAAGATGGGCGTGTCCGCGGGGTTGACCTTGCGGAAGGAGGGCGGGTTGGCCAGGTCGTCGGGCAGGGCGCGCATGGCCGAGGAGATGGCCCGCTGCACGTCCAGGGCCGCGGCGTCCAGGTTCCGGTCCAGGGCGAACTGGAGGGTGATGCGGGTGGCGCCCAGGTAGTTGGACGAGGACATGGACTCCAGGCCGGCGATGGTGGAGAACTCCTTCTCCAGGGGGGTGGCCACGGACGAGGCCATGGTGTCCGGGCTGGCCCCGGGCATCTCGGCCCGGACCTCGATGGTGGGGAAGTCCACGTTGGGCAGGTCGGACACGGGCAGGCGCACGTAGCCCATGAGCCCGAAGAGCAGGATGGCGGCCATGACCAGGGTGGTCATGACCGGCCGCTCGATGAAGATGCGGGAGACGTTCATTGCTTGGCCCCCTGGCCCGCCTGCGGGGCCGGGGCGTCCTTGTCGGGGGCCGGGGCGGCCTTGCCGGTCTTGAGGGTCACGGCCGCGCCCGGGGTGAGCAGCAGGTGGCCGTCCACCACCACCTTCTCGCCCGCGGCCAGGCCGCTCGTGACCACGGCGATCCCGTCCTCGGACAGGCCGGTCTCCACCTGGCGCAGCTCGGCCGTGGAGTTGGCGTCCACCACGTAGACGTAGGGGCCCTTGATCCCGGTCTGGATGGCGGCCGAGGGGGCCGTCACCGCGTTCCTGAGCACGTCCAGCCGCACCGTGACGCGCACGAACTGGCCGGGCCAGAGCCGGCCGTCGGCGTTGGCGAACTCGGCCTTGAGGCGGATGGTGCCGGTGGCGCGGTCCACGGTGTTGTCCATGGAGGCCAGGCGGCCGGCCGCGGGCCGGTCCTCCCCGCCCGCGGGGCCGGCGGGCAGGGCCAGGACCTCCGCCTCGCCCGCGCGCATGCGGCGGGCGATCTCGGGCAGGTAGGCCTCGGGCACGGCGAAGGCGGCGAAGATGGGCCGCACCTGGCGGATGACCACCAGGTCGCGGTCGTCGTTGGCCTTGATGACGTTGCCCTCGTTCACCTTGACCTCGCCGGCCGCGCCGGCGATGGGCGCGCGGATGGCGGCGTTCTCCAGGTCCAGGCGGGCCTTTTCCAGCTGGGCCTCGTACAGGCGGATGGAGGCGCGCAGGGCGTCGGCGTCGGTCCGGGCCTGGTCGAACTCCTGCTGGCTGATGACCGCCCGGTCCCTGAGGCTCCGGGAGCGGGCCAGGTCCTCCTCGGCCTTCTTGAGCAGCACCTGGCTGCGCTCGATCTGGGCCCGGGCCTCGGCCATCTCGGCCTGGAAGGGCCGGGGGTCGATCTGGAACAGGACTTCGCCGGCCTTGACCTCCTGGCCGTCGCGCACGAACTGCCGGACGATGAGCCCGCCCACCTGGCTCTTGACGCTCACCGTGGCCGCGGCCTGGACCGCGCCCACCGCGCCGAGGCTCACCGGCAGGTCGCGCAGCTCGGCCGCGGCCACGGCCACGGGCGCGGGCCGCTTCTTGGGCCCGGCCTTGTCGGCGTTGCCGTCGGCCCCGCAGGCGGACAGGGCCAGGGCGGCGAGCAGGAGCAGGAGGAGCATGTGACGCTGTGCCGGGATGCGCATGGAGGAGCCCTCGGGAACGGCGGCGCGGCCGGGATCGGGGTGCGGGCGGGGGAGTCCGCCGGGAGTCCATTGTAGAAGCCGCGGCGGAATGGCGTCAACGCGGTGAACGGCCTCCGGTTGCTGGCGTAACCTTGAGGAAGCTACCAACGTGCTGCGGGAAGAGGGGCAGGGGGTGTTGGACGGGCTGGTGCGGGCGGACAGCCAGGCGTCCGGCGAGGCGGACTGCGCGACCAACCGGTGCGGCCAGCCCCTGGCCAAGCGCCAGGAAGGCAAGGCGCTGGAGCGCTTCGCCTGGCTGGACCTGCTGCGCCTGGGGGCCTACGAGAACCTGGAGCGGGGCTACGCCCTGCACTTCGAGTACCGGCAGGGCCGCCTGCCCGTGTCCGCGCTCTTCGACCACCCCGACGACGGCCGCAGCCGGGTGTTCTTCGGCTACGACCAGGCGGGGACCCTGCGGGTGGTGACGGACGAAAACGGCGAAACCATAAAGGCCATTGACTGCGACAGCTTCGGCCGGGTACTGGAGGACACCTGGGGCTGGTTCTTCGTGCCCGTCGGCTTCGCCGTCGGCTGCCGGGACCGGCGCACGGGGTTCGTGCGCTTCGGGCGCCGGGACTACGACCCCGAGGTGGGCCGCTGCAACGCCCGGGACCCCCTGGGTGGCGCCGGCGGCGACCACGGTTTTCTAGGACTGCGGCAGGATTGCGAGCCGGCAAGGGAGGCGAGAATGCAGGTGATGGATGCGGAGCGGACGCGGGCCTTGCTGCCCTATGCGGGCCTGGCCGAGGCCCTGGCCGGGGCCTTGCGGCGCTGGAAGGCGGGGGAGGTGGCCGCGCCGCCGCGGCAGCGGGTCGCCCTGCCGGACGGCGGGGTGCTCCTGGTGATGCCCGCGGCCGGGGAGCGGCTGGCCGTGGCCAAGCTGGTGAGCGTGCACCCGGACAACCCGGGCCGGGGCCTGCCCCTGATCCGGGGCGAGGTGGCGGTCCTGGACGCGCGGAGCGGGGAGCGGCTGGCCCTGCTGGACGGCCCCGAGCTCACGGCCCGGCGCACCGCGGCCCTGTCGCTCCTGGCCGCCCGGACCCTGGCCCCGGACCCGGCCGGCCCGCTCCTGGTGGTGGGGGCCGGGGTGCAGGCGCGGGGGCATCTGGAGGCGTTCCGGCAGGGCCTGGGCACGGAACGGGCCTGGGTGGCGGACCTCTCCCGCGACAAGGCCGAGGCCCTGGCCGCGCACGGCCGCGGGCTGGGCATGGACTGCTCGGCCGTGGCCCGGCCCGACGACGTCTTGCCCGAGGCGGCGCTCGTCGTGACCGCCACCACCAGCGCCGCGCCGGTGCTCCCGCCCGCGTCGCCGGGGGACGGCCTGCGGCCGGACTGCTTCATCGCGGCCGTGGGCGCGCACTCGCCCGGCGAGGCCGAGATCCCCGCGGCGCTGGTGCGGCGCTGCCGCGTCTACGTGGACATGCCCGAGGCCTGCGCCGCCGAGGCCGGGGACCTGATCCAGGCCCGGGTGGACTGGAGCCGGGTCACGCCGCTCGCCGACGCCCTGGACCTCCCCCGGCCAGCGGGTGACGCGGCCGGCCCCGTCCTCTTCAAGACCGTGGGCCACGCCCTGTTCGATTTGGCCGCCGCGGAGCTGGCGGCGGGGGGCAGGGGCGTTGACCGAGGGCCTCACGCCATCCGGACCTGATTGCGGCCTCCCTGTTTGGCCGCGTACAGGGCGGAGTCGGCGCGCTTCAGCATGGCCTCCACGCTGTCGCTGCCTGCGGCCCGTTCCGTGCACCCCACGCTGACGGTGAAGGTGATGACGATGCCGTTGTTCGCCACGGTCAGGCCGGCCAGGGCCTGGCGGATGCGTTCGGCCAGCGTCTCGGCGGATTGTGCGTCCGCGTTGATCAATAGCGCCGCGAACTCCTCGCCGCCGAGACGGCAGAAGACGTCCGAGACCCGCAACTGTTCGCGGGTTTCCACCACCAACTCCTTGAGCACCTGGTCCCCGGCGTCATGCCCGTAGGTGTCGTTGATGGCCTTGAAGTGGTCGATGTCCAGCATGAGCAGCGACAGCGGAACGCCATACCGGACGCTGCGTTCGATCTCCTCGCCCGCCCGCTGCATGAACAGCCGCCTGTTCCCTGCCCCGGTCAGGGGATCGTGGGTCGCCTGCTGCTTGAGCTTTTCCTCCATCTCCATGCGCTCGGTGACGTCCCGGGCCACGGCATAGATGAGCCGGCTCGACGGGTCGGGGTGGGAGGTCCAGGAGAGGAAGCGGTACGAGCCGTCCCTGGTCCGGTAGCGGTTGACGAAATCCACCACCGGCGCGCCCGCCGTGAGGGTCTTGCCCACCTCGGCGGTGGCCTGGACGTCGTCGGGGTGGACGAAGTCGATCCACTGCGACCGCATCAGGGTCTCCCTGTCCCAGCCGAGGGTGGCCTCCCAGGCCGGATTGAGCTCCTTGAAGTATCCGTCTGCGTCCGCGACGCACAGCATGTCCAGGGACATGGTGAAGATGCGCTGCCGCTCCTCCTGGGCGATCTGCAATTCGGTCATGTCGCGCGCGCTGATGGCCACCAGGGAGATGGCGCCTTCGGCGTCGGGAACCGGGTGGTAGTGCAAGGAGATATACCTCCGGCCCGACTCGGGCGTGTCGAACCACCGCGACGTCGCGCACACCTCTCCGCGGAGGGCTTTCTCCAGATTGGGCCGGGTCACCGCGTTGAAGAACTCCTCGCCGAACATATTCGTCGAACTCCTTCCCAGTATCGCTTCGCGGGTGACGCCCAGCACCCTGAGGACGGCGTCGTTCACCATCTTGTAGGCGCCGCGCCCGTCCACGAGAACGACCATGTCCGGAGTGGCGGAAATGATCCGTTCGTACGTTCCGAGCTCCTCCTGCAGGGAGTCGTTGGCCATCCAGA
Organism: Thermodesulfobacteriota bacterium; assembly: GCA_040753075.1. Classification (GTDB taxonomy): domain Bacteria; phylum Desulfobacterota; class Desulfovibrionia; order Desulfovibrionales; family Desulfovibrionaceae; genus UBA6814. Next base: position 32,791 of record JBFMHA010000028.1, read on the forward strand.
TCAGGCCGTAGGCGACCTGTATGAGAATGCAGATCATGGCCAGGAAAGCCAGCCCGTGGACCGCGCCCGCGCTCATGAAGTCCTGCAGTCCCTCCTCGTTCATGACCCATACGGCCCTGAACAGCATGTACGCCCCGAAAAGCGCAAACCCCAGGGCGGTCGTCTTCTGGGGCAACGTGGCCCTGCCAGGCTCGCCCACGAGCATGTTCCGGCAGCTGAGCCCGGAAACCAGGGCCAGGGCGAGGCAGATGATGAGTATCTTCAGGGGAAGGGAGGGGGCGACGTAGCTGGCGTGAGAAAAGGCCGCCAGGAATGCGAGCAGCAGCGCCAGCATCAGAGGTCGGCTTGTGCGCTTCCTGCCGCGAAAAAGACAGATGCCGTCGTTGACGAGGACGAAGCCGACCAGAATGCACGTGTTTGCCAACACCAAGGTCACGGCGAGGGGAGCGTAATCGCGCAGGCCGATGAGGAAGAAGCCGAACCCCGTGACGACCATTCCCTGCCCGGCGGTCCTCAGGCCGGGGAAAACCCGCTGCGTATGAGCAAAGGCGATCAGCCAGAACCCGAACCCGAACCCGAACAGGACGGTGATGAACGACAACGTCCGGATATCAAGCGGGATGTGAGGCATGGCGCGAAATCCTGGCTATGACGGCAGTTCAATACTCGGCGGACGCGTGAGGTCTGCTTGTCCGCACCATTCTCGATTATTATTGGATTGTGCGCGCGATTACAAGCGCGCTGCGAGACAGGGCGGCAACTGTGGCTGCCGCAAGTCTCTGACCACCGGCGCGAAGAAGGCGCTCCGGAAGGGCGTCCAAGTCTTCGAGGAAGGCCAGGTCAAGGCCAACTGCCGCTTCGTCCAGATCATCGATCACAAGAACAAGGACTACCGGCAGCAAGAATTCTGAGCCTGCCGGGGCGGGGGAAGGGGGCCGTGAGGCCCCCTTATGTCTCCCCGGTGGGGATTCTCAAGGGCCGTCGGCCCTTGAGCCCCCGGAGGGTCAGCTCTTCCGCCGCCCCCCTTACCCCATAACCTCAGTCACCTCGAACCCCAGCCCGGACCCGGTGATGGCTTGCCGCGAGCCCAGCACCGCTATCCTTGCCGCGGGCAGGGCGGCGTGCATGGCGTCGGCCAGGGCGGCGGCGTGGGCGGGGCCGGCGCTCAGGAGTTCGTCGCGCAGGCGCTGGCGGTTGTCGGGGGTGTCGCCGGCCAGGCGGCGCACCAGGGAGGCGAAGCCTTTCGCGTCCGGGAGCAGATGCGCGTCCAGGTCCCCGACTGCGCCGATGATCCCCTTTTCCAGCTCCCCGGGCGAAACCGCGGCCGAGCGCAGGAAGTCCGCGGTGGCCGCGAAGGCGTCCAGGGTGCGGCCCAGGTTGGGGTCGCGGTAGGACGCGAAGCTCATGGCCCCGGTGAAGCGGTCGTAGGTGCAGAACGCGCCGTAGGCCCCGCCCTGCACCCGCACCTTCTCCCAGAGGTGGCCGGTGCGGGCCAGGTTGGTGAGCGCCAGGGTGGAGCCGTGGAAGTCCCAGCCCGTGGCCCGCAGGTCCAGCACCTGGCCCACGTAGTTCACCATGCTCGGCGCGGTGAGGCCCTCGGCCCGGGGCGCGGGGCCGGCCGCCCAGACGGCGGCCGGGTGCGAGGCCGCGGGCAGGCCCTCCAGGAACTTCGCCAGGCGCGGCTCGAACGCGGCCAGGTCGCCGGCCGAGGCGGTCAGGTTGGCCACCAGCCCGGCCCGGGTCACGATGAGCGAGCGCAGGGTCTCCAGGTCGGCCAGCACGCCCGGCCAGTCCTCCTCCACCCGCCGGGACAGCTCGCGCATGGCGAGCAGGGCGCTGACCCCGCCCAGGTGCTCGGCGGCCAGGCCGGCCGGGCCGTGGCCCGCGCGCAGCCGGGTCATGACCACCCGGTGTCCGCCCGGGATGAGGCCGTGCTCCATGCGGGCCTTGTCCTCCAGCACCATGCGGCCGAAGCGCTCCTGGTCCGCGAAGTCGGTCTCGGCCAGGATCTCGGCCAGGATGTCCAGCATGTCCTGGGCGCGCCCGGCCACGGCCTTGCCGTGAACGAACAGCCGCACCGCCGCGCCCGCGGGCCGGCCGTCCGGGCCCAGCGCGCCGGTGGCCAGGGGGTCGGCCTCGATGCCGCCGGTGGTGCGGGCGATGCGCAGGGACAGCTCCTCGAAGGGCGTGCGCCGGGTGCCCATCTCGGTGAGCGCCCGGCCGAAGAGCGGCGCCAGGGGCAGGAGGCGCAGGGGCGTCGCGGCCAGGTCGAAGCCCAGGTCCAGGTACACGATGCCCGCGCAGTCCAGGTCGTGCGTGAGCACCAGCTCCGCCGCGCCGGGCCGCGCCTCGGCCGGGATGGGCTTCTCGGCCCGGGGCATGTCCGCCAGGGTCAGGCGGGGGATGGCGGCCAGGGCCGCGGGGTCGTCGGGCGCGGACTGGATCCGGGCCAGCTCGGCCGCGGCCGCGGCCACGGCCTCCTGCTCCTTCCGGGGCATGGCCCCCAGGACCGCGGCCAGGGCCTTGCCCTCCTCGGCCTCGCGCCGGGCGTCCAGGCCCGGCTCGGGCTCCAGCACCAGGGTCACCCGGTGCGGGTTGTCCACGAGGCGCCTCTTCACCAGGTCGGCGAAGAGCGGCTCGCCCGCAGCCAGGCGGGACTTGATGCGCTCCAGCGGCCCGGCGAAGCCCAGGGCCTCCAGGGGATCGCCGCCGTAGAGCCAGGCGGGCATGGCCCGCAGCATGAGCGACAGGCCGCGCGGGAAGCGGCCGGTGTTGTTCTCGCGCAGGTCGAACTCCACGGTGTTCAGCGCGGCCTCCACCTCGGCGGCCGAGGGGCCTTCGGCGGCCAGGCGCGCGAGCACCTCCCGCATCACGCCCCAGGCCTGCGGCGCGTCCTGGGGATCGCAGCCCTTGAGGCCGCAGGAGAAGTACATCTGGCGCAGTTCGTTCTCCAGGCCGGTCCCGGCCAGGTCCTCGCCCAGGCCGGACTCCAGCAGGGCCAGGCGCAGGGGCGAGGTGGGCAGGCCGGTGAGCACGTGCTCCAGCATCTCGAAGCCGAGCGAAGCCTCCTGGTCCACGGCCTCGGGCAGCAGCCAGTTCACGGTGAACATGCCCTGGGCGTCGGGGCCGGCGGCGAAGCGCTCGCGCCGTTCGCGGGGCGCGGCGAAGGGGGCCTGCAGCCCCACCTCCGAGTCCGCGGGCTGGGCCGCGAACCCGGCCAGGGCCGCCTCCAGCACGGCCAGGCGCTCGGGCTCGGGGTCGTCCCCCGAGAACCAGAACCGGCAGTTGGAGGGGTGGTAGAAGCGGCGGTGGAACTCCTTGAACGCCGCATAGGTCAGGTCCGGGATGCGGTCGGGGTGGCCGCCCGAGTCCAGGCCGTAGGTGGTGTCCGGGAACAGGCACTGCTGGGACAGCTCCGAGAGCAGGCCCTCGGGCGAGGAATAGGCCCCCTTCATCTCGTTGTAGACCACGCCCTTGCGGGTCAGGATCCCGCGCTCCAGCTCCCAGTGCCAGCCCTCCTGGGCGAAGACGTGCTCCGGGATGAGGGGGTGGAACACCGCGTCCAGGTAGACCTGGATGAGGTTCTGCAGGTCGCCCGGGTGGCAGGAGGCCACCGGGTAGCAGGTGCGGTCCGGGTAGGTGAAGGCGTTGACGAAGGTGTTGAGCGAGCCCTTGATGAGCTCCACGAAGGGCTCCTTGACCGGGAAGCGCCGGGAGCCGCAGAGCACCGAATGCTCCAGGATGTGGGCCACGCCGGTGGAGTCCCGGGGCGGGGTGCGGAAGTTGGCCGAGAACACCTTGTTCTCGTCAGCGTTCAGCACGGATATGAGCTCGGCCCCGGTGGCGTCGTGCCGCCACAGCCGGGCCCGGGAGGCCAGCTCGGGGATGTCGCGCTCGCGCAGCAGGGTGAAACCGTATTGGCGCATGGATTGTCGGCTCCGCATGTGGTAGTGTACGCGCCAGGATCATGGGCGCCGGCCGCGCCGCAGGGGAGCGGCCGGGGCTTCCCGGACATGCCGGAACACCTGGTTCTCCCGGGCCAAGAAGCAAAAAACACCGGGCTGGTGTCTTTGCTCGCGGCGCGGGCGGCGTCGTGCAAGGGGTATACATGAGCGGGCTGGCAAATGAAACCTACATCGTGACCGGGGCCTCGCGCGGCATCGGCCGGGCCCTGGCCCTGGAGCTGGCGCGGCGCGGCGCGGGGCTGGTGCTGAACGCCCGGGACCCGGAGGTCCTGGCCGAGGCGGCCGCGGCCTGCGCCGAGGCCGGCGGCAGGGACGTGGCCCAGGTGGCGGGCAGCGCGGGCAGGGACGGGGTGGCCCGGATGCTGGTGGAGACCGCCCTGGCCAACGCGGGCGAGGGATTCGCCGGCGTGGTCCATGCGGCCGGGGTGCTGCGGCCCGGGCCGCTGTTCTGGGAGCTTTCCGCGGCCGCGGTGGACGAGGTGTTCGAGGCTTCGGTGACGGCCGTGCACCGCCTGGCGCGGCACGCGTTCCCGGCGCTGCTCCGGCGGGGGCGGGGGGTGTTCGTGCTCTTCGGCTCGGGCGCGGCGGAGATCGCCCAGCCGGGCATCGCGGCCTACTGCGCGGCCAAGGCCGCGGAGGAGCACCTGGCCCGGCAGCTGGCCCTGGAGGCCCCGGGCATCACCACCTTCGCCTTCCGGCCGGGCATCGTGGACACCCGGATGCAGGAGGAGGCGCGCCACGCCAAGGGCGGCGGCGCCAAGCGGCTGCACGCGGTGTTCAAGCCCTGGAAGGAGCGCGGCGAACTCCTCGACCCCGCGGTCCCGGCCCGCGCCCTGGCCTCCATCCTGGAGACAGACCCGCGCCAGTTCCACGGCCGGGTGGCGAGCCTGGGGTTCGAGGATACCGGGCCGTAGGGAGGCGAGGGAATGAGGCGACGGACATGACGACGCACGAGATTGCCCGGCGCGCGGGCGCAGTCTTGCTGGCCTTCCTCCTCCTGGCCTTGCCCGCCTGCACTGCGCTGCAGCGGGACCTGGCCGGGGTGGACCGCGGCGACGAGCCGAGGGAGGTGCTCGCCCAGGCCGCGGCCGCGGTGCGCGGCCTGCGCGCCGGGCCGCAGGGGGAGCGTCTGGACGAGGCCCTGGCCCGCTGCCGCGCGGCCCTGGTGTTCCCGGACCTGTTCAAGCTCGGGGTGGTGGTGGCCGGCGGGGGCGGCCCCGGCGTGCTCATGGCCAGGCAGCCGGACGGGAGCTTCGGCGAGCCGGCCTTCTTCACCCTGTCCTCGGGCGGCTGGGGAGCCCAGGCCGGCCTGCGCCGCACCCGGCTCGTGGTGCTCTTCTTCAGCGAGAACGCCACCCGCCAGGCCCTGCAGGGCAGCCTGAACGCGGCCCTGGAGGGAGGCCTGGCCCTGGGCCCGCTGGACGCCAGCCTGGGCGTGGACACCGCCACCCTGACCCCGGAGGCCGCGGCGTTCTCCGCGTCCGACGGCCTGTTCGGCGGCGTGGCCCTGGACGGCCAGGCGCTGAACATCCAGCGCTCCTACAACGTCCGGTACCACGGCAACGCCCTGCACCCCTCGGAGATCGCCGCCCTTCCCCCCCGTCCCGACCCGGCCGCCGACGCCCTGCGGGCGGCGCTGGCCGGCAGGTAGCGGCCTCCCGAGCCGTGGCCGGACGAAGCCCGGACGCTCCGTCCCGGCCCTCCTCTGTCAGGAGAGGCCGCCCGAGCCGTGATCCCCTCCCGTATCCCCCAGCGGGTCGGGGGCGGTGAACCTTCCCACGGTCGGGTCGTAGTCGCGGTGGAGGAAGCGGACGAGGCCGGTGAACTTGTCGCGCAGGCCGCCCCTCTCCCCCTCCATGGCCGCCACGGCCTTGAGGCTGC
>JBFMHA010000029.1:0-37355 GCA_040753075.1 Thermodesulfobacteriota bacterium
CCGCTCCCGGGCCATCCGCTCCAGCTCCTCGCGGACCTGGGCCGCGACTCCGGCCCAGTCGCCGGGCTTGGCTTGGTGGAAGAGGCGTAATGTGGGATACCAAGGGGAATCGGCGCGGCCGGGGAGCCAGCGCCAGTCGGGGTTGGACGAGAGCAGGCCCCAGGCCGGCCGGCCCAGGGCGCCGGCCAGGTGCAGGGCCGCGGTGTCCACCGTGACGAGCAGGTCCAGGTCGCGCAGGGCGGCCGCGGACTCGGCGAATGAGGTGATGCGCGACGACAGGGGGAGGACCAGCCCGCCGCAGCCCAGCCGGTCCACGTCGCCGGCCCGCTCCCCGAACTGCAGGGAGTGCAGGCGCACCCCGGGAACGGCTGCCAGGGGCAGGAGTTCGCGCAGCGGGATGGAGCGCAGGGCGTCGCCGGTGTGCCGGGGGTTGCCGGCCCAGACCAGGCCCACGTCCAGTCCCTTCCCGTGTCGACGTCTCAACGGAGATGATGCTCCATCAGGAACCTGAATATATGGAACCTGAGAGGGGATGGTGTCCAGGTCGGTGTTGAAGAGCCGGGGCAGGGACAGGAGCGGGGCGTGCAGGTCGAAGCGCAGCCTGGCTCCGGGCACGGCCACCTGGTCCACGCCGGGCAGGGTGGCCAGGAGCGGGGCCAGCTCCGGCTGGCAGCCCAGGATGACCCGCGCCCCCCGCTCCGCCGCCAGCGGGGCGTAGCGGCAGAACATGAGGGTGTCGCCCAGGCCCTGTTCGTGGTGCAGGAGGATGGTCCTGCCGGCCGGGTCCGAGCCGTCCCAGGCCGGTCGCGGCAGCTTGCGGGCCGGGCAGTCGAGCCGCTCGAAACGGTCCTCGTAGGCGGCGAAGGCCTCGCCCAGCCGCCCCAGGCGGAACAGGGCCAGTATGCGCGGCCAGCGGGCGTCGGACAGTTCGGGCTTGAGGCGCAGGGCCCGGTCCAGACATTTGAGGCCCTCGGCGGGCCTGGCCTGATCGTTGAGGACCATGCCCAGTTGGAGCCAGGCGTAGGCCAGCCCGCGGTCGAGCTTCAGCGCGGCGCGCAGCGCCCGGGCGGCCGGAAGGGGCTCCTGCAGGGCGCGGCGGGCCTCCCCCAGATAGACCAGGGGAACGGGGTTGGCGGGGTCCAGGGACGCCGCCCGATCCAGGGAGACGGCGGCGGCGGCCAGCCGGCCGGTGCGCAGCAGGGCCAGGCCCAGGTTGGCGTAGATGGCCGCGCCCCCGCCCCCGGCGTCCAGGGACTGGGCGTAGAGGTCCGCAGCCGCGGCGTGATCGCCCCGGCGCTGGGCGGCCACTCCCCGGCGCTCCAGGTCCTCGGCGGGATGCTCCTTCTGGGCCATGGCCGGGTTGTGGGGTCTGGGGCCGGCTTCTGTCAATGGCCGTTGACCAGGAGCGCCCCCTTCTGTACGTACACGATAAGGGAAATCCCTCAGCAAGGAGCCGCGCCATGATCGTCCAGTGCCTGGACTGCAAGAAGAAATACCTGCTCAAGGCCCAGGAGATACCCGTGGAGGGCGCCGCGGTGCGCTGCAAGGGGTGCGACCAGGTGATCCGGCTGGCCCGCCGGGACAACGCCGAGACGGACCGCTCCGGGATCACGGCCTTCAAGAAGGACAACCCCCGGGAGCAGAAATGGAACCGGGAGATGACCGAGACCATCAGGTCCTTCGGTTACAGCCGCAACACCGCGGAGTTCAACCTGCTCTTCAACCTGGTGCGCAAGCTGCGCAAGATGCACGGCATCGCCTTCGTGCCCATCCGCCTGCGCCTGGAGACCGAACGGGTGGAGCGGGACCTGGACTACAACGTGCTGCACCTGGTGTCCGACCACTGCCTGCCGGTGGCGGACGAGAGCGGGGACAGCCCGCTGCGCAAGCTGGTGGTGGGGTTGTGGGACGCGATCAAGACCCACGACTACCACAGCCGCTTCACCCTGGCCGAGGTCATGCGGGTGGCCTGGCCCGACGCCTTCCCGGCCCTGTTCGTGTTCGCCGGCCTTGCCCCGTGCGGGGAAAAGGGCGAGCCCGGCCGGGTGAGCGAAGTGACCTTCACCCTGGACGGGCTGCGCAACCTGCCCCCGGACCTGGAGCTGGACAGCCTGCCCCAGGTGGCCCGGGTGGAGATATCCGCCGCCCCCCTGTCCGCCTCTCCCCTGCCCTTCGCCGAACGCAGCGCCCCCGGCCTGGTGGCGCACCCGGCCCCGGCCTGCGCCTCGGACGCCGCCGCGGCCCTGCTCCGGCAGTGGAGTTGAGCCTCCGGCCCACCTCAAGTTATGCCTGCGGTGAGCGGCCCTTCCGTTTTCCCATGCCCTCGGCGAGCAAAGCCACGACCAGGGCGTTCATGCTCACGCCCTCCTGCTTGGCCCGAGTGGCCAAGCGCGCGTGCAGGCTCTTGGGGGTGCGCACCACGAAGCGGCCGGAGGCCGGCCCTCCGCTGAAGGGCTCGGGCACGGGGTGCCCCAATTCCTCCAGGGCGGCCACGGTTTCGGCCAAGGCGTCGCGGCCGTTGACCATGGCCTCCTCCACGGTCTCGCCGTCGGACACGCACTCCTGGAAGTCGGGATAGCTGATGAGAAATCCCCCACCCTCTTCTTCAGTGAGCGGACGAATCTCGAAAGGGTACCGACTCAAATCGCGCATGAGCTAGTCCTCCAACATCTCCAGGAACTTGCGGACGTACACCGGCTTCACCGGACGGGCCGCAGGCACGGGCAGGGTCCGGCCGTCGGGCCGCAGGAACACCACATGGCTGGTCCCCCTCTGCCGCCAGACCAGACCGCGCGCCTCAGCCAGGGTCTTCAGGTCCGCGATGCGCCAGTCCCGGGGATTGGCCCGCATCCGCTCCAGGAGTTTTTCCGTTCTGCCCACACTGATACTACATGTAGTGCCTCATGTCAATCCTTGGGCTCCTCCTTCACGATGTCCGGGTTCAGGGTCTTGGCTATGGACGCTCCGCCCTGGACGCTGCGGGTGTTGGTCAGGCCCTGCTCCTTCAGGTAGATCTGGGCCTCGTAGGCCCGGATGCCCACGTTGCAGAAGAGGATGAGGGGCTCGTCCCGCGGCACCTCGGCCATGCGCTCCGGCAGTTCGTCCTGGGGGATGGCCAGCCAGCGCTCGCCCCAGCGGGCCTGGTAGGGGCCGGGGTAGTTGCGGCTGCGCACGTCCAGGACCTTGGTGTCGGTCTCGTACATGAGGCGCAGGAACTCGCCCGCGTCCATGACCTCGGCCCGGCCGTCCAGGATGTTCTCCAGGGCGTTGCCGGCGGCGTTGATCACGTCCATGGCCGAAGCGAGGGGCGGGGAGTAGGACACCTCCAGGTTGGACACGTCCTCCACCGTGGCCCCCCGGCCCAGGATGGCGGCCACCGCGTCGGCGCGGGCCTTGGCCCCGTCCCCGTTCTTGCTGATGGCCTCCACCCCCAGCACCCGGCGGGTGCGGCGGTCGGCGATGAGGTTCACGCACATCATCTTGGCCCCGGGATAGAAGTGCGCCCGGTCGGACTGCACCACCGTGGCCGCCACCGGGTCGAAGCCCGCGGCCCTGGCCTGGGGCAGGGTCAGGCCGGCCCGGGCCGCGCCGTAGTCGAAGACTTTGAGGCAGAAGCTGCCCACCACCCCGGGGAAGCGCGCCGAGCCGCCGCAGACGTTGGAGCCGATGACCCGGCCCATGCGGTTGGCCAGGGAGCCCAGGGGCAGGTGGACCCAGCCGCCCGAGACCAGGTGCCGCACCTCGCAGCAGTCGCCTCCGGCATAGATCCGCGGGTCGCTGGTGCGCATGTGGTCGTCCACCAGCACTCCGCCGGCCGGCCCCATGGCCAGGCCCGCGGCCCGGGCCAGTTCGCCGTTGGGCCGCGCCCCGGTGGCGAAGAGCACCATCTCGCCGGGAATCTCCCCGTGGTTCTCGGTGAGCACCCCGGAGACCCCGCCCTCGGCGTCGCCCAGCACCTTGAGCACCTTGTCCGGGGCCAGCACCCTGACCCCGTTCTCCTCCAGATGGTTGCGCAGGATGCCGGCCAGCTCCGGGCAGAAGGCCGTGGGCAGCACCTGGTCCCAGAACTCCACCAGGGTGGTCTCCACGCCCCACAGGGAGGTCAGGGCCTCGGCCATCTCCAGGCCGATGGCCCCGCCGCCCACCACCACGGCCGAGCCCACCTGGCCCTTGGCCAGGCGGTCCTTCATCTCCACCGCGGCGTTGAGGCCGCTGATGGTGGTGACGCCGGGCAGGTCCGCGCCGGGGATGGGGGGCACGAAGGGCCGCGAGCCGGTGGCCAGGACCAGGGCGTCGTAGGGCAGGTCCGCCTCGGAACCGTCGGCCAGGGTGCGGACCCGCACGGTGCGGGCCTTGCGGTCGATGGCCAGGGCCTCGGTCCCGGTGCGGACCTCCACCCGCTTGGTGCCCTTGAAGAAGGCCGGGTCCCGGCGGGCGTGGTAGGAGGTGGAGCACAGGCCGAACACGTCGGACACGTCGCCGCCCACGAAATAGGGAATGCCGCACCCGCCGTAGGAGATGACGGTGTCGCGGTCGATCATCAGGATGTCGGCGTCGGGGTCCAGCCGGCGCGCCCGGCAGGCCACCTTGGGGCCCAGGGCCACCGCGCCGATGATGAGAATGCGTCTGGGCATGGTTCCTCCTGGGTAGTTCGAAAGCACCCTTGGCCCTTTACTGCCGACCGGAGAGAAAGGCAAATTCCCGAACGTTCTTCTAGGATTCCCCAACCCAGGCCGCGCAAGCGAACCGGCCCGCATTGTCATCCCGGCAACTCCCCGGCGCAGGTGACAAGGCCGCCGGTCAGGGGTATGGCGGTTCGCGCCCCGGCCGCACCGGGGCCGCGCCGCACCCCAACCCCGGAGCTCCCATGGCCCCGCACCCCGCGCTCCGCGCCTGCCTGTCCCTGGCCGTCCTGACCCTGGCCCTCCTCCCGCCCGTCCCGGCCGCCCTGGCCGACGGCCAAGGCCGGGCGGCCACGGCCCAGGAGCAGGCAGCCATGCTCCGCATCCTCCAGGCCTTCGACCGCCAGGCTCCTCCCGGCCCCGCCGGCTGGGAGCGCACCGAAGAGACCGAAGTGAAGGCCAGCGAATATGTGGGCGTCGACCAGGAGCACTTCCCCCTGGCCGTGTTCTACGCCGCGGCCTGGAGGGACGCCGCCCGCCTGGACGCGGCCCAGGACCGGGCCGTGCAGGCCGGGGCGGCGGTCATGCAGGAGTCGGCCGGGGACCCGGCCGCGGACCGGATCCAGCAGGACTACGAGGCCATGGCCCAGAAGCTGGGCGCGGCCGCGGACAAGGGAGACATGGCCGCGGTCCAGCGCATCGCGGCGGAGATGGAGGCCCTGGCCGAGAAAATGCAGGCCGCCTACGCGGCCCAGGACCGGAAGCTGGACGAGGTTTTCGCGGAGCACGAGGTGCGCGACGCCCGGCTGCGCATCCATTTCGAGGCCAACGCCATGTCCGAGGCCCTGGACCCCGGCTACGTCGTCGAACCGGGCCCCGCCGGGCTTGCCGTCTACCGCAGCGAAGGCCGGCGCACCACGCACTACGGATGGCGGGAAGGCTACAGCCGGGTGTTCCTGGGCGCCTGGAAGCTCTCGTCCGAGCCGGAGAACCCCCGCATGGAGGCCGCGCCCCGGCCAGGGATCCCCCACACCGCGGTGCAGACCGTGGTGGTCACGGTCCAGGCGGACAAGGCCCGGGCCGCGGCCGTGCTCAAGCAGCTGGACTGGAGCGCGCTCAAGGCGCTGCTGCCCAGGTAGGCGGTCCGCCCCACCCCGCTTCCCGCGCGGCCCACAGGCCCAGGAGCAGGGCCTCGGCCGCGTCCGAGGTCAGGGTGCGGGGCCGGGGCAGGCCGGCCCGCTCCAGGGCCCGCCGGGCCAGGACCGCGGCCGCGGCCTTGGCGCTCCGGGCGTCGCGCTGCTGGGACGGGGCGAGCACGTCCGGCCTCCAGTCCTGGGCGCTGACCACCCGGACCCGCACCTCGCGCCGGGCCGCCTCGCGCGCCCAGATGTCCGCGGCCGGGCCGCCGCCCTCCAGGACCAGAAGCTCCAGTTCGGGGAGATCCCTGAGAATGGAGTGCGCCGCCCGGCGCAGGGACGCCAGCGCGCCCAGGTGCTTGGAGCGCAGCCACACCGGCCGGCCGGCGCCGTCCAGGAGCGCCAGCCCCATGCGCAGGCCCAGGTCCACGGCCAGGAGCCGCCCCGGGCCGGGTGCGTTCACCCCAGGTCCTCGTCGCTCAGGATGACCAGGCCCTGCTCCCGGAGCAGGGCCGCCAGCATGCCGTCGCCCGGGACGAGGCGGCCGGAGAACGTCCCGTCGTAGATGCGGCCGGAGCCGCAGGTGGGGGAGCGGGCCTTGAGCAGGGCCGCCCAGCAGCCGGCCAGCCGGGCCAGGTCCGCGGAGGCCTGGGCGCCGCGGGCCACTTCTTCGGTGAGGTCGCGGCCGTCCTTGGCGTAGGCCCGGCCCTGCCGCAGCTCGATGGCCGGGCGGGGGGTGGGCAGGCCGCCCAGCTGCTCGGGGCACACGGGGATGGCCCGGCCCTGGCGCACCAGGTCCAGGGCCGCGGGCAAGGGGACCACGCTGCCGTCGTAGCGGCAGGGCAGGCCGCACAGACAGGCGCTGACCAGCACCGGGCCGGATTCGGGAAGCCCGGCCATGGCTATTGCGGGTTGAACCAGTACATGCCCACCAGGAACATGACGAAGGACAGCACGCACTGGCCCACGATGATCCAGGTGAACTTCTGCTTGTTCTCGGCCTTCTTCACCCGCAGGAAGTCCAGGTGGAAGCGGGTTTCGCCGTCCCTGATCTCGTCGCGCACCAGGCGCAGGTTCACCAGCCCGAAGAAGAAGCACAGCGCGCCGTAAACGTATTCCATGGTCCCCCGCCTTCTTGGTGGTTCGTGGCACGCCGGGTGTAGCATCCCCCTCCCCCGGGCCGCAAGCCGCTTGACCCCGGGGCGGGTTCGGGTATGTAACCCGGCCTGGAGGCTGTCGAAGGCAGCCCGGGCGCGCCGGGAACGGCGCGCCGAATGGCGGGCCAAGGGGCATGGCGGGCCGTTCGAACCCGTTGCCGCACGCGCCTGCGGCGGCGCGCCGTTGCCAAGCCCGGGAAACGACGTTGCGACGGCCCCTCAGGGAGACGACCATGCAGGACAAGCGATTCTCGCGGCGGGACATCCTCTTCGGGGGACTGCGCAAGCTGCGCGCCTTCGGCGAGGAAAAGGAGCCCGCGCCGGCGGCCAAGGCCGCGCCTCCGGCCTCGGAGCTGGCCCAGCGCCTGGCCGCGGGCCACGCCGCCTTCAACCGGGCCGACTACCCGGCCGCGACCGAGGAGTACCAGGCTTGCATACGCCTGGATCCAAACCACCCCGACGTGCGCCGACGCCTGGGCTACTGCCTCTACCGCCAGGCCCGGTACGTGCAGGCCAAGGTGGAGTTGGAGCGCGCCCTGCGCATCCTGGGCAAGGACAATTACGCCTCCCTCTACCTGGGCCTCACCCTGGCCCGCATGGACCGGCCCGCGGATGCGGTGTCCGCCTGGCGGGCCTACTACAACCCCGACGAGATCCGCATCATGCGCGAACTCAACCTCCAGATCGCCCTGCTGGAGGCCCCCGAGCCCACCACTGCCGAAGCCGCGGCCGACGCCGTGGACGAGGCGGTTGAACTGCGCAAGGAAGAACTGCGCGAGGCCAAGGGCTAGGACGTCCCACGCCCGCCCTTGCGGTTTTTTCTTGAATTGCTAGATATCGGGCAGACAGACGACCCCGGGTCACGGCGCACGCCGCACCGGGGCGGGGAGGTTGCCATGCCCGATCTCACCTTGTGGACCAACCGCCGCCTGGGCCAGCTCAAACGCGACATGGAGCTGCTCTTCGACAGCCTGCGCCGGGACATGGGCATGTCCCCGTCCGGAGCGCCCGCGCCGAGGTTCAGCACCGAGGAGACCGACTCGGCCCTGGTGGTGGTGGCCGAGGTGCCCGGCTACGGCCCCGAGGACCTGAGCGTCTCCCTGCACGAGGACGTCCTCACGCTCAGGGGCGAACGCCGGGAGGACATGGAGAACGGCGAGGCCGGGACCATGACCCGGACCCTCTCCTTCTCCCAGTCCCTGCGGCTGCCCTGCCCGGTGGACCCGGACGGGGTGGAGGCCGTGTTCAAGGACGGCCGTCTCTCCATCACCATGCCCAAATGCCCGCCCCGGGGGCCGCGCAGCGTCAGCGTGAAGGTCGGATGACACCCAGAAATCCCGCCAAGGAGTTGTCATGGCTTCGAATACGGACCGACATGCGGTGGACCCGGACAAGCTGCGCTGGCGGCTGGACCCGGCCTCCCTGCCCTTCGCCACCACCGCCGAACTGGAGCCCCTGACCGGGCTCATCGGCCAGGACCGCGGGGTGGAGGCCTTCCGCTTCGGCATGGGCATGGACCGCGAGGGCTACAACATCTTCGTCACCGGTCCCAACGACACGGGCCGCCTGGCCAACGTGCGCCGCCTGCTGGAGGACCTGACCCGCAAGGAGCAGGTGCCCGACGACCTGTGCTACGTGAACAACTTCAAGAACCCCGAATCGCCTATGCTCCTGCGCTTTCCCGCGGGCCAGGGCCAGGCCTTCCGGAAGGACGTGAACACCCTGCTGGACCACCTCAAGGCCGAGGTGCCCCAGCTCTTCGAGAGCCAGGACTTCATGGCCCGCAAGAACGAGATCATGGAGGCCTACGAGCGCCAGTCCCGGGAGTTCTTCAAGGAGCTGAACAAGAAGGTCAAGGATACCGGCTTCGCCCTGGTCAACGTGCAGATGGGCAACGTCCAGCGGCCCGAACTCATGCCCATCGTGGACGGCGAGCCCAAGCCCCTCATGCAGCTCGAGGATCTGGTGGAGAAGGGCCGCTTCCCGGCCGAGGAATACGAACAGCTCAAGACCACCTACGCGGTGCTCAAGAAGGAGATCGACGAGATCTTCCTCCAGTTGCGCGACCTGCAGAAGGAGGTCAAGGAGAAGAGCCGGGAGATCGACAAGATCATGTTCCGCACCCTGGCCGAGGATGCCCTGACTCCCGTGCGCAAGCGCTTCTCCGGGGACAAGGTGGCCAAGTACCTGGACGGCATGGTGGGCGACATGGCCGAGAACCACGAGGTCTTCCTCCAGAGCCGCGAGGCCCAGGGCCCTCCGGGCACGGTCCCGGACTTCTTCTCGCCCTACCGGGTGAACCTCCTGGTGGACAACTCCGAACTCACGGCCTCGCCGGTGGTCATCGAGAACCACCCCACCTACCGCAACATCTTCGGCTCGGTGGAGCGGGTCTACGACCGCAGCGGGGTGTGGCGCACGGACTTCTCCAAGATCGTGGCCGGGTCGCTGCTGCGCGCCAACGGCGGATACCTGGTGCTCAACCTCATGGACGCGGTGATCGAGCCCGGGGTCTGGCCGGCGCTCAAGCGCAGCCTCAAGTCCACCAAGATGGAGATCCAGACCTACGACCCCTTCTATTTCTTCTCCTCCTCGGGGCTCAAGCCCGAGCCCATCGAACTGGACGTGAAGGTGGTGGTGCTCTCGGACGAACGCCTCTACCACCTGCTGCGCCACTACGACGAGGACGTGCCGCGCATCTTCAAGGTCCGGGCCGACTTCGGCCTGACCATGGACCGCACCGAGGCCGCGGTGCTGGACTTCGCCCGCTTCATCAAGCGGGAGTGCGACCAGAACGGACTGCGGCCCTTCTGCCGGGAAGCGGTAGCCGCCCTGGTGGAGGAGGCGGTGCGCCTGGCCGGCCGCACCGAAAAGCTCTCCACCGCCTTCCCGGTGCTGGCCGACCTCATCATGGAGGCCGACTACTACGCCAACCGGGACGGCGCGGACACCGTGGCGGCCGGACACGTGGACCGGGCGGTGGAGACCCGCATCCTGCGCTCCAACCGGGTGGAGGAGCTGATCCAGGAGATGATCTCCCGCGGCACCCTGCAGATCGACGTGGACGGCGCGGTGGTGGGCCAGGTCAACGGCCTGTCGGTGTACAGCCTGGGCGACGTGGCCTTCGGCAAGCCCTCGCGCATCACCGCCGCCACCTCCATGGGCAAGGACGGGGTCATCAACATCGAGCGCGAGGCCGAACTCTCCGGGGCCATCCACAACAAGGGAGTGCTCATCCTGTCCGGCTACCTGCGCCGCATGTACGCCCAGGACAAGCCCCTGGCCCTGGCCGCCTCCATCGCCTTCGAACAGAGCTACGGCGGCGTGGACGGCGACTCGGCCTCCTCCACCGAGCTCTACGCCCTGCTCTCCAGCCTCTCCGGCCTCCCCCTGCGCCAGGACATCGCGGTCACCGGCTCGGTGAACCAGAAGGGCGAGGTCCAGGCCATCGGCGGGGTGAACCACAAGGTGGAGGGCTTCTACGACACCTGCAAGGCGCTGGGCCTGACCGGCCGGCAGGGGGTCATGATCCCGGCCGCCAACGTGCCCGACCTCATGCTGCGCAAGGACGTGGCCGAGGCCATCGCCCAGGGCCGGTTCCACCTCTGGGCGGTGCGCACCGTGGACCAGGGCATCGAGATCCTCACCGGCAGGCCCGCGGGCGAGCCGGGCAAGGACGGCGCGTTCCCCGAGAACTCGGTGGCCGCCCTGGTCGACGCCCGGCTGGCGGACCTGGCCAAGGGGCTCAAGGAGTTCGGCGAGGAGGCCGGCAAGAAGGGAAGAAAGAGGCCCGCCGGGAAAAAGAAATAAGCCCGGGCCCGGGAAGGAGCATCGCCATGCGACTGCTCATCGTGGACGACAGCAGCGCCATCCGGCTTCTCCTGCAGCGTTTCCTGTCGCCCTTTGCCGAATGCGCGACGGCCGGCAGCGGCGACGAGGCCCTGGAGCTGTTCGCCGCCGCCCTGGACACCACGCCCTTCGACGCGGTGCTCACCGACCTCAACATGCCCCTGATGGACGGACACCAGCTGCTGGCGGCCCTGCGCCGCCTGGAGGAGGAGCGGGGAGCGCCCCCCGGCCGCCGGTTCAAGGCCGCGGCCGTGACCTCCTTCGACGACAACGAGGAGCAGCAGCGCTGCCGGGAGCAGGACAAGGTCGACGCCTTCGTGGTGAAGCCCTTCACCGAACAGAGCCTGGTGGCGGCCCTGGCCGGGGCCGGCATCCTCCCCCCGGGCAGCGCGGCCTGACCCTTGTCCCCCGGCCCGGATGGAGGTACAGGACCGCGGCGAGGTCCCCATGTTCAACGCCCTGGCCCCGGTCTTCGCCCTGATCCTCCTGGGCCACGTGCTCAGATGCCTTGAGTTCCCGGCCCGGTCATTCTGGCCCGAGGCCGAGCGCGTCACCTACTACCTCTTCCTGCCCGCCCTGTTCCTGAACAACCTGGCCGCGGCCGACTTCTCCCGGCTGGCCGCAGCGCCCCTGGCCCTGTCCCTGGTCCTGGCCATCGCGGCAGCCTGCCTCCTGCTCCTGGCGCTGCGGCCGCTCCTGGGCCTGCCCGGCCCGGCCTTCTCCTCGCTGTTCCAGGGCGGGGTGCGGATGAACACCTACGTGGGCCTGGCCGGGGCTGCGGCGATCATGGGCCAGCGCGGGCTAACCCTGTCCGCGGTGGCGCTCGTCGCCATGATCCCCCTGATCAACGCCGCCTGCGTGCCGGTGGTGGCCCACTTCGGGAGCAATGGCGCCCCGGGGGTTCGCGGCGTCCTGCGGGAGCTGGCCCGCAACCCGCTCATCCTGGCCTGCCTGGGCGGCTTCGCCCTGAACCTGATGGGCCTGCCCCTGCCCCAGAGCCTGCGCGACGTGCTCACCCTGCTCGGCCGGGTGTCCCTGCCCCTGGGGCTCATGGCCGTGGGAGCGGCCCTGGAGTTCGGCAACGCCCGCGCCCACGCCCGGGGCGTGGTCCTCTCGGCCGCGGCCAAGCTGGCGCTGTTGCCCGCCCTGGCCGCCGCGGCCTGCGCCCTGCTCGGGGTCGGCGGCGAGGAGCGCACCATCGCGGTGCTCTTCGCGGCCCTGCCCACCTCCTCCTCGGCCTTCATCCTGGCCCGTCAGCTGGGCGGCGACACCGCGCTCATGGCGGCCATCATCACCGCCCACACCCTGCTCTCCTTCGCCACCATGCCCCTGGCCCTGTCCCTTCTCGGCTGAAAAAAAGAAACCGCCCCTTGCGGGGCGGTTGCCGGGCCGGCTAGCCTTCGGCCTCGACCACCTTGCCGGTCCACTCTTCCGGGGGGCGGGGCGCGCCGCTCAGGGCCCGGTTCTGGTGAAACAGCTCGTGCGGGGCCGGGCCGGTGAACGCGGTGCGCGCCACGAACCCGGCCTCGTGCCGGGCGAAGTCGCGGCGGATGTCCGCATCGATGAGCTCGTCGTTGGTGGGCAGCCGCCGCGGATAGTGCGCGGGCGGATAGAAGTAGCGAAGGAAAAGGCGGGGCGCGTCCACGGGATGACCTCCGTCTGGCTCTACCTTACAGAATACCCACCGCAACCACGCCTGTAAAGCCGCCTACTCCATGGCCTGCCGCGCCAAGGCCCCCTTGACTCGGACACGCTCCAGGGTCCAGGCGAAGAAAACCCCGCCCAACGCAAGGAAAACCGCGTTCCCGACCGCCGCCTTCAGCAGCAGGTCCAGGGGGGCGGAGCCGTGAACCAGGGCCGCCCGCATGCCCTCGAACACGTACGTGGACGGCAGGCACAGGGCCACGGCCTGGAGCCAGTCGGGCAGCACGTCCACCGGGTAGAACACCGCGGTCAAGGGCTGGATGAGGAAGGGGATGCCCCAGATGAGGCCCTCGGCGGCCCGGCCGAACAGGAAGATGAGGCCCATGGTGAACAGGCCCACGGCCCAGCCGAAGACCAGGAGCGACAGGTAGAACCAGCCCAGGGACGGTCCCATGGCCAGGATGTTGAACCCGAAGGCCGCATACACGATGAACGCCGAGGACACGGTCATGACCAGGGCCCGCACGAACCCCACCCCGCAGGCGGCCAGCACGATCTCCGCCGGCCGCACCGGCGCGGCGAACAGGTTCACGATGTTGCGCTCCCAGAACTCCTCGGTGATGGACAGGGACACCGCGTGCTGGGAGCGGTACAGGAGGTCCCACAGCACCACCCCGCCCAGCAGGTAGGTCACGGCCCCGGGCCCGGCCAGCCGGCCCAGGTACTTGGACACGAACCCCCAGAGCAGCAGGTTCATCACCGGCCAGAAGAAGATCTCCATGGTCCGCACCACGGAGCGCTTGTGCAGGTAGACGTAGCGCAAGAACAGCGCCCACACCCGCAGCCACATGCTAGCCCCTCCCCTGCGCGCGCCAACCGGAACCACATATCACCGCCAGACGCTTCCTGAAGAAGAGCGGACGTCCGCAACGGCTCATGCCCCTCTCCCCTGCGCCGAGAAGACGGGACCGGAAAAAACCGTCAGGTTTTTTCTTAAAGAAAACTTGCGTGGTAGCATCACACCACCCTCCCCTGCGCCGCGAGGTCGATGAACACCTCCTCCAGGGAGGCGCGGCCGGCCCGCTCCCGCACCTGGGCCGGGGTCCCCTCGGCCACGGCCCGGCCCTGGCGCAGGAACGCCACCCGGTCGCACATCTCCTCCACCTCCCGCATGTTGTGCGAGGTGTAGACCATGGTCACGCCCCGCTCCTGCCGGATGCGCTTGAGGGTCTGGCGGACCTTGGCCGCGATGGCCGGGTCCAGGCTGGCGGTGGGCTCGTCCAGGAAGAGGAGTTCCGGATCGTTGACCAGGGCCTTGCACAGGTTGGCCCGGGTGAGCTGGCCCGAGGACAGGCGGCCGCAGACCCGGCGCGCGGTCTCGGAAATCTCCAGCAGCTCCAGCAGGTCCATGATCCGCCGGCGGGGCCGCCGCACCCCGTAGAGCAGGGCGAAGACCGTGAGGTTCTCCAGCACCGTGAGGTTGCTGGGCATGGACACGTAGGCCGACGAGAAGTTGACCCGGGCCAGGATGTCCCGGCGGTTGGAGGCCAGGGGCAGGCCCAGCAGGGCGATGTCCCCGGCGTCGGGCGAGGTGAGGCCGAGCAGGAGCTGGATGGTGGTGGTCTTGCCCGCTCCGTTCTGGCCCAGCAGGCCGAAGACCTCGCCCCGGCGCACGGCCAGGTCCAGGCCGTCCACGGCCGTCACCGCGCCGAAGCGCTTGGTCAGCCCCTTGACGCTGATGACCGTCCCGTTGTCCATGGAACGCCCAATCCCCCGAGGTGCGGGCGATGCCGGGCTCCGGCACGCTCCTTGCTCGCCCCCGGGCGTTTGCCGCTTCGCCGAAAATCCGCTACCACACTCGCCAAGGAGCCTTTCGTGGGTACGTACACCATTTCCCCGCTGCCGTCACCGCAAGCATTCGACCTGCCAGCATTTTGCGAACTCTCCCGCGCCGGCGACCTGCCCGCGGCGGAGGCGGACTGGCTGGCCGGGCTGTGGGAGAGCTTCGGGAAACGGCTGTCCGCCCACCGGGTGGTCAACTCCACCCGGAGCTGGCTCCTGGCCTGGCTGGACGAGTCGGTGGAGACCGAGGTGGAGCGCCTGTGGGGCGAGTCCCCGCGCCGGGGCTATCTGGCCCACTGCCTGGCCCTGTCCCGGCTCATGGCCCTGGCCGCGGACCTGGTTCCCGAGGTGGCGGCCTGCGGCTGCGCCCCGGTGCCCGAGCCCAGCCCCGAGGTGGAGCAGGCGGCGGCGGACCTGGGCCTGGCCATCACCCCGGAGCACACCCTGTCCCGGCGCTACGCCCTGCTCACCCCGGCGCCCTATGCGGGCGGGTGCGAGATCTGTTTCCTGCGCCACGACTGTCCCCGGCTCAAGGAATCGGCATGATTTTTTTCAATACAACTATCGTTGTATTGGCGGATTCCGCGGGCGGATGCGAGATCTGTTTCCTGCGCCACGACTGTCCCCGGCTCAAGGCGGCAGTCTAACCGTCGCGTTCCGGGGGCCGCATGCGCACCGTGGCCTGGTTCGGCAACCCCTTCTTCTGCTCCAAGCTCGAAGCCCACGGCTGGCGGGTGGTCTTCGCCGACCGCTTCCCGCACCTGCCCCTGGGCTGGGACGACGTGGTGGCCCTGGCCGGCGGGGTCCCGGACCTCCTGGTCCTGGGCGACCGCAGCACGCCGCCGCTGCTCGCCGGCCTGGAGCGCTACCCCTGCCCCACCCTGTTCTACAGCGTGGACAGCCACATCCACGCCTGGCACCCGCTCTACGCCCGGGCCTTCGACCTGGTGCTGGTCTCCCTGGCCGGCCACCTGCCCGCCTTCCGAAAGGCCGGCATCCCCCAGGAGCGGCTCCTCTGGTCCCCGCCCTACGCCCGGGACGAGGACGGCCCACTTCCCAATGCCGTCCCGGAGTTCGGCCTGCTCTTCGTGGGCTCGGTGAACCCGCTGAACGCGCCCGGCCGGGCCGGCTTCCTGGCCGAGGTGGGCCGGCTGGTCCCGGGCCTGGCGGTGCGCCAGGGCGCGTACCGCGAACTCTACGCCCGGGCCCGGGTGGTGCTCAACGAGGCCGAGCGCGGGGACCTCAACTTCCGGGTGTTCGAGGCCCTGGGCTGCGGGGCCTGCCTGCTCACGCCGCGGGTGGGGCACGGACTCGCCGACCTCTTCGCCGACGGCCGGGAGCTGTTCACCTACCCGCCGGGAGACGCCCGGGTCGCGGCGGCCAAGGCCCGCGTGCTCCTGCGCAACCCGGACCTCTGCGCCCGGGCCGGCGCCGCCGGACTGGCCGCGGCGGACGCCGGGCACCGGGCCGGACACCGGGCCGCGACCCTGGCCCGCTGGCTGGACAGCCACGACCTTCCCGCCCTGGTCGCCGCCCGCCAGGTCCGGGCCCCCGCCCTGTTCCGGGACACCTTGCGTCCCCTGTTCCTCCACGCGGCCGAAGGGTACTCCGCGGGCGACATGCCCCGGCGCTACCTGGCCGCGGCCCGGGGGGCCGGCCGGCCCGCCCGCTCCTGAGCCTGACTCAAAGAATCCCGTGATTCCGGCCCACTCAGCCACGCATAAAGTTTTCTTTCTTTCCGTCCGATAGAGCAGGCAAAGGTGTTGCGGATCGCGGCGTCGCGCCGCGTCCGCCCCTGAAGGAGGAGTCATCATGAGCGTGAACGGAGTGACCCACGGGACCGACCCGGGCGTGGCGCTCCACCGGCCCGGTGAGAGCGACCGCTCCCTGGTGGCGATGATGAAGGACGTGCGCAAGGCCCGCCTGCAGCGGGAGATTTACTCCCGCCCCGAACTGGCCGGCAAGCTGGTGGCCCTCGAGGCCTCGCCTGTCTACAACTCGAAGGCCGAGCTCATCCAGTCCACGGGGTTGAGCTTGTAGCCCCTGCGCCCGCCTCCCGGGGCATCGCCCGAACGGCGGGACGCAGGGCGTACGCCGCACGGGGGTGCGGGCTGCGCAGCCCTCCCGGCCGGGACCTCGACCTCCCCAGGGCCGGACAGGGCCGCACGGCCCGCCCCCGCAGCGGACCTTCCCGGACAATCTCCTTGGCGTTGAATTTGCATGAGAGAACCAGAGCTGCACGCGGCAGGGGCTCCGGCCTGCCGGCGCGACGGCCTTTGGCCGTTGACAGCCGGCAGCCGGGCAACTAAGCACAAAGACAGTCAACCGCGTGGGCCCAGAGCCCGGGAGGGCTACCATGAGCATCAGAGGCGTCGGACCGACCGACAACCCTTACGAGAACCTTCGCATCCGCGAGGATGCTGACGCCGGCCGGGCCGAAGGCCGCGGCAAGGCCGCCGGAAAGCCGACGCCCTCCGGCGACGGCGTGTCCGTGAGCAGCGACGCCAAGCTCCTGGCCGCCGGATTCGAGGCTGCGCGCAAGGCCCCCGACGTGCGCGAGGACAAGGTGGCCCGGCTCAAGGAGCTGGTGGCCAGCGGCCAGTACCAGGTGGACGGACGCTCCATCGCCGAGCGCATGGTGCGCGAGGACGTCGAGGACCTGGACTAGCCCCGCCTCCCCTGTGAAGAGAAACGACCCGCCCTCCGGCGGGTCTTTCTTTTCCTTACCTTCGGGCGTGTCAGAGGCCCGGGCTGGGCGGCCCTCCGGAGAACTCCACCCGTATGAACACGCCCTGATCCGAGGCGATGGACAGATCGCCCCGGAGCTGGCCGGCCAGGGAGCGGATGAGTCCCAGGCCCAGGCCCTCGCCGCGGCCCGGGTCCAGTCCCCGGCCGTTGTCCTCCACGGCCAGGAGCAGCCGGGCTCCCCCGAGACCCTTGAGCCGGACCGTCACCCGGCCCTTGGCGCCCGGCGCGAAGGCGTGGCTGAAGACGTTGGTCAGGGCCTCGACCAGCAGCATGGCGCAAGGGATGGCCCGTTCGATGGGCAGAACCACCTCGTCCAGGTCGAAGACCGCCTCCACCCGCTGCCCCTCGTACCGGCCGGCCAGGTAGGCGTGGAGTTCGCGGATGAACCGGGCCATGTCCACCCGGTCCGGCCGCGAGGCGTCGTGGAGCTGGGAGTGGATGAGGGCCATGCCGCATACCCGGGCGATGGCCGCGTCCAGGGCCGGGACCGCGGCGGGTGAATCCACCTTGTCCCGGGCCAGGTTGAGCAGGCCCACTATGACCTGCAGGTTGTCCGTGACCCGATGGTGGCATTCCTGGAGCAGGACGTCACGCTCGTCCCGGGCCCGCCGGAGTTGCCCGGCCTGCTGCAGGAACTGGGCGTCGATGCTGGCCGCATCCAGGAGGTGAGTGCGGACGAACCACCAGACCAGGATCGCGGTGACCCCCACGAAGAACCAGCCCTTGTACGTCTGCAGCCGGGTCAGGGCCGCAGAGTCCTGGACCAGTATCTCCAGGGCGCGGTCCGAGAAGACGATCCAGAGCCCGCCGAACAGGGCGTAGAGCAGGGCCGAGCGCAGGGCCCGACGGCCGGCGTCGTTCTTCCGCAGGGAGGGAGGCATGGTCGCGACCTTCTTTTGCGACCTTTCTACACCATCCTTCTCGGATTAATCCAGGGGAATGAGGATATGCGCCCCCGTGCCGCCACGGGTGGAGCACGCCCTCATCCCCTGGGCCGCACGGTGATGCCGGTGATGGACGCCCGATGCGCCGAGGGCCGCAACGCGGCCTGAGGGCCGGGCAGCACCCGGCTCAACTCGGGCTGGCCTCGGGGCCGCCCTCCCAGGTCTCCACCCGGTTGCGGCCGCCGGACTTGGCCCGGTAGAGACACTGGTCGGCCCGGGACAGAAGCCGGTCCACGTCCGGCGGCTCGGCCTCCCGACCTGGCTCGAACGCCGCGCAGCCCAGGCTCAGGGTGACCGGAACGGTCTCGCCGGCGACGCTGGCGAAGGCATGCGCCTCGACCTGCATGCGTATCTTCTCGGCCGCGGACCGAGCCCCCTCCAGCGTAGTGCCCGGGAGCACCACCAGGAACTCCTCTCCGCCGTAGCGGCCCGTCACGTCGCTCTGCCGGGACGTGGACTTCAGGATTTCCGCTACGCCGCGCAGCACCGCATCGCCGCTCTGGTGCCCGTGGCAATCGTTGATCTCCTTGAAGAAGTCGATGTCGGCCATGATGCAGGCCAAGGGCGTGTTGTAGCGCACCGCCCGGGGGTGCTCCTCCCGCAGCCGGACGAACAGGTGGCGGCGGTTGTACAGGCCGGTCAGTTCGTCGGTCACGGCCATGTCCTGGATGCGGCGCATGGCCTCGTTGAGCCTGCGCATGAGGCGCAGGACGAAGAGGTAGATGAGGCCCACCAGAATCCCGGCCAGGAGCACGGCCAGCACCACGATGACCAGATTGGTCCGGGCCAGGGACCGGGTGGCCTCGGTGATGTCGAAGCGCACCGAGATGCCCCCGCGCACCTGGCCTTCGGCATATCCCTGCTTGCCGTGGCAGGCCAGGCAGCTCTTCTCCACGAACAGCGGGGCCATGTAGCGGAAATGCGTATCGTCCCCCTCGGCCTCCCTGGTCCGGACCTCGCGCTCCCCGGCCTCGAAGCGCCGCAGGGCGTCGGCCTCGAACCTGTCGGGGACGTTGTTCGGATTGAGGGGCTTGAGGCTGGTGATGTGGAAGGCGAACATCCCGGCCTTGGCCGCCAGTTCCGAAACCTCGCGGGTCATGAGCGCGGGGTTCTTCTTGGTGTAGACCCTGCCGTCCTGGGCGGTGATGTCCGGATTCTCGAGATAGGGGTTGGAGACCACGCCCGCGGTCTTCTCCACGAACACCCCGCCGTACTGGGCGTTCCACCGCCGCATGAGCACGATGTTCTCGAAGTGCGACCGGGCGCGGGCCAGGATCTCCTTCTCGATGAGGGTCTTGTTGCGGATGAAGACGCCGACGAACACCGCCAGCACGGCCATGACCACCAGCAGGCAGACGTTGAGCAGGAACCGCGCCCAGATCTCGGAGCGGGACGACTCGTTGCGCGGCGCGGCGGGGATGTCGGGGGTTTTCGGCATGGCTGCTCCCGGACTGGACGGTGCAATGACGAATCATCTTATTCCCTACCCGCGGCGCCGCCGTCAATACGATTGCCAGGCCGGCCCGGGCCGGCCGTCGCCGTCGCTTGACAATGTTTACGGCCTCTTCTTATAGGTCTACACCCCGCAAAACAGGGGACCGCGGCCCGCGGTCCGCACCGAGCGAGGAATACACCGAGGGGAGTTGGCCATGTCCGAAGCGCTCAAGAACCAGAGAACTTACGCCATCGTCGGTCACGGCGGCTGCGGCAAGACCAGCCTGGCCGAGATGCTCCTATTCACGGCCGGGGCCATAGCCCGGCCGGGCAAGATCGAGGAGGGCACCACCGCCCTGGATACCGAGCCCGAGGAGCTCAAGCGCCGCGGCTCCATCCAGCCCGGCTTCGCCCGCTTCGAGTGGAAGAAGAATGTCCACTACCTGGTGGACACCCCCGGCGACGGCAACTTCACCGGCGACATCGCCTACACCCTGGCCGCGGTGGATGCGGCGCTCTTCACCGTGGACGCGGTGGACGGGGCCAAGCCGCTCACCCGCCGCCTCTGGGACGAGGTGAAGAAGGCCGGCCGGTCGGCCATGATTTTCATCAACAAGATGGACCGCGACCGCGCAGACTTCCAGATGGCCTACGACAGCCTGTCCATGCTCGAGGTCAAGCCGGTGCTGCTCCACTACCCCATCGGAGCCAAGGAGGACTTCAAGGGCGTGGTGGACGTGTTCGCGAACAAGGCCATCATGTTCGGCGAGGGCGGCAAGGTGAGCGAGGCCGAGGTGCCCGCGGACCTGGCCGACGAAGTGGCCACCCTGCGCGAGGCCGCCATAGAGAACATCGCCGAGAGCGACGAGACCCTCATGGAGAAGTACCTCGAAGAGGGCGAACTCGCCCCCGAGGAAATCGACAGCGCCCTGCGCGCCGGCGTTCTGTCCGGGGCTCTGGTCCCGGTCACTTGCGGCGCGGCCCTGCAGGTCGCGGGCGGGGCCCAGGCGCTCGACGCCATGCAGCGTCTGTTCCCCTGCCCCCTGGATCGCCCGGCCTTCGCGGGCGAGGACGGCGAGCGCCCCTCCTCTCCCGACGCGCCCCTGTCCATGTTCGTGTTCAAGACCCTGGCCGACCCCTTCGCCGGCCAGCTCTCGGTGCTGCGCATCATGTCCGGCGCCTGCGCCGGCGACGCGCAGGTGGTGAACTCGGCCAAGGGCGAAAAGGAGCGCATCGGCCAGCTCCTGGCCATGCTCGGCAAGGAGCAGAAGCCTCTCAAGGAGGCCGCCCTGCCCGGCGCCATCGTGGCCGTGGCCAAGCTCAAGGCCACCTCCACCGGCGACACCCTGTCCGACGAGAAGAGCCCCTTCGCCTACCAGAAGCCCGGCCTGCCGCCCACCCTCATCTCCTACGCCCTGGCCCCCGAGGCCAAGGGCGAGGAGGACAAGGTCTACGCCGCGGTGGCCAAGCTGCTGCCCGAGGACATCACCCTGCGCCTGGACCGGGACGCCGAAACCGGCGACATCCTGCTCTCCGGCATGGGCCAGCTTCACATCGAGCTGTCCGTGGAGAAGGCCAAGCGCCGCTCCAAGACCAACATCCTGCTCAAGACTCCCAAGATCCCCTACCGGGAGACCTTCAAGGGCAAGGCCGACGTGCAGGGCCGGCACAAGAAGCAGTCCGGCGGCCGGGGCCAGTTCGGCGACTGCTTCATCCGCCTCGAACCCATGCCGCGCGGCGGGGGCTACGTGTACGAGGACGCCATCGTGGGCGGATCCATCCCGCGCCAGTACATCCCCGCCGTCGACAAGGGCATCCAGGAGGCCGCGGCGCGCGGCATGCTGGCCGGCTACCCGGTGGTGGACTTCAAGGTCATCTGCTACGACGGCTCCTACCACGCGGTGGACTCCTCGGAAATGGCCTTCAAGATCGCCGGCTCCATCGCCTTCAAGAAGGCCGCCGAGATCGCCAAGCCCATCCTGCTCGAACCCATCGTCACGGTGAGCGTGTTCGTGCCCGACACCTTCATGGGCGACGTGATCGGCGACCTCTCCAGCCGCCGCGGCAAGGTCCTGGGCTCCGACTCCAAGGCCGGCGTCACCGAGATCAAGGCCCACGTGCCCATGGCCGAGGTGCTCCAGTACGCTCCGGACCTGCGCTCCATGACCGGCGGCCAGGGCACCTTCACCATGGAGTTCGACCACTACGAAGAGGCCCCGCCCATGGTGGCCGAAAAGGTCATCGCCGAGTCCAAGAAGGACGAGGAGTAATCCCGCTCCCCGCGACCCCTCCGTCGCCCCCCGGGGACACCGGGGGGGCGACGTTTTTGTGTTGAGGGGAGAAGGGATTTCCAGTACACGGACGAATGGCGGCAACGTCTTTTCGAGACCGCCGGAGATACCCACCAGCCATGCTCCGCAACCTCTTTTTCTACCTGCTCTTCCTTCCGGCGACCCTGGTCTTCTCCACCCTGGCGGTCCTGTCGCCCACCGGGCGCATGGCCCGGGCCCTGGGCCGGACCTGGGGCCGCCTGGTCCTGGCCTTCGCCGGCGCGCGCCTGGCCACCGACCTGTCCGGCCTGGACCCGGACGCGGCCTACATCTTCATGGCCAACCACCAGAGCAACCTGGACATCCCCACCCTCTACGCGGTGCTGGGCCGCCGGCCCTTCGGCTTCGTGGCCAAGGAGAGCCTCTTCCGCATCCCCCTCTTCGGCAAGGCCATGCTCCGCGCCGGCCACGTCCCCATCGACCGGGACAACCCGCGCAAGGCCATGAAGGCCATCGAGTACGCGGCCGAGCAGACCGCCAAGGGCTTCTCCGTGGTGGTCTTCCCCGAGGGCACCCGGGGCACCGACCTCTCGGCCCTGCAGGAATTCAAGATCGGGGGCATGATCATGGCCCTCAAGACCGGAGCCCCGGTGGTCCCCCTGCTCATCACCGGCACCGGGGCCATGCTCCCCAAGCACGCCCTGCGCCTGCGGCCCGTGCGCGAGGTCCGGGTGCGCGCCCTGCCCCCCATCGTCACCCAGGGGAGCTACACCGTGAAGGACCGCGAACGGTTCAAGGACGACCTCTACGCCCTCATGAACGGCGAGTACCTGAAGATCCGGGAGGAAGCTCGTGGCTGAACCCGCCGTGCGCGTAGCCGCCCTGGGCGGCATGGGCGAGATCGGCATGAACTGCCTGGTCCTGGAGTGCGGCGAGTCCATGATCGTGGTGGACTGCGGCCTCATGTTCCCGGACGACTACCTCTTCGGCATCGACGTGGTCATCCCCCGCTTCGACTACGTGCTGGCCCGCAAGGAGCGGCTGGCCGCGGTGATCCTCACCCACGGCCACGAGGACCACATCGGCGCCCTGCCCTGGTTCCTCCCCTACGTGTCCGCTCCCATCTATGGCTCGGCCTTCACCCTGGGCCTGGTCAACGAGAAGCTCAAGGAGCACAACCTGGACAAGTACGCCGACCTGCGCACCGTCGCCGGCCGCCAGAAGATCACGGCCGGAGACTTCGGCGTGACCTTCTTCGAGGCCTGCCACTCCATCGTGGGCGGCTTCTCCCTGGGCATCGAGACCCCGGCCGGCCGCATCCTGCACACCGGCGACTTCAAGATCGACCGCAACCCCCTGGACGGCATCGCCACCGACCTGGACGGCATCCGGGAGTTCTGCGAGCCGGGCGTGCTGCTCATGCTCTCGGACTCCACCAACGTGGAGCGCGACGGCTTCGCCCTCACCGAGCGGGAAATCAAGAGCTCCCTGCGCCGCATCTTCGGCGAGGCCACCGGCCGGATCATCGTCACCCTGTTCTCCAGCCACGTGCAGCGGATGCAGGAGATCTACGACCTGGCCGCCGAGACCGGCCGCAAGGTGGCGGTGCTGGGCCGGAGCATGTCCCGCAACCTGGACCTGGCCTCGGAGCTGGGCCTCATGCGCATCCCGCACTCGGCCACCATCCCCCTGGAGAGCCTGCCCCACCTGCCCGACGAGCAGGCCGTGCTCCTGGTCACCGGCTCCCAGGGCGAACCCCTGTCCGCCCTGTCCCGCATCGCGGCCGGCGACCACCGCCAGGTGGCCATCAAGCCCGGGGATCTGGTGCTCATGAGCTCGCGCTTCATCCCGGGCAACGTGAAGGCCATCACCAAGGTCATCAACCGGCTCTACAAGCTGGGAGCCGAGGTGCTCTACGAGCGGGTCCAGGCCATCCACGCCTCGGGCCACGCCCACCGGGACGAACTCAGGATCATGCTGGAGACGGTGCGGCCCAAGTTCTTCATCCCCCTGCACGGCGAGTACCGGCACCTGGTCAAGCACTCCCGCCTGGCCGTGGAGTGCGGGGTCGCCCCGGAACGCGCCCTGGTGCTGGAGGACGGCCACCCCGTGTCCCTGACTCCGACCTCCATGCGCCTGGAGGACGCCATCCTGGTGGAGTCCATCCTGGTGGACGGCAAGGGCGTGGGCGACGTGGGCCAGACCGTGCTCAAGGAGCGCCAGATCCTGGGCGGCGAAGGCCTGGTGGTGGTGGTCCTGGTCATCGACGAGAAGACCGGCGAGATCCTGCGCGGCCCGGACATCACCTCCAAGGGCTTCGTGTTCGAGCAGCAGTACAGCCACATCCTGGAGGACGCCCGCTGCGTGGTCCTGGACATCTACGAGAACGTGCCGCCCGGCGACACGGACAAGCTCAAGGAGCGCATCCGCTCCTCCTTGCGCCGCTTCTTCCGCCGCATCATCGAGCGCGACCCGGTGGTGGAGCCGGTGGTCATCGTGATCTAGCCAGCCATCCCGAAGGAGGTCCCATGGCCGAGCCCGTCGTCTTCACTCCCATCGGCCTGGTCCGCTCCCCGTTCCAAAAAGTCGAGGACATGCCCCTCCAGTCCGCGGGCGCGCTGGAGGTACTGGGCTCCGCGGAGCTTCTGCCCGAATACGCCCCGGCCCTGGCCGACCTGGACGGCTTCTCCCACCTCATCCTGCTCTACTGCTTCCACCGGGCCAAGCCCTACGCGCCGCAGGTCACGCCCTTCCTGGACACCACCCCCCGCGGCCTGTTCGCCACCCGCGCGCCCTCGCGGCCCAACCCCATCGGGTTCTCGGTGGTGGAGTTGCTGGCCGTGGAAGGCCACGTCCTGCGCCTGCGCGGGGTGGACATCCTGGACAACACCCCGCTGCTCGACCTCAAGCCCTGGGTCCCGGCCTTCGACGTCCCGCTGCAGGGCGAGGTCCGCGCCGGCTGGCTGGCCCGCTGCGCCAAGCGCGCCGCGGACGCGCGGTCGGACGATCGGTTCAAGGGGTAGGGAAGGGAAGAAAAGCCGCTAGCGATTGGGGGCGGAGGCCAGCTCCGCGTGGCGGAAGCAGCTCACCAGGTGGTCGTTCACCAGGCCCACGGACTGCATGTAGGCGTACATGGCCGTGGGGCCGACGAAGCTGAAGCCGCGCCGCTTGAGGTCCCGGCTCAGGGCTGTGGACAACTCCGTCTTGGCGGGCACGTCGGACATCTTCTCGAAATGGTTCACGATGGGCGTGTCGTCCACAAAGGCCCAGAGATAGGCGGCGAAGGAGCCGAACTCCTCCTGCACAGCCAGGAACGCCTTGGCGTTGGCGATGGCGGACGCCACCTTGAGCTTGTTGCGGATGATGCCCGGGTCGGCCAGCAGCCGCGCCCGGTCCGCCTCGGTGAACCGCGCCACCTTCTCCGCGTCGAAGTTGGCGAAGGCCCGGCGGTAGCCCTCCCGGCGCTTGAGGATGGTCAGCCAGGACAGCCCGGCCTGGGCTCCCTCCAGCACCAGCTTCTCGAACAGGTGACGGTCGTCCCGCGAAGGCGCGCCCCACTCGGTGTCGTGGTAGGCCTCGTACTCCGGTCCCCTGGCCCAGGGGCAGCGGACGACCTCCGCCCCGGCCATGGCTATCCGGCCGTCTGGCCGGTGGCCTCGTCCAGCCTGCGCCGGGCCTCGGCCGGATCCAGGCCCTTGGCCGCGGCGATGGCCTCCAGGTTGTCCTCGGCGTCCGAGGCGCGCAGATACAGGGGTTCGATGGGCGCGGAGGAATAGGCGGCCGCGCAGGCCAGGCGGGCCAGCACCGCGGGCAGGGGGTGGTCCCAGGCGGCGTCCAGCACCTGGACTCCGGGCAGGAGCCCGGCCAGCTCCGCGCGGTTTTCCGTGGCCCCGCCGCCCGCCAGGCGCAGGGGAGCGGGCAGGCCGGCCAGCAGGCCGGGCAGGGCCTTCAGCGCCGCGGCCCGCGGCGCGGCCAAGGGCCGTCCCCCGGGCGCGGCAAAGGGCTGCACGTAGACCTGGCCCCGCCGCGCCCGGGTGAGCACGGCCAGGGTCCCGTCCAGGAGCGGCGCGCAGGCCTCGGCCAGGATGGGCAGGTAGTCCAGCCCGGCCAGGGGCAGGCTGGCGGCCCGGGCCAGGCCGAGGGAAAAGGCCAGGGTCATGCGCACCCCGGTGAAGGACCCCGGGCCGCGCACGCAGGCCACCCCGGACAGGTCGGCGGGCGCGACGTCCGCCAGGCGCATCAGCCGCTCCACGGCCGGGGCCAGCACCTCGTTGTGCCGGCCCGGCGCGTCCAGGGACAGGGCGGCCAGCACCGCGCCCCGGCGCGCCAGCACCGCGGTCAGCCGGGCCTCGACCCCGCACAGGGCCAGGACCGGGCCGGATTCCTCCGCAGACTGGCTCGGGACGGTTTGCGCGACCATGGTCAGGGCGTCTTCTTCACAAGAATAACGGATTATCTCTTGAAAATCCCGCCGAAATCGATCCGCGAGATGTCGTTGACCGTGGCCAGGAGCATGAGCCCGATGAGCAGGCCCAGGCCGATGCGGGTGGAGATGGCCTGCCAGCGCTCGGGCACGGGCTTGCGCCGCACCGCCTCGATGGCCAGGAAGAAGATGTGGCCGCCGTCCAGCACCGGGATGGGCAGCAGGTTCAGGAGCCCCAGGTTCACGCTGATGAAGGCCGCGGTGAGCAGCACGCTGTACAGCCCCTCGGCCGCCTGGTGGGTCACCAGGGCCACGATGGAGATGGGGCCCCCCAGGTTCTTCACCGAATTGCGGCCGGCGAAGATCCGCACCAGCACGTCCTGCACCTGGGCCACCATCTCCCGGGTCTTGTCCACGGCCGCGGGCATGGCGGTCCAGGCGTCGTAGCTCAGCCGCACCAGACTCTCGGGGTCCGGGGCCACCCCGATCTGGGACCGGCTGAAGCGCAGGAAGCCCACCGAGTCCTCGATGACCTTGGGGGTGATGGTCACGGTCCGGGCCGCGCCGTCGCGCTCCAGGGTGAAGGCCATGGGCCGGCCCTCGGACAGGGCCACGGCCTGGTACACCTGGTCGAAGGTGGTCACCGCCTCGCCGTCGATGGCGGTGATGGCGTCCCCGGGCTGCACCCCCGCGGCCTGGGCCGGGGAGTCGTCCAGCACGAGGGAGATGCGCGAGCCCAGGGTGGCGTCGCCCCAGGACCAGAGCACGGCCCAGAGGATGACCCAGGCCAGCGCCAGGTTGAAGGCGGGGCCCGCGGCCACCACGAGCATCCGCTGCCAGGCCGGACGGACGGAGAACAGCTCCTTCCGCTCGAACCCCTCGGTCGCGTCCTCGCCCGGGGCCTCCCCGGCCAGGTGCACGTAGCCGCCCAGGGGGAAGGCGGAAAGGCGGTACTCGGTCTTGCCCCAGCGGAAGCCCGCCAGGCGCGGGCCGAACCCCAGGGAGAAGGTGGGAGCTCCGATGCCCATGATCCGGGCCATGAGGAAGTGGCCAAGTTCATGGAAGAAGATGAGCACGCCAAGGACCAGGACAACGGCGATGAATCCGGACATGGTACCCTACTTAAGTCGCGCGGCGGGCCGAGGCAAGGGCCGCGTTCAACGGTTTTCCAGGCGGCGCCGGGCCAGCTCGCGCACGGCCCGGTCCGCGGCGAGCACCGCGTCCAGGCTCTCGGCCGGGCCGTTCTCGTGGGACTCCAGGGCCTCGGCCACCAGGTCCGGGATGCGGGAGAAGCCGATGCGTCCCGCCAGGAAAGCCTCCACCGCCACCTCGTTGGCCGCGTTCAGGGCCGCGGGGCAGGTCCCGCCCGCGCGCAGGGCGGCGAAGGCGTAGTCCAGGCAGGGAAAGGCCTCCAGGTCCGGGGCCTCGAAGGTCAGGCTGCCCAGCGTCGCCAGGTCCAGGGGGGCCAGGGGCAGGGGCAGGCGCTGCGGGTAGGCCAGGGCGTAGGCGATGGCGATGCGCATGTCCGGAGGCCCGAGCTGGGCCAGCATGGAGCGGTCCTCGTACTCCACCAGGGAGTGGACGATGCTCTGGGGATGCACCACCACCTCGATGGCCTCGGCCGGCAGGCCGAAGAGGTGGTGGGCCTCGATGACCTCCAGGCCCTTGTTCATGAGCGTGGCGGAGTCGATGGAGATCTTGGCCCCCATGCTCCAGTTGGGATGGGCCAGGGCCTGCTCCCGGGTCACGGCGGCCAGATCCTCCCGGGTGCGGCCGCGGAAGGGGCCGCCCGAGGCGGTGAGGATGAGCCGGCGCACGGCGTGCCCGTTGTGCCCGGCCAGGGCCTGGAACAGGGCGTTGTGCTCGCTGTCCACGGGCAGGATGCACCCGCCCGAGGCGGCGCAGGCCCGGCGGAACAGGTCCCCGGCCAGGACCAGGGCCTCCTTGTTGGCCAGGGCGATGCGCTTGCCGGCCGCCGCCGCGGCCAGGGCCGGGGGCAGGCCGGCCGCGCCCACCTGGGCGGCCAGCACCATGTCCGCCTCGGCCAGGGTGGCGAGCTGGACGTATCCTGCGGGTCCCACCAGGATCTCCGGGGCGTAGCCCGCGGGCAGCAGGGAGCGCAGGGTCCGGGCGGCGGGCTCGTCCAGCACCGCCAGGAGCGGCGGCCGGAAGGCCTGCGCCTGCTCGGCCAGGCGCGTCGCGTTGCGCGCGCCGGCCAGGGCCAGCACCGAGAACTGGCCGGGATTGTCGGACACCACCTTGAGGGCGCTCACGCCGATGGAGCCGGTGGAGCCGAGCACCACCAGGCGGCGGGGAAAATCGGCTGCGGCGGGAAGGCTGGAGATGTAGGCGGTCACGGGATGGTTGGTCTCTCGTCTCGAACTTGGCGCATGCTACGCCGTTCTGCAACGGCTGGCAATCGCGGCCGGGGGCTCAGCGCGCAAAGAACCCGAACAGGGCGTCCAGGCCGGCATACACCGGCACGGCCAGGAGCAGGCTGTCGATGCGGTCCAGGATGCCGCCGTGGCCGGGGAGGATCGTGCCCGAATCCTTGACCCCCAGGCGGCGCTTGAGCGCGGACTCGAAGAAGTCGCCGAACTGGGCCGCCAGGTTCAGGGCCGCGCCGAGCAGCACCCACATCCACCAGGGCCGGCCCGCGCCCGCCCCGCCCAGCCAGAACTCGTCCACCGCGTCCATGGCCAGGCACAGGGCGATGGTGGCGGCCATGCCGCCCAGGCTGCCCGCCCAGGTCTTCTTGGGGCTCACCTCGGGCCAGACCTTGGGCCCGCCCACCAGGGATCCGGCGTAATAGGCCCCCACGTCCGCGGCGATGACCGCCAGCAGCACCAGCACCACCTCGATGGCCTTCATGCGGGTGAAGAAGGAGAGCAGGACCGGAAGATAGAGCAGCCCGGACACCAACACCCCCTCCAGGGGATAGCCCGTGTCCTCCGGCTGGAGCGCCTTCTCCTCGCCTTCCTCGGTGCGGTCCTTGGCGCAGGAGGCGTAGCGCAGGAGGAAGCGCAGGTTGGCCACCCAATGGCCGGCGATGAGCGCGGCCAGGATGCCCCAGGGGTTGCCCGCCCGGGCCGCGGTGAGGATGGCGAGGCCGAGCAGCAGGCCGGCCACCTTGTACCCCCGGAAGCGCTCCTGCCAGAACAAGGTGTAGTATTCCCACAGTCCCAGGCAGGACACCGCGGCCAGCACCGCGAACTCGAACACCCCCCGCACGCTGACCGCCGCGGCCAGCACGGGCAGGAGCACCAGGGCGGTGGTGATGCGTTGCTTGTGCGAGGAATTCATGGGGCGGACCGGTTCCAGGATGGGTACCCGGTTGTCCGCCGATGCGCAAGGATGCGCATCCCTACTCCGCGGCCCCGAAGCGCCGGCCGCGGGCGGCGAACTCGGTGAGGGCCTTGTGGAGTTCCTCCTTGCCGAAATCCGGCCAGTGGACGTCCGTGAAGTAGAACTCGGCGTAGGCCGCCTGCCAGAGCAGGAAGTTGGAGAGGCGCAGCTCCCCGGAGGTGCGGACGATGAGGTCCGGGTCGGGCTGGCCCGCGGTGTAGAGCCGGGCCGACAGGGCCTCCTCGTCCAGGGCCGCGGGGTCCGCGGCCTCGGCCAGGAGGGCGCGGCAGGCGCGCAGGATCTCGTCCCGGCCCGAGTAGTTCAGGGCCAGGTTGAGGATCATGCTCTTGCAGCCCGCGCTCTTCTTCACGGCGTGGCGGATGGCGGTGCGGGTGGCCAGGGGCAGCTCGTCCAGCTCGCCCAGGATGCTCAACCGGATGTCCTGCTCCACCAGGGAGGCCAGCTCGCGGTTCAGGAAGCGCACCAGCAGGTCGAACAGGAAGCGCACCTCGTCCTTGGGCCGCCGCCAGTTCTCCTTGGAGAAGGTGTAGAGGGTCACGTGGCCGATGCCCAGGGCGCGGCACTCGGTGACCAGGGCCTTGGCCGCCTCGGTGCCCGCGGCGTGGCCGTCGGACCGGGACAGGCCCCGGGCCTTGGCCCAGCGGCCGTTGCCGTCCATGATCACCGCCAGGTGGCGGGGCAGGACCTCGAAGGAGGGACGATCTTCGCTCATGGCTGCTCCGCCGCGGCGGCCGGCGCGGCCGCGGCAAAGGCCCCGGGGGGCCTATATCTCCATGATCTCCTTTTCCTTGGCCACCAGGGCCGCGTCGGCCTTGGCGATCATGGCGTCGGTGAGCTTCTGCACCTCGTCCTGGCCGCGGTGCTGCTCGTCCTCGGTGATGGCCTTGTCCTTGGACTTCTTCTTCAGGGCCTCGTTGGCGTCGCGGCGCACGTTGCGGATGGCCACCCGGGCCTCCTCGGTGTAGCGCTTGGCGACCTTGGCCAGGTCCTTGCGCCGCTCCTCGGTCAGGGGCGGGATGACGATGCGCACGATCTTGCCGTCGTTGACCGGGTTCAGGCCCAGGTCCGACTTCTGGATGGCCTTCTCCACCGCGGAGAAGGCGTTGCGGTCCCAGGGCTGGATGGCGATGGTCCGGCTGTCGGGCACGGACACCGAGGCGATCTG
Source organism: Thermodesulfobacteriota bacterium (assembly GCA_040753075.1). Taxonomy (GTDB): domain Bacteria; phylum Desulfobacterota; class Desulfovibrionia; order Desulfovibrionales; family Desulfovibrionaceae; genus UBA6814. Next base: position 30,601 of record JBFMHA010000029.1, read on the forward strand.
CTTGAGCGGCGTGGGAGTGCCGTAGTACTCCACCGTGAGGTCCTCCACCAGGGAAGTGGAGGCGCGGCCGGTGCGCAGCTTGGCGAAATCCCGCTCCAGGGAATCCAGGGCCTTGTTCATCCGGGTTTTGCAGTCATCGAGCACGGTCTGCATGGCTATTCTCCTCCTTGCACGATGGTGCCCACGTCCTCGCCTAAGAGCACCTTCTTGATGTTGCCCGAGGTGAAGAGGTTGAAGACCAAGATGGGCTGGTTGTTGTCCATGGCCAGGGAGGTGGCCGTGGCGTCCATCACCGCCAGCCGGCCGGAGAGCACGTCCAGGTAGCTGAGGCGCTTGTAGAGCTTGGCGTCGGGATGCTTCTTGGGGTCCTTGTCGTAGACCCCGTCGACCTTGGTGGCCTTGAGGATGGCCTGGGCGCTCAGTTCGGCCGCGCGCAGGGCCGCGGCGGTGTCGGTGGTGAAGTAGGGGTTGCCGGTGCCCGCGGCGCAGATGACCACCCGGCCCTTCTCCAGGTGGCGCACGGCGCGGCGGCGGATGTAGGGCTCGCAGACCTCGCGCATGGAGATGGCGCTCATGACCCGGGTCTGGATGCCCTGCTTCTCCAGGCCGTCCTGCACGGCCAGGGAGTTCATGACCGTGGCCAGCATGCCCATGTAGTCGCCCTGGGCGCGGTCCATGCCCTTGGCCGAGGCGGCCATGCCCCGGAAGATGTTGCCCCCGCCGATGACCAGGGCGATCTGCGCGCCCAGGCGAACCACCTCGGCGATCTCGGCGCAGAATCCGGACACGGTGCCCGGATCGATGCCGTAGGGTTCGGCTCCGGCCAGGGCCTCGCCGGAGAGCTTGAGCAGCACGCGGGTGTAGCGGAGCGCCATGTCGCCTCCTGGGCGGTTGAAGTGCGTATCAAGAAAAACGGGCCTTGCGGCCCGTTTCTCTTTCCCCTGGGCCTAGCCCTCGGCGTCTTCGCCGAGGACCATGCGGACGAAGCGGCCGATCTGGATGTTCTCCCCGAGCACCGCGATGAGCTCGTTGAGCATGTCCTTGATCTTGACCTTGTCGTCCTTGATGAAGCCCTGCTCCATCAGGCAGGCTTCCTGGTAGAACTTCTTGATCCGGCCGTCCACGATCTTCTCGGCGATGGCCTCGGGCTTGCCCTCCTCCATGGCCTGGGCCTTGTAGATGGCGCGCTCGCGCTCCAGCAGATCGGCCGGAACCTGCTCCGGGGTCACGCACACCGGCGAGGCCGCGGCCACCTGCATGGCCAGGTCCTTGGCGAAGGCCAGGAACTTCTCGTTGCGGGCCACGAAGTCGGTCTCGCACTTGAGCTCCACCAGCACGGCGATCTTGCCGTTGGAGTGGACGTAGGAGCCGATGTGGCCCTCGGAGGTGGCGCGGCCGGCCTTCTTGGCGGCCTTGGCCAGGCCCTTCTCGCGCAGCCAGTCCACGGCCTTGTTCATGTCGCCGCCGGCGGCCTCCAGGGCCTTCTTGCAATCCATCATGCCCGCGCCGGTCTTGTCGCGCAGGACTTTCACATCACTCGCGGAAATGGACATCTTAGGCTTCCTCCTCGGCAGTTTCGTCAGCGCCCTCGACCACGGGGGCGGGCTCCTGGGCCGGGGCCGGAGCGGCCTTGGCCTCGGACTTGTCGCCCGCGGCCGCGGCGGTCTCCTTCAGCTTGGCGCCGCCCTCCAGGCAGGCGTCGGCCATGGCGGAGACGAAGAGCTTGATGGCCCGGATGGCGTCGTCGTTGCCCGGGATCACGTAATCGATGACGTCGGGGTCGCAGTTGGTGTCCACCACGGCCACCAGCGGGATGCCCAGCTTGCGGCATTCCTGCACCGCGATCTCCTCGCGCTTGGGATCGATGATGAACGCGGCCGCGGGCAGGGTCTCCATGTCCTTGATGCCGCCCAGGGCGTTGTTCAGCTTGGCCACCTCGCGGCCCATCATCACGATCTCCTTCTTGGGGAACTTGTTGATGGTGCCGTCCTCGAACATGCCCTCCAGCTTCTTGAGCCGGTCGATGCTCTTGCGGATGGTGACGAAGTTGGTGAGGGTGCCGCCCATCCAGCGGTGGGTGACGAAGCACTGCCCGGCGCGCTCGGCCTCGGCCTTGACCGCCTCCTGGGCCTGGCGCTTGGTGCCCACGAAGATCACCTTGCCGCCCTTGGCCACGATGTCGGCCACGAAGTCGTGGGCCTTCTGGAACAGCTTGACGGTCTGCTGCAGGTCGATGATGTGGATGCCGTTGCGGGCCCCGAAGATGAAGGGGCGCATCTTGGGGTTCCAGCGGCGGGTCTGGTGTCCGAAGTGGACACCGGTCTCGAGCATCTGCTTCATGTTCACGTAGGCCATGTTTCCTCCTAGGGTTTGTCCTCCACCCCGGCAGCGTGAACGCCCGCAGAACCCCGCGGCGCGGGGCACCCGGCGGGCCTACCGGAGTGTGCGAATTTGGAACCGGTGTCTTTTACGCGAAACTTCCGGAATTGGCAAGAGGGGTGCGCAAACCGGCCGTCCGGCCCGATCCCGGCCCGTTCTAGGGATTCTCCCCCATCTCCCGGCCCAGCCGGGCCACCTCTTCGCGCAGGCCCAGGGCCGCGGCCTGCAGGGGATCGGCGGCGGGGTCCAGGGTGCGGCCCAGGGCGGCCAGCTCCGCCGCGGTGCGGGGCCGGCCGAAGCGCACCGCGACCCGGCCGGGCCGGGGCAGGCGCATGAGCAGGCCCCAGGCCGCGTGGGCGCCGGAGATGTAGACCGGGACCACGGGCGCGCCGCACTCCTGGGCCAGCGCCACGGGGCCTTTCTTGAACTCCCGCAGCCTGTTGTCCACGCTCCGCGCTCCCTCGGGGAACACGCACAGGGCCTGGCCCGCGGCCAGCACCCCGGCGCAGCCGCGCAGGGTCGCGGCGATGTTCTGCGACGAGGACAGGGAGAGCACCCGCAGGACGCGCCGCAGCCGGGCCAGAAGCGGACGCTCGAAGAGCCGGGCCGCGCCGATGAAGAAGAGCCTGCGCCGCAGTCGCGCCGGCGCGGCCAGGGCCAGCATGGGGCCGTCCAGGAAGCTCGCGTGGTTCGGGCACACCAGCACCGGCCCGTCCGGGACCCCCTCCCCCCCCTGGGATTCCAGACGCCAGAAGGCCTTGGCCAGGACCAGGCCCACGCCCGCGAGCGCGGCCCGCGCGACCCGCGCCCAGACCGGGAGCGGCGCCAACTCCTGCTCCAGGCCCGGGGGCGGCGGCCCGGACAGCAGCAGGCCCAGGTCCCCGGCGTCCTCCGCCCCGGCCCCCGCCTCCTGCGCCTCCTCGGGCGCGCCCTCCCGGGCCGCGGCCGGAGACCCGGCTCCGGCGCCGAGCCTCTCCTCCACCAGGGCCGCCACCTCGGCCAGGGTGGCGGGGGCCAGGAACTCGGGCTCGGGGATGGACAGGCCCAGGGCCTGCTCCAGACCGGAAAGCAGCTCGATGCGGCCCAGGGAGTCCAGGCCCAGGTCGAACTCCAGGTGCGCGGACAGGGCCGGCCGGGCGATTCCCGTGACCCTCTCGGCCACGGCCAGCACCGCGCGGCCCGCGGCCGAGAGCCCGGCCGGCGGCTCGGCCGAGGCGCCCGCGCGCTGGGCCGCCCGGCGCTCGGCGAAGAGGCTCGCGACCTGGTGGCGCTTCAGCTTGCCCAGCCGGGTGCGCGGCAGGTCCCGGGTGGTCAGGGCCAGGGCGTGCACCCGCTGCGCCGGGGGCAGGGAGGCCGAGAGCTTCTCCAACTGCCAGCGGATTTCTCCCTGCACGTCGGTCCCGCCGTCGGCCGCGAACCATTCCGGGTCCGGGACCACCAGCGCGGCCAGGGACTCCCGGCCCGGCTCGGCCAGGACCGCGATCTCCCGGACCCCGGGCGCGGCGGCGTAATGCCGCTCCACGTCCTCGGCCGGGACCTTCTTGCCCGAGGCCAGGACCAGGATGTCCTGGGACCGGCCCTTGAGGTGCAGGAACCCGTCCGCATCCAGCCGGCCCAGGTCGCCGGTGTGCAGCCAGCCGTCCCGCACGGCCGCGGCCGTGGCCTCGGGGTTGGCGAAGTACCCGGCCATGAGGTTGGGCCCCCGGGCCAGGACCTGGCCCCAGGCCAGGCCGGACTCGTCGGCCTCGGGACGTTCGATGCGCAGGTCCACTCCGGGCAGGGGCTTGCCCGCGGAGCCCAGGCGGAACTCCCAGGGCAGGTTCAGGGTCAGCAGCGGCGCGGTCTCGGTCAGTCCGTAGCCCTCCATCACCGGCAGGCCCAACTCGAACAGCGCCGCAGCCACCTCCGGATCGAGCCGGGCCCCGCCGCAGGCGAAGAACCGGAAGCGCGGCCCCAGTCCCCGGCGCACCAGCACCTGCAGGGGGGACGCGGGATTGACCCCGGCGCGACGGGCCACCGCCGAGCCCAGGCCCAGCCCGGCCCCCAGGAGCCTCCCCATGCCCAGGGGCAGGCCGCGCAGCCGGTCCTGGATGCGCCGGGCGAGCAGGCCCAGCACCTGGGGGGTGAGGGTGAGGATGGTCACCCCGTCGGCCCGGGTGGAGGCCAGCACCTGCTCCGGCTTGAGGGTGTCCAGGTACACGATGCGGCAGCCCAGCAACAGCGGCGTCAGCAGGTTGACCATGAAGGGGTAGGCGTGGTGCAGGGGCAGCAGGGACAGGAACACGTCCTGGCCGTCGATCACCCGCAGGGACGCGGCAGCGTCGCTGTTGGCCAGGAAGTTGGCGTGGGTGAGGACCACGCCCTTGGGCCGGCCGGTGGTGCCGGAGGTGAAGATGATCGAGGCCGCATCCCCGGGGCCGGCCCGGGGCAGGTCCCGGCCCGGAGCATGGGCCAGGACCTCGGCCATGGACACCGCGCCGGCCGGCGGGTCGGCGGCCCAGACCACCAGCCGGTCGAGCAGGCCCCGGCCCGCGGCCGGGGCGAAGGCGTCGGGAGCCGAGGTGAAGACCACCCGGCAGGTGGTGGTTTCCAGGAAGTGTTCCAGGTCCTCGGCCGGGCTGGCCACGTCCATGGGCACGGCCACGGCCCCGCAGGCCAGTATCCCGAAATAGGCCGCGGGCCAATGCGGCCCGTTGGCCGCGCACAGGCCCACCCGCACGCCCGGCCCCGCCCCCTGCGCCGCCAGCCATCCGGCCACGCGCAGCACCCGGTCCTGGAGCGCGGCGAAGGTCAGGGTCTGGACCCCGTCCTGGCCCCGGAGGCGCAGGGCCTCCCGCTCCGGCCAGCGGGCCGCGGCCTGGCTGAGGCGCTGGGACAGGGTGTGCATGCGGCGGCTCCTGGGTGCAGGGCTCGTGTCGCCTTTCCGCCCTGCGGCTGCGCTGCGGCGCGCACTGCGGCGCAGCCGGCCGGGAGTCCCTCCGCGGCTCGCGGGGCCGTCCCGCAAGGGCCGCGCCCCCCTGCCGGCGCAGGAGACTGCGGCTGCCGCAGCCCTACTGCACGGTGTCCGGCGGCTCCGGGGCCGGGGACGGGACGTCCTCGGCCTGCACCGGGTTGGTCAGCCGGCCCACCCCGGAGATGTCCACCACCACCTCGTCGCCCGGGGCCAGGGGGCCGATGCCCGAGGGCGTGCCCGTGAACAGCAGGTCCCCCGGGAACAGGGTCATGATCCGGGACACGAAGCTGATGAGGTAGTGGGGATGGAAGGCCATGTCCGCGGTGCGGCCGCGCTGGCGCACCTCGCCGTTGACCGTGGTCACGAGCTCCAGGTTGCCCGGGTCGGGCACCTCGGTCTCGATCCAGGGCCCCACCGGCGCGAAGGTGTCGAAGCCCTTGGCCCGGGCGAAGAGCCCGTCCTTCTTCTGGAGGTCCCGGGCGGTGACGTCGTTGCCGCAGGTCCAGCCGAAGACCACGTCCCGGGCCTCCTCGGGCGCGACGTTGCGGCACTTGCGGCCGATGACCGCCACCAGTTCGCCCTCGTAGTCCACCCGGCCCACGCCGGCGGGGATCACGATGGGATCGCGGAAGCCCACCACCGCGGAGGGCGGCTTGAAGAAGATGAGGGGCTCCTCGGGCATGGGCCGGCCGGTCTCGGCCGCATGGTCGCTGTAGTTCACGCCGATGCACACGATCTTGGTGGGCACGGACAGCGGCAGAAGCTGGGCCTCCTCGATGGGCACCGGCGAGGTGATGCCCTTGGAGGGGTCCAGACAGTGCAGCTTGCCGCCTTCGATGCGGGCGTAGAAGGAGATATTCCGGTATGCGGCTCGGATGATCTGCATGGGATGCTCCCTTGGGTCGCCACGGCGGGGCGAAGTCCGGTCATGCTATCAGCCCCGGCTCCCGGTGTCTAACCCCTCGCCGGAGGAAAATATGTTGCCTCGCCCCATTCTCCGATATACACCGCAGCGAAAAGGAGGAATCCCATGGCCGGCAAGCTCCCCAGGCAGTTCCAGAAACTCGTCAAGGAATTCCCCGGGGTCATGAGCGCCCTGGAGACCCTGGGCAAGTCCGCGGCCCAGGGCCCCCTGCCCGAGAAGCTCATCGAACTGGTCCGGCTCGGAGCCGCGGCGGCCATGCGCTCCGAGGGCTCGGTGCACAGCCACGCCCGCCGGGCGGTGGCGGCCGGGGCCACCCCGGCGGAGGTGCGCCACGCCCTCATCGCCCTCACCTCCACCATCGGATTCCCCCAGGCCTCGGCCGCCCTGGCCTGGGTCGGCGACCTGGCCGACGCCAAGCCCGCGCCCCAGGCCAAGGCTGCGGCCAAGCCCGCGGCCAGTAAGGCGGCCCCCAAGGCCAAGCCGGCAGCCAAGCCCGCG
>JBFMHA010000030.1:0-36988 GCA_040753075.1 Thermodesulfobacteriota bacterium
CCCGGGGACAGGACGCAGCCGCCCCCCCCGCCTCCTCCGCCTCCCCCGCCCCCTCCGCCGGCAACGGGACTGGCGATGCCCACCGGGTCCTCGATGACCCCGTTGGCCAGTCCGTCCGCGTCGCCCGAGCCGCCGTCGGTGAGGGTCAGGGTCAGGGTCCGGCCGTTGCGGACCGCATTGGCGCCGAAGTCGCTGAATCCGTGCGAGTCGGTCTTGAAGCACACGTCGCCGGGCCCGGGCTCGGCGGGAAGCTGCACCTGGACCTGGACCGTGGCCCCGGGGGCCAGCCCCTCCACCTGGTAGGACAGAAGCCCGTGGGGGAAGGAGTAGCCCGCCGGCTTGTTGCGCTGGCTCACGCTCTGGTGGCTCTCGGAGCGGGCAGCGACCCCGGCCAGCCGGGCTCCGGGGGCGCCGGAGACGTCCACGGTGTAGTTGCCGGTCCCGGTGGCCGCTGGCGGGCTGGCCCGGGCCGCATCGTTCGGGGTGTTGTCCTGGTTGTCGGGCACGCCGTCGCCGTCCGCATCCCCGGCCTGGGCCACGGTGCGGAAGCTCCATTTCCGGGCCGCGGTCAGGCGGTTGCCCGAGGCGTCCTTGACGTCCGTGTTCAGGGTCGCGGTATAGGTCGTGGAGTGCTCCAGGGGGGCGTCGGGGATGAAGGTGGCGGAGCGGGTGAAGAGGTCGTAGGTCACTCTGCCGGCCAGCCCGCGGGACAGGAAGAAGCTCGCGGTGGTCAGCGAGGCGCTGTCCATGTCCTCGCTGAAGGTCGCCCTGATCACGCTGTCCACCGGCGCGTCGGCGGCGCCGTTGGCCGGCGTGGTCCCGTTCACCGCGGGCGGCGTGACGTCCGGGGGCGCGGTGGAGAAGGACCAGGACCATTCGCGGGCCAGGGCGTTGCCGGCCAGGTCCTTGGCCGCGACGCCGATGGCGGCGTTGTAGGTCTGCCCGGCCACCAGCATCCCGGACGGGGTGAACGTGGCGATGTGGTTGGCCGCGTCGTAGGCCACCCTTCCGGGCACGGAGTACCCTGCGCCGTCCTTGAGGGCGAAGCTGGCCGGGTCGATGCTCTCCGGAAGCATGGCCTCGCTGAACGTGGCGGACAGGGTGGTGCTCAGGGGGACGGCGACGGCGCCGTGGGTCGGCGCGGTTCCGGCCACTGTGGGCGGGGTGGAGTCCGTGAACACCCGGAAAAGAATCCCGCCGCCGCTGAAGCTTCCTGCTGCGACGATCTTGTCGTCGTTCTGCAGGACCACGTCGCCCAGGGAGTCGTCCGGCCCGAAGTCCAGAACAGCCCACCCCCCGTCGCCGAAGTCCGCGTCCAACTGGCCGGTGGGCAGGATGCGGAGCAGGGCCATGTGCAAGTTCACGCTCCCGGCCAGCACCACCTTGCCGTCGGATTGGACGTGCAGGGAGCGGACCGACATCCAGCCGCCCAGGGTGTCCACGCCCAAGGATCCTCCGCCGTTGAAGTCCGGGTCTGGGAAGCCGGCGGCAGTGAGGCGGCTGACGCAGACCGAGGTGGACCTTCCCAGTGGCTGGGTGGCGACATAGACTGTTCCGTTCGGCCCCGCGGCCACGGCCTTGGCCGCCCATTCTTTGGTCACGGTATTGCTGTAGAACCCGGCGCTGCCGAAAGTGGTGTCCAGCGTGCCGTTGGCCGTGTACCGGCCCACCCGGGGATACCTAAAGAAGCTGTTGGAGCCGGTCCCGGCAAGGAGAAACTTGCCGTCGGGCTGGACCGCGATGCCGGAGTACATCCGGTCGGGAACGGAGACGTTGCGGAAGCATCCGGTCTCGGTCCCGTCCGGAGAGAGGCAGCCCATGGAGGATCCGCCGGCGGCGATGATTTTTCCGTTGGGAAGCACTGCCACTGCATAGGTCCGCTCTTCCCAGGGGTGCCCGAACGCGGCGACGCCGTTGCTCCCGAAGGCCGGGTCCAGGCTGCCGCCGGGCAGGAAGCGCAGGACCGTGTAGTCGTTGTTGGCCGCTCCGATGGACTCCACGGCCACCAGGATCTTGCCGTCGGGCTGCACCGCGATGCCCCGGCCGACAGTATGGTAGCCCGGGCTGTAGACCGCCAGGCCGCCGTTGCCGAAGGTGGTGTCCACAAGGCCGTCGGCCGTGAAGCGCACCAGCCCGGTGGAGTTGCCTTCGTAGGTCCCGCAGGCCACGATCTTGCCGTCGGGCTGGAGCGCCACGCCGTAGAGGTACTCATGGCGGGGCGTGGGATCTAGCCTCGTGCCGCCTCCACCCACGCCGAAGGTGAGGTCCAGGTCACCGGCCCCGGCCATGGCCGCGCCGGGCAGCGCCAGAACCGCCAGAAGCGCCCACGCCAGCGCCGTCGTCCGTGCGGCGCGACTCTTCCCGCTCATCACTTTCCTCCGCAGTGGCCGCCAAGGGAGCCAGAAATATAGGTTTGCGCATGCAATATGGGCTCAAGATATTTACCAGTCGCACTCGGTGTCAAGATAAAAAACAGAAAGCATATACGTATTGTTGTCTGGCCTGCGGCCTGCCCCTCCCGATGGACTTCCCGGGACAAACCGGCTACACCCCGCGGCCATGGACTGCGCCGCTTCCCGGCCCATCGGGGTCTTCGACTCCGGGGTGGGCGGGCTCACCGTGCTCAAGGCCTTGCAGGAGCGCCTGCCGGCCGAGGACTATCTCTATCTCGGGGACACCGCCCGGTTGCCCTACGGCGCCAAGAGCCCCGAGTCCGTGACCCGCTACGCCCTGCAGTGCACCCGGCATCTGGTGGACCGCGGGGTGAAGCTCCTGGTGGTGGCCTGCAACACCGCCTCGGCCGTGGCCCTGCCCGCCCTGGAGGCGGCCTATCCCGGCCTGCCGGTGGTGGGGGTGGTGCGGCCCGGGGCCCGGGCCGGCTGCCGACTGACCCGCACCCGGAAGCTGGCGGTCATCGCCACCGAGGGCACGGTGAACGGCGGAGCGTACCAGGCGGCCATCCGCGAGCTCTGCCCGGAGATGGAGATCACCGCCCTGGCCTGCCCGCTCTTCGTGGCCCTGGCCGAGGAGGGCTGGACCGAAGGGACGGTGGCCGAGGAGACGGTCCGGCGCTACCTGCTCCCGCTCTTCGCCGGCCAGGACGGCGACGGGCCGGACACCCTGGTCCTGGGCTGCACCCATTTCCCGCTTCTGGCCCCGGCCATCGGGGCGGTGCTGGGCTCCGGAGTGGCCATCATCGACTCCGCGGCCACCACCGCGGCCGAGGTGGCCGAGCGTCTGGCCGCCACGGGCCTGGAGGCCCCCGGCCCCGGCCCCGGCGCCGCCCGCTTTCTGGCCACCGACGGCGCGCCCCGTTTCGCCCGCGTGGGCGGCCGCTTCCTGGGCCGGCCCCTCTCCCCCGACGACGTGACCCTGGTGGATCTCTAGCGCCGCGTCCGCCACGTGCTTCGAGCGCCGGGCCAGCCTGACGCCTAAGCGTCCCAGTATTATTCTCCACAAAGTGTTAAGGGTTTTTTGCGGGCGCGGCGCTGGCCGCCCCTTTCCCCGTGCTCCTCTGGCCGGGGTGCGAAGTCGCACGCGCGGCCTGCGATCTCTTGCCTATATCCTTTCGAAAGGGTAGAGCTTTTTGCCAGCATCGTCTGAGGAGTCAGTCGACGGAGGCGGGGGGCACGTGAGCAAAGGCGTCGCTCTGTTCGATTCCCGGGCGGAAGCCCTGGTCGCCGGCCTGGCGCTGGCGGTTCTGGTGTGGACCTCGACTGGCAACTACCTGCTGTTCCACAGCCTGGTGGAGTTGTTCGCGGTATTCGTGGGCTTCGGCATCTTCGCCCTGGTCCTGAACGCCCGGCGGCACATCGAGAACGGCGCGGTCCTGGTCCTGGGCTACGCCTTTTTCGCGGTGGCCGGCCTGGATCTGCTGCACGCCCTGGCCTACAAGGGCATGGGCGTGTTCCCGGGCTACGACGCGGACCTGCCCACCCAGCTCTGGATCGCGGCGCGCGGGGTCCAGGCCGCGGCGTTCCTGGCCGCGCCCTTTTTCGTGCGGCGCCGGGTGGCCTTCGGCCCGGTCTTCGGCCTGTGCGCCGCATCCCTTGCCCTGCTCCTTCTGCTCATCTTCCTCCTAGACGCCTTCCCGCGTTGTTACGTCGAAGGCCAGGGCCTGACGGCCTTCAAGATCGGCGCGGAATACGCGATGTCCGGAGCCCTGGCGTTGTCGGGCCTGCTGCTGCGCCGCCAGGCCGCGGAGTTCGACCCTGGCGTGCTCCGGCTCATCCTGCTCTGCCTGGGGCTCAGCGTGGCCTCGGAACTGTGTCTCACCCTGTACCGGGACGTGTACGGCCTGGCGAACATGGCGGGCCACTGTTTCAAGCTCGGGGCGTTCTACTCGCTGCACAAGGCGGTGCTGGCCCTGGGCGTCTCCCGGCCGCACGAGCTGCTGTACCGCCGGCTTGCCCGGAGCCGGGAAAGGCTGGCCGCGTCGGAGCTCGCCCTCAAGAACGCCCAGACCCTGGCCCGGATCGGCAGCTATGTCCGGGACGCCTCGGGCGAAACCTGCGAATGGTCGGACGAGCTGTACCGCCTGCTCGGCTATGCGCCCGGGGAGACGCCGGGCAGCCTGGACCTGCTGTACGAACACGTCCATCCCGAGGACCGGGAGCGGCTCGGCGCGGCGGTGGGACAGGCCGTGGCCGCCCTGGGCCAGATGGACCTGGAGTTCCGCTACCGGCGTCGGGACGGGGAGGTGCGGCACGCCCGGGGCCTGGGCTCGGCCACCGAGGACGGGAAGGGCGGCCGACGGTTCTCCGGGGCCATCCAGGACGTGACCGAGGCGGTCCATGCCCGCCAACTCCGCGAGGAGGTGGAGCGCATCCTGCGCCACGACCTTCGGTCGCCGCTGGCGGCGATCGTGGGCATGGCCCAGACCATCCGCTCCGAGGCGGTCGTGGAGGAGGTCATGGAGATGGCAAGGATGATCGAGGAGTCGGGAGAGCGGCTCATGGACTCCCTGCGCCGCTCCCTGGACCTCTACAAGATGGAGCAGGGAACCTACGCGCCCGATCTCCGGCCCGTGGACCTGCTGTCCGTGTCCCGCCGGGTGCTGTCCGACCTGTCCCGGGAGATGGGGCGCAAGGGCCTGGTCGGCGAGGTCCTGCTGCAGGGCAGGCCGGCGGGACCGGACGGCCCCTTCCAGGCGCTGGGCGAGGAGGACCTCTGCTTCAGCATGCTGCACAACCTGGTCCGGAACGCGGTGGAGGCCTCGCCGTCCGGGCGGACGGTGCGCATCGAACTGCGCGACGGCGCTGCGCCCGAACTGGCGGTGTGGAACCTGGGCGCCGTGCCGGAGGCGATCCGCGGCAACTTCCTCGAGAAGGGCGTCACCTTCGGCAAGAAGCACGGCGCGGGGCTCGGGGCCTATTCGGCCCGGCTCATGGCCCGGGCCATGGGCGGCGACATCTCCTTCGCCACCTCGGAGGAGTCGGGGACCACGGTCACTGTGCATCTCCCGCGCTCCTCCCCCGCCTCTCCCGGGCGCTCCCAGGACTGATCTTCGCTGCGGGCCTGGCGCGGCCCTTTGGTACGGCTCTTGTACTAAGGAGCCCCGAGGAGCCGCAGCATGCAATTTTTACCCACCTTCATCCTGAGCGCCGGAAGCGAGGGCCGAGCCAAGGCGGGCTTCGGCGCGGTCCGGGAGCAGGCGTCGTCGTCCTTCTCCGAGCTTCTGGGGCGCGCCTCGGCAACCGCGCGCGGCGCGGGCCGGCGCCAGGCGTGCGACGTGCTGGAGGCCAAGGCCTCCGCCCTTTCGGCCGAGGGCCGGGAGGCCCTGGCCCTGGCCCGCGGGCTGCTGGCCAAGGAAGGGGCCGCAGGATCCGGGGACGCCGCTGCGGAGCATTCCGGAAGGGCCAGGAAGGTCCTGTCCGCTCTTTTCGTCGCCGTGGGCGGGGGGGGGCGCAAGCCCGACCTGAGCCTGCAGGGTCTCGCCCTCACCCGGGAAGACTTTGCCGCCCTGCGGGAGGGCTTGGCCGAGCACGGCTTCACCGCTGCGGAGCTGGAGCAGCTTCAGTCCCTGGTGAACTCCAAGGGCGGGTTGACCTGGGGCCGCCTGGTGTCGGCCGTGGCGCGCAAGATGGCCGGGCTGGACGCCTTCCCGGCGGAGCTTTCCGGGGACGAGATCCGGGCCATCCAGAGTTTCTTCCAGAAGGCCGGCTGCACCCCCCAGGAGGCCGAAGGCCTGCTCGACAAGCTGCGCCGCGGCGAGGCCCCGGTGGTGTGGCAGGTCCTGGAGGGCAAGCTCGCGGCCCTGCCCGAAGGTTCGGCCCTGGACCTGGACAAGGCCGAGATCGAGGCCCTGTCCAGGGCTCTGCGCCTGGACTCCGGCCAGCAGGGCCGGTTGCGTTCGGCCATTGCGGAAGACGGCTCCGCCCGCCTGGCGGTCAAGGATCTCAAGGCGGTTCTGGCCGAACTCAAGACCGATGCGGCGCAACGGGCCGCCGACCGCTCCTCGCAGGCCACGGCTCTGCGCGACCTGGTGGCCGGGGTCTACGAGTCGGCCCGGGACAAGGCCGGCGTGGACGCCAAGGCCGACCGCCGTCCGGACGGCGAGGCCCGCCGGACCAGGCTTCTGGCCGAGGCGGCCAAGGACGAGCGCCAGGCCGAAGAGGACGGCTACCGGCCCCTGTCCGGCAAGGATGCGGCCGGGGAGAGCGAGGGCAGGGGGCTGGCCGCCCGACTGCCCGGCCACGACCGCTCCCGGACCGCGGAGGACGGCCGCCAGCAGGGCGAGCGCAACGGCCGCGGGGAGCACGGAGAGAACAAGGCCCCCGAGGGAGCGGCCCCGAATCAGGCCAGGCCGGCGGCTCAGACCGAGGAGCAGAAGGCCTGGGCCGAGTTCTGGGGCAAGGTGGCCAAGGACCGCGCCGCTTCGGCCCAGGTCCGGGCCGAAGCCAGGCCGCCCGCGGGCGATGCGGCCGCCGGGTTGGCCGGGGAGGCCTCTGCCGCCCTCCGGGCCGAAGCCCCGCAGGCGTCTCCGTCCTCCGGCCTGGAAAAATTTGCCCCCCGCGACGTGCTTCGCCAGGTTGAGAGCGGCGTCTTCCGCAACCTGAGCGAGGGCGCCAAGCAACTCACCCTGCGCCTGGACCCGCCCGAGCTGGGCAAGCTGAGCCTGCAACTCACCGTGCGCGGCCAGGACGTAAGCGTGGTGCTCAAGGCCGAAACCGCGGAAGCCGGCCGCATGCTCAGCGAGAACCTGCCCCAGCTGCGCCAGGTCCTGGAGGACCAGGGCCTCAAGGTGGGCAAGCTCGAGGTGCAGACCCAGCTTTCGGGCGGCGAGCAGGGCCGGGACTGGGCCGGCGCGGACCGGCACAACGAGGCCCGCGAGCGGGAAGAGGCGGCCCGCGCCCTGGACCGGATGCGCATCCTGCGCGGCGGCGAGACTGTGGCCCGGGAAATGCAATCCGGGGACGTGACGGCAATTCATTCCCACACAGGGCTTTCGGTCATCGCCTAGGCCCCGGAGACGCGCACCATGTCGACCTACAATCCTTCGCATATCATCGGCAAGGCGGAGACGGACTTCTACTCCGCCAAGACCACGGGCAAGTCCGAACTGGACAAGGAGGACTTCCTCCTGCTCCTGGTGACCCAACTGCAGCACCAGGATCCGCTGAACCCGATGGATGACAAGGAATTCACCGCCCAGCTGGCCAACTTCTCCAGCCTGGAGCAGCTCACCAACATCAACAACGGCATCAAGAGCCTGACCGACCAGGCCGGAACCCAGGACATGCGCACCGCGGTGAGCTACATCGGCCGCGACGTGCGGGCCTCGGGCGACATGGTCTCGGTGGCCGACGGCAAGGCCAGCACCGTCTACTACTTCTTGGACGCCACCGCGGAGAGCGCCTACGTCAACCTCTACGACGTGAACGGCAACATCGTCCGCACCGCGCAACTCGGCAGCCAGCAGGCGGGCGAGCACACCTTCGCGTGGGACGGCAAGGACTGGGCCGGCAAGCAGGCCCCGGACGGCCTCTACTACGTCTATCTTGCGGCGCAGGACGCGGACGGCCAGGCCATCCTGACCAACACCGAGGTTTCGGGCCGGGTGTCCGCGGTGCAGAGCTACAACGGCTCCAACTACCTGCGTCTGGCCGACGGCCGGATCGTGAACTTCAACAAGGTCTACGAAGTGGTCGATCCCTCGGCGGCGGAATCGTCGACGACGGGTGACGAATAAGGAGGTCGAACCATGGGTCTTACTTCTTCAATGTGGACGGGCGTTTCCGGTCTCTCCGCCCACGGCGAGATGATGGGCGTGCTCGGCAACAACATCGCCAACGTGAACACCATCGGGTTCAAGGGCGCCCGGATGTTCTTCGAGGACTTCATCAGCCAGGACCTGAACACCGCGGCGGGCGTGGGCCAGGTGGGCCGGGGCGTGGGGATCAGCGCCATCTACGGCGACTTCTCCCAGGGCGCCTTCGAGACCACCAACGAGGCCACCGACCTGGCCATCGGCGGCAAGGGCTTCTTCGCGGTGAAGGTCAAGGGCGAGGAAGGGGTGTACTACACCCGGGCCGGCAATTTCCGGTTCGACAAGGACGGCTACCTGGTGGACCCGCACGGGTACGTGCTGCAGGGGTGGGAGATATCCACCAGCACCGGCTCCGCCCTGGCCTCCACGTCCTCGGGCTCCTCAGAAACCACCTCGACCTCCAAGATCAAGGGCACGGGCGTTCCCAAGAACATCCGCCTGGAGGGCTTCACCTGCCAGCCCAAGGCCACCCAGAACGTGACCATGGTCACCAACCTGGACGCCCGGGACGGCGGCGACAAGTCCGCCCTGACCAGCGACAAGTTCTTCAGCATGTTCCAGATCTGGGACGGGCAGCAGGACACCCCCCTGGGCGAGACCCGCTTCGCCTACCAGAACTCCATCAAGATCTACGACGAGGGCGGCACCTCGCACACCCTGACCGTGTACTTCGACCAGGTCACGGTTTCGGACGCCGGCGGCAACCGCTACTGGGAGTATATGGTCACCGTGTCCCCCTCCGCGGACGGCCGCACCCTGGGCGGCCAGGCCCTGAACACCACCTCGGCGGCCGGCGTGCTCATGATCGGCACCCTGAAGTTCGACTCCGGCGGCCAGCTGCGGGACATGAGCGCCTTCACCCTGCAGAGCGGCGCCACCGGCGACCTGAAGGCCCTGTCCAACTGGCAGCCCGCGGACTTCAACACCGACGGCCAGCCGGTGTTCACGGCCAACTTCACCGTGGCCTCCAACGCCAGCTTCGCCCTGGCCTCCAGCGCCAGCACCATCGCCATCAACTTCGGCCTGGCCAACGCCGACCCGTTCACCAGCGGCGGCTGGACCAACACCACCATCTCCAACGCCTCGATGGTCGGCAATAGCTACTCGAACATCCCCGGACTGCAGAGTCCGGATCCGGCCTCCCTGGCCACCACCAGCTACTCGGGGTCGTCCTCCACCCTGTACCAGACCCAGGACGGCTACACCTTCGGCTTCCTGCAGAGCGTGTCCGTGGACCGCGACGGCATCCTCACCGGCCGCTACTCCAACGGCGTGGTCCTGGAGCTCTACCAGGTGACGCTCTACGACTTCCAGAACAAGTGGGGTCTGCGCCGGGAGGGGTCCAACCTCTACTCCGAAACCCTGGACTCGGGGGTGTCCGTGGCCGGCCCGGCCAACGGCAACGGGTATGGGTCCATCTCCTCCAACTCCCTGGAGCAGTCCAACGTGGACCTGGCCGCGGAGTTCGTGAAGATGATCTCCACCGAGCGCGGGTTCCAGGCCAACTCCAAGGTCATCACCACCACCGACAACATGCTCTCCACGGTCATCGGCATGAAGCGGTAACCGCAGAAGACCTTTCGACCTCCAGAGAACCTCAGCCCGGGGGGCGGCGGCCGGCCGCCCCCCGGCGCATCAAACCGAAGCGGGGGCCCCGGGGGGGGCCGGGCCGGGGTTTGGGGGGACACCCGCCGACCCCGCCCCGGGGGGGCGCCGCTTCGGTTTTGGCGGACAAGCCGGCAGACCCGGGCCGGAGCCCGGGGCGCCGAATCAGTTTCGCAGATCCGACGGATGCGCGCCGCCTACAGGGTCTTGTCCAGGAACGCCCCGGACATGCGGCGGATGGATTCGGCCAGCTCCATGACCTCGTCCGGCGGAATCTTGCGGATCAGCTTCTCCCCGCCCGGCTGGCGGACCTCGGCCTGGATGTCGCCCGAGTCGCTGACCCGGAACTTGAGCTCCACGCCCAGGTTGAGCATGAACTTCTCCACGCCCTGGGCAAAGTCCTCCACCCGGGGGCCGGCCGAGGGGCGTACGCCGTCCTGGTCGCCGCGCTCCCGGTCCGGCCCGGGGGCGGGCTCCGCCTTCCGGTTGACGGAGTTCTGTCCGGCGTTGCGGCCGTAGGCCGCGGCCAGTGCTCCGTGCACGTCTGTGAGTCGCATGGCTCTCCTCCCCACCCTCCGTCCCTGGAGGGTATTCATCCATCTCATGTATCGGCCGGTCGGGGCCGGAACTTTAGGGCGCCCGGGAGCGGCAGGGAAAAAAAGGCCTTTCGGGCGGCCCGGAGGGTGTCGGCCGGCCGGCCCGGGAGGGGAAAAAACGGCTCGGGGCGGGGAGTTGGGGGTGTTTCTAGACTTTTTCTAAAAGATAACATGTCGAGATTGTTGACATTATTTGTTTTGGCACGATGGCTGCTTACAGATTGGCAAGTCAAAACAAGGAGGTTTTGAACATGTCTTTGGTTATCAATCACAACATGATGGCGATGAACGCCGCGCGGAACCTGAACGAGGCGTTCGGCAGGCTGTCGGTCTCCACCCGGCGCCTGTCCTCGGGCCTCCGGGTCGGGACCGCGGCCGACGACGCCGCCGGCCTGGCCATCCGCGAGCTCATGCGCTCGGACATCCGCACCCTGAACCAGGGCGTGCGCAACGCCAACGACGCGATCTCCATGATCCAGACCGCCGACGGCGCGCTGCAGATCATCGACGAGAAGCTCATTCGCATGAAGGAGCTCGCGGAGCAGGCGGCCACCGGCACCTACAACTCGGACCAGCGACTGATCATCGATTCCGAATTCCAGGCCATGGCCTCGGAAATCACGCGAATCGCGCTGGCCACGGATTTCAACCAGGTCAAGCTGCTGGACGGCACCCTCTCGGGCCAGATCCCCACGGATCACGACGGCACCGGGCTGACCAGCGTGGGTCCCATCAAGATCCACTTCGGCACCGGCAACAGCTCCCTGGAGGACTACTACTTCATCTCCATCGGCGGAGCCACGGCCTCCCACTTCGGCATCGGCAACGCGGCCGACTCCACCCTGGGCGGGTTCGCCATCTCCACCCAGAACGCGGCCCAGCAGGCCCTGGTGGCCCTGGACCAGGCCATCATCTCCAAGGACAAGATCCGCGCCAGCCTGGGCGCCCTGCAGAACCGCCTGGAGAACACCATCACCAACCTCTCCATCCAGGCGGAGAACATGCAGTCCGCCGAGAGCCGCATCTCCGACGTGGACGTGGCCTGGGAGATGACCGAGTTCGTGCGCAACCAGATCCTCACCCAGTCCGCGGTGGCCATGCTGGCGCAGGCCAACTCCCTGCCCAAGATGGCCCTGCAGCTCATCCAGGGCTAGGCCTGAACCGGCCTTGACCCTCGGGGCGACAAAAAAACGTCGCCCCGCGCGCGGCAGAGGAAGAACCAAAGACATGAGCCGGGGAGGCGCCCGCCTCCCCGGCCCTCCTTCGCCTCCCGCAGCCGCCCGTCAGGCGTCCGGCGCCAGCCTCCGGCGCCGGATCATCTCCCGTCCCTGGCCAGCAGCTCCAGGGCCTGCTCCGCGGCCGAGTGCTCGGCCTTCTTGATGCTCGGTCCCGAGGCCGCGATGCGCCGGCCGTCGGGCAGGGTGAGCTCCACCGCATAGACCTTCTCGTGCTCCGGGCCGCTGGCCGAGACCAGGGCGTAGACCGGACGGGCCTTGAACCGGAACTGGGTCTCCTCCTGCAGCCGGCTCTTGGCGTCCTTGGCCCGGGGGCGCACCGGCTCCGCGGGCCAGCGCCCGGCGAACACCGCGCGCACGCAGGCCGCGGCCGCCAGGTACCCGCCGTCGCAGAACACCGCCCCGAAAACCGCCTCCAGGGCGTCCGCCAGGAGCGCCGGCCGCTCCCGGCCTCCCTGCATCTCCTCGCCCCGTCCCAGTCGGAGCAGGGCGGGGATCCCCAGCTCCCGGGCCACCTCGGCCAGGGTGGGCTCGTTCACCAGCCGGGCCCGCATCCGGGTGAGAGCCCCCTCGGCCGTGTCCGGGAACAGCCGGTACAGCTCCTCGGACACCGCCAGTTCGAGCACCGCGTCGCCGAGGTATTCCAGGCGCTCGTTGTGCTCGACTCCCGCGGGGCGCTCGTTGGCGCAGGAGGAGTGGGTCAGGGCGGTCTCCAGCAGCTTGACTTGAGAAAAGCGATGGGAAATAGATGTCTGGAGAGTTTCCAACCTTTCATCCATGAGCGTACTCCGCTTGCATGCCATGCCTACATTCGACCTCGACGCCCTCTTCGCTCCCGCAACGGTGGCCGTGATCGGCGCCTCGGCCAGCCCGGGCAAGGTCGGTCACAGCGTGTTGTCCAACATGATCCAGGCCGGTTACGCCGGAAAAATCTACCCGGTCAACCCCAAGGGCGGGGATTTGCTGGGCCTGCCCGCCGTGGCCTCGGTCGCCGAGCTGCCCGACGGCCTGGACATGGCGGTCGTCTGCATCCCCCCGGCCCACGTGGTCGGGGCCATGGAACAACTGGCGGCCAAGAAGGTCAAGAGCGCGGTGGTCATCACCGCGGGCTTCAAGGAGGTTGGCCGCGAGGGCTACTACCTGGAGCAGAAGCTCGTGGACCTGGCCCGGCAGCACGGCATCGCCCTCCTGGGTCCCAACTGCCTGGGGCTCATGAGCACCGGCGCCCGGGTCAACGCCTCGTTCGCCGCGGACCATCCCAATCCCGGGAGCATCGCCTTCTTCTCCCAGTCCGGGGCCCTGTGCGTGGCCATCCTGGACTGGGCCATGGGCGAGAACATCGGCTTCTCCAAGTTCGTGTCCCTGGGCAACAAGGCGGTCATCGACGAATCGCACATGCTCGAGTACCTCAAGGACGATCCGGAGACCAAGGTCATCCTGGGGTACATGGAGGGCGTGGAGGACGGGCCCCGCTTCATGCGCGCGGCCGAGGCGGTGACCGCGGTCAAGCCGGTGATCCTGATCAAGAGCGGCACCACCGCGGCCGGGGCCAAGGCCGCCTCCAGCCACACCGGGGCCATCGCCGGCTCGGACCAGGCCTACCAGGCCGCCTTCCACCAGGCGGGCATCATCCGGGTTCGCGACGTGTCCTCGCTCTTCAATCTGGCCTTGGCCTTCTCCAACCAGCCCCTGCCCAAGGGACCCAACCTGGCCATCGTGACCAACTCCGGCGGCCCCGGAATCCTGGCCGCGGATGCGGCCGAGAAATCCCGGCTCATCATGGGCTCGCTGTCCTCCACCACGGTCAACGAGCTGCTCGGCTTCCTGCCGCCTTTCGCCTCCATCTACAACCCGGTGGACATCATCGGCGACGCGGACGCGGCCCGCTACCGCAAGGCCCTGGAGGTGGTGGCCAAGGACCCCATGGTCCATTCCCTCCTGGTGCTGCTCTCGCCCACCGCCTCGGTGCAGATCCCGGAGACCGCCCAGGCCATCGTGGACGTGGCCAAGACCTGCGACAAGCCGGTGTTCGCCTGCTTCATGGGCCGCAAGCGGGTCAGGCCCGGGGAGGAGATTCTCACCCGGGCGGGCATCCCGTGCTACGCCTTTCCCGAGCCGGCCATCGCCTCCATCGAGACCATGTACCTCTACTCCCAGTGGCGGGAGCGGCCCGCGCCGGTGCAGGTCTGCTACCGCCGGGACAAGCCCCGCGCCCTGAAGGTCATCGAGGCGGCCCGCATCCAGGGCTGCGGCGAGATCGTGGAGTTCCAGGCCCAGGAGCTGCTCAAGGCCTACGAACTGCCCATCCCGCCCACCGTCCTGGCCCGCACCAGCGACGAGGCCGTGGCCGCGGCCAAGCAGATCGGCTACCCGGTGGTGCTCAAGATCGCCTCGCCCCAGATCAGCCACAAGAGCGACGTGGGCGGCGTGAAGGTGGGGCTGGCCGACGCCCAGAGCGTGGCCCGCAGCTTCCTGGACATCACCACCCGGGCCAAGTCCCTGCGCCACGACGCCTACATCACCGGCTGCCTGGTTCAGGGCATGGCCCCCAAGGGCTCCAAGGAGTGCATCATCGGCTTCAAGCGGGACCCCCAGTTCGGGCCCATGATCCTCTTCGGCCTGGGCGGCATCTACGTGGAGGTGCTCAAGGACGTGGCCATCCGCCTGGTGCCCCTGTCCATGGACGACGCCAAGCAGATGATCCGGGAGATCAAGAGCTTCCCCCTGCTGCGCGGGGTGCGCGGGGAGAGTCCGGTGGACTTCCACGCCATCGAGGACATCCTGCTCACCATGTCCCAGCTGGCCCTGGACTTTCCGCAGATCATGGAGGCCGAGTTCAACCCGGTGCTGGCGCACCCGGGCGGGGCGCTGGTGGCCGACGTGCGGGTCACGGTCTGCGCCGGGGACGCGGCGAACGGTTGAAAGCCGTCGGCCAGCCGCATTCCCAACCGATGTAAAAACGTGTAGCAGGTTCATACGACGCACGAGCCAAAGGCAGATCAGGAGGACGACATGGCTGGTATTTACGTGGGCTCCACCTCCGGGTTCTCGGGCAAGAACATGGTCATCATGGGCCTGGGGCTCAAGTTCCAGAAGGACAACCTGTCGGTGGCCTACATGAAGCCCGTGGGCGCGGTGCCGCGGGAGATCGAGGGCAAGATCCGCGACGAGGACGCCCACTTCGTGCAGAAGATCCTCAAGCTCGACGCCGAGCCGGACCTGCTCACTCCGGTGCTGGTCACCCAGGACTTCAAGGTCAAGGCCTTCAGCGGCCAGTGCGACGACCTCATGCCCTCCATCCAGGACGCCTACGCCAAGGTGTCGAGCGGCAAGGACGTGACCATCGTGGCCGGCTCGGGCAGCATGTACTCGGGCAAGTACTGCAAGGTGGACGGCGTCTCGGTGGTCAAGACCCTGGGCGTCAAGTGCGTGATCATCGACCGCTTCGACAACGAGCTCAAATACGACTACCTGCTGGCCATGAAGGAGGCCCTGGGCGACCAGCTCCTGGGCGTGGTCCTCAACGACATCCCGCCCACCTTCATGGACGAGGTGGAGTCCATGCTCAAGCCCTTCTTCGAGCGGGTGGGGGTCAAGGTCATCGGCGTCATCCCCAAGGACCCGCTCATGGGGGCCATCAAGGTGTCCGACCTGGCCGAGCGGCTGGGGGGCAAGGTCATCTCCGCGCACAACAAGGCGGACAAGGTCGTGGAGAACTTCCTCATCGGCACCATGCAGGTGGACAACTTCATGACCCACTTCCGCAAAAACAAGAACTCCGCGGTCATCGTGGGCGGCGACCGGGCGGACGTGCAGCTGGTGGCCCTGGAGGGCAACTGCCCCTGCCTCATCCTCACCGGCAACCTCTATCCCAACGACATCATCATGACCCGCTCCGAGGTCCTGGAGATCCCCATCATCATCGTGCGCGAGGACACCTACTCGGTGGCCAAGAAGATGGAGAACATCCTCTCCCGCCACAAGCTGCGCGACGTCATCAAGATCCGCCAGGGCGCCCAGCTGGTCTCCGCCTCCATCGACTACGAGTACATCAAGAGGGAGCTGGGCCTGACCAAGTAGCCGGCCCCCGACCCGACGCAAAAAGGGCCGGCCCCCGCTGGGGCCGGCCCTTTGCTTTCTCGCGTGGCGCGGCGCGCCTACAGGCTCTTGGCGACCTGCTTGATGAGGCGCAGGAGCTGGTTGGTGTAGCCGCCCTCGTTGTCGTACCAGATGATGAGCTTGACCATGGTCTTGTCCATGACCGTGGTGAGCAGGCTGTCCACCACGCCGCCGTAGGAGGAGGACACGAAGTCGATGGAGACCAGGGGCTCCTCGCAGAAGCCCATGTTGCCGGCCATGGGGCCCTGGGCCGCGGCCTTGAGCGCGGCGTTGACCTCCTCCTTGCTGGTGGGCTTCTCCACCTCCAGCACCAGGTCCACCAGGGACACGTTGGGCGTGGGCACCCGCATGGCCATGCCGTCCAGCTTGCCCTTGAGGGCCGGGATGACGTCGGTCACCGCCTTGGCCGCGCCGGTGGTGGTGGGGATGATGCTCATGCACGCGGCGCGCGCCCGGCGCAGGTCCTTGTGCGAGCCGTCCAGGATGCGCTGGCTCATGGTGTAGGAGTGCACCGTGGTCATGAGCCCGTGCTTGATGCCGAAGGTGTCCAGGATGACCTTGGTGGCCGGGGCCATGCAGTTGGTGGTGCAGGAGGCGCAGGACAGGATGTGGTGCTTGGCCGGGTCGTAGAGGCCGTCGTTGACCCCGGGCACGATCATCAGGTCCACGCCCTTGCCGGGCGCGCCGATGATGGCCTTCTTGGCCCCGGCCGCGATGTGCTTGGCCAGGCCCTCGCCGTCCTTCACCTTGCCCGTGGTCTCCACCACGATGTCCACGCCCAGGTCCTTCCAGGCGTACTCGCCCAGGGGCTGGCGGGTCACGGCCACGGGCTTGCCGTTCAGGGTGAAGCCGGCCTCGGTGGCCACGGCCTCGCCCTTGAACCGGCCGTGCACCGAGTCGTATTTCAGCAGATGGACCAGGCTGGCGTTGTCCGCGCGGGCGTTGACGGCGGCCAGCTCCACCTCGGCCTCATCGGCCAGGAGCCGGGTCAGGAAGCGTCCGATGCGGCCGAAACCGTTCATGCCAATCTTGACGGCCATGGCAGTTCTCCTTGCGGGTTGGCGTCGCGTCCGCGAGGCCGTGCGGCAGGGGCGCGAAGCAGTCGATCCGGCGAGCCGGAAGTGTTGGGCCGGAGGCCCGGAGGCCTCCGGCGGGTGTTCGCCTAGATGCTGTTGGAGCAGCCCAGGACGTGGCGGATCTTGTGCTGCACCATGTCCTTGACCGCGGCGCGCGCCGGGCCCAGGTAGGCGCGGGGGTCGAAGTCCTCGGGCTTCTCCGCGAAATGCTTGCGGATGGTGGCGGTGATGGCCAGGCGGATGTCGGTGTCGATGTTGATCTTGCACACCGCGGACTTGGCGGCCTTGCGCAGGAGCTCCTCGGGCACGCCCTTGGCCCCGGGCACGTGGCCGCCGTACTGGTTGCACATCTCCACGAACTCCGGGAGCACGCTGGACGCGCCGTGCAGCACCAGGGGATAGCCCGGGAGCATGCCGCCGATCTTGTCCAGGCGCTCGAAGTCCAGCTTGGCCTCCCCCTTGAACTTGTAGGCCCCGTGCGAGGTGCCGATGGCGATGGCCAGGGAGTCGCACCCGGTCCGCTTCACGAAATCCACGGCCTGGTCCGGGTCGGTGTAGATGCTCTCCTCGCTGGACACCTCGTCCTCCACCCCGGCCAGGCGGCCCAGTTCGGCCTCCACCCAGACCCCGCGGGGATGGGCGTACTCCACCACCTTCCTGGTGACCGCCACGTTGTCCTCGTAGGACAGGTGGGAGCCGTCGATCATCACCGAGGTGAAGCCTCCCTCGATGCAGTCCACGCACTGCTCGAAGCTTGCGCCGTGGTCCAGGTGCAGGCAGATGGGCAGGTCCGAGACCTCCAGGGCGGCCTCCACGAGCTTTTTCAGGTACACCGGGTTGGCGTATTTCCGGGCCCCGGCCGAGACCTGGAGGATGAGGGCGCTCTTCTCCTCCTCGGCGGCCATGATGATGCCCTGGATGATCTCCATGTTGTTCACGTTGAACGCGCCGATGGCGAAGCCGCCGGCGTGGGCCTTGGCGAACATTTCCTTGGGGCCGACGAGGGGCATGGCGTCCTCCCGGTGGGGGTTGGTTGGAACGGCCCGAAGGGGCCGCCACTGAACGAAAAAGTCTACTCCTGGGAGGGCTTCGTGTCAACGATACCGGACTTTTCCAGGGTTCCCAGCGTGGCCCGGTCGGTGAAATCGAAGCGCAGCGGGGTCAGGGTCATCCAGCCCTCCCAGAGCAGGGCGCGGTCCGTGCCCGGGGAAACCTGGTCCTTGGGGATGACGCCTTCCAGCCAGTAGTAGGCGTTGCCGCGCGGGTCCTGGCGGGTCACGTACCAGTCGTGGTAGGCGGCCGAGGTCTGGGGGCAGAGGCGCAGGCCCTTCACGTCCTCCCAGGGGTGGACCGGGAAGTTCAGGTTGAGCATGCCCTGGCGGGGCAGTTCGGACCAGGGGATGCGGGCGGCCAGGTCCGCGGCGAAGGCGGCCTGGGCCGAGAGGTCGCGGGGCTTGAAGTCGTCCATGGACACGGCCAGGGCCGGGAGGCCCATGAGCGCGGCCTCGGTGGCCGCGGCCACGGTGCCGGAGTAGAGGATGTCCACGCCCACGTTGGCCCCGGCGTTGATGCCCGAGACCACCAGGTCCACGGGCTCGTCCGCCAGCAGAGTGGTGAGTCCGAGCTTGACGCAGTCCACCGGGGTTCCGGTGACGCCCAGGCCGGAGAAGCCGTTCTCCTTGATGGCCCGAGCCTTGAGGGGCACGGACATGGTCACCGCGTGTCCCACCGCGGACTGTTCGGTGAGGGGGGCCACCACCCGGACCTGGTGCCCGGCGTCGGCGAGCGCCTTGAACATGGCCCGCAGGCCCACGGCATGGATGCCGTCGTCGTTGGTGAGAAGGATGCGCATGGGCGTCTCCGTGATGGTGCTGGCTGCGCCGCCCGGTCCCGTCGTCGGCGCGGCCGTGCTTTCGGCCCTGGGCGCGGGAAGGGTGCTTCTTCTCGGCCTCGGGAGTCATGATGACGGGCGGCCGGGGGCGGTTTGACATGTGCCGGGAAAACAGGGCAGTGGTGGGCAGTCCCGTCGCCTGTTCCCCATGATCGTTTGACGGCGGGATTACCCCAAGCCCGTAGCGGATGCAACTGATGAACCTCAAGAAGCTTTTCGTGCGCGACCTGGTCCCCGGGGGGCCGGTGGACGAGGTGTTCGCCCTGGCCGAGGCCAGGGCGGGCCAGGCCAAGAACGGCCCCTTCTGGAGCCTGGCCCTGGAGGACAACTCGGGCCGGGTGTCGGCCAAGATGTTCTCCCCCCACAGCGCGAGCTGCCCGGCCCTGTCCCCGGGCGTGCTGGTGCGGGTGCGCGGCCAGGTGGGGGTGTACCGGGACGAGACCCAGATCGTGGCCGAGTCCGTCCAGGTGCTGGACCCCGAATCCCCGGGCCTGGCGCTTTCGGACTTCGTGGCCGCCAGCCCGCGGCCGGCCGAGGACCTGCTGGCGGACATCGAGGCCCTGTGCCGGGAGCACCTGCGGCACAAGCCCTGGCGCGCCCTGGTGCGCAAGGTGCTCACCGACCCGGCGGTCAAGGCCCGGCTGCTGGCCGCGCCCGGCGCGGTGAGCGTGCACCACGCCTACGTGGGCGGCCTGCTGGAGCACACCCTGTCGGTGTGCCGGCTGTGCATGTCCTTCTGCGACCAGTACCCGGCCCTGGACCGGGAGACGCTCCTGGCGGCCGCGGTGTTCCACGACCTGGGCAAGGCCTGGGAGTACGGGACCGGCCTCACCCGCGAGGTCACGGACCCGGGGCGGCTCCTGGGCCACATCTCCCTGGGCCTGGACGTGCTGGCCCCCTTCCTGGCCAGGAGCGGCCTGGAGGAGGGTCTGCTCCTGCACCTGAGGCACATCATCCTGAGCCACCACGGCGAACTGGCCTTCGGCTCGCCCAAGCGGCCCAAGACCGCCGAGGCCTTCGCCCTGCACTTCGCGGACAACCTGGACGCCAAGCTGGCCACCGTGGCCGAGGCCCTGGACGAGGCCGAGGCCGGGGAGGGCGGCTGGAGCGCCTATACCCGCTCCCTGGAGCGGCCGGTGTACCGGCCGGCCCGCACCCCGGGCCGGGAGGCCGCCGCCCAGCGGCCGGAGGGGGAGCAATGTTTGTTACCTTTGAAGGCATAGAGGGTTCGGGCAAGAGTTCGGTGCTGGCCAGCCTGGCCGAGGACCTCACGGCCCGGGGCTACGCGGTGAGCGTCACCCGGGAGCCGGGAGGCTCGCGCCTGGGCCAGGAGCTGCGGCGCATCCTCCTGGACATGGCCAGCCGGGACCTGACCGGGCAGAGCGAGCTGTTCCTGTACCTGGCGGACCGGGCCCAGCACGTGCACGACGTGGTGCGTCCGGCCCTGGACGCCGGCCGCATCGTGCTCTCGGACCGGTTCGCCGACTCCACGGTGGTGTACCAGGGCTACGGCCGGGGCCTGGACCCGCGCCTCTTGCACTCCTTCAACGAGATCGCGGTGGCCGGGTGCTGGCCGGACCTGACCCTGCTCTTCGACCTGCCGGCGGAGGTGGGGCTCAAGCGGGCGCTCACCCGCAACATGCGCACCGGCGCCTGCGCCACCGAGGGCCGGTTCGAGGCCGAGAGCCTGCAGTTCCATTCCCGGGTGCGGGAGGGCTACCTGACCTGGGCGGCCCTGCACCGGGAGCGCTACCGGGTGGTGGACGCGTCGCAACCCCTGGAGTACGTGGTGGCCGCGGCCCGGGCCATCCTGGACCGGGAGCTCGCGGCGCGCGGCAAGAAACCTGGCGCGGCCGGCAGGCCGGTGCAGTAGGGAGTCCCGCATGGCCCTTGGCGTCACCGCCGTCGTGCTCACCTTCAACGGCCAGAAGTGGCTGGCCCGGACCCTGGAGAGCCTGTCCTTCTGCGACCGGCTGCTGGTGGTGGATTCGGGGAGCACGGACGCCACCCTGGACATCGCCCGGGCCGCGGGCGCGGACGTGGTCTACCGGGCCTGGGAGGGGACCATCCCCCAGTTCCGCCACGCCTTCGCCCAGGTCTCCACGCCCTGGGTCGTGACCCTGGACCAGGACGAATACCTCTCGCCCGAACTGTCCGCCTCGCTCCGGGCGGCCCTGGCCGATCCGGGCGACGCGGCGGGCTTCTACTGCTCCCGGCGCTCCTTCTACTACGACCGGTTCCTGAAGCACGGAGGCTGGTATCCGGACTGGCTCCTGCGGGCCTTCCGGCCGGACCGCATGGAGCTGCGCGGCACGCTGCCCCACGAGGAGTTCTTCCCGGCCGGCCCCACCCGCCGGCTGTCCGGGGACATCATCCACTACCCGTACGCGGACCTGGCCGAGCACCTCGCCAAGATCAACAGCTACACCGCCACCGCGGCGCGGGAGCTGCGCGCCAAGGGCCGGCGCTGCGGCCTGGGCGCGGCCGTGGCCCGGGGCGCGGCCAAGTTCTTCCGGCAGTACATTCTCAAGCTGGGCTTCCTGGACGGCCGTGCGGGCTTCCTCCTGGCGGTCCACGCCTTCATCTACGCGTTCCACAAGTACGCCAAGCTGGCCGAACTCACCGCCGCGGAGGACCGCCCGCCCGCGGACTGACAGACTGACCGCAACCCCCCCCGCGCCCAAGGCCCCAATCGATGGCGGCTTTTGGGGGAGGGGGAAGGGAGGGTCCGGGAGGGCAGGGGGAACCCCCTTTGCACCGCCAGGAAAAGGGGGCTCCCCCTGCCCTCCCGGCCGCCGGAGGCCACGCTCTTATGGACGCCATCGTGATCGTCGGGGCTTCGGGCCACGGGAAGGTGGTCGCGGACATCGTGGAGCAGGCCGGGCAGTGCCGCATCGCCGGGTTCCTGGACCGGGACAGGCCCGCGGGCGGCGAGTTCTTCGGCCTGCCGGTGCTGGGCGCCGAGGCGGACCTGCCGCGGCTGGTCAAGGACCTGGACCTGGGCGGCATGCTGGTGGCCATCGGCGACAACTGGACCCGGGCCCGGGTGGCGGGGGAGCTGGCCCGGCTGGCCCCGGGCCTTCCCTTCGTCTCCGCGGTGCATCCCGCGGCGCGGCTCGCCCGGGGCGCGGTGGTGGGGCCGGGCGCGGTGGTCATGGCCGGGGCGGTTCTCAACAGCGACTGCCGGGTGGGGGCGCACTGCATCGTGAACACCGGCGCCAGCCTGGACCACGACGGGGTGATGGGGGACTTCTCCAGCCTGGCCCCTGGCGCGGCCCTGGGCGGCAACGTGCGCATCGGGGCCTACAGCGCGGTGTCCATCGGCGCCTGCGTGGCGCACGGGATCACGGTGGGCGAGCATGCGGTGGTGGGCGCGGGCGCGGTGGTGCTCGGCGACCTGCCGGACCGGCGCGTGGCCTACGGCGCTCCGGCCCGGGTCGTCCGGGAGCGCCAGCCCGGGGAGCGGTATCTCTAGCAGGCTG
Organism: Thermodesulfobacteriota bacterium; assembly: GCA_040753075.1. GTDB lineage: Bacteria > Desulfobacterota > Desulfovibrionia > Desulfovibrionales > Desulfovibrionaceae > UBA6814. Next base: position 22,274 of record JBFMHA010000030.1, read on the forward strand.
TCCTGATCCATGCGCGGCGACGCGCGTGATGATCCCGCCGTCTTCCGCGGTCGCCTCCCCGCCGGAGGAGCTCGCCTGCGCATGCCCGCAGGCCTTGCGCCGGGGCCATGGATTGGCGACTCCGGTTTGCATATCCCCCTGTTTTTGGTATGCTGGGGCTCCGATAGTCCCCTTTTTCCGCCAGCCGAGGATGATCCCCATGCGCAGCGCATACCGGCCCGGGACGCACCGCCTGTTCTTGGCGGCGTTTTTCGGCCCGGGCGGCTGAGGGGAGGCCGGCCCGCCGTGTCCGCCCCCCTCCGTCCGGCCCCGACGCCGCACCCGGCGAAGCCGCTCCCGGTCGGCTCCGGCGTCCCGAGCCGCCAATCACGATCCCGTCGATCCCCAAGGAGGATCCCATGACCAGGAAATCGGTGAAGGTGTTCGCCCTCTCCACCTGCATCCACTGCCGCAACTGCAAGGAATTCCTCGACCAGGCGGGCGTGAAGTACGATTGCGTCCACGTGGACCAGCTCACGGGCGAGGAGCGCAGGCGGATCGTGGAGGAGGTGCGCAAGCTCAATCCCTCGGTATCCTTTCCCACGGTGATTGTGGGCGACAAGGTGGTGGTGGGCTTCCAGAAGGATGAACTCGTCCGGCTTCTGGAGCTGTGACGTGGACGCCCGGCAGCTTTACGAGACGCTCCGGCGGCTGCAGGAGCCCAAGGGCTACTTCTTCAACGCGGACATGGAGATGACCATGCCGCTCCTGGAGAGCCTGCTGACCACCAGGGAGCGCTACGGCTACATGGCCTGCCCCTGCCGGCTGGCCTCGGGCGACTACGCGGCGGACAAGGACATCATCTGTCCCTGCGCGTACCGGGAGCCGGACGTGGCCGAGTACGGGGCCTGCTTCTGCGGGCTGTACGTGTCCGCGGCCTGGAGCGCGGGCGAGACGCCCCGCCGGACCGTTCCCGAGCGCCGGCCGCCCGAGAAGGTCCTGGCGGCCCTGGGCTGAGGAGCGGGGTGGGCGCGCGCGCGGAGCGGAGCCGGGTCCTGGACCTGGCGGCCTTCGCCCTGATCCTGGCCGGGGGGGCCTGGCTGGCGGCGCGGGGCGCGGAGGGGCTGGGCTACCACTGGCAGTGGTACGCCGCGCCCGGGTATTTCGGGGCCTGGGAGGCCGGATCGTTCCAACCCGGGCCGCTGCTCCGGGGCCTGGGCGTGACTCTGCGGATCACCGCCCTGTCCCTGGCGCTGTGCATGGCCGTGGGCCTGGCCACGGCGCTTCTCCGGCTGTCCTCCTCCTGGGCGGGGCGGGCCCTGGCCAGGTGCTACCTGGAGGCCATCCGCAACACCCCGCTGCTCATCCAGATCTTCTTCGCCTACTTCGTGCTGGCCCCGCTCACCGGGCTGTCCGCCTTCGGTTCCGCGGTCCTGGCCCTGACCCTGTTCGAGGGGGCCTACGCCTCGGAGATCATCCGGGCGGGCATCGTGTCCATCCCGCGCGGCCAGTGGGAGGCCGCGGCCAGCCTGGGGCTTACCTCCGCGCAGGCCTACCGGGCCGTGATCCTGCCCCAGGCCCTGCGCCGGGTGCTGCCGCCCCTGGCCGGCCAGGCGGTGTCCCTGGTCAAGGACTCGGCCCTGGTCTCCGCCATCGCGGTCTACGACCTGACCCTGCGCGGCCAGCTCATCGTGGCCGACACCTTCCAGACCTTCGAGGTGTGGTTCACCGTGGCCGGGGTCTACCTGCTGCTCACCCTGTCCCTGTCCCTGGCTGCGGGCAGGCTGGAAAAGCGCCTGCGGGCGGGGGGCTAGGCGTGTCCTTCCGCAGCGAGGAGCAGCAGGCCAGGATCCAGGGGCCGGAAGTCATCCGGGCGGAGGGCCTGGTCAAGTCCTTCCCGGGCGGGGTCGCGGCCCTGGACGGGGTGTCCCTGTCCGTGGGCAGGGGCGAGGTGGTGGTGGTCGTGGGGCCGTCCGGCTCGGGCAAGTCCACGCTCCTGCGCTGCCTGAACGGGCTGGAGGAGCTGGACGCCGGACGGGTGGCCATCAACGGGATCGCCCTGGACCACCGCGCCGCCAGCCGCCTGGCCATCCGCCGCCAGGTGGGCATGGTGTTCCAGAGCTTCAACCTGTTCCCGCATCTCACCGTGACCGGCAACGTGAACCTGGCCCAGCGCCTGGTGCGCGGCAAAAGCGAGGCCGAGGCCACCGCCGCCACCCTGCGCCTGCTGGCCAAGGTGGGGCTCACGGACAAGGCCGCCGCCTACCCCTCCCAGTTGTCCGGCGGCCAGCAGCAGCGGGTGGCCATCGCCCGGGCCCTGGCCGTGGAGCCGTCGGTCATGCTCTTCGACGAGGCCACCAGCGCCCTGGACCCGGAGATGATCGGCGAGGTGCTGGAGGTCATGAAGACCCTGGCCTACGAGGGCATGACCATGGTGGTGGTGACCCACGAGATGGGCTTCGCCCGCGAGGCGGGGGACCGGGTGCTGTTCATGGAGAGCGGCCGGGTGGTGGAGGAGGCCGCGGTGGACGAGTTCTTCCTCCGGCCGCGGCAGGAGCGCACCCGGCAGTTCCTGAGCCAGATCCTCTGACGCACGAAAAGGAGACGCGCGATGAAGACGCTGTTCACCGTCCTGGCCGGCCTGTGCCTGTCCTCGGTCTGGCTGGCCGCGCCCGCGGCCGCGGGCTCCAAGGTCCGGGCCGAGTTGGTGGAGGATTCGGCCATGGCCCAGGTGCTCAGGCGCGGGGTGCTGCGCGTGGGCATGGACACCTTCGTGCCCTGGGCCATGCCGGACAAGAACGGGGAGTGGACCGGGTTCGAGATCGAGGTGGCCCGGCGGCTGGCCGACGACCTGAAGGTCAAGGTGGAGTTCGTGCCCACGGCCTGGTCCGGCATCATCCCGGCCCTGCTCACCGGCAAGTTCGACATCCTCGTCGGCGGCATGAGCATCCGGCCCGACCGCAGCCAGAAGGTGAACTTCACCCTTCCGTACTACACCACGGGAACGGCCCTGGTGGCCAGCGCCAAGGTGGCCCCGGGCAAGACCTCCCTGGACGACTTCGACCGGCCGGGCATGGTGGTGGTGTCGCGCACCGGCACCACTGCCGCGGCCGCGGCGCGCAGGCGCCTGCCCAGGGCGGAGCACAAGCATTTCGACTCCGAGGCCCTGTGCACCCAGGAGCTCCTGGCCGGCCGGGCCGCGGCCTTCGCGGCCAACGCGCCCCTGCCCGCCCAGATGGCCGTGGACAGCCCGGACAGGCTCTACCTCCCCTTTCCGGGCGAGTTCACCCGGGAGCCCATCGCCATGGCCGTGCGCAAGGGCGACGTGGACACCCTGAACGTGCTCAACTCCTGGATCACCGTGGTCGAGGCCGAGGGGTGGTTTGCCGAGCGCAAGCACTACTGGTTCGAGACCAAGGACTGGGAGAAGCTCCTCAAGTAGGCGCGCGCCCGGCCGGGCCCGGTCCGGCCGACCCCTTGCACCCATGCTGCGCGCCCGCGTCCGATTCTCCCTGCTGGACGCCGCCGTCCTGGCGGCGGTGGCCGCCGGCGCGGCGGCCCTGGCCCTGTCCGCCCCGGACAGCCTGGACTACCGCTGGCGGTGGGAGGTCCTGCCCCAGTATTTCCTGCGCCGGGACGCCTCGGGCGCGCTGGCCCCCAACCTGCTCCTGGCCGGGGTGGCGAGCACCGTGCGCCTGGCCCTGTGGACCACGCTGCTGGCCACCCTGGCCGGCGCGGCCATGGGCCTGGCCCGCACCGCGCGGAGGCTCCTGCCGCGCCTGCTGGCCGGGGCCTACGTGGAGAGCGTGCGCAACCTGCCGCCGCTGGTGCTGGTGTTCCTGGTGTACTTCTTCCTGAGCGACCAGGTGCTGGCCGCCCTGGGGGTGGAGGAATGGGTGCGGGGGCTGCCCCCGGCCGCGCAGTCGGCCATCGGGGCGCTGCTGGCGCCGCCCGGCCGGCTGTCCGGTTTCCTGGCCGCGCTCCTCACCCTGGCCCTGTACGAGGGGGCCTACATCACCGAGATGGTGCGGGCGGGCATCCAGTCCGTGGATCGGGGCCAGACCGACGCGGCCATGGCCCTGGGGCTCACCCGCTGGCAGGCCGTGCGCCACGTGGTCCTGCCCCAGGCGGTGCGGCGCATCCTGCCCGCCCTGGCCGGGCAGGTCATCTCCACGGTCAAGGACTCGGCCATCGTGGCCGTGATCTCGGTGCCGGAGCTGACCTTTCAGGCCCTGCAGATCATGGCCTCCACCGGCCTGACCTTCGAGATCTGGATCACGGTCATGGCCCTGTATTTCGGCCTGTGCTTCTCCGCCTCGCTGGGGGCGAGGGCGCTGGAGGCGCGGCTGGCCCGGGCCGGGGGATAGCGTTGCGCCCGCAAACTGCCTGAAGGCATTGCGTGGACGGGGCGCTAGCCGAGTTTCTCCAGGACCGAGGCCGGCTTGGCCGCGAGGCCGCCAGCGCGGCCCTGGCGGATGTCCAGCTTGAGGTTGACGATGATCCGGCGGCAGTCGGGCCGGAGCGCCTCGACGCAGCCGCGGACCACGGCCATGACCGGGTCGTAGTCGCCCTCGATGCAGGTGCCCATGGGGCCAAGCGCGTGGGGCAGGCCGCTGTCCCGGATCACGCCCAGGGCGCGGGCCACGTAGGGCGAGACGCTCTCGCCCTTGTCCAGGGGGAAGATGGACAGTTCGGCGATGACGCTCATTTCGTGTCCGCCTTGGTTTCGGGCTTGGTTTCGGGCTTGGCCTTCTTCCGCTTGGCCTGGATGTGGGTCATGACCAGCTTCTGCCGGGCCATGGCCTCCTTGGAGCGCAGGCTGGGCAGTTCGGCGGTGTCCACCCAGTAGATGGCCTCCACCGGGCATATCTCCACGCAGGCCGGACCCAGGCCCACCTGGCGGCGCTCGGCGCAGAGGTCGCACTTGGTGATGGGCACCACCCCGCCGGCGTGGTAGATGGCCCCGAAGGGGCAGGCCTCCATGCATTTCATGGCCCGGCAGCCGCGGCAGACCTCCTGGTCGTGCACCACGGCCCCGATCTCCTCCTTGGCGATGGCGCCCGCCGGGCACGCCTTGATGCACTGGGGCGCCTCGCAGTGGTGGCAGTAGAGGGGGAACATGAGCCCGTCCTCGGTCTGGGTCATCTGGATGCGGGAGGTGCCCCACAGGTGCTTGCAGATGGCCTCGCAGGACTCGCAGCCGATGCACCTGGAATAGTCCACCCACTTGGTCTTCATGCACTGGTCGGACATGTCAGCTCCTTGCCCGGCTAGGGGTGGCGGACCACATGGCGCAGCCAGCGGCGGATGGACCTGGACGCCTCCAGGCCGCCGGTCAGGGCCCAGCCGATCTTGCTCGGCCCGGTGAGGCAGTCGCCGGCCGCGAACACGCCGTCGAGCATGGTCATGCGCGGCCAGTGGCTGCCGCCCTTGCGGGTCTTCTTCATGTCCAGGGACGCGGCGTCGGGCAGGGTGGGGATCTCGCCCACCGCGCTGATGACCACGTCCGCCTCCACGGCCAGCTTGTTGTCCTTGTCCGGAACGGGGCAGCGCCGGCCGCTCTCGTCGGGCTCGCCCAGGGAGCACTGCACGAACTCCACGCCCTCCGCCCTGTCCGCGCCGAGGACGGCGGTGGGCATGGCCAGTTCGTTCCAGGCGCAGCCCTTGGCGGTCAGGTGCTTGATCTCGTGCGCCCCGGCCGGGGCCTCGGCGATGGTCCGGCGGTAGAACAGGCTGACCTGGGCCGCCCCGGCGAGCAGGGCGGTCTGGGCGGCGTCCACGGCGCAAAGGCCGGCGCCGATGACCGCCACCTTGCGTCCGGCCAGGTCGGGGGGGCAGACCTCGTCCGGCCGGCAGTGGGCCGCGCGCAGGGGGAAGAGGTATTCCAGGCCGGACATGACCCCGGGCAGGTTCTCGCCGGGCACGTTCATGCGCCGGGAGCGCCAGGAGCCGGTGCTCAGGAGCACCGCGTGGAAGTCCCGGCGCAGGTCGGCCAGGGAGCGGGTGGCGGAGACGAACGCGTCGCCCTCGTCGTGGGCGGGGCCGGCCGGGTCGTCCAGGGATCCCACCACCTTGGTGCGCAGGTGGAAGACCACCCCGTAGTCCTCGGCCAGGCGGTCCACCGCGTCCTCGATGCGCGGGATGGGGATGCGGTACTCCGGGATGCCGAAGAGCAGGAGCCCCCCGGGTCTGGGCATCTTGTCGAAGACCTCCACGTGGTAGCCGCGGCAGGCCAGGTTGCCCGCCGCGACCAGGCCCGCTGGGCCGGCCCCGGCGATGGCCACCCGGTAGCCGTTGGCCTCCATCGGGGCGTCGCAGAACAGGCCGAAGTTCATGCGCGAGATCATGGTTGCCCGCCTTTGCAAGGGGTTTGGGGCAGGAGAGCCGACGCCGGATAGTCAAGCATGTACACCCCGGCCGCTTTCCTGGCAACCCGCGTTCGGAATTGTACAATGGCGGGGAACGGTCTATGAGGTCCCCATGCGCGTGAACGTGACCTATGTCCACCACGACTGCTTCGTGCTGCGCCTGGGAGGGCGGACCCTGCTCTTCGACTGGCCGTCCCCGGCGCACCGCACCCCGGCCGCCGAGGCCGCGGCGCGCGCCGCCCTGGCCGGGGCCGACGTCTGGGTCTTCTTCTCGCACAGCCACCCGGACCACTGCTCGGCCGACGTGCTCGACCTGGTCCGGGCCGCGGGCCGGGCGCGCTACGTCCTGTCCTACGACGTGCCGGACATGGTCCCGGACCTGGACCTGGAGGGCGCGTTCATCGCCGAACCGGACGAGCCCCTGGACGCGGACGGGGTGCTGGTCTCCTGCCTGGAGGCCAACGACCTCGGGGTGGCCTTCCTCATCGAGAGCCAGGGCGTGCGGCTGTACTTCAGCGGCGACCTGGCCCTGTGGGACTGGCCGGGGCAGGACGCCGCGGCCCGCCGCTTCACCGAGGAGTTTTTCGAACGAAGCCTGGACCGGGTGGCGGCCTTCGGCCCGCAACTGGCCCTGGTGAACGCCGATCCCCGGCTGGCCTCCTGGAGCGGGGCCTGCCGGGCGGCCGCGGCGCTGCGGCCCCGGCTTCTCGCGCCCATGCACGCCTTCGGGGATGTCGCCCGGGTGGCCGAGTTCGCGGCCTCCTGCCAGGCGCCGGGCGTGGACATCTTCGCCTACCGCCGGGCGGGCGACACCCTGGAACTGACCCTCTGACCGGAGCCCGAGCCCCATGACCCTGACCGCGCCGCGCGGGGATGCTCCCCGGCGCTCCCTGCTTGCGGACCGCAATCTCTGGCTGGCCTTCGGGGTCACGCTCATGGTGGTCATGGGCGTGTCCAGCGTGGCCCCGGTCCTGCCCGAGCTGCTCAAGGTCTTCGGCCTGGGTCCGGCCGGACCGGCCCTGGTGGTGACGGCCTTCACCCTGCCCGGGGTGTTCCTCACCCCGTTCCTGGGGGTGCTGGCCGACCGCTTCGGACGCAAGGCGGTGCTGGTGCCCTCGCTCCTGGTGTTCGCCCTGTTCGGGGCGGGGTGCGGGCTGGCCCGGGACTTCCACCTCCTGCTGGCCCTGCGCCTGCTCCAGGGGGTGGGGGCCGCGGCCCTGGGCGCGCTCAACGTGACCGTCATCTCCGACCTGTTCGACGGCCGGGAGCGGATCACCGCCCTGGGCTACAACGCCGGGGTCCTGGCCCTGGGCACCACGGTCTATCCGGCCCTGGGCGGCCTCCTGGCCCATGTCCACTGGAGTCTGCCCTTCTTCCTGCCCGCCCTGGCCCTGCCCCTGGCCCTGGCCGTGGGGCTGTGGCTCCGCTGCCCGGCCCCGGTCGAGCGGCCTGGCCTGGGCCAGTATGTGCGGGAGGCGCTCAGGCTGGCGGCCACCGGCCGGGCGGCGGGACTGTTCGCGGTGACCGGGGCCACCTTCGTGCTGCTCTACGGCCTGGTCATCGCCTTCCTGCCCCTGCATCTGGCCCACGCGTTCGCGGCCCCGCCCTGGGCCATCGGCGCGGTCATCGCCTCGGCCTCGCTGGGCACCGGGCTGTTCTCCTCGCAACTGGGACGGCTGGCCGCGCGCATCCCGCAGGCCGTGCTCCTGGCCGCGGGGTTCTGCCTGTTCTGCGCCTTCGGGACCCTGACCCCGCTCATGCCGGGGCTGGCCTGGACCGTGCTGCCGGTGCTGTGTTTCGGCGGGGGCATGGGGCTCATCGTGCCCGGGGTGCAGGCGCTCCTGGCCGAGCACGCGCCCATGGAGCACCGCGGGGCATTCATGGCCCTGAACGGCTGGGTGCTGCGCCTGAGCCAGACCCTGGGGCCGGTGCTGGGGGCCGCGGCCCACGCGGCCTGGGGCATGGACGGGGTGTTCTACTCCGGCGCGGTGCTGGCCGCGGCCATGGCCGGGCTCACCGTGCTCCTGGCGGCTCGTCCCGGCCTGCGGCCGGGACGCTGAGGCGGGCGGGTCCGGTCAGTCTCCCTCCGGGATGACCCAGACCACCTGGGTCTTGTTCACGAACAGGATGTCCCCGTGGCGGTCGATGTCGCGGCTGTTGGAGGTCACGTCGGTGATGGTGAGGAAGTCCTCCTCGCCCTTGAGCAGGTCGGAGACCCGGGTGTTGTACTCGCCGATGCCGAGGTGCACCGTGCCCTCGACGATGGTGCCGTCGCTCAGGGCCATGATGACCTTGGCGAACTTCCGCTCGGGACGCTGGATGGGCATGGCGCTTCTCCATGGTTCGGGGTGGTTAGGGTTCCCATAGCCCAAAGCGCAGCCTGCGTCTACGCCGGGGGGCGCTTGTCCGGTCAGTCCCTCCCGTAGAGCCGGGTCATGTCCCGCAGCCCGTCCCAGTCCAGGGCCGCGAGCTGGGCCGGGGTCAGGCGCCAGCCCCAGTTGCCTTTCAGGTTCCCCGGCCGGTTCATGCGCGCCTCGGCGCCCAGGCCCAGGAGGTCCTGCACCGGGGCCACGGCCAGGTCCGCGGGCGAGGCCCAGGCCAGCCGCACCAGCTCCCGGGCCGCCTCATGGTCCGCCACCTTCTTGCCCAGATACGCCTGCAGCCGCGCCCGGTCCTCCTCCGTCGCCTCCTCCCGCCACCAGCCGGCCGCGGGCAGGTTGTCGTGGGTGCCGGTGTAGGCCACGGCGTGGCGCTCCATGTTGTGCGGGGCGTAGGGGTTGGCGGGCATGTCCGCGCCGAAGGCGAAGAGCAGTATCTTCATGCCGGGCAGGCCGAAGCGGGCCATGAGTTCGCGCACGTCCGGGGTGATGACCCCCAGGTCCTCGGCCACCAGGGGCAGGCAGGCGCGGCGGCGGGTGAGCGCGGTCAGCAGCGCCCCGCCCGGGGCGTCCACCCACTCCCCGTTCATGGCGGTCTGCTCGCCCGCGGGCACCTCCCAGTAGGCGGCCAGGCCGCGGAAATGGTCGATGCGCAACAGGTCGAACAGGGCGAGGTTGCGCTCCATGCGGGCCAGCCACCAGTCGAAGCCGGCTTCGGCGTGGGCCGGCCAGTCGTAGACCGGGCTGCCCCAGAGCTGGCCCGTGGCGCTGAAATAGTCCGGCGGCACTCCGGCCACTGCCGCGGGCTTGCGGTCCGGGCCGAGTTTCCAGAGTTCCGGCCGGGTCCACAGGTCCGCCGAGTCGTGGTCCACGTAGATGGGCATGTCCCCGAACAGGAGCAGCCCCAGGTCCCGGCACCGGGCGCGCAGGGCCTCCCACTGCCGGGAGAAGAGGTACTGGAGCGCGCGGGTCCGGGCCACCGGGCCGGCCAGGCGGTCGCGGGCCGCGTCCAGGGCCGCGGGGTCGCGCTCGCGCAGCTCCTCCGGCCAGTGCGCCCAGGGGGTGTCTCCGGCTTCGGCGCGCAGGGCCGCGTACAGGGCGTAGTCGTCCAGCCAGGACGCCTCGCGGCCGCAGAACCGGAGGAAGTCCAGATCGTCCGGGTCCAGGCGGGAGGCGGCCAGGTCCAGCAGGCCCGACTTGTGGGCCGTGACCCGGGCGAAGTCCGTGCAGTGCTCGGGAAAGGCCGGGGGGGAGGATATCTCCCCGGGCCGCAGCAGCCCATCCTCGGCCAGGTCCTCGGGCGAGAGGAGCAGGGGGTTGCCGGCAAAGGCCGACAGGCTGTGGTACGGGTCGTTGTGGGTGGACAGGGCCGTCGGGGTGAGGGGCAGGATCTGCCATGCCGCCTGGCCGGCCCCGGCCAGGCGGTCGGCGAAGTCCCGGGCCGGTCGGCCCAGGTCGCCGACGCCGTGGGGGGAGGGGAGGCTGGTCAGGTGCAGGAGCAGGCCACTGCAGCGTCGGTGCATGAGATCTCCTTGTCGCGGCTGGAGAGTCGTCCGGGGGTTCCTGCGGTCCGGCCCCGCGCCCCGCTTGCGGTCAGTCCTTCCCCTCCTCCACGATCTCCCGGATGCCGGACAGGGGCGCCAGCAGGGATTCGGGCCGGCGGGCCAGGACCTGGCCCAGTTCGACCACGGCCCGGTCCAGGAGGAAGGCGTCCAGGAGCAGGCGCACGTCGCCCGGGTCTTCCGGGAGCAGGCCCGGGGGAAGGTTCTCCAGGTGCGCGCGCAGGAAGGCCCGGGCCGCGTGGGTCCGCCAGGAGCGGGTCCAGAGCCTGGCCAGGGCGAGGTCCTCGGGCCGGCAGATGCCGCGTTCGGTGAGGTTGTCCAGGGCCGCCTGGGCGGCGTGGTGCAGGGAGCGGACCAGGCTGGCCGCGTCGCGCAGGGGCGAGCGCTTGATGCGACGCTCGGCCAGGGGCCGGGTCGGGTCGCCCTCGAAGTCGATGAGCGCGAACTCCTGGTCCGGCAGGAGCAGGGCGTGGCCCAGGTGGAAATGGCCGTGGCAGCGGATGCGCCAGCCGGTCAGTTCGCGGTCCACCAGGGACCGGGAATAATCCTTGATGGCCGCGGCGTGGTCCAGGGCGAACAGGGCCTGGCCGCGCAGGGCCGGGTCCAGGTCGGGCAGCCGGGCCTTGAGCAGGCGCAGGGCCATGCCCGCCTGGGAGCGGAAGGCCTGGGCCATGGAGCGGCGGTAGAGCCGGGAGAAGGGCTCGGGCGCAAAGGCCGGGTCCGTGGAGTCGGCCAGGGCGGCGTGCAGTTCGGCCAGGCGTCGGCCCAGTCGCCGCATGGCCGAGATGAACCCTCCCGTGCTCTTGGCCAGGACGGCCGGCAGCGCCTCCTCCAGGTCCAGGAGGTGGCCGGCCAGGGGCGGCGGCGGGATGCGTTCGGCCATGATCTCCTCGCCCAGGGCCTGCACGGCGTCCAGGGCCAGCTCCCAGGCGCTGCCGTGGTGCTTGATGCGCTCCTGGAGCACGGCCAGGGTCATGGGCGTGCTGCGGCCGCGGCGGTACTCGATGGCCCCCAGGATGCGGGGGGTGAAGCCGGCTCCGCGTCCGGCCAGGTGGCGGCCCAGCTCCAGTTCGGGGTTGGTCTCGGGCTCCAGGCGGCGGAAGAACTTGAGCGCCAGGCTCTCGCCGAACGTCACCATGGAGTTGCTCTGGTCGCTCCGGGCCGAAGGCGAGAGCACCCCCGACCCCGCGGCCTGGACCTGGGTGCGGAACAGGGTGGTGCGCAGCCCGGTGAGGTCCCCGGCCGCGCCGCTGGCCGGTCCCTGCCGGGGAACCGCGGCCAGGAGCGCCCGGCAGAACCGCTCCGAGAACATGGCGTCGTAGAGCAGGCCGATCTCCCTCGGCTCGGTGACCCGCATCCGGGCCACCCCGGCCTGGGGGGCGTTGCGCAGGATGGCGTCGTAGTCGTCCTTGCCCGCGTAGGCCAGGGGCAGGGCGTAGGTTTCGGCCTCGGCGTCGGCGAAGAAGGCGTCGGCCAGGACCACGTGGGCGGCGAGGCCGTTGTCCGAGAGCCGCAGCACCTCGCGCACCGTGACCGACTTGAAGGCGTGTCCCCCGGGGTTGAACCAGGGGCGACCCGTCAGCCAGGCCTGCAGGGTGGCCTCCAGGTTCGGCCGCATGGTCTCGCCCAGGATGTCCTCCCAGGCGCCGGGCGTCGTGACCAGGGGCAGTTCGCGCTCGTCCCTGTCTCCCGCGGTCTCGGGCCGCTTGAGGATGAACCAGAAGAAGGTGTGGGGCCCCATGGTCAGGCTGTAGGGGGAGGCCCCGACGGCCGGGAACTCGGTCTTGCCGAAGAGCTCCACGGGCGACGCCCCGGCGTGCTCGGCCAGGTCCAGCTCCACGGGCTGGGAGAAGCGGGAGAGGTTGGCCACCACCAGGATGTGCTCGTCGCCGCGCCTGCGGACAAAGGCCAGGATGCGTCGGTTGTCCGGGTCCAGGAAACGGATCTCGCCGCGGCTGAAGGCGGCGTGCCGCTTGCGCAGGGCGATGAGCCGCTTCATCCACCACAGGAGCGAGTGGGGGTTGCCCGTCTGGGCCTCCACGTTCACCGACTGGTAGTGGTACTCGGGGTCGATGATGACCGGCAGGAACAGGCTCTGGGGGTTGGCGTCGGAGAATCCGGCGTTCTTGTCCCCGGACCACTGCATGGGGGTGCGCACCCCGTTGCGGTCGCCCAGGTAGATGTTGTCGCCCATGCCGATCTCGTCTCCGTAGTAGAGCACCGGGGTTCCGGGCAGGGAGAAGAGCAGGGCGTTCAGGAGCTCCATGGTCCGGCGGTTGTTGCCCATGAGCGGCGCGAAGCGGCGGCGGATGCCCAGGTTGATGCGCATCTTGGGATCGTGGGCGTACTCCCGGTACATGAAGACCCGCTCCTCGTCGGTGACCATCTCCAGGGTGAGCTCATCGTGGTTGCGCAGGAACTGCGCCCACTGGCAGGTTTCGGGGATGGCCGGGGTCTGCTCCAGGATGTCCACCAGGGGGAAGCGGTCCTCCATGCGCAGGGACATGAACAGCCGGGGCATGGTGGGGAAGTGGAAGGCCATGTGGCACATGTCGCCCGCGCCGAAATAGGCCGCGGTGTCCTCGGGCCACTGGTTGGCCTCGGCCAGGAGCATCTTGTCCGCGTGCCGGGCCTCGATATGGGCGCGCAGTTCGCGCAGGAAGTCCAGGGTCTGGGGCAGGTTCTCGCAGTTGGTGCCCTCCTCCTCGAACAGGTAGGGCACCGCGTCCAGGCGCATGCCGTCCACGCCCATCTCGAACCAGTAGTCCAGGACCTTGAACATGGCCTCCCGGACCCGGGGGTTCTCGTAGTTCAGGTCCGGCTGGTGGGAGTAGAAGCGGTGCCAGTAGTAGGCCTGGGCCACCGGGTCCCAGGCCCAGTTGGAGGATTCGAAGTCCTTGAAGATGATGCGGGCCTCGGCGTAGCGGTCCGGGGTGTCGCTCCACACGTAGAAGTCGCGGTGGACGCTGCCCGGCTTGGCGCGGCGGGCGCGCTGGAACCAGTGGTGGGCGTCGGAGGTGTGGTTGAGCACCAGCTCGGTGATGACCCGGATGCCCCGGGCGTGGGCCGCGCGCAGGAACTTCCTGAAGTCGGCCAGGGCGCCGTAGGCCGGGTGCACGCCCAGGTAGTCCGCGGTGTCGTAGCCGTCGTCGCGCAGGGGCGAGGGGAAGAAGGGCAGGAGCCACAGCGCGGTGACGCCCAGGTCCTTGAGGTAGTCCAGCTTGGAGGTGAGGCCCGGGAAGTCGCCTATGCCGTCGCCGTCGGAATCGCAGAAGGCCCGGACGTGGACCTCGTAGACGAGGGCGTCCTTGAACCAGAGGGGATCGGAAATGAGGGTGCTCGGCGTGCGCGGCATGGGCGTCTCCGGCCCTGGGGGGGCCATGACCACGATATACGCCGCGGCGGCGCAGGGCAAGTCTTGGGCTTGGAAAAGGGGGAATAACGAGGGGATGCGGAGGGTCAGGCCGCCAGGTCCAGGAGCAGGCCCTTTCCCGCCGGGACCTGGCCGCCCAGGGCCGAGCCGAGGAGGGCGTCGGCGCGGGCCGCGGCCCCGGGGCCGTACTGCCGCTCCAGCCAGCCGCGCATGTCCGCCGCGGCCCCGCGCAGGGAGGCGGCGTCCACCTTCTCGCCCAGGCTGTCCGCGAGAATCTGGCGCAGGGCGTCGGCCACGCCCTCGCCGAGCTGGTCCCCCAGGTCGGCGAGGACGCCCTGGACCTGCTTGAGGGTTCCGGACATGCCGGCGTCCAGGGCCAGGAACTTCTCGTCCAGGCCGTTGTCGAAATAGGAGTTGAGCTGGTCGTTGAGATCGCCGTTGAATCTGGACAGCACCCGGTCGCCGGCCGCGGTCCCGAAGTTGCGGTCCACGAACCGGATCGCGGCCACCAGGCCCTGGCCCAGGTTCTCCTCGGTGACCGGGCCGTCGCCCACCCGCTGGTACACCAGGCCGATGGCCGCGGTGGCGGTGGCGTCCCCGAAGTTCTCCCGCAGGTAGTCCATGGAGTCCTGGAGCGCGGCCACCAGGCCCGCGGCGTCCTCGGCCTGGCCGTCCCCGCCCGCCTGGGCCTGCTCCGAGAGCCGGCGCAGCATGTTCTGGGCAAAGGAGGCGTCCACCAGGCGTCCGCGGTCCGCGCCGCCCGCGGGTTGGGCCGCGGCGACCTGTCGGGCGCCCCGGGTCAGGTCCGCGCCGCCCCAGGCGGAGAGGCTGGCGTAGGGGGTGTTGGCGAATGGGGTGATCTGCATGGGGTGTCTCCGGGCGCGAGGCCCGCCGTGCAGATCGTATCGGCGAGAAGGGCGGGGAACTTTAGCAGGCCGTTGAAAATCCCGCGATGGCTGCGTTGCTGCGAAAAAGCCAAACCCTCACGTATGTCGAATACGCTTCGGCCTTGACGTTTTCTCGCGCCTTGCCCTCGCGGTTTTTGAACGGCCTGC
>JBFMHA010000031.1:0-36466 GCA_040753075.1 Thermodesulfobacteriota bacterium
GGCGGCCGGCGTCGCCGGGGGCGCGGCCTTCCTGGGCGCGGGCTTGGCCTTGGGCTGCTTCTCCGGGGCGTGGTCCGGCCGGACCGTGCCGGTGGTGATGGCGGCCAGGGGCCAGATCTCGTCCACGTGCTCCACGAAGCGCACGTCGAGCTTCTTGCGCAGCTCGGCCGGGATGTCCTCCAGGTCGCGCCGGTTCTGCACCGGCATGACCACCCGGGCCATGCCGTGGGCCAGGGCGGCCAGGATCTTCTCCTTGACGCCGCCCACCGGCAGCACCCGGCCGCGCAGCGTGACCTCGCCGGTCATGCAGATGTCCGCGCACACCGAGGTGTTGGTGAGCGCCGAGATGAGCGCCGTGACCAGGGTCACGCCGGCCGAGGGGCCGTCCTTGGGCGTGGCCCCGGCGGGCACGTGGATGTGGATGTCGGTCTTGTCCAGGAAGTCCGGGTCGATGCCGAAG
The DNA here is from genome assembly GCA_040753075.1 of Thermodesulfobacteriota bacterium. Lineage (GTDB taxonomy): Bacteria > Desulfobacterota > Desulfovibrionia > Desulfovibrionales > Desulfovibrionaceae > UBA6814. The sequence continues at coordinate 461 of JBFMHA010000031.1, forward strand.
CGGTCCGCCCGGGAGCGGGCGAAGGACAGGGCGGCCTGGGCCGACTCCTTCATGACCTCGCCCAGCTTGCCGGTGAGGGTGAGCTTGCCCTTGCCCGGCATGGTGCTGGCCTCGATGTGCAGGATCTCGCCGCCGTAGGGGGTCCAGGCCAGGCCCAGGGCCACCCCCGGGGTGAGGACCTTCTCCATCTCGTCGTCCTTGAAGCGGGGGGCGCCCAGGAAGGAGTCCAGGGTGCGGGCCGTGACCCGGAAGGGGCCCTTCTGGCCCTCGGCCTTGCGCCGGGCCAGCTTGCGGCACACCGCGCCGATCTCCCGCTCCAGGTTGCGCAGCCCGGCCTCCCGCGTGTACTCGCGGATGGTCCGGGACAGGGCCTCGTCCGAGAACGCCAGGTCCCGGGGCTTGAGCCCGTTGGCCTTGGCCTGCCGGGGGAGCAGGTAGGCGCGGGCGATGGCGATCTTCTCCTGCTCGGTGTAGCCCGGGATGCGGATGGTCTCCATGCGGTCGAGCAGGGCGTCGGGGATGGTGTCCAGGGAGTTGGCCGTGCACAGGAACATGGCCTTGGACAGGTCGAAGGGCACGTTCAGGTAGTGGTCGGAAAAGGCGTGGTTCTGCTCCGGGTCCAGGACCTCCAGGAGCGCCGAGGACGGGTCGCCGCGGAAGTCGGCTCCCAGCTTGTCCACCTCGTCGAGCACGAACACCGGGTTGCGGGCGCCCGCGGTCTTGATGCCCTGGACGATGCGGCCGGGCATGGCCCCGATGTAGGTGCGGCGGTGGCCGCGGATCTCGGCCTCGTCGCGCATGCCGCCCAGGGAGACCCGCACGAACTTGCGGCCCAGGGCCCGGGCGATGGAGCGGCCCAGCGAGGTCTTGCCCACCCCGGGAGGACCCACGAAGCAGAGGATGGGCCCCTTCATGGCCGGGTTCAGCTTGCGCACCGAGAGGTATTCCAGGATGCGCTCCTTGACCTTGGCCAGGTCGTAGTGGTCCTCGTCCAGGATGGCCTGGGCCTTGGCGATGTCCAGGCGGTCGCGGGAGGCCTTCCGCCAGGGCAGCTCCACGATCCAGTCCAGGTAGGTGCGGATCACCGTGGCCTCGGAGGAGTCGGGGTGCATGGAGGACAGGCGCCGCAGCTGCTTGTCCGCCTCCTTGCGCACCTCCGGGGGCGGCGCGGCCTTGTCCAGGGCGGCGCGGATCTCCTCCAGTTCGTCGGCGGCCTCCTCGTCCTCGCCCAGCTCGCGGCGGATGGCCTTCATCTGCTCGCGCAGGAAGAAGTCCTTCTGGGCCTTGTCCATGCCCTCCTTGGCCATGGACTGGATCTTGGCCTGCATGGTCGCGACCTCGACCTCCTTGGCCAGCTGGTCGTTGATCAGGCGCAGCCGCTCGACGGGGTCGCCGGTCTCCAGGATGCGCTGGGCGTCGGCCACCTTCATGCGCAGGTTGGAGGCGATGAGGTCGGCCAGGCGGCCGGGCTCGGACAGCCCGGAGAGCACCGAGAGGATCTCGGGCGAGGCCGCCCCGCGCAGGGCCAGGATGCGCTCGCTCTGCTCCCGGGCGTTGCGGATGAGGGCCTCGTTCTCGGGACCGGGGGGGGCGGGCTCCGCGGCCTCGCGCTCGGGCAGGAGCTCGATGCGGGCGGCCTGGTGGGTCTCTTCCTGCACGAAGCCCGTGACCCGGGCCCGGGCCACGCCCTGCACCAGGACCTTGAGCCGGCCGTCGGGCATCTTGAGCATCCGCATGATGAGGGCCACGGTGCCGGTCTGGTGGAGCTCGTCCGGCCCGGGGTCCTCGGTCTTCTCGTCCTTCTGGGCCAGGACGAGCAGGTGGCGGTCGCCGGCCAGGGCGGCGTCCGCCGCGGCCACGGACTTCTCCCGGCCCACGAACAGGGGCAGGATCATGTAGGGAAACACCACGATGTCGCGCACCGGCAGCAGCGGCAGCACCTCGGGGATCTCGGGATGGGCGGAGTCCTGATCACCCTCCTCGGGATTCAGGGAGTCGGCGGCCTCGGGGCCGCCGATGACGAAAAGGGTGTCCGGGGAATCTTCAGGCATGCGTGGAAGCACTCTCGGGTTGGGAGGAAAGGATCGGGCGCCGCGCCCGGGAGGGGCGCGGCGCGGCCAGCGGAACGGGGGCGGCGTCAGCCGCGGATCTGGAATTCGGTGTGTTCCTTGTCGTAGTCGATCCACTTGCATTCCAGGCCGTCCACCCGGGCCAGGGGCGAGCCGGCGAGCAGACGGGTCTGGAACTCCTTGAGGTTGGCCTCGTCGCCCTGGGCCAGGATCTCGACCTTGCCGTCGTCCAGGTTGCGCACCCAGCCGCGGAGGTGCAGGCTCTCGGCCTGGCCGTGCGCCCACGACCGGAACATGACGCCCTGGACCTTGCCGGTGATGAGGCAGTGCAGGCTGCGGATCATGGTTCTCCTCCTTCGGGTTAGGACTGGAGCAGGCCTTGGGCCTGGAAACTGAAATACCTCTCTTCGGCCACGATCACATGATCCAGGATGCGGAGCCCCAGGTCGGCGGCCGACCGGACCAGGAGCCGGGTCAGCTCGCGGTCCGAGGCCGAGGGCCGGGGGTCGCCTCCCGGATGGTTGTGCACCAGGATGAGTCCGCTGGCGCTCCAGCCCAGGGCCAGGGCCAGGACCTCCCGGGAGTACACCGTGGTCCGGTCCACGGTGCCCCGGCTCACCTGCTCCCAGGCCATGAGCCGGTTCTTGTTGTCAACCAGGGCCACCCAGAACTCCTCGGTGCTGGCGGCCCCCAGCCGCGCCATGGCCAGTTCGGCCACGGCCTCGGGCCGGGAGAGCACCGCCCGCTCCTGCACCGGGGCCTCCTTCATCCGGGCCTGGCACTCCCGCCACACGGCCCAGAAGGTCTCCAGGGCGGGCCCGAATCCGGACGCCTGGCGCAACTCCTCGCTCCTGGCCGTGAACACCCCGCGCAGCGTGCCGCACCGCTTGAGCAGGTCCTTGGCCAGGGGCTTGGTGTCCTGGCGCGCCAGCACGTACCCCAGCAGCAGCTCCAGCACCTCGTAGTCGGACAGGTCGCGGGGATTCCGGGCGAGGCGCTCCCGCAGGCGCTTGCGGTGTCCGTGGTAGTGTGGCGCTGTAGTCATAATAGGCATGAATCAGGGGCGCTGCAAGTGCGGCGGCCGGCCGGGCCGGGAGGCGCCGGCGCACAGGGCGTGCAGTCCCGCGGCCAGGGCCTCGAAGGCCTGCTCCGGGTCCCGGGTCCCGCTCTTGACGCCCATCTCGGCCTGCAGGGCCAGGTCGAAGAGTCCCGCCACCCGGGACGGCCCCAGCCGCTTGACCAGGCTCAGCTTCTGGTCCCGGGCGTAGTCCGAGAGCCAGACCGAGGGCTTGTCGCCGTGGGCCAGCTCCCAGAGCAGCCTGGCCTCGCGCGCCAGCAGGCCCAGGAAGGCGAAGAGCATCTTGTCGTTGCTGGCCGCCTGGTGGTCGGCCAGCACCCGGCCCCAGACCTTGACCGGCGCGGTTCCCTCCAGGGAGGCGCGCAGGAAGTCGAAGATGCCCAGCTGGGGCTCGGCCGCCACCACGGCCAGGTCCGCGGCGGCGAGTTGCCGGCGGTCCCCGGCGGCCAGGGCCAGCTTGTCCAGCTCCGCGGCGGCCGCGGCCGCGTCCGGGGGCAGGAGCTCGGCCAGACGCTTGAACACCGGGGCCGGGGCGGCGAGACCGCGCTCCGCCAGCTCCCGGCGCAGGTGGTCGGGCAGGGTCCTGGGGGTCAGGCCGGGGACGTCCGCCACCCAGCCGCGCTTGTCGGCCACGGCCCAGAACTTCTGCTTGGTCACGGCCTTGGGGCGGCGGGGCTTGCCCTTGTCCCAGTCGCCCTCCAGGCAGAACACGGGCCAGACCATGGCGTTGAACCCGGCCAGGTGCGGGGCGAGCTGGCCCCAGAAGGCCTCGGGAAGGGCGTCGGCGCGCCGCAGGACCACCGCCTTGGGCGTGGCGAACAGGCTGGCCACGGCCAGGTCCTGCCAGAAGGCCGGCGGCAGGGGCTCGTCGTCGCCCCAGTAGGTGCGCAGGGCGAATTCCCGGCCCTGGCCGGCGAGCAGGGCGCGGATGCGCTGGCGCACCAGTTCCGGGTCCGGGCAGACGAGAAAGGTGAATCCGGGGCGGTCCATGGTCGGGGGCCTCCTTCCCCGGCGCGGGCGCGCCGGGGCCGCAGACCTGTCCATACGTGCTCGGCCGGCCCGGCGCAAGATGGCGCGGCGCCGCGGGGCCGGCGGGATCAGTAGGACTGGGCCAGGAGGTCGGCCAGGCGCTGCGCGGCCTGCTCCAGCACCCGGGCCTCGGCGTCGGCCCGGTCGTTGCCGGTGAAGGAGCGGGACACGCCCACCCGGCCCGAGCGCCAGATCTGGTCGCCCTCGGGCCGGCGCTCGATCCAGGCCTCCACCGTGATGGAGGCCGAGGACTTGAGGGTCTGCTCGTGGGAGCCGGTGAGCAGGGTCTGGGAGGTGAAGTCCTCCACGGCCAGGTGGACCAGGGCCGTGGCGTGCTCGCGGTCGGTCCAGCGGACCTGGCCGCGCCTGGCCAGTTCGTCGCGCAGCAGGTTGCGCAGGAGGGCCGAGAGGTCCGGCCGCAGGGTGGGGTTCTCCACCTCCACGATGCACAGGTCGCGCCGGCCCTCGGGCAGGACCAGCCCGCCCCGGCCCTGCGGGGAGTATCCCGCGCAGGCGGCCAGGGCGAGGCAGGCCAGGGCCAGGAGCGCCCCGAGGATCCGGACCCGGGCCGAAGGCCGGACCGCCCCGGCGGCTTCCGGCCTGCTGCGGAGGAGGGACGCCTCGTTGCCCATGGCGCTAGCCGGCCACCACGTTGACCAGCTTGCCGGGCACCACCACCACCTTGCGCAGGGTCTTGCCCTCCAGGTGCCGGGCCACGTTGGGCTCGGCCAGGGCCGCGGCCTTGATGTCCTCCTCGCCGGCGTCGGCGGGCACCTCCACCTTGCCGCGCATCTTGCCGCAGACCTGGACCACGATGGTCAGCACCTCTCGGGCCATGGCCTCGGCCGAAACCGCGGGCCAGGGCTCGGCGGCCAGGGGCCGGTCGTAGCCCAGGCGCGACCACAGCTCCTCGCAGATGTGCGGGCACACGGGCGAGAGGCAGACCAGCACGGTGCTCACCGCCGAGGACAGGGCCAGGCGGCCCTCCCCGCTCCCGGCCAGCTCGTCCTTGGCCAGGTACAGGGCGTTGACCAGCTCCATGGCCGCGGCGATGGCGGTGTTGAACTGGAACTTGTCGGTGAGGTCCCGGGCCATCTTGTCCGCGGTCTCGTGCTCCTTGCGCCGCAGATCCCGCGCCGCGGCCCCCTCGGGCGCGAAGCTCGCGCAGGGGCCGGTCGCGGACAGGGCGGGCAGCAGCTCGTCCGCCAGCCGCCACAGGCGGTTCAGGAAGCGGGCCGCGCCCTCGATGCCCTGGTCGGTCCACTCCATGTCCTTTTCCGGCGGCGCGGCGAACAGGCAGAACAGGCGCACCGTGTCCGCCCCGTACCTGCCGATCATGAGGTCGGGGTCCACCACGTTGCCCTTGGACTTGGACATCTTGGCCCCGTCCTTGAGCACCATGCCCTGGGTGAGCAGGTTCTTGAAGGGCTCGTGCAGCTCCTTGTCCACGTAGCCGAAGTCGCGCAGCGCCTTGACGAAGAAGCGGGAGTACATGAGGTGCAGGATGGCGTGCTCGATGCCCCCGATGTACTGGTCCACGTTCATCCAGTACCTGGCCTCCTCCGAGAAGGCCGCGCCCTCCTCGCGGGCGCAGCAGAAGCGGAGGAAGTACCAGGAGGACTCCATGAAGGTGTCCATGGTGTCGGTCTCGCGCCGGGCCTCTCCGCCGCACGCGGGGCAGGTCGTCTTGAGGAAGCTCTCGGTCTCGGGCAGGGGGCTCTTGCCGTCGGGCCGGACCTTGGCGTCCAGGGGCAGGACCACGGGCAGCTCGGCCTCGGGCGTCGGGACCACCCCGCACTTCTCGCAGTGGACCACCGGGATGGGCGCGCCCCAGTAGCGCTGCCGGGAGATGTTCCAGTCGCGCAGCCGCCAGTTCACGGTGCGCTTGCCCAGGCCGCGGGCCTCCAGGTGCTCGGCGACCTTGGTCTTGCCCTCCTCGTTGGGGGTCCCGGTGAACTCCCCGGAATTCACCATGGTCCCGGGGTCCACATAGGCCGCGGCCATGGTCGCCGGGTCCAGGGCGGCGTCGGGCGGGTTGATGACCACCCTGACCGGCAGGTCGTACTTGCGGGCGAACTCGAAGTCGCGCTGGTCGTGGGCGGGCACGGCCATGACCGCGCCGGTGCCGTAGGTCATGAGCACGAAGTTGGCCACCCAGATGGGCATCCGCGCCCCGGTCACGGGGTTCAGGCACCAGGCCCCGGTGAACACGCCCTCCTTCTCCAGGTCCTCGGCCCCGCGCACGATGCGGTCCATGTTGCGCACCTTGGCGCAGAACTCGCGCACCGCGTCCGCCTGGGGCTTGCCCGCGATGAGCTCCTCCACCAGGGGGTGCTCCGCGGCCAGGCTCATGAAGGCGGCGCCGTACAGGGTGTCCGGCCGGGTGGTGAAGACCCGCACCGCGTCGCCGCCGGCGGCCTTCTCCTCCAGGGCGAAATCGATCTCGCAGCCCACGCTCTTGCCGATCCAGTTGCGCTGCATGGCGAGCACGCGCTCGGGCCAGCCCGGCAGCTTGTCCAGCCAGTCCAGGAGCTCCTGGGCGTAGTCGGTGATGCGCAGGAACCACTGGGTCAGCTCGCGCTGCTCCACCACCGAGTCGCAGCGCCAGCACAGGCCCTCCTCCACCTGCTCGTTGGCCAGCACCGTGTGGCAGGAGGGGCACCAGTTCACCGGCGCGTTCTTGCGGTAGGCCAGGCCGGCCTCCAGGAACTTGAGGAAGAAGCGCTGCTCCCAGCGGTAGTAGCCGGGGTGGCAGGTGGCCAGCTCCCGGTCCCAGTCGTAGGAATAGCCCAGCCGCTTGAGCTGGGTGCGCATGGTGGCGATGTTCTCGTAGGTCCAGGCGGCCGGGTGGGTGTTGTTCTTGATGGCCGCGTTCTCCGCGGGCAGGCCGAAGGCGTCCCAGCCCATGGGGTGCAGCACGTTCATGCCCTGCATGCGCTTGAACCGGGCCACCACGTCGCCGATGGAGTAGTTGCGCACGTGGCCCATGTGGATGCGGCCCGAGGGGTAGGGGAACATCTCCAGCACGTAGTACTTGGGCCGGTCCTGGTCGGGCGCGACCTTGAAGACCTTGGAGTCGGCCCAGATCTCCTGCCATTTGGTCTCAACGCGCTGCGGATCGTAGGGTTCCATGCGGCGGCTTCCTCTGGGGATCTATTTGAAGAGGCGGGGGAAGAGGCCCTTGAGGCCTCGGCGGGACGCGGCGGCTGCCTCGACGGGCATCTCGCGCTCCCGCAGGTCCAGGTCCAGGGAGGAGTCGAAACGGATGTCGGGAAGGGAGCGCTCCCAGGCGCGGACCGCCTGGTAGACCGCCTCGCGGCCGGTCTCGCCCACCAGGAGGTAGGCCAGGCAGTCGCGGTCCACGGCCGGCCAGAAGGCCTGGCCGAAGCGCACCAGGGCGGGCTCCACGGGCAGGCCCAGGGTGCGGGACACGGACGCCGGGTCCAGGCAGAAGGCGGTGAGGCCCAGGTCGGCCAGGGAGGCGGCCACCCGGGGCGCCCACTGGGGGAGCAGGTCCGGGTCCGTCGGGGCCTCCCACATGAGCTCGAAGCGGCCGGGCCCGGGGGCGTGGCCGGCCAGCAGGGTGGGCGCGGGGTTCGCGCCCGGGGCCAGGAAGACCCGGGGAGCCCCTTCCGGGGCCTGGGCCATGTCCCTAACGAACCCCAAGCGTACCATCGTCCACCGCCCGGGCCACGGCGTCCAGGATGCCGTTGACGAAGTTCTTGGAGTTCTCGTCGCCGAAGCGCTTGGCCAACTCCACGGCCTCGTTGATGGCCACCCGGGGCGGCACGTCGGGCAGGTGGAGGATCTCGTACAGCGCCAGGCGCAGGATGGTGAGCTCGATGCGCGCGATGCGGGCGATCTTCCAGTGGCGGGAGAAGCGGGCGATGATCTCGTCCAGGCGGCCGCGCTGGTCCCAGACCCCGCGCACCAGCTCCCAGGCGAAGTCCTGGCGGTCGCCGGCGTCGCCGTCCGCGGCGCGGGGGGTCTCGGCAAAGGCGAACTCCAGGGCCTGCGTGCTCTCGGCCGGCACGAAGGTCAGGCCGTAGAGCACCTCGAAGGCCCGGCGGCGGCCTCCCCGGCGAGTGCCCCTGCCCTGGGCCGCGGTCCGTGCGCCGGTCGCCTCAGCAGCCACCGCGCTTCCTCCTCGATTCAATGAACATGGCGATTGACAATTGGCGCGCAACCTAGAGCTGCTCCATGACCCGGACCATCTCCAGCATGGCCGCGGCCGCCTCCACGCCCTTGTTCCCGGCCTTGGACCCGGCCCGCTCCACCGCCTGCTCCAGGGTGTCGGTGGTCAGCAGGCCGAAGCCCACGGGCAGGCCGCTGTCCAGCATGGCCTGGGCGATGCCCTTGGTGGCCTCGGCGGCCACGAAGTCGAAGTGGGGGGTGGCTCCGCGGATCACCGCGCCCAGGCAGAGCACCCCGGCGTACTTGCCCGAGGCGGCCAGCTTCTTGGCGGCCAGGGGCAGCTCGAAGGCCCCGGGCACCCGCACGATGGACAGGTCCTCGCGCTCGGCCCCGTGCCGGACGAGGTAGTCCACGGCCCCGCCCACCAGGCGGTCCACGATGAAATCGTTGAAGCGGCTGGCCACGATGGCGAACTTGAGCCCCTTGGCGTCGAGTTGTCCCTCGATGGTCTTCACGTGCTGCATGGCGCGGCGTCCTTATTTCTTGAGTTCGAGCAGATGGCCCATCTTGGACTTCTTGGTCTCCAGGTAGTGGATGTTCCACTCGCAGGAGTCCACCTCGATGGGAACCCGCTCCACGATCTCCAGGCCGTAGCCGGAGAGGCCCACGATCTTCTTGGGATTGTTGGTCATGATCCGCATCTTGGACACGCCCAGGGCCACCAGGATCTGGGCCCCGACCCCGTAGTCGCGCAGGTCGGCCTTGAAGCCCAGGCGCTGGTTGGCCTCCACCGTGTCGTAGCCCTTGTCCTGCAGGGCGTAGGCCCGGATCTTGTTGCACAGGCCGATGCCCCGGCCCTCCTGGCGCATGTAGAGGATGACCCCCTTGCCCTCGGCCGCGATCATGCGCATGGCGGCCTGGAGCTGGCCGCCGCAGTCGCAGCGCAGGGAGCCCAGCACGTCGCCGGTGAGGCACTCGGAGTGGACCCGCACCAGCACCGGCTCGTCCGGCTCCCAGGAGCCCATGGTCAGGGCCACGTGCTCGCGGCCGTCGGCCTCGGAGCGGAACGCGTTGATCTTGAAGGTGCCGCCGTGGCAGGAGGGCAGCTCGGCCTCGGCCGCCCGCTCCACGCCCATCTGGCCGAACTTCATCCGGTACTGGATGAGGTCGCGGATGGTGGCGATCTTCAGGCCGTGCTTCTTGGCGAACTCCACCAGGTCGGGCATGCGGGCCATGTTCCCGTCGTCGCGCATGATCTCGCAGATCACCGCGGCGGACTTGAGCCCGGCCAGGCGGGAGAGGTCCACGCTGCCCTCGGTCTGGCCGGCGCGCACCAGCACCCCGCCCTGGCGGGCGCGCAGGGGGAACACGTGGCCGGGGGTCACGATGTCCTCGGGCCGCACGTCGTCGGCGATGGCGGTGAGGATGGTGGTGGAGCGGTCGTAGGCCGAGATGCCGGTGGTCACGCCCTGGCGCGCCTCGATGGACACGGTGAAGGCGGTGCCGTAGGGCGACTCGTTCTTCTGGGCCATCATGGGCAGGGCCAGGCGCTCCACCAGGCCGGGGGCCATGGCCAGGCAGATGAGCCCGCGGCCGTGGGTGGCCATGAAGTTGATGGCCTCGGGGGTGGCGAACTCGGCGGCCACGGTCAGGTCGCCCTCGTTCTCGCGGTCCTCGTCGTCCACCAGGATGATGATCCGCCCTTTGCGGATGTCTTCGATGGCTTCTTCGATGCTGCAGATGTGGGTCACTCGGGTATACCTCGGGGTGGGCGCCGGGCCGCGGGTCAGAACCCGTGCCGGCGCAGGAAGTCTTCGGAAAGGCCGGAAGGCTTGGCTTCCCGGCCGCCGCCGGCGTTGCGCCAGGCGGCCAACATACGCTGGACGTACTTGCCGAGCAAGTCCGTTTCCATGTTGACCAACGCGCCGGATTTCCAGGAGGAGATGGTCGTCGCCGCCTGGGTCTCCGGGATGATGTTCACGGTCAGCCAGTCCGGGCCGCACTCGTTCACGGTGAGGCTCACCCCGTCCAGGCACACCGAGCCCTTGGGAACCACCAGCTCGCCGAGCCCGGCCGGGAAGGAGAGCCGGAAAATCTTGGACTCCCCGGCCGGGGCCACGGACTCCACCCGGGCCACGCAGTCCACGTGGCCGGACACCAGGTGCCCGCCCAGCCGGTCGCCCAGGGCCAGGGCCCGCTCCAGGTTCACCCTGGCCCCGGGGCGCAGGGACCCCAGGGTGGTGTGGGCCAGGGTCTCGGCCGAGGCGTAGACCGAGAACCAGTCCGCGCCGAACTCCTCCACGGACAGGCAGGCCCCGTTCACCGCGATGCTCTCGCCCCGGCGGCAGTCCGCCACGGGGAAGTCCGGGGCCAGGGTCAGCCGCGACTGCCCGGCCCTTGCCTGGACCGCGCGCAACGCGCCGGTCCCCTGCACCAGTCCGGTGAACATCTAGGCCACCTCGCAACAGCCGTGCGGCGTTCCGGAAGGAAGGCCGCGCATTGGGCCGCACCCTGCGGACACGGTCAGGCCTCCCGGCCCTGGCCGGTTTCCGGGTCCAGGGGCCGGTAGACCAGCCGGGCGTCGGCGCCCAGGCGGCCCACCTCGGCCAGGCGCAGGCCGATGGCCTGGTCCATGGTCTCGGGCGTCAGGCCGGTGAACAGGCCCGGGGCCGCGGGATCGCCCACGATCTTGGGCGCGGAGTAGAGACGCAGCTCGTCCATACGTCCCTGGCGCAGCAAACTCAAGGCCAGGGCCCCCCCGCCCTCGCACAGGGCGTAGAGGCAGCCATGCTCGGCGCGCAGCCGCGCCAGGCCCGGCCCCAGGTCCAGGCCGCCCTCGCCCGGGGGCAGGCCCCAGACCCGGCAGCCCTTGTCGCGCAGGGCCTCGGCCACCGGCCCCGCGGCCGAGGCCTCGGTGGTCCAGAACACCGTGTCCCCGGGCCGCTCGCGCAGCAGGAAATAGTCCTTGTGCGGCTGGGGCAGCCGGGTGGAGACCACCACCGCCAGGGGCTGCCGCTCCGCCTCGGCCCCGCCCGGACGGGCGGTGAGCTTGGGGTCGTCGGCCCGGAAGGTGTTGCCGCCCACCAGCACCGCATGGGACATGGCGCGCAGCTGGTGCACCTCCTCCCGGGACTCGGGGCAGCTCACCCAGCGGGAGTGCCCCGCGGCCGTGGCGATGCGGCCGTCCAGGGTGGCGGCCAGCTTGAGCGAGACGTAGGGCCGGTCGGTGCTCTTCCAGACCAGGAAATCCGCGATGAGGTCCCGGCACTCCTGCGCGCAGACCCCGACCTCCACCTCCACCCCGGCGTCGCGCAGGCGCTGGATGCCGCCGCCGGCCACGTCCGGGTTGGGGTCGGGGGTCCCCACCGCCACCCGGCGCACGCCCGCGGCCAGCACCGCCTCGGCGCAGGGCGGGGTCTTGCCGTGGTGGTTGCAGGGCTCCAGGGTCACCACCAGGGCGCAGTCCCTGGGGTCCACGCCCTTGCGGGCCGCGTCGGCCAGGCACTCCGCCTCGGCGTGGGGCTTGCCGTACGCGGTGTGCCAGCCTTCCGCCACGGTCTGCCCGCCGCGCACCAGCACCGCGCCCACGCAGGGGTTGGGGGCCGCGGCGCCCCGGCCGCGCAGGGCCAGGTCCCGGGCCTGGAGCATGAAGCCGGTCCAGTCCATGTCAGCAGCCCGGCCCGAGGAGTTCGCAGCGCACGCCGGACTCGGCGATCATGGCGTCGGAGAGCTCGTCCGGGTAGCCCTCGGCGTAGTAGATGGCGCTCACCCCGCAGTTGATGAGCATCTTGGCGCAGATGAGGCAGGGCTTGGTGGTGCAGTAGATCTCCGCGCCCTTCAGGCTCACCCCGTGCAGCGCGCCCTGGATGATGACGTTCTGCTCCGCGTGCAGGCCGCGGCAGATCTCGTGGCGCTGGCCCGAGGGCACGCCCAGCTTCTCGCGCAGGCAGCCGACGTCCAGGCAGTGGGCGATGTTGGCGGGCGCGCCGTTGTAGCCCGTGGCCAGGATGCGCTTGTCGCGCACCGCCACCGCCCCCACCTTGCGGCGGGTGCAGGTGGAGCGCTCGGCCACCAGCTGGGCGATGCGCATGAAGTACTCGGGCCAGGGCAGGCGTTCGTCCATGGGGCCTTCCGTGTTGGTTTGCGCGTCCGCGTCGCGGCGCGTCCCTTCCCCTACCAGGCGAAGAGCGGGAACTGCCGGGTGTAGGCCTGCACTTCCTCGCGGATGGACGCCAGCCGGCTCTCGTTGTTGATGTCCTTGAGCACGTCCACGATCCAGGCCCCGACCTGGGCCATGTCCTTTTCCTTGAAGCCGCGGGTGGTCATGGCCGGGGAGCCCAGGCGCACGCCCGAGGTCACGAAGGGGGAGCGGGTCTCGAAGGGCACGGTGTTCTTGTTGGCGGTGACGCCCGCCTTGTCCAGGGCGATCTGGGCGTCCTTGCCGGTGGTCTCCAGGCCGGTGAGGTCGAGCAGGATCAGGTGGTTGTCCGTGCCGCCGGAGACCAGCTTGAAGCCCGCGTCGAGCAGGGGCTGGGCCAGGGCCCGGCAGTTGGCCACCACCTGGGCCGCGTAGGCCTGGAACTCGGGCTTGAGCGCCTCGCCCAGGGCCACGGCCTTGGCCGCGATCACGTGCATGAGCGGGCCGCCCTGCATGCCCGGGAAGATCTGGGAGTTGAGCTTCTTGGCCAGGGCCTCGTCGTCGGCCAGGATCAGGCCGCCGCGGGGGCCGCGCAGGGTCTTGTGGGTGGTGGTGGTCACGATGTGGGCGTGGCCGATGGGCGTGGGGTGCGCGCCGCCGGCGATGAGGCCGGCGATGTGCGCCATGTCCACCATGAGGGTCGCGCCCGCCGCGTCGGCGATGGCCCTGAACCGCGCGAAGTCGATGATGCGCGGGTACACCGTGGCCCCGGCGATGATCATCTTGGGCTTGTGCTCCAGGGCCAGCTTCTCCAGGGCGTCGTAGTCGATGCGCCCGTCCTCGCGCCGCACGCCGTAGGGCACGATCTTGTAGAGCTTGCCCGAGAAGTTCACCGGGCTGCCGTGGGTCAGGTGGCCGCCGTGGCACAGGTCCATGGCCAGCACCGTGTCCCCGGGCTCGCAGGCCGCGAAGTAGGCGGCCATGTTGGCCTGGGACCCGGAGTGGGGCTGCGCGTTGGAGTAGCCGCAGCCGAAGAGCTGCTTGGCCCGGCCGTTGGCCAGGTCCTCCACCACGTCCACGTATTCGCAGCCGCCGTAGTAGCGCTTGCCCGAGTAGCCTTCGGCGTACTTGTGGGTCAGGCAGCTCCCCATGGCCTGGCGCACCGCCGGGGAGGTGAAGTTCTCCGAGGCGATGAGCTCGACGTTGTGGATCTGGCGGCCGATTTCGGCCTGGACCGCCTTGGCCACCTCCAGGTCGGACAGGAACAGCTCTTCCATGGCGTTAGTCCTCGAAGCGTTTGAAGAGGATGCTGGCGTTGGTGCCGCCGAAGCCGAAGGAGTTGCACATGACGTACTCCACGGGCTTCCGCACCGTGCCGCCCGCGGTGTAGTCCAGGTCGCACTCCTCGCCGGGGTTCTCCAGGTTGATGGTGCCCGGGATGGTCTGGCGGTCCAGGGTGAGCACCGAGAACACGCTCTCCACCCCGCCCGCGCCGCCCAGCAGGTGCCCCACCATGGACTTGTTGGCGGTCAGGCAGAGCTTGTAGGCGTGCTTGCCGAACACGGTCTTGACCGCCCGGGTTTCGCACAGGTCGTTGAGGTAGGTGGAGGTGCCGTGGGCGTTGATGTGGTCGATGGCCTCCGGGGCCAGCCCGGCCTCGCGCAGGGCCGCGCGCATGCACAGGGCCATGCCCGAGCCGTCCTCGGGGGGGGCGGTCATGTGGAAGGCGTCGGAGGAGGCCCCGAAGCCGATGACCTCGGCCAGGATATTGGCGCCCCGGGCGCGGGCGTGGTCCAGGTCCTCCAGGAGGAGCATGCCGCAGCCCTCGCCCATGACGAAGCCGTCCCGGTCCCGGTCGAAGGGCCGGCTGGCCCGGGCGGGGTCGTCGTTGCGGGTGGACAGGGCCTTGGCCGCGTTGAACCCGGCCACCGCGGTGGGGGTCATGCAGGACTCCACCCCGCCGCAGATCATGGCCTCGGCCCGGCCCATGACGATGTCGGTGTAGGCGTAGCCCACCCCGTGGGTGCCCGAGGCGCAGGCCGAGGTGGTGGCGTACTGCGGTCCCCGCGCGCCGGTGAAGATGGACACCTGGCCGGGCGCCATGTTGGCGATGACCACCGGGATGAAGAAGGGCGAGACCCGGCCGGGACCGGCCTCCACCAGGCGCTGGTGCTGCTTCTCGATGGTCTCCAGCCCGCCCAGGCCGCAGCCCAGGATGACGCCGGTGCGCTCCGGCTCGGCGGCCGGGTCGAACCCGGCGCCGGCCACCAGCATCTTGGCGCAGGCCACCGCGTACTGGGTGAAGATCTCCATGCGCTTGGCCGCCTTGGGCGGCATGTGGTCGGTGGGGTTGAACCCCTTGACCTCGCAGGCGAAGGTGGTCTCGTACCCGGCGATGTCGAAGCGGGTCAGGGGGCCGGCCCCGGAGACCCCGTCGCACAGGCTCCTCCAGCTGGTCTCGGCGTCGTTGCCGATGGGGGTGATGGCGGAGACCGCGGTCACCACCACGCGTCGTCTGTTCATGATCGGTCCTTGTGGGCGGGCGTTCCCAAGAAAAAGGGAGCGTCTTGGGCGGATGCCGCAAGACGCTTCCGGAAGGTCGAACGGGTCCGCGCTAGCTCTTGGACGAGATGTAGTCGATGGCGTCCTTGACCTTGATGAGCTTCTGGGCCTCTTCGTCATCGATCTCGATGCCGAACTCCTCCTCCATGGCCATGATCAGCTCGGTCAGGTCCAGGGAGTCGGCGCCCAGGTCCTCCACGAAGGAGGCTTCGGGCTTCACTTCCTCGGCCGCGACGCCGAGCTGGTCCACGATGATGGCCTTGACTTTTTCCTCAACGGACATGGTCCCCTCCACTTTCTTTACTGGTTTTTGCGCCCCGGATGGGCCGGGGCCGGTCGATCGGGTTGACGGGTCGTTACATGTACATGCCGCCGTTCACCGCCAGGACCTGGCCGGTGATGTAGGCGGCGCGCTCGGACACCAGGAAGGATACGGCCGCGGCCACGTCCTCGGCGGAGCCCATGCGTCCCAGGGGCACGGCCTCGATGAACTTGGCCGCCACGGCCTCGGGCAGGCCGGCGGTCATGTCGGTCTCGATGAAGCCCGGGGTCACGGCGTTCACCGTCACCCCGCGGGAGGCCAGCTCCCGGGCGGCGGTCTTGGTCAGGCCGATGAGCCCGGCCTTGGCCGACACGTAGTTGGCCTGGCCGGCGTTGCCCATCTGGCCCACCACCGAGGACAGGTTCACGATGCGGCCGCACCGCTGCCTGGACATGATCTTGGCCGCCTCGCGCAGGCAGGCGAAGGGGCCGGTCAGGTTCACGTCCAGCACCCGGTCCCAGTCCTCGTCCTTCATGCGCAGGATGAGGCCGTCCTTGGTCATGCCGGCGTTGTTCACCAGGGCGGACAGGAACACCTTGTCCTTGATCTCGGAGGCGAAGAACCCGGCCACGGCGGCCCGGTCGGACACGTCCAGCCGGAACTCGCGGGCCTGGCCGCCGGCCTCCCGGATCTCGGCCGCCACGGCGGCGGCCTCCTCGGGCCGGCTCACGTAGGTCAGGTACACCTGCAGGCCGTCGGCGGCCAGGGCCTTGGCGATGGCCTTGCCGATGCCCCGGGAGCCGCCGGTGACAATCGCGGTCTTGGTCAGTTCACTCATGGTGCGATGGGGGTTTCGGTTGAAGACGAAGCCGATTCCTTAACGCAAAACCAGGCGGACTTCAATCCGCGGACCCGGCCTGGTTTATTGAAGAAACTTGCAATGTTGCGACCCGTGGCCAGCGGCCTGCTAGTAGCGCAGCAGGGCCGAGCCCCAGGTCAGGCCGCCGCCGAAGGTGGTGAGCAGCACCCGGTGCCCGTCGCGGATCACGCCCGTCTCCCGGGCCTCGGCCAGGGCGATGCCCACGCTGGCCGCCGAGGTGTTGCCGTAGCGGTCCACGTTCACGAACACCTGCTCGTCGGTGAAGCCCAGCTTCTTGCCCACGTAGCTGATGATGCGCAGGTTGGCCTGGTGGGAGATGAACACGTCCACGTCGGCCACGCCCAGCCCGTGCTTGGCCAGCATGTCTCGGCTCGCGCCCTCCATGGCCCGGGTGGCCAGCTTGAAGACCTCCCGGCCGGCCATCTGGATGAAGAAGTCCCCGTCCACGACGTCGCCCAGGGCGTAGGGACGGCCCGAGCCGCCGCCGCGGATGGTGAGCAGGTCCCAGTACTGGCCGTCGGCGCGCAGGTCCATGTCCTCGATCGCCGCGCCGCGGGCCGCGGGGTCGGAGGAGAGCACCGCCGCCCCGGCCCCGTCGCCGAAGAGCACGCAGGTGGAGCGGTCGGTCCAGTTGGTGCGGGTGGAGAGCACCTCGGCCGCCACCAGGAGCACCGTGGAGCCGGGCTGGAGCGCGGCCAGGGCGCGGCCGGTCTGCAGGCCGTAGAGGAAGCCGGAGCAGGCGGCGTTCACGTCCATGGCCATGATCTCGCGGCAGCCCAGCTGGTGCTGGAGCTTGGTGGCGGTGCTGGGGCAGTAGGCGTCCGGGGTCAGGGTGGCCACCACGATGTGGGTCAGGTCGCGGGGGGAGACCCCGGCGCTGTCCAGGGCCTTCCTGGCGGCCTCCCGGGCCAGGTCCGAGGTGGCCTGGCCGGGCGCGGCCACGCGGCGCTCCCGGATGCCGGTGCGGTCCACGATCCACTGGTCGGTGGTGTCCACCATTCCTTCCAGTTCGGCGTTGGTCAGCGCCTTCTCGGGAACGTAGAAGCCCTGGCCGATGATCTTGACGGGATGTTGCATGGCGTTTCGATGGGTTTGCGCGCCCGGGGGGGGCGCTGCGGGAGCGGAATCAGGCGGCCGGGGCCTCGGCCGGGGCCTGGCCGTGGGCCGCGAGCTTGCGGGCCAGGTCCTCGCTGGCCCGGCCCTGGACGAACCGGCCGGCCATCTTCACCGCGTTCATGATGGCCTTGGGGTTGGACGAGCCGTGGCAGACCACCACGATGCCGGTGAGGCCCAGCAGGGGGGCGCCGCCGTATTCGGCGTAGTCCGTGACCTTCTTGAAGCGCCGGAGCGCCCCGCGGGCGAGCAGCGCTCCCAGCCGGCCCCAGAAGCGGCGCAGCAGCTCCCGCTTGAGCACCTGGCCCATGGTGGCGGCCAGGCCCTCGGAGAGCTTGAGGGCCACGTTGCCCACGAACCCGTCGCAGACCACCACGTCCACGTCGCCGGTGAACACGTCGCGGCCCTCCACGTTGCCCACGAAGTTGAGCTTGGAGGCGCGCAGCAGGTCGTAGGCCTCCCGGACCATGGTGTTGCCCTTGCCCTCCTCCTCGCCGATGGAGAGCAGGCCCACCCGGGGCTTTTCCACGCCGAGCACGCTCTGGGCCAGCACCTCGGCCATGAGGCCGAACTGGAACAGGTGCCTGGGCTTGGAGTCCACGTTGGCGCCCACGTCGATGAGCACCATGGGACGCTTGGCCGTGGGCATGATGGAGGCCAGGGCCGGCCGGGAGATGCCCGGGATGCGGCCCAGGATGAACATGCCGCAGGCCGCGGTGGCCCCGGAGTTGCCGGCGCTCACCACGCCGTCGGCCTGGCCGTCCTTGACCAGGCGGCAGGCCGCGTGGATGGAGGAGTCCTTCTTGCGGCGCAGGATGTCCGAGGGCTTCTCGTCCATGCCCGCCACGTCGGGGGCGTGGACCACGGCCACGTCCAGGCCGGACAGGTCCAGCCTGGACAGTTCGGCCCGCACCTCGTCCTCCCTGCCCACCAGGGTCAGGGCCAGACCCGCTTCGCGGGCGGCCTGCACCGCGCCGGGGACGACCACGGAGGGACCGAGGTCCCCGCCCATGGCGTCCACGGCGATGCGCGGAATGCTATTGGCCATCGGCCGTGAACAGCACCTGGCGGCCCTTGTAGGTTCCGCACTTCCCGCAGGCGGTGTGCGGCAGGGTCGGCTCGCCGCACTGGCAGTAGATGACGTTGGGCTTGGTCAGGGCGTCGTGCGCCCTGCGGCTGCGGGTCTTGGACTTGGAGGTCTTCTTTTTCGGGTTGGCCATGGCTCCCTTCCTTTCTCTATGGAATGGCCGGCCCCGTGGCGGGGCGGCTTTCGGCGCGTTGCCGGAAAACGGCTACTTCTTGCCCACCTTGAGGCCGCGCAGGGCGGCCAGCCGGGGATCGCCCCCGGACGGGGCGCAGTCGCAGGTCGCGACGTTCAGGTCCGCCCCGCACGAGGCGCACAGGCCCTTGCACTCGGGCCTGCACAGCACGTGCGTGGGCAGGGCCAGCAAGAACTGCTCCCAGAGCAGTCCGGCCGCGTCCAGCTCCAGCCCGGCCTTGCCTTCGCGCAGCCAGGTGTCCTCGGCCGCCTCGCCGGGCTCGGGAAGCTCGTCCACGTACTCGAAGTCGTGGTCCACCTCAACCCGGGCGTCCGCGGCGCAGCGGTCGCAGGGCAGCACCACGGTCCCGGAAAGCCGGCCCCGCAGGTACGCGCCCCGCTTCTGCGGGATGACGAACAGGGTGGCCTCCAGGGGCTCGGCCACCGCCAGGCGCATGGAAAAAGTCTCCGCCGGACCGGTCCACAGGGACTGGTCCGCGAAAGAAAATTCCCGGCCCTCGGCCGGGATGTCAGTAATGGGCAACCACGCTCCGGCCATTTTCATCCTCGCAGAGGCGCCTTCTACAGGCGAACAATCGTCATTGTCAAGGACAAACCTCTTGCCTTTTCTCCGTCGATTGGATAAGGAGGCAAGTTCCCTGCGGCGGAAAGCCCTTCGCGGCCCGCCCCAGGCCCCGGAAAATCCCCCCGGCCCCGGGCCGGAA
This sequence comes from Thermodesulfobacteriota bacterium, assembly GCA_040753075.1. Lineage (GTDB taxonomy): Bacteria > Desulfobacterota > Desulfovibrionia > Desulfovibrionales > Desulfovibrionaceae > UBA6814. The sequence goes on from JBFMHA010000031.1 coordinate 19,709, forward strand.
CGATGTTTCGCCGCCAAGGCAAGTGAAGGAGGACAGTCCCATGAGCATGCAGTGCGACGTCTGCGGCAAGAAGCCCCAGGTCGGCAACAACGTGAGCCACGCCAACAACAAGTCCAAGCGCCTGTTCAAGCCCAACCTGCAGAAGGTCCGCGTCCAGACCGCCAACGGCGGGGTGAAGCAGGCCAACGTGTGCACCCGTTGCCTGCGCTCGGGCGCCATCCAGAAGCCCGTGGCCAAGAAGGCTTCCTAGGTTTTTTCTCTCCGTCCGGCAACCCCGCCGCCCCTCGGGCGGCGGGGTTTTTTTGTTTCCGGCGGCGCTTCCCCCGAACCTCCCGCGCTCTTTCCCGCCCCGCCGCGCCCTCCCCGCCGGCCGAACCCCTTGCCGCAGGTGGACAATCGCGCCGGCCCGGCGGTATAGTTCCTGGAGCGTCCGGCCCGGAAGGCGGAGACGCCGCGCGTCTCCCGCTCCGGGCGACGCCCTGCAAAAAGGAGAGGACCATGCCCGAACGCCGCCGCTGGGAACGCTTCATCCTTCGCCTGGCCGGCCGGCCCGGCCGGCCGCGCTGCAGCGCCGACGTGGCCGGCATGGCGCTGGCCTGCGAGGTCGCCGACCTCTCCTGCGGCGGGATGCGCCTGGCCGTCTCCGATCCCGAGGCGCGCATGGGCCTGCTCCACGAGGGCCAGCGCGTGGAGCTGGCCGCCTTCGAGGAGGAGCGCCTCGCCTTCCTGGCCGGCAAGCGCGGCATCGTGAGCTGGATCCGGCCCGCGGAGCGCGAGTTCGGCGTGTGCTTCGACGCCGTGGAGAGCAAGACCCGCATCCAGGAGCTGGCCCTCCCTTCCCGTTGACCGCACCGCCTCCCGCCGGTATGCAACATCTCCGCCCCCCGCGGGCGGCCATCCCATCATTGAAAGAAGGACCACGCCATGAGCGATGACAAGGCCACCGCCGCCACGCCGACCAACTTCATCAAGGACATCATCGCCGAGGACAACCGCACCGGCAAATGGGGCGGCCGGGTCCACACCCGCTTCCCCCCGGAGCCCAACGGCTACCTGCACATCGGCCACGCCAAGTCCATCTGCCTCAACTTCGGCCTGGCCAAGGAGTTCGGCGGCAAGTGCAACCTGCGCTTCGACGACACCAACCCCGCCAAGGAAGAGCAGGAGTACGTGGACTCCATCCGGGAGTCGGTGCGCTGGCTGGGCTTCGACTGGGAGGACCGGGAGTTCTACGCCTCGGACTACTTCGACAGGCTCTACGCCTGGGCCGAGGATCTCATCCGGATGGGCAAGGCCTACGTGGACGACCAGACCGCGGACGAGATCCGGGAGAACCGGGGCGCCCTGACCCGGCCCGGGGTCAACTCCCCCTGGCGCGACCGCAGCCCGGAGGAGAACCTGGACCTGTTCCGCCGCATGAAGGCCGGCGAGTTCCCGGACGGGGCCCGGGTGCTGCGCGCCAAGATCGACATGGCCCACCCCAACGTGGTGCTGCGCGACCCCACCCTCTACCGCATCCGGCACGCGCGCCACCACCGCACCGGCGACGCGTGGCGCATCTACCCCATGTACGACTACACCCACTGCCTCTCGGACTCCACCGAGGGCATCACCCACTCCATCTGCACCCTGGAGTTCGAGAACAACCGGGCGCTCTACGACTGGACCCTGGACACCCTGGGCGTCTACCACCCGCAGCAGATCGAGTTCGCCCGCCTGAACCTGACCTACACCGTGCTCTCCAAGCGCCGGCTCATCCAGCTGGTGGAGGAGGGCCACGTGTCCGGCTGGGACGACCCGCGCATGCCCACCATCATGGGCCTGCGCCGCCGCGGCTTCACCCCGGCCTCCATCCGCAGCTTCTGCGAGAAGATCGGGGTGGGCAAGGCCGACAACCTGGTGGAGTACTCCCTGCTCGAATACTGCCTGCGCGAGGACCTGAACGAGCGCGCCCCCCGCTACATGGCCGTGCTCAACCCGCTCCGGGTGGTCATCGAGAACTATCCCGAGGACCAGGTGGAGGAGTTCGCCTTCCCCAACCACCCGGAGAAGGAGGAGCTGGGCTCGCGCACCGTGCCCTTCTCCCGCGTGCTCTACGTGGAGCGGGACGACTTCCGCGAGGACGCGCCCTCCAAGTGGCGCCGCCTGGCGCCCGGCAAGGAGGTGCGCCTGCGCTACGCCTACTACGTCACCTGCCGCGAGGTGGTGAAGGACGCCGCCGGCGACGTGGTGGAGCTGCGCTGCGCCTACGACCCGGCCACCAAGGGCGGCTGGTCCTCGGACGGCCGCAAGGTCAAGGGCACCCTGCACTGGGTCAGCGCGGCCCACGCCGTGGACGCCGAGGTGCGCCTCTACGGCCAGCTCTTCAGCGCGCCCGACCCCATGGCCGCGCCCGAAGGCGGGTCCTTCAAGGACAACATCAGCCCCGACTCCCTGGAGACCGTCACGGCCAAGGCGGAGCCCGCCCTGGCCGCCCTGGCCCCGGAGACCCCGGTCCAGTTCGAGCGCCTGGGCTACTTCATCACCGACCGCCGCGACCATCGGCCGGGAGCGCCGGTGTTCAACCGCACCGCCGCGCTGCGCGACACCTGGGCCAAGATGGAGCGGCTGGGCAAGGCGTAGGGGCGAGGCCGGAAGAGACGGCCGGAAGCATGCCGCAGCAAGGCGCGGGCGATTCGCAAGTCGCCCGCGCCTTTTCTTGATCTTCGCGGCAGTTCGGGAAGCCGGAAGCGGCGCGCGGGCCGATCCCCGTCCGGGATTCCCGGATGAGCCAAAAGGAGGCGCCCGGCCCGCCGTAGCGGCGGACCGGGCGCATGGCGTCGTCTTGGCCGGCGCCCGGCTATCCGCTGATATCGGCCACGATGACGTTGAGCTCCTGGGCCAGGCGGGCCAGGTCGGACACGGCCCGGGCCGAGTGGTTCATGGCCTCGGCGGTCTCCGCGGCGATGCGGCTCACGTCCTCGGTGGTGTGGCTGATCTCCTCGCTGGCCGCGGACTGCTCCTCGCTGGCCGTGGCGATGGCCCGCACCTGGTCCGCGGTGGCCTCCACCATCTCCGTGATCTCGCGCAGGATCGCGCCCGAGCGCCGGACCTGCTCGGAGCTCTCGGAGATGGCCCGCAGCGTGGCCTGGGCGTTGGACGCGCTCTTCTTCACCGAGTTCTGCACCGCCTGGATGGAGCGGCCCACGTCCGAGGTGGCGGCCTGGGTCTTCTCGGCCAGCTTGCGCACCTCGTCGGCCACCACGGCGAAGCCGCGGCCGGCGTCGCCGGCGCGGGCCGCCTCGATGGCCGCGTTCAGGGCCAGCAGGTTGGTCTGGTCCGCGATGTCCGAGATCACGCCCATGATCCGGCCGATGTCCTCGGCCTCCCGGCCCAGTTCGGTCATGTCGTTGCCCAGCTCCTCGGAGTGCTTGGCCAGGGAGTTGATGTTGGCCACCGCCGACTCCACCTGGGCCAGGCCTTCGCTGGCCTTGCCCTTGGCCTTGTCCGCCAGCTCCGCGGCGGTGGAGGCGTTGCGGGCCACGTCCATCACCGAGACGTTCATCTGCTCCATGGCGGTGGCCGCCTCGGAGGTGCGCTGCCGCTGGGACTCGGTGCCGCGGCTGGACTCCTCCACCTGGGCGGCCAGCTCGTCCGCGGCCGAGGCCACCGAGCTGGCTATGCCGCTGGCCGAGGCCGCGGCCTTGGCGATCTTCTCGTTCTGGGCCGCGATCTGCTTCTGCTGCCGCTTGATCTCGGTGAGGTCGGTGTAGATGGTGAACGCGCCGATGAGCGTTCCGTCCAGGTCCAGGAGCGGCGCCGAGTCGATGCGCACGATGCGCACGTCGCCCTTGCGGGTGTGCATCTCCCGCTCCGCGCCCACCACCGGCTTGCGGCTCTCCAGGGCGCGGCCGGTGGCGGTGCCCTCGCGCCGCCCGCCGTAGAAGAACTCGTCCACCCGGCCGCCCAGGTAGTCCCCGGCCCGGCCGCGGATCTCCATGATGTCCAGCAGGGCCTGGTTGATGAAGGTCATGCGCATCTCGGTGTCCACCACCACGCAGGGCATGGTCATGCCGTCCAGGATGCCCTGGGCGAAGCCCAGCCGGTTCTTGAGGTCGCCGACCATGGAGTGCAGGTTGCCCGCCAGGTGGGCCAGCTCGTCCTGGCCCGGCACGTGGAAGGAGCGGTTGTAGTCGCCCTTGGCCACGCCGTCGCTGGCCGCGGTGATGACCCCGATGCGGCGCAGCAGGGAGGAGCGCACGAAGCCCAGGATGCCGGCCAGCAGCGCGGCCAGGCCGGCCAGGGAGATCCCCACGCTGATCCAGGTCCGCTGGACGATGCCGTCCATGGTGTGGGACACGTCCTCGACCACCAGGATCTGGCCCAGGATGGGCTCGCTGGACCCGTGGCAGTGGTGGCAGGCCGGGGTGTTGGGGATCGTGGCCATGTAGGCGGCGAGATCCTTGCCCCCCTCCTGGAACATGAGGCTGGCCTCGGAATTCTTCGTGAGCCCGGCTTCGAGGGCGGCCTGGAGCTCCCGGTCCCGGACCACGGAGGTCAGGTCCTGGCGCTCGGCCGAGGGCGCCGTGGAGTAGGTCACGCTCCCCTTGAAGTTGGTCAGGTAGATGCTGATGTCCGGGTGCTCCTTGGCGATCTGGGCGATGCGCCTCCGGGTGCCCTCGTCGTCGCCGACCACCATGGGCCTCTCGATGGCCGCGCGCAGGAGTTCGGCGGAGTTCTTCTCGGCCTCCTGCAGGAGCCCGACCATGGCCGAGCGCTGGCCGCTCGCGGTGATGAAGCCCTGCACCGCGAACACCGCCAGGGCGATGCCGGCCACGATGAACCCGACCTTGAGGTTGAGCTTCCTGGATATGATCTGCAACATGGCCTCCCCCTACTTGTGCGCCCCGGAATAGAGCAGGGGCTTGAAGTTGAAGTCTCCGATGCGCTCGGCGCTGTGGCAGTCGAGGCAGGCCTTCAGGTCGGGCTTGCGGGTGATGCTCCCCGGGTCGCCGGCCGCCGCGTGCGCGGAGCCCGGGCCGTGGCAGGTCTCGCAGCCCACGTCGGCCAGGTCCGGCGTGCTCTTGGGGTCCACGAACCCGCCGGGCTTGCCGTAGCCCGTGGTGTGGCAGGCGTAGCAGCCCTTGAGCTCCTCTGGCTTGAGGTCGGAGCGCATCTTCTCCACCCCGCGGAAGGAATGGGGCTTCTTGGAGTCCTTCTGGAAGGAGTCGTACTCCTCCTGATGGCACTCGGCGCAGGCCTTGGAGCCCACGTAGGTCAGGCCGCCGGCCAGGGCCGGGCCGGCGCAGAGGCAGAACAGGGCCAGGCAGATCAACGGATGCTTCGCCATAACGACTCCGTCTGGTCACGCGCGCGGCGGTGCAGGGCGGTCGCAGGCGGTCTCCCGTCCTCGACGGGCCGCCCGGGCCGCGCGCATGGGCAAAGGGTTCCAGCGCCGCAGGACGAAACCGGCCGGCGCCGTCGCGCCACGCGCAGGTGAGGAGGCTCCGGTCCCGCATGGCGGAATCCGGCCGTTTCCATCTTGCCACACGCATGGAGGAAATGGAACGATATTGAAAGGAATTTCCCTGCCGGATCGAGGAGATTTGTCAATGTGTTATTTATTCCCAGCGGGTTCAATGGGTTGAGTGACCGTTCGGTCACCCTCGCCGCCCGCCGCTTCCTTTCGCTGCTGCGCAGCGGCGCGGGGGAGACCCTACCCCTCGCTGCGGCGCAGGGCCTGGACCGGGTCCAGGGAGGCGGCGTGACGCGCCGGGCGCAGGCCGAAGAGGGCGGCGACGGCCAGGGCCGAGGCCAGGGACAGGAGGAAGACCTTGGGGGAGAACTGGATCTCCAGCACGCCCAGGCGGGACAGGGCCTGGCCCAGGCCCATGCCCAGGCCCATGCCCAGCAGCGCGCCGGCGCAGGTGAGCATGGCGGCCTCCAGGAGGATCTGGGCGGTGATGGTCCAGTCGGCCGCGCCCAGGGCCTTGCGCAGGCCGATCTCCGTGGTGCGCTCGGCCACCGAGATGGAGAAGAGGTTGGCCAGCACGAACCCGCCCACCAGCATGGCCCCGGCCGCGGTGAGGCCCAGGAACGCCACCAGCCCGCCCCGCAGCATGGCCAGGAACTTGAGGACCTGGTCCGCGGTGAGGATGGTGAAGTCGTCGGGCTGGTCCGGCTCGATGCGGTGCAGGTGGCGCAACAGCGAGCGCAGGTTCTCCACGTGGGCGTCCATGAGCTCCGGGCTGTGGAGCTTGACCCGCAGGGCGCGGAAGTACTTGCGGTCCAGGTTGAACCGCTGGGCCAGGGTGGTGAGCGGGATGACCATGCGGTCGTCCACCTGGCCGCCGCCGCCGGACACCCCGCGGTAGGAGAGCCGGCCCACCACCTGCACCGGCAGGGAGCCCAGGAACACGACCTGGCCCACGGGCGACCGGTCGCCGAAGAGCTCCGCGGCCACGGTGTCGCCGATGAGCGCCACCTTGGACCCCCGCGCCACGTCCTCGGCCGTGAGGTCCCGGCCCTCGGACAGGGGCCAGTTCCACACCGTGGAGTAGCCCTCGGTGGTTCCCACCACCACCGGCAGGTCGTAGTTCCTGTCGCCGCGCCGGGCGACCACGTTGCCCTTGGCCCGCATGGGGACCGAGAGGTAGGCCCCGGGGATGGACTGGTCGATGGCGCGGGCGTCCTCCCAGGTCAGGGTCAGGGTGCGCTGGCCCACGGCCCGGTGCTCGATGTCCCCGCCCAGGATGAACACCGCGTCGTGGCCGAACATGTCCACGATCTCCAGGGCCTTGCGGTTGGCCCCGTCGATGGAGGTGATGATGACCGTGAGCGCGGCGATGCCCAGGGCCACGGCCAGGACCACGAAGGCCGAGCGCAGCCGGTAGGCCAGGACCGCGTCCAGGGCGAAGCCCGCCACCCGGGGGAGGAGGCGCAGGGCCCGCCGCACGGCTCAGGCCTCAGCTGGGCCGGGGCCTGCGGAGCCGCCGTCCCCGCCGTCCCCGTCGCCGAGGATCCTCCCGTCCAGGATGCGGATGCGGCGCCGGGCGAAGGACGCGGTCTCCTCGTCGTGCGTCACCATGACGATGGACGCGCCCTGGCCGCAGATGTCGGCCAGAAGCTGCATGATCTCCGCGCTGGTGGCCGAGTCGAGCTGGCCGGTGGGCTCGTCCGCGAAGATGACCGCCGGGCCGTTGATGAGCGCGCGGGCGATGGCCACCCGCTGCTGCTGGCCGCCCGAGAGCTGGGAGGGCTTGAAGGACGCCCGGTCGGCCAGGCCCACCCGGGCCAGCAGGGCGCGGGCCCGCTCCTCCAGGGCGCGGCGCGGCTCCGGGCCGTAGAGCCCGGGCAGCAGCACGTTCTCCAGCGCCGAGGCGTAGGGGATGAGGTAGAAGCTCTGGAACACGAAGCCGAAGCGCCGGTTGCGCAACGCCGAGAGCCGGTCGTCGTCGAACCCGGACACGTCCTCTCCCTCCAGCAGGTAGCGGCCCGCGCTGGGGCGCTCCAGCAGGCCCAGGATGTGCAGGAGCGTGGACTTGCCCGAGCCGGACGGACCCTGCAGGGCCACGAACTCGCCCCGGCCCACGCTGAGCGACACCCCGAGCAGCACCGGGGTCTGCGCCCCGGCCTGGACGTAGGTCTTCTCCACCCGGTCCAGTTCGATGAGCGGGATGTCCGGCGCGGGGCGCGGCGGTGCGGCGGAGTGCGGCGGCATGGCGGAAGGCTCCCGGATGTCCCTTGCGCGGAAAGCGCCTGGCGGCTGCGTCCCGGCCTGCGAATTTCGATTTTTCAACAGTCAGCTAGTCCCTGCCGTTGGGCTTCTTCTTGGCCCCGGGCAGCACGAGCTGGGTGGCCACCTCGTCGCCCTCGGCCAGGCCCTCCAGCACCTCGGAGCGGGCCAGGCCGGCCAGGCCCAGCCTGGGCTTGACCTTCTCCGCCCGGCCCTCCCGCACCCGGTAGGCCACCTGCTCCCCGTCCACCCACTTGAGCGCGGCGTTGGGGAGGGACAGGGCGTCCGGCTTCTCCTGCACCACGATGCGGCACAGGGTGGTCATCTCCGGCCGCAGGTCCCGGGCCTGGCCCTGGTCCAGGGCCACCAGGGCCTGGTAGTACACGATGTTGTCCCGGACCTCGGGCTGGGGATGGATGCGGCCGATGGTCCCGGCGAAGGTGCGGCCGGGGTAGGCGTCCACCGTGAACTCCACCCGCAGGCCCGGGGCCACCTGGCCCACGTCGGTCTCGTCCACGTAGATCCACATCTCCAGGCGGGAGGGGTCGAGCACGGTGATGAGGTTCACGGTCTGCAGGCCGGTGACCACGGTTTCGCCCTCCTGCACCGTGACCTGGCTGACCACCCCGGCGATGGGGCTCTGGATCACGGTGTGGGAGAGCTTGGTGCGGAAGACCGCGATGGAGGCCTCGGCCTCGGCCACCGCGGCCTGCTTGGCCGTCAGGGTGCGGGTCTGCACCGCGGCGTCGCGTTCGGCCTGGTCCAGGGCGTCGCGGGCCACCACGCCCCGGGCGAAGAGGTCCTGCTGCCGCGCCAGGTTCTCCCGGGCGTACTGGTCCTGGGCCCGGGCCACGGCCAGCTCGGCCCGGGCGCGGGCCAGGCCGGCCTCGGCCTGGGCGAGCTGGGCCGAGAGGTCGCGGTCGTCGATGCGGGCGATGACCTGGCCCCGCTCCACCGCGTCGCCCACCTTGACCGGCATGGCCACCAGGCGGCCGGTGGCCTGGGCCCCGATCTTCACGATGGCCCCCACCTGGGCCTTGACGATGCCGGTGGAGTCCAGCTCCTTGCGCACGGCCCCGCGCTCCACCCTGGCCGTGGCCAGGATCTTGGGCTCGGCCGGGGCCTGGGCCGAGCGCCACCAGTAGAAGCCGCCCCCGGCCAGGCCGGCCAGGAGCAGCAGGATCACGAAGGTGCGGGGACGCAGCATGGGTTTCGACTCCACTGTTCAGATCGCCGCAGGGTGCGCGCGGGAAAACGCAACGCCTCGGGAGGATTGAACAGATTTCCCGGCGGAAGGCAACCCGCCGCCGGAGGCCCCAGGGCGCCTGTCGGGGAGGTCCGCTACCGTCGCCCGGCCATGCCCAGGATGGCCGCGGTGTAGCGGGCCCGCACGTCGGCCAGGAAGGCCGGGTCCATGCGGCCCTTCCAGGTCTCCACCTCCATGAACCGTTTGGGGATGCGCACCCGTTCCGGCGCGAACCCGGTGTCGAACTTGAGCCTCCAGCGCTCGGACTGGACCTGGCCCGACAGCGCGTCCAGGTTGTCCGCGGCCGCGCCGTGGCCCAGGGTGCGCAGGGCCTCCTGCACCAGCTCCGGGGTGTAGACCGCGCGGGAGAACAGGCAGGCCACCTGGCAGGTGGCCATGACCCGCTGCCGCTCGTCCTTGACCAGGAAGTCCACGGCCTTGGCCGCGTCCTTGTCCTTGGCCTTCTGGTCGTAGGAATAGCCGCCCGCGTCCAGGTGGGAGTGGCGGAAGCCCAGGGCCTCGGCCACGAAGAAGACCTCGCCCGTGGCGTAGCCCGCCATCTCCTGGCCGAGCACGCAGGCGAAGTCCGCGCCGCCGTAGGCGTCGCCGGCCTTGAGCGCGCCCGAGCCCAGGATGCGCCAGAACTCGTTGCTGCGCTGGCCCAGGTGGACCATGCCCTGCCGGAAGCCCGCCGCGTCGCCGAAGGCCAGGGGGAGCAGGGTCTGCTGCTCCGTGACCACGCCCTTCTGCAGGGCCTCGACGGCCCAGGCCAGGGCCACGCCCGCGCTCATCACGTCCAGGCCCTGGCGCTCGCACTCGTCCATGACCGCCAGCACGTCCGAGGCCTGGGTCAGGCCCAGCATGGAGCCGCAGGAGAACAGCGGCTCGTAGTCGTAGGCCACCTGGCGGTAGAGGTAGTCGTGCTTGGCCGCGAACATCTCGCGCAGGAGCCCGATGTGGATGCAGCCCACCGGGCAGCCGGAGCAGGCGGTCTTGCGCAGGAGCAGCTGCTGGGCGAAGCGCTCGCCCGAGATGCCCTCCACCCCGGGGTCGCTGGTCTGCTGCAGGTTGCGCCAGGGCAGCGCGTTGATGGCGTTGAGCACCAGCAGGTTCTCGGGCGTGCCGAGGTTGTGGTACTTGTCCATCATGTCCGTGGTGGTGAGCTTCTCGAAGATGCCCTTGAAGAGCCTGGGGTATTCCTTGCCCTCGGGGATGGGCTGGGGCGAGTCGCCCAGCACCACCACCGCCTTGAGCCGCTTGGCCCCCAGGGCCGCGCCGCCGCCCAGGCGGCCGAAGTGGCGGTAGGTGTCCACGTTGATGCAGGCGGTCTCCACCAGGTTCTCGCCCGCCGGGCCGATGCGCAGGGTGCTGCGGTGGCCCGAGGCCCCGTGCCCGAACCGGCGCAGGTGCTTGCCCACGGACAGGGCGTCGACGCCGGCCAGGTAGTGCACGTCGTGCAGCTCCATGTGCCGGCCGCCCACCACCAGCACCGAGAGATCCTTGGCCCGCCCCGTGATGACCAGGGCGTGGTATCCGGCCATGCGCAGGGACAGGGCCAGCCGGCCGCCGGCGTGGCTCTCGGCGTACTCGCCGGTGTAGGGCGAGCGGAAGGCGCACACGACCTTGCTCATGAGCGGGAAGTACCCGGTGAGCGGACCGATCGCGAAGATCACCGGCTGGGCCGGGTGGAACGGGGGCTCGTCGGGCAGGCCGTATTCCCGGTACAGGGCCGCGGCCAGGCCCGATCCGCCCAGGCTCTCCCCGGGAGACGAGAACTGCCGACGCACGCCGCGGCCGGTCTGCAGGTCGTAGTGCAGGATGGTGAAGGGCTGGCCGTTCATGCGCGCTCCTCCTTTCCCGCGGAGGGCTTCGCGCCCGCTGAGGGCTGCGCGTCCGCGGAGGACGCCGCGGGGTCGGAGTATTCGGGCAGCGTCGGGAGCCGGCGCTCGGGCAGGTCGTTCAGGGCCAGGCAGTGGTGCGGGCAGAAGGCCACGCAGCGGCCGCAGTGCAGGCACACGTAAGGGGAGTTGTCCTCCCGGGAGAGGTGGACGGCGTCCACCGGGCAGGCCCGGGCGCACTCGCCGCAGCGGATGCACAGGGCGCGGTCCACCTTGACCCCGCCGCCCTTGCGCTGGGTGAAGGCCCCGGTGGGGCAGGCCAGGGCGCAGGGCGCGGGGTCGCAGGCCACGCAGAGCTGGACCTCGAACCCGGTGCTCATGCCGCCGGAGGACTTGATGCGGATGCCCGACAGGTCCCAGGACAGGACCTTGTGCACCAGCCGGGCGCAGGCCAGGGAACAGGAGTGGCAGCCGATGCACCGCTCCATGTGCACGGCCTGGAGGATCTTCATGAGGCGCTCCGTGGGGGACGTTTTCGGTCTGATGGCGTTTCTACCGTGCTTCCGCGCCGCTGTCACTCTCCGGCGAGAGCCCGTCCACGATGCGGGCCAGGGGCTCCTCCACCAGGCGGCGGATCTCGGCCAGGCGCGCCTGGCTCTCGGCCTCGAAGCGCAGGGTCAGGGCGCTCTGGGTGTTGGAGGCGCGCACCAGGGCCCAGCCGTCGCCGAAGTCGATGCGCGCGCCGTCGGTCTCGTCGATCGAATCCGGAGCGTACCGGCCGCGGCAGTGCTCCAGGAAACGCTGCACCGCCTGGAACTTGACCCCGGCCGGGACCTCGGAGCGGATCTCCGGGGTGCAGACCGTGTCCGGCCAGCCGGCCAGCAGGCCCGAGAGCGGGGTCCCGGGCGCGCGGGACAGGATCTCGGCCAGGCGCAGGGCCGCGTAGAGCGCGTCGTCCCAGCCGAAGAAGCGGTCGTTGAAGAACATGTGGCCGCTCATCTCGCCGGCCATGAGCGCGCCGGTGTCGTGCAGGGCCTGCTTCATGGGGCTGTGCCCGGTGCGGGCCATGAGGGGCCGGCCGCCGTGCGCCGCGATGTCCCGGAACAGCAGGTGCGAGCACTTCACGTCGCCGATGACCATGCCGCCCGGAACGCGCGAGAGCGCCTCCCGGGCGTAGAGGGCCAGGAGCCTGTCGCCGTAGACCATGCGGCCGGCCTCGTCCACCACGCCGATGCGGTCGCCGTCGCCGTCCAGGCCGATGCCGCAGGCCGCGCCCTCGGCCCGGACCCGCTCGGCCAGGGCCAGGGCGTTCTTCTCGATCACCGGGTCCGGGTGGTGGTTGGGGAAGTCGCCGTCGGGCTCGCAGAAGAGCGGGACCACCTCGGCCCCGGCCGCCCGCAGGAGCGCCGCGCAGGTCTCGCCGCCCGCGCCGTTGCCGCCGTCCACCACCACCTTCACCGGATGGTCCAGGCGCACCAGGCCGGCCAGCTCCTCCACGTAGGACGGGGTCACGTCGTGGGCGGACCACACCCCGCGGCCCGCGGGGAAGTCCCCGGCCTGCATGATGCGGAGCACCTCGCGCACCTGGTCGTCCTGGATGGTGCCCGCGCCGGCCCAGACCTTGAAGCCGTTGTACTGGGGCGGGTTGTGCGAGGCCGTGACCATGACCCCGGCGGCCAGGCCCAGCCGCCGCACCCCGTAGTAGTGCACCGGGGTGGGGACCATGCCCAGGTCCACCACGTCGCAGCCCGTGGCGCACAGCCCGGCGGCCAGCGCCTCGGCGTACCCCGGCGAGCTGTGCCGGCAGTCGCGGCCCACGGCCGCGGCGGCGTAGCCGCGCGAGGCGAAATACGCGCCCAGGGCGCGGCCCAAGACCTCCACCCACTCCGGGTCGAAGTCCCGGTCCACCCGCCCCCGGATGTCGTAGGCGCGGAACACGTCGGGATTGATCGGCTTCATTATCTCCCAACCCTGCCGCATGACTGCCGGAATCCCGGCGCGGCAGGGTTTCCCTCTACTAGGAGGACGGAGGGAAGGCAAGGGAGGGGAGAGGGCGACACCGCCCGGATTATGTTTCCGTTATCCGGCCGGGGCGCCGGCAAAAGCAGGCAGGGCGTCAGCGCGCCGCCTTGGCCCGCAGCCACATGGCGAACACCGGGTCCACCACCCGCCAGACGCCCTTGGGGGATTCCTCGATAAGGTCTTCCTCCTTGAGCTTCTTTCTGCCGGTCTGGATGGTGCCCACGGCCAGCCCGGCCTGTTCCGCAAACTCCCGGGAGAACATCTCGCCCGGATGCTCGGCCAGGGTGCGGAGGATGCGGGCCTGGGCCGGGGTGTACTTGTCGAGCATGGCCTCGAACCCGTACCGTTCCTGGTCCAGCATCCGGGCCACGGCCCGGGGCAGGAGGTCCGGGGCGACCTCCCTTTCGGCAAGGGCGAACAGCTCCCCGGCCAGGAGCTGCGCATAATACGGATGCTGCAGCACGGTTTCGGAAACGGCCGCGCAGACCTCCGCCGGGCAGGGCTTGCCCTCCTGAGCGAAGAGCCCGGCCAGGAAGGCCGCGAGCTCGGCATGGGGCAGCGGGCCGAGCCCCAGCATGCGCGCGGACTGGAAGAAGGGCCGCCTGCGGTCGTTGAACATGGCCAGGAGCATGCCCCGCCGGCTGCCCAGGAAGAAGTAGGACACCTGGCGCTGGGTTTGGATCTGCCCGCGCATGATGCCCTCGATCTTGGCCGAATCGCCGAGCCGGCAGACCTCCTGGAACTCATCCAGGGCCACGTTGACCCGCTGGCCGGTGCGGGCGGCGAACTCGCCGAGTTCGGCCAGGACCCTGCCGAGCAGGTCCAGGGGGTCTTCCCGGGCCATCTCCACGGTCAGGTCGAAGCCGTCTCCGGCCGGCTTGAACACCGGCCGGAAGGACGTGAAGTGCCTGAGCAGGCGCTTGCCCTTGCCCAGCAGGGACTCCCGGGCGTGCAGCGCAGCCAGCGCGGCGCGGGCTATCTTGGCCGCCGCATCCAGGGCCGAGTCCACGGCGAACAGGTCCACGTAGACCGGCAGGATGCCGCGCCCAGCCAACTGGTGCTGCACCCGGAACACCAGCGAGGTCTTGCCGTAGCGCCGCGGCGAGAACAGGACCGCGTTGGCCCCGGCCTCGGCATGGCCGAGCAGTTCGGCCATCTCCTCCTGCCGGTCGCAGAACGGGGCGTCCGGGGGCAGGGTCTTGGTCAGGAAGGGATTGGACACGGGGCCTCCTGGATTATGCGACGCACATTATGCATGTAACATAATGCAATCTACATAATGGTCAAGAGGCAACCTGCCCGCCGCGCCTGCTTCCCAGGACCTCCACCCGCTCCGGGTCGAAGTCCCGGCCCGCCTTGCCCCGGATGTCATAGGCGCGGAACACGTCGGGATTGACGGGCTTCCTCTTTTCCTCAACCATGCCGCCAGACTGCCGGAATCCCGACGCGGCAGGGGCTTCGTCTACCAAGAGGGGAGTGAGGGAAGGCAGGGGGGGGTGTCGCCTTGACGCCCCCGCCCATCCCGCTTACTCTCCTCGGACTATGAGCTGGGACTGGGACAAGCTGCAGCAGCGGCGACAGAGGCCTTTCGGCGGGGGCGGCGGCGGTGGCCGCGACAGCGGGGGCGGGGGCGGCGGCGGTCCGTCGTTCCCGGACTTCAGCGCGGACCTCAAGCGCATCAAGAACTTCCGCTTCCCGGTGTGGTGGTTCGCCATCCTCCTGGGCGTGCTCTGGCTGGCCTCGGGCCTCTACATCGTGGAGCCCGCGGAGATCGGCGTGGTGCAGCGCTTCGGGGCCTACGACCGCCAGACCGAGCCGGGACTGCACTACCACCTGCCCTTCCCCATCGAGTACGTGCAGACCCCCAAGGTCACCCAGGTGCGCCGCGCCGAGGTGGGCTTCCGCACCCTGGGCCGCGCCGGGTCGCAGCAGTTCCGCCTGGTGCCGGAAGAGTCGCTCATGCTCACCGGCGACGAGAACATCGTGGACGTGCAGTTCATCGTCCAATACATGATCAAGGACGCGGTGCAGTACCTCTTCAACGTGAACGAGCCCGACCAGACCGTGAAGAACGCGGCCGAGGCCGCCATGCGCGAGGTGGTGGGGTACAACCAGATCGACGCGGTGCTCACCACCAACAAGCTCGACATCCAGAACCACGCCCGCGACCTGATGCAGACCATCCTGGACATCTACAAGACCGGCATCCACGTGCAGGCCGTGCAGCTGCAGGACGTGCACCCGCCCAAGGAGGTCATCGACGCCTTCAAGGACGTGGCCTCGGCCCGCGAGGACAAGAGCCGGTTCATCAACGAGGCCGACGCCTACAAGAACGACATCCTGCCCAAGGCCCGGGGCCAGGCCGCGGTGCTCGTCAACCAGGCCACGGCCTACAAGGAGCAGGCCGTGCTGCGCGCCCGGGGCGAGGCCGACCGCTTCGCGTCGGTGCTCAAGGAATACAACAAGGCCAAGGAGGTCACGCGCTCCCGCCTCTACCTGGAAACCATGGAGCGCGTGCTGCAGAACCCTGAAATGGACAAGGTCATCATCTCCGACGAGGCCCTGACCAAGGCCGTGCCCTACCTGCCCCTCTCCCCGCGCGGCGGCGCGGGCCGCAAGGGAGGCGAGTGATGGGCAAGAACAAGCTCGCCGTCCTGGCGGTGGTCGCCGCCCTGTTCGCCTTCGTGGCCATGGACGCCTTCTACACCGTGGACCAGACCCAGACCGCCATCGTGCTGCAGCTGGGCAAGCCCGTGAGCGGGGCCGTGGGGCCGGGCCTGCACTTCAAGAAGCCGCTCATCCAGAACGTGCTGCGCTTCGACGCCCGCATCCTGGAGTACGACTCCCTGCCCGCCGAGATCCTGACCAAGGACAAGAAGAACATGCTGGTGGACAACTTCACCAAGTGGAAGATCGTGGACCCCCTCCAGTTCTACCGCACGGTGCAGACCATCCCCGGCGCCCAGGCCCGGCTCGACGACATCATCTACTCCGAGATGCGGGTGGCCCTGGGCCAGTACCTGCTCATCGAGGTGGTGAACCAGAAGCGCGCCGAGATCATGGACCAGGTGAGCAAGAAGGCCTCGGAGATCATCAGGGAGTACGGCATCGAGGTGGTGGACGTGCGCATCAAGCGCACCGACCTGCCGCCCGAGAACGAACGGGCCATCTTCGGCCGCATGCGCGCCGAACGCGAGCGCCAGGCCAAGCAGTACCGCTCCGAGGGCCAGGAGGAGTCGGCCAAGATCCGCTCCGACGCCGAGCGCGAGCGCACCGTGATCCTGGCCGACGCCGAGCGCCAGTCCTCCATTCTGCGCGGCCAGGGCGACGCCGAGGCCACCAAGACCTACGCCCAGGCCCTGGAGCAGGGACCGGACTTCTACTCCTTCCAGCGCTCCCTGGAGGCCTACGAGAAGAGCTTCCAGAACAACACCACCTTCGTCCTCACCCCGCAGAGCGAGTTCTTCAGGTACCTGCGGTAGGGACCACGCGACCCGCACGGCATGGGGCGGCTCCGCAAGGGGCCGCCCTTTTTCGTGGCCGGCCGGGGGCAGGGGCGGATGATCCAGGCGTGGGCGGAGCGCCCCCCCGCCCCCCGCCCTCCTCGCCAATACCCCTCCTTCATGTTAGGGAAATCCCGGGTGCGGACCATGGAGAAGGACGGCGGACACTGCGACGGCGCGCGCATCCCGGGCGTCGAGCTGCTGGGGTGCGGGAGGGTGGCCCGGAGGCTGCTGCCGGTGGGCCTGGTCTTTTCCATGGCCCTGCACCTGGCGGTGGTGGCGGGCGGGCTGTGGCTGGCCGCGGTGCTGCCGCACGCCGAGCCGCCCTCCGGGATCTACGAGGTGGATATCGTGCGGCCCGAGCCGCCGCCCCCGGCGGCCGCGCCCGCGCCCGAACCGCCGCCCGAGCCCGCGGCCCAGCCGGAGCCGGACAAG
>JBFMHA010000032.1:0-35228 GCA_040753075.1 Thermodesulfobacteriota bacterium
GGCCGGGCCGGAGCCGGCGCGGCTGGCCGGACCCGGGGACCGAAATCGAAGACGAAGTCGCCCTGCTCGTCCACTCCGATGTGCGCGCCCTCCACCCGGTCCTGGTAGGTGAGCAGGAGCAGAAGCTCCCGGGACAGCTCGGGCAGCAGGCGATGGTTCACGATGGCGTCGATGGTCCGGGCCCCGGAAGGGGCCTCGGCGCAGGCCCGGGCGATGGCCCGGGGCACGGCCGGATCCATGGTGAGCTCCGCGCCGTGGTTGGCGCGCAGCCGCTCGGTGAGCCCGGCCAGCTTGAGTTCGGCGATGGCCGCCAGGTCCTCCCCGGCCAGAGGGTAGAAGGGCGCCACGTCCAGCCGGCCCAGGAACGCCGGCCGGAAGCGCGCGGACAGCTCCGGCCGCAGCCGGGCGACCAGGTCCTCGGCCCCGGGCCGCGCCGCGCTCCGGCAGGCGTCCTCGATGGTTTCGGCCCCCAGGTTGGTGGTGAGGATGATGACCGTGTTGCGGAAATCCACGGACCGGCCCTCCCCGTCCTCCATGACCCCCTTGTCGAAGACCTGGTAGAACAGCTCCAGCACGTCGGGATGGGCCTTCTCGGCCTCGTCCAGGAGCACCACGCTGTAGGGGGTGCGGCGCACCGCCTCGGTGAGGACCCCGCCCTGGCCGTAGCCCACGTACCCGGGGGGAGCGCCCTTGAGGCCCGAGACGCTGTGCGCCTCCTGGTACTCGGACAGGTTGATGGTCACCCGGTTGCGCTCGCCGCCGAACAGCAGGTCGGCCAGGGCGTGGGCGGTCTCGGTCTTGCCCACCCCGCTGGGCCCGGCGAACAGGAACACCCCGGCCGGCTTCACCGGGTCGGCCAGGTCCGCGCGCCAGGCGCGCATGCGCCGGGCCACCGCCTCCAGGGCCTCGGGCTGGCCCTTGATGCGGCGCTCCAGCTCCTCCTTGAGCACCAGCACGGCCTTCACGTCGTCGCGCAGCATGCGGCCGGCCGGGATGCCGGTCCATCCGGACACCACCTGGGCCACCACCGAGCCGTCCACGGCCAGGTGGACCAGGGGGCTGCCCGCCTGGACCTCGGCCAGTTCGCGCTGCAGGCGGATGCGCTCGGCCTCGGCGACCTGGGACGCGCGGCCGGGCGCGGCCTGGGCCGGGTCCTGCCCCTTGCCCGGCGCAAGGATGCGGCGCACCAGGTCCAGCTCCCGCGCGAGCCGGCCCGAGAGCCGCTCGCACTCGGCCGAGAGCTCCTCGGCCGCGATCCGCATCTCGGCCAGGCGGAAGGCCCGGCTGCCGGCCGCGCCCTCCTCCCGCTCCAGGGCCGCGATCTCCTGGGTCAGGCCGTTGAGGCTCTGGCGCATGCTCTCCAGGGGCAGGGACAGCCCGGTCTGCTCCATGGCCACCCGGGCGCAGGCGGTGTCCAGGAGGCTCACCGCCTTGTCCGGCAGCCGGCGGCCGGCGAGATGGCGCACGGACAGGCGCACCGCGTCGCGCACCGCCTCGTCCGCGATCTGCACCCCGTGGTGCGCGGAAAGCTTGGCCGCCACCACCCGCAGGATCTCCACGGCCATGGCCTGGTCGGGCTCCTTCAGGTGGACGGCCTGGAAACGTCGGGCCAGCGCCGCGTCCTTCTCGAAATACTTCTTGTACTCGGCCCAGGTGGTGGCCGCGATGGTGCGCACCTCGCCCCGGGCCAGGGCGGGCTTGAGCAGGTTGGCCGCGTCCGAGCCGCCGGCCGGTCCCCCCGCGCCGATGAGGGTGTGGGCCTCGTCCACGAACAGGATCACCGGCCGGGGCGAGCTCCTGACCGCGCGCAGCACCCCGGCCACCCGCTCCTCGAACTCGCCGCGCACCCCGGCCCCGGCCTGCAGGAGGCCCAGGTCCAGGGAGAGCACGGCCACGTCCCGGAGGGGCGGGGGCACGTCGCCCGCGGCCACCCGCAGGGCGAAGCCCTCCACCACCGCGGTCTTGCCCACCCCGGCCTCGCCCACCAGGATGGGGTTGTTCTGGCGGCGGCGCATGAGGGTGTCCACCACCTGCCAGATCTCCTGGTCCCGGCCGTGCACCGGGTCCAGCCTGCCCTCCCTGGCCTGGGCCGTGAGGTCCAGGGTGTAGCGGGCCAGCGCGTCGGCGTCACCGGCCCCGGCCGGGGGCGGGGCCGCGGCCGCGGCCTGGGCCTCGGCCCGCCATACCGACGACTCCTCCTTGGAGGCCTTGACGATGGCCCGGCACTTGAGGCGCAGGGCCTCGCGGTCCAGGCGCAGCAGGGCCGGGCAGGTCTCCTTGAGCCGGGTGCGCAGGGACTCGTCCGCGAGCAGGGCCAGGACGAACGCGCCGGAGCGGGTCTGGGGCCAGTCCAGGTGGACCGAGGAGGCCAGCCAGGCCTCCTCCAGCAGGCGCACCAGGGAGGCGGCCAGCACCGGGGTCCGGGTGGAGCCCCACTTGAAGCCCTCGGCGGCCTTGGCCAGTTCCGAGCGCACGTTGGTCTCGCTCACGGAAAAATGGCGGAGGACGGCGGCCAGGTCCGAGTCGGGCAACTCCAGGAGCTTGAGCAGCACGTGCTCGGGCTCGACCTGGTAGTTGGTCTGGTACGCGCACAGTTCGGTGGCGTTCTCCAGGGCGCGGCGGCAATAGTGGTTGAGCTTGGCCGCCAGGGCGGCGACGTCGAGTTTGAGGCTCACGCCGCGCCCCCTTCCGCATCCTGGACCCCGGTCCCGGGCCAGTGCCGGGGATGGAGCGCGACCGCGCCGTCCGCAACTGCCGGCTTGGCGCCCAGCCAGGTGGTCCAGCCCAGGCGGGGGGAGGCCTCCCGGCCCAGGCGCAGGGCCGGGATCTGGGCCGCCTCCAGGCGCAGGACCACGTCGAACTCCAGGTTGGGGCCGGCGAAGAAACGGGCCAGCCCGCACAGGGGAATGAAACCGCCGCTGCAAGGCAGAAGCTCCAGGAAGGCGGGCAGACGCATGGGGCCCAGCTCCACCCGGAAGGCGGACTGGGGGTCCCAGGCCCGGGAGCCGAGCACGGCCTCGCGGCCCAGGGCGTTGTTGGCCGCGGTGTCCGGGTTCGACCCCAGGCGGGTGCGCTCGTCCGGCTCGATGACCACGAATCCGCCGGTGAAGGGCGCGACCCGGGCGGGAACCCCGAAGTGGTCGGCCAGCACCAGCTCCAGGCCCTTGGCCGAGCGCACTTCGCAGGCCAGGAGCGCGGCGTAGCGCAGCAGCGCGCCGTCGGGCAGGCCCAGGCGGTTGCCGCGCAGGCCGCGGGTGGCCATGCCCGCCAGGGCGTACAGCCACTCGGCGACCCCGGTCTCCGAGGGCCGGCGGGACTCGAAGCCCGGGCGCAGGGCCTTGCGGCTGCGGTAGAGCAGCGAGGCCAGGCGGTGGTTGAAGATGTCCAGGAAGTCGGCCAGGACCCGGTCGCCCTGCCGGAGGCGCTCCACGGCCAGGTCGGTCCAGGGCGGGGGCAGCGGCCCCAGGGCGCCGGCCAGGCCCAGCACGTTGATCTCCATGCGGGCCGGGGCCTCGGCGGAGCCGGGCGGGGAGACCTCCTGCACGTCGCTGGCCGGGAAGGCGTGGCTCACCCGGGAGGTGATGCGCACCGCCTCCCGGGCCCGGTCCACGCCCTCGCCCAGGGGGCTCTTCCAGGGCCGGGCCATCTCCAGCAGGCGCAGGGCCTGGTAGAAATCGAAGCGCCAGCCCTCGGCCTCGAGCCACTCGGCTACAGAAGCGGACGATCGCCAGCCATGGGCGGCCATTGTTTCCACACCCCTTGGCGCTGCATGCTGCGGACGGTCAGGCGGGTAAAGGAGTTGACCCCGGCGTACAGGGCAAGGAAGCGGTTGAGCACCGCGGCCAGGAGAAAGGCGCTCGCGCCCACGTAGAGGTTCTCGTCGAACTCCAGCTCCACCTCGGTTCCGCGCACGAAGCCGCGCCAGGCGTCGCGGCCGGTCCGGCGCGCGGCGCGACGGCAGCGCATGGCGCGCAGGCCGGCGATCTGCTGGGCCACGGCCGCGTCGTCCGGGCCGCTGTACAGGGTCAGGATCTCCTTGAGCGCGGCCAGGCTCCCCGGCTCGTTGGACAGGGAGAGGTGGTTCAGGGACAGGTGGGAGATGAGCCGCCACAGGGCCGGGCCGGCCAGGGGCGGGTCCAGCTGCAGGGTGGGCCGGCGCAGCAGGCGGATGGCCTGAAGCGGGGCCGCCCGCTCGATGGCCAGGGCCGCGCCCATGGGCACCTCCTCGGCCGCGTGCCGGTTGGTGCACAGCACCCGGGCGAAGACCGACTGCACCGGCGGACTCGCCGGGGTGAACCCCAGGTCCACGAAGGACAGGAGCACGTCGGCGCCGGACAGGTCCGGGTGCGGGTGCGGGGCGCGGCGGGCGATCCAGAAGGCCTTCTGGCCGCGCGCCTCCTGCTGGTGGGTCACGGAGAAATACGGGGCCCAGGCCCGGGACGAGGGCTCGCCCGGCTCCTGGGAGGCCACCTCCGAGATGGAGTGGACCTCGGTGAAGCGCTCCCGCCGGGCGTCGGCCACCAGGCGGTACTCGGTGCGGGTGTGGTCCAGGCGGATGGGCTCGGAGATGCGCGGAAAGAGGTTGGCCACCGGCGCGCAGCCCAGCCGGAAGTTGCCCGCGTCCACGGCCAGGCGCTCGGCGGGCAGCCGGGAGAGGAGCACCAGGATGTCCAGGCCCTTGTCCGCGCCGGTTCCCCCCAGGCCGTCCAGGTCGCAGAACAGGTACTTCTCGGGAAAGGCGAAGTACTCCTGGAGCAGGCGGTAGGCCGGGTGGGCCGTGGGCTCGTAGGGGATCACGTCCTCGTCGTCGGCGAACCCCGCCGGGGACAGGGCCGAGGCGGGCAGGAAGCGCGGCCGCCCGGCGTCGCCGTCCGGGAGCAGGACCACGCCCTCGCAGGCGCAGAAGAGCAGTTCGTAGAGGGTGAGCGCGGTGGTGCGCTCGCCGTCCAGGAAGAAGCGCAGGCGGTCCAGGGCCAGCTCCCTGATGGGGCCGGCGGTGGCGGCCAGGCGGATGCGCAGCGCCCCGGCCACCCGCGGCCGGGAGTCCAGGAAATCGTACTGGTCCACGGACTGGAACGAGGCGTCGGCCACGTCCAGGGGCCAGAGGGTGACGGGATAGCAGGTGCGGAAGCGGCAGGTGAGCCCGGCCTGTCTCGCTTCGGCCAGGAGCGGGGTATGCCGGGGGATGAGGTGCCCGGAGGCCAGGTCCCCCTGGCGCGGGTCCGGGCTGAACCGGGCCACGGACAGGGAGGGCGTGGGGCAGAGGAAATGCGGGTAGAGGATGCCCAGCAGCGAGGCCGAGACCAGGGGCAGCTCGGACTCGATGGAGTGCTGCACCCGGCCGGCGAGGAAGGCGAAGCCCTCCAGCAGGCGCTCGATGTGGGGATCGGCGCACTCGTCCACCCCCAGCTCCAGGCGGGAGGCGATCTTGGGATAGCGCTCGGCGAAGGCCGCGCCGTCCTTGCGCAGGGAGGTCAGCTCCCGGCGGTAGTGGCGCAGCAGGTCGTCACGCATCGGGCAACCCCGTGAAGGCTTCGCGCTCCAGGTCGTAGACCAGGGGGAAGGAGAAGGGTTCGCGGTCGCGCTCGGCCAGCAGGGTGGCGCGGATGACCACATCGAGCCGGCGGATGTCTCCGGGCTGCTCGGCGACCTCCACCGCGGGGTTGGCCAGGCGCGGCTCGAAGGCCGCCAGGGCGCGCTCGACGGCGCGGGCCAGGCGGCTCCAGTCGCGGCGGTTGGCGGTGAAGATGTCCCCGAAGTCGGGGATGCCGAAGTCCAGGACGGTCAACTCCTCTCCCCGGGCGAAGCGCGACGGGATGGGGGCCCGGGTGTTCAGGAGCCAGACCAGATCCCGGCGCACGGACTCGCGGTACTGCCGCCGGGTCAGGGCCCGCTTCGGGACCGTCTCCGAGGCCCGCCTGGGGTCCTCGTCCACGAGCCGGTCCAGAAGCGGCGCCCTGACATCGGTCGGCGTCTTGCGCATGGTCCTCGCTTACGCGATCTCGTTGGACTTGAGGTCGTGCGCGGCGGGCTTGGCGCCGGCCTTCTTTCCGGTCTTCTCGTCCTGCGGGTCGTACTCGTAGGTCACCTTGCCGTAGGACAGGGAGACGTTCTCCACCGGGATGTCGCCGGCGCCGCCGGAAATGGCCACGTTGGAGACGATGACCTCGTCCATGGTCACTTTCAGGTAGGCCACCACCCCGCCCTTGCCGCCGTCGCGGTAGCAGGTCATGGTGGCCTTCTTGATGTGGTCGCCGCGCCAGCAGTGCTTGAGCAGCTCGGGCGAGGCGATGTCCAGGTACTTGGTGAAGTTGAAGTCCGAATGGTTGGCCCGCTCCACCGTGCCGCCGCCCGCGGTGGACCGCACCGGGGACTGGGGCTGGTTGAAGCTGTGGCTCCAGGACATGACCTCGATCTTGTCCTTGTTGGTCTTGTCCGTGGACTCGCCTTTGATCCCGTCTATCTCCAGATACATATTGGTCGCCATGTTGGTCTCCTTGGGTGCTGTTCATCTTCTCCCGGACCCGGCCTGCCGGCCGGGTCCGGGGAGTCGGAGGTCAGTGGGACTGCGACCCTCGGTCTAGCCGCCGGCCGGAGGCGGCAGCTCGGCCACCAGGCGGATGGAGGCGGTCAGCTCCTCCAACTGGAAGTGCGGCCGCAGGAACACGGTGGCCTTGTACACGCCCGGCTTGCCCGGGACGTCCACCACGTCCACCCGCGCCTCGCGCAGGGGGTACTTGGCCTTGAGGGACTGGCCGGCGTCGTCGGACAGGAGCACGTAGTTGGCGATCCAGTTGTTCAGGTAGGCGCTCACGTTGTCGGCGGTCATGAAGCTGCCGATCTTGTCGCGCATGATCGCCTTGATGTAGTGCGCGAACCGGGAGGCGTTCAGGATGTACGGGAGCACCGCGGACAGGCGCGCGTTGGCGTTGGCCTGGTTGGTGTTGTACACCTTGGGCTTGTTGGCGGTCTGGCCGCCGAAGAACGCCGCGTAGTCGGAGTTCTTGCAGTAGATCAGGGCGATGAAGCCCAGGTCCGAGAGCTCCTTCTCGCGGCGGTCGGTGATGGCCACCTCGGTGGGGCACTTGACCGCGATGTCGCCCTCGTCGGTGAGGAAGGTGTGCACCGGCAGGCCCTCCACCAGGCCGCCGCCCTCCACGCCGCGGATGGCCGCGGTCCAGGAGTGCAGGGCGAAGGCGGTGGTGATGCGCAGGCCCATGGCCCAGGCAGCGTTGCCCCACAGGTACTTCTCGTGCACCTTGCCGTCCACGTTCTCCACGTAGTTGAACTCCTCCACCGGCACGGTGCTCGGGCCGTAGGGGAGCCGCAGCAGGATGTGGGGCATGGTGAGCGCCACGTAGCGGGAATCCTCGCTGTCGCGGAAGCTGCGCCACTTGATGAGCTCCGCGGACTCGAAGATCTTGGCCAGGTCGCGGGGCTTGGGCAGGTCGGTGAAGCTGGCCAGATCGAACATCTTGGGATCCACGCCGCCGATGAACGGGGCGTGCGCGGCCGCGGCCACGCCGGAGAGCTTCTCCAGCAGCGCGATGTCCTGGGGATGCCGGCCGAACTCGTAGTCGCCCACCAGGCAGCTGTAGGGGTTGCCGCCGAAGGTGCCGTACTCCTCCTCGTAGATCTGCTTGAAGAGCACGCTCTGGTCGAACTCCACGGCCTTCTCCAGGTCGTTCAGGAGCTCCTTCTTGGTCACGTTGAGCACCCGCAGCTTGAGGCGGGTGGAGGTCTCGGTGTTCATGACCAGGTAGTGCATGCCGCGCCAGGTGGCCTCCAGCTTCTGGAGGTCCGGGGCGTGCATGATCTCGTCCAGCTGCTTGGAGATGAGCTCGTCGATCTCCGCGATGCGGGAGTTGATCATGGCCGCGGTGTCCGCGCTCACGGTCATGGTCTGGTCAAGCACCTGCTTGGCCAGCTCGCCCACCAGGTCCTTGGCGTAGTCCACCTGGGACTCGTCGCGGGCCATCTTGCCGTCCCAGATTATTTTTTCGAGCAGGGTCTTTTCCCCGGTTTCTTCAGCCATGGTATCGCTCCTTCGTGATTATCGTTGAGCCGACCGGCGGAGACTAGCCCTCGGCCGGGGCCTCACCGCCCTCGCCGCCTTCCGCCGCAGCCTCTTCGGCGGGCTTGAGCGTGGCCAGCTCCTCGGTGTTGGCCAGGACGTCCTGGAGCATCTTGTCCAGGTCGTCGTTGCCATCCAGCTTGGTCAGGAGGTCGGCCAGCCGCTTGCGCGCCTCGAAGAGCTTGCGCAGGGCGGGGACCTGCTTGACCACGCTGACCGGCTCGAAGTCCTCGATGTGGCTGAAGGTCAGGGCCACGTTGATCTTCTTGTCCTCGTCCGTGAGCTTGTTCTGCACCTGGAAGGCCAGGCGCGGCTTGGCCGAGGCCAGGACCTCGTTGAAGTTGTCCCGGTCTACGAACACGAACTTGCGTTCCTTCATGGGAGGCAACGGATCCTCGGGCTTCCCAGAGAGGTCGGCCATGATGCCCATGACGAAGGGCAGTTCCTTCATGACGATGGCGCCGCCGATCTCCACGTCATAGGTGATCTGCACCCTGGGCGGGCGGACCCGGTCCAGTTTGTGTTGGATGCTTTCAGGCATTGGTGTCCTCCTTTCCACAGTAGCCGGTTGCGGGTATACAGGTTCCCCCCGGGGCGCCAGGGGGTATTGCCTTTCCCATTACCCTTGAAAATTACTCCGTTCCATATGCCAAGACAACATATATCTTCACTAACGGGGGAGTCGCATTCCTCCGTCTTCACTCCTCCTCGCGCAGCCGCAGGCCGAGCAGGCTGTGGATGGCGTGCAGGTCGCTCTGGTCGTTGACGATCTCGGCCAACAGTTCGGACAGGCTCATGTTGCCCCAGGACACCGCCCGCTTGACCAGGTAGGGCACCGGGCTGTGCGGCTCGGTGGTCATGAGGTAGTCCGCGGCCTCGGACAGCATGCGGTAGGCCTCGGACCGGCTGCGGATGCGGCCCACGCGGCGCTCGGGCGCCCCTTCCTGTTCGTCCACGGACTCCTCCTCCCCATAGGCGGCATGGGATGCGTCGGGCTCGGCCCCGGCCTCCCCGTTGTCCTTCTCGTGGTGGAACTTCTCGGCCAGGCGGCGGATCTCCTTCAGGGTTTCCCGGAACTTCACCAGGCTGGGCGAGTTGCGGCCGCAGTTCTTGTCCAGGAAGGCCTCCAGGGCCTCGGTGAGCCGGACGCACTCGGCCAGGTCCGCGGCCAGGCGGGCGAAATGGGAGGCGGAAGTGAACATGACGCTGCCCAGGAACTTGGCCCGGGTGGTCTTGCCCTCCCTCTCGGCCTCGGCGTACGCGCCCTTGTCGCGCACCGCCAGGTGCTCCAGGGCGTTGGCGGTCTCCCAGTCCACGAAGGCGTAGGGCCGGGCGTCCATGTCCCGGGGCGCAGTCACCGGCGCCAGCTTGAGGGCCACCGCCATCTTGGCGTTCATCCAGTGCAGGGGGGAGAGGCGCATCTCCAGGTCCTCGCCCTCCATGCGCGGGTGCATGGTCTCCCAATAGCGCTCGCACAGGCCGGCGATGAGAGTAAGCCCCTCCCGGAGCCCGGCGAACCCGTGCATGTTGAGCAGGGCCTCGACCAGCCAGGCGGCCAGCTGCAGGTCCTTGCTCTTCCGGGCCAGGGCCTCCTCGCAGACCTTGACCACCAGGTTCCAGTCCGCCTTCTTGAGCTCGGCCTCCCAGACTCCCTGGGGCAGGGACGGATCGTCCATGCGCCGGGCTTCCTTCACCGTGTCGTAGGTGTCGGCGTAGCGCAGGGACTCTCCCGCGGGGTCGTCGCCCGGGATGGGGGCGAGCAGCGCCGCCAGGTCCAGGATGGTCGGCCCCTCCGGGGTCCGGGACTCCCGGGCCGCCTGTGCTTCGGGCGCGGCGCCGGCTTCGGGCTGGGTCTCTTCCATGGTCGCTCCGAGTCTCTCCTCGCTCAGGGGATGCGCAGGGGAATCTTGCCCTTCTTGGCCGAAGGGGCCACAGGGCCCTTGGCCAGCTCCTTGCCCGCGGCCGGGGCCTGCACCGGGAACTCCGGGGCCAGGAGCGGCTCGGGCGCGCGCGGCTTCTCCTTGGCCTGGTCCGGGGGCGGCGGCGGGGTGGTCAGCTCAACCCGCACGAAGACCTTGGCCTTCTCCACTCCGGTGTAGAGCACCTGGTCGGAGCCCGGATCCCGGCGGGCGGTCTTCTCGTCCACGGTCTCCACCTCGAACTTCAGGGTGTGCGGCCGCACCCTGCGGAAGCGCAGGAAGTCGCCGGCCTGGGTGGCGTGGGCCCGCACCAGTTCGAGCAGGGCCCAGGGGCCGCGGTAGTCGTAGGTCACGCTGCGGTCCTCCACCAGGACCTTCTTCTGGGCCATGGCCGCAAAGGGCCGGATGCTGGAGTCCTTGGCCCAGCGCAGGGTGAACTTCACCGGGTCCCCGAAGCGCCAGAAGCCCTGGGTGCGCTCGCCCTGGTAGCGGAACCGCTGGCTGCCCACGTCCATCTCCCAGTCGATGACGCGGTGGCCGCCCTGCTCGCTCTCCTGGTTGGTGCGGAACTCCACCGCCAGGCCGAACTCGGGCAGGTCCATGTCCGCCTGGCCCAGGTAGGCCTTGAAGAAGTCCCCCACCTTGTCCATGCCGACCAGGAACTCCAGGGCCGGGGCCAGGGTCGGGAAGCGGTCCTTGGCCGGCGACAGGGCCGCGGCCGCGGACTTCAGGTAGGTCAGGTAGACCCGGTAGAACTCGCGCACGTCCTCGGGATCGGCCTGCAGCTCGCCCGGGCCGGGCAGGTTCAGGCTGAAGGGGAAGCGGCCCGAGAGGTATCGGTTGAAGAACTCGGCCAGGTCGGCATAGTGGCGGTCGAAATCCCGGACGGTCAGATCCTCGCACCGCTTGCGCACCTCGGCGAGCAGGGAGATGCGCCGCTTGGCGAAGAGGTCCTCGGCCTCGGCCGCGAGCAGCGCGTCGGGTATCTTCTCCATGAAGTTCTTGAGGGTGACGTCGTTCAGGTCGTTGAGGACCACCTTCTCCAGGGCGGCCAGGGAGTTCTCCGGCACCTTGTTGTCGTAGCGGTCCAGCTCCCGGATGATGCGCTCCCAGCGCAGGATGAGGCGCTCGTCCGCGGAGATCTGGCCCGGGGGCCGGTGCAGGAAATAGGACACCAGCGGTTCGGCGAACTCGTAGGCCAGGCGGCGGATGCGGCTCTTCTGGGCGTCCAGGTAGCGGACCAGGCCGCCCTTGTCGCTCACGCCGAAGGCCGAGAAGGCGAAGGGCGCGGTCCCGTCCCACCAGGAGGCCCCGTTCTCCCGGGGCAGGAACAGGCTGTCCCGCTCCAGCAGCGCGTCGGTCTGCAGGAGCAGGGCGTAGGCCTGGCGGTCGCAGGTGGCGGCCAGGTCGGCGTAGGCCTTGGGCAGCTCGTACTGGTCCAGGAACTCCACCAGCTGGAGCAGGAAGGGCAGGGCGTCCTTGAAGGAGCGCACCTCCATCCGGGCGTCGTCCTCCCAGGAGCCGGGGGACAGGCCCCGGGACGGAGGCTCGAAGCGCTGCGCCTTGGCCACCAGGTCCAGGAGGTTCTTCTCCAGGCGCTGCGCGCCCATGGCCCGCACCGTCTCCTGGAGGTCGGCCGGGAAGGTGGGCAGCTCCTCGGACACGAAGCGCCGGTAGGGCTCGGTGAAGCGTACCGCCTCGGAGAGCAGGCCGGTGTTCCACATGAGGCGCAGGCCCTCCGGGGACTCCAGGCGAACGGGCGCGCCCTCGGGCTCGGCCATGAAGCGCTTGCCCGCGAACTCCTCCAGGGAGGCGCGCAGCCGCACCACCTCCGGCTGCAGCCGCAGCAGGGCGTTGCCGTCCGCCACCTGGAGCAGGGACCCGGTCACGTCGGTGCGCAGGCCGGCCAGGCGGCGCTTGAGCGCCACGTAGCGGACCTCGCCCTGCTCGGCGTTCTCCCGCACCGCCTGGGAGCCGATCATGGGGGTGTCCCGGGCCTCCTCCACCACCTTCTGGTACTCGCCCCCGAGATTCAGGGTCCGGGAGTTCATCCAGGCGAACTCCGGACGGGCCAGGGCGTCGTCCACGGCCCGCATGCGGGCCAGGACCTCGGCCACCAGGTTGGGATTGCGAGCCAGTTCGCCGTGCAGCTTCTCCAGGTCGGCCACCTTGTCGCGGAGCTCGGCCAGGCGCTGGGGCACGGGGCTGGCCTCCATGACCCGGCGGTACAGGAGGTCGGTGAGCTTGCGGTACTTGGCCAGGGACTTGATGCGGAAGATCTTGAAGCGGAAGGTGCGGTAGCGCCCGCCCTTGAGCGTCTCGTGGTAGTTCTGGGCGTCCCGGAAGAAATCCTCGGGCAGGTCGATGCCGAAGAGGTAGGACACCAGCTCGGCCTGGGCCTTCTCGTCCGTGGAGTCCTTCAGGTTGTTGTACACGTCGAGGTGCCGCTCCAGGCTGCGGAGATCCTCCACGAACCCCTTCAGGTCCTTGAACTCCCGGGTCTCCTCGGGCAGGGCGAAGGCCTTGTCCGCCGGAGGAAGCTCCGCCGGGATCGTGGCGGTCTCCATGACCTCCTTGGTCTTCTGCACCAGGCCCAGGAACATGGCCTTCATGATGATCTGGTCGTAGGCCACGGTCATGGCCCGGGAGATGTCGCGGTGCAGCCGGCTCATCCAGGAGCTGGGGATGAACACCGAGGTCATGCGGTTCTCGCGCACGTTGGCCATGCCCTCGAACAGCCGCCGGGCGCGGACCCCGAAGTCCGCCAGCCGGGCCTGCTCGGTGGTCAGAAGCTGGAGCACCTGGAAGCCCTGTCCGAAGTCGATGTCCTCGGCCCCGCCGGACACGTCCTCGGCGATGTTCTGCAGCAGGGGCTTGAGCGCGGCGCGGTCCTCGCGCAGGGAGGCGTAGCCGCTCCACAGGCCCAGGCCCCAGACCAGGGCCAGGCCCAGGGTCGCGGCCTGCAGGGCCAGCACCGACCGGTTGCGGGACACCAGGGAGCGGGCCGCGGGCCGGGCCAGGTTGTATTCCGGGAAGACCTTCTCGCCCAGCAGGTCGCGCACGAACACCGGGGTGCGGGCCAGGGCGTCCAGGCCGCCCTCGCGCTGCGGGGCGCCGGTGAAGTACACCCCGCGCAGGAAGAAGGACTCGTGGTAGACGCTCTCCTTGAAGATGCGGCGCAGGTAGGAGCGCAGGGGCTCGTACATGGCCCGGAAGCGCACCGGGAAGAGGAAGGAGCGCTCGGCGTCCTCCAGATGGCGGCGGGAGGCGAAGACCTCGATCTGGGCCTCGGTGAGCTGGCGGTCCAGGGAGGCGAAGGCCTGGTCGGCCCAATCGTCGGTGAAGGCGGTCTCCACGGTGTAGGGATTGGACCAGCCGAACATGCCCGAGCGCAGGTTGTCCGGCAGGTCCCGGGCGAAAGCCGAGAAGCCCTCCACCACGTCGCACTTGGTTACCACCAGATAGACCGGAAGCCGGAGCCCCAGGCGCTTCTGCATGCGCCAGAGCTTCTCCTGCAGGGCCACGGCCTTGCGGTCCGCCTCCTTGACCCGCTCGTCCATGGTTCCGCCCGGGCCGTAGAGTTCGTCCGCAGGCACGGTGAGCACCACCCCGTCGATGGGCTTCTGGTGACGGTGGCGCTGCAGCAGGCGGAGCACCCGGTCGAAGGAGCGGTCGTCCGCCGCGCCGGCGGAGCCCAGCACCAGGTCGCCGGCCAGGTCGATGACGATGCCCCGGGAGAAGAACCACCACTTGACCGGGGCCGCGGAGCCCGGGCCGGCCTCCTCGGGCTCGCCGAAGGGCAGGTCCAGCCCCGCGCCGCGCAGCATGGTGCTCTTGCCCGATCCGCTCTGGCCCAGGGTCACGAACCAGGGGATCTGGTAGCGGAAATTGCGGCCGGCCACGTGGGCGCGCAGGTGGCGCACCGCGTCCCGGAAGGAGGCGGCGATGGAGAGCCCGGTGGCGTAGGTCTTGCGGGCCGGGGCCGCGGCCGCCGGGGCCGGGGCGGGCTCGGCCGGGGCGGGCTCGACCGCCTCCTGGGCCGGGGTTGGCTTGTCCTTCTTCTTGCGCGCCACCACGACCACCACCGCCAGGCCGATGAGGGCGGCGATGAGGAAGACCAGCCCGGTGAGCATCACCGGCAGGTAGGGGGAAAGGATGGATACCAGGCTCAGGATGTGCTGCACGGAGCGTTTCCCCTACAGCCCTGCGGCCCGGCCGAGGATCCTGTCGAGCACGCCTTCCAGGTCGGCGGAGGCGTCCAGCCACAGGCCATGGGAGACGACCAGGAGCACCAGGGCCACCAGGGCCAGGATGGCGAACCACTTGCGCATGTGGGGCAGGCGGCGGGGCTCGGACTCGCCGAGCACCGCGGCGTAGGCCTCGGGGAACAGCTCCTTGCCGTGCTCCTCCAGGGCGGGGTTGCGGTGGTAGATGAAGGAGAACAGCTCCCGACGATACCGGTCCAGGACCCCGGACTCCTCGTCTCCGCGGAAACGGCCGCGGAAGCCCAGGGACAGGGCCAGGAGATAAAGCGCGGCCATCTCGGCATAGGCCGGGTCGCGCTCGGCCAGGAGCTTCTCCAGCTTGCGGTAGAACTGCTCGCCCGCCACCTTGCTGCCGAAGAGGCGGTACTCCAGGAGCCGGGCCTTCCAGGCCTCGCGGCCGGCCCAGTCCAGGTTGAGGAAGATGTCGTCGGCCAGGGCGGCCATGACGTACTGGGCCTCGCGGTAGTAGTTGGCCCCGTAGTCGCCTCCCCTGCGCTTGGCGTCCAGGGCCTGGGTCTCCAGCAGGGTGGCCAGCCGCCCCCCCACCCCGGCCGTGGGATCGGCCCCTTCCCTGGACGGCGCTCCGGCCTCCAGGACCTCGCGCCGGGCCATGGCCACGGCCGCGTAGAACTCCCGGAACTGGGAGAGGAGGAAGGATTGGCCGTAGTCCCGCAGGTTCATGCTAGCGCCCCGGCGCGAAGAAATAGACGGCCGCCGGCGCGGCGTCGGCCGCGTCCACGGTGTTCTGGATCACCAGCCGCTCCCCGGGCTGCACGTGCTGGGGGTCGGGCTCCACCACGTAGAGCAGCACCCCGCGCGGGGGCACGATGTCCCGCTCGGCGTCCACCCGCTTGCGCGGCGCGCCCAGCACCCGGCGGTCCAGGAGCGAGGCCATGACCGGCTCCGACCCCACCACCGCCTCCTCCATCCAGGCCGCGGCGTCGCGCTCGTGCACCCCGCGCCGGACCTTGACCCCCACCGCCAGGCGCGCGCCCAGCCACTCCTCGCGCAGGACCAGGCTGAAGACCCCGTTCTCGACGTCGAAGGTCACCGGGGTATAGGCCTCGATGACCCCCTCCTCGATGGCCCGGAAGGCGAAGTCCCTGAGGGCCGCGAAGGCCCCCCGCAGATTCTCGTGGTCGTAGGGGGCGAACACCGGCGGCGCCAGGCCCGCGGACAGCCCGGCCAGATGCCCGGCCAGGCCGCACATGGCCAGGTAGAGGGCGAAGGGATGGGCCCGCCCCGTGGCCAACAGGGCCTCCAGGGGCGGCAGGCCCGCGGCCAGGGAGGCGATCTGCATCCGGGTCTCCAGGACCATGGGGCCGGACAGGGCCGCTCCGGAGTCCACCTTGCCGGCCAGGAACAGGGCCTTCTCCCTGCAGCGCTCGGCCACCTGGGCGCACAGGGCGAAGAGCGGCGAGCCCGGGGCCGTGTCCAGGGCCGGCGGGATGTAGTCGGTGGTCTTGAAGGCCTCGTTGGCGTAGGTCACCCCGGCCAGGGGCAGGGTCACGTACTTCTGGGGCGGCTCGTTGGCCGCGACGAGGGACAGCCGCGGGACGAGGCGGGGGATGTCCACCTCGCCCTCGCCCGTGTTCTCGTCGACCACCGGCTCCCCGGGGACGCTCGCATAGCGGGCCAGGTCGCCCTTGACCTGGGCCGCGCCCAGCTTGCGCACCGGCGCCGCCAGGCGGACCAGGACCTCGCCGCCCGCGAGCTGCTCGGCCAGGGGCTTCAGGGATATCTCCAGTTCGGCCTCGCCCTGCCGGTGGCTGACCACCAGGCCGTCGGGCAGGACCGCCTCCAGCTCCAGCACCCGGAAGACGCCTGCCAGGAGCAGGGTCTCGTCGATGCGCAGGGTGCGGATGCCGAAATGGTAGGGGGAGATGGACAGGTAGTGATAGTGGGCGAGTTCTTCGATGCGGGTGGCGAACTGCTGGAAATGGGGGGGGGCCAGCAGCATGCCCTCATGCCACTGGATGGCCGCCGGCAGTTCTCTGGCCCTCCTCATGGGAGCCTCCGCCGCGCGGACGTGGCCGCCGCGGGCCGGGATGCTGCGGGGATGGCGAGGGGCATGCTATTCTCCCATGACCGCGAGGGTGAACCCGCGCTCCTTGAGGGTGATGGCGGCGTCCTTCCGGGGATCCAGCCGCACCCGGTGCTCGCCCGGGGTGTAGTAGTCGGCGAAGACAAAGAGCGAACGGCCGGATACGGTGTAGGGGATCTCGATCACCGGCACCGGGTCGCCGGGCACGAACTCGTATTCAAAGAGGAGATAGTCCTCGTTCTCGATATGATCCCGCTTGAACTGGGCCTTCTTCTCGAACCATTGCCGGGCGGTGAGCTTGGCGGCCCCGGTTTCGGTCTTCTCGTTGAACGCCAGAAGGAAATCCAGGGCCACCGGGTTGTTCAGGTTGGCGCGTTCGGTATTGATCACGCTGACGCGCACCTGGCGCCCGCCCAGGCTGCGCACGTAGCGGACCCCTCCGCCGCAGGCGGAGAGGAGCAGGCTGGCGCACATGGCCAGGACGAGAACCGCCGCGACCGCACGCGGCGCGGCGCCGGGACGGAGCATCATGTCCACCACCCGCTTCTGATGCCTGCAAAGCCGACAACGGAACGGGAAAGTCCCTCCACAGAAAACCGGCAGGAGCCACGCATAAGCACAGCAACCCGCCCGACGCCCAGGGATCTCTTGCGCAAGAATCGCATCGCCTGCAAGCATACACCATGAGAACCCTATGCTGTCAATGGGTTAAGTTAGTTCGACCCAAGAATGACTGGCGCGCCAAGGACTGAATGCCGAGACAACGGCAAGTAATCACTAGGAGTATGCCTCGTCAACGCGAGACTCACATCGCCCAAGAAAAACAGGCGCAAGAGTCCAGGGATGACTCTAGAGAAAGTTGCAACAATGTTTAGCATCACGCATCCCCTGGGGATGCTTTCCGGGGAGGACAGCGGGGGGGGAACATGCAGAGGATCGTCGCACAGGGCGCCGGAACGGCCCGGCCCCAGGCGGGCCCGGACTAGGGCGGCCCTGCCCGCGGCTGCGGCGGGCGCCGCGGGCAGGAGGTCAGCCAGCCTTGGCCAGGGCGCCCTGATCGAAGAAGCGGTTGGCCCAGTCCAGGGACTCGGAATAGCTCCGGGCCACCACCACCTTGTCCAGGCCGAGCTTGGCGATGGTGAAGTCCACCGCCTCCCAGTCCCCGGCCTCGAAGGCCTTGGCCAGGCTTAGCCACGGGCTGAAGCGGTTCTCGCCGCCGAGCAGGGCCTCCTTGAGCTCGGCCTCCAGGGGCAGGCTGGTGAGAATCTCGGCCATGGGCATCTTGAGCAGGGGCTCCAGCAGGGAGAACAGGCCCAGCATGAACAGGGTCTCGCGCTCGGCGCTCTTGGCCCCGGCCTGCTTGGCCACGGACTCGAAGAACCGGCCCCGCTGCACGCAGAGGAAGGGCAGCTCCGTGCTCTTGCCCTCGGGCGACATGTCGGAAAAGATGATGACTCGCAGCCAGTTGCGCACCTGCCGCCAGCCCAGCAGGATGATGGCCTGCTCAATGGACTGGATGTTGATGTGGAAGGTGAAGAGCGGGCTGTTCAGATAGGTGAGCAGCCGGTAGCTGATGGCCACGTCGGTCTTGATGGCCTCGGCCAGGCTGCGGAAGTCCGGCTCGTCCTGCTGGGTGAACTCCAGGAGCCGGAAGCGGGCGGCCTCGGTGGAGCTCAGCTTGCGGCCGGGAATGATCTTGGGCCGCTGGAAGAAGAACCCCTGGAAATGGGTGAAGCCCATGGCCCGGGCCTTGTCGAAGGCCGCGGAGTCCTCCACCCGCTTGGCCACCAGGAGGCGGCTGGGAGAGCGGGCGGCCTTGACCCGCTCCATGAGCGCGGCCCCGTCCGGGCCCAACAGGTCGAAGATCACCACGTCCGCGAGCTTGAGCAGGGGCTCCGCCTGGGCCCGGGCCTCGTAGTTGTCCAGGGCCAGGGCATAGCCCTCCACCTTGAGAGCCTTGAGGGTTTCCAGAAGCTTGGAGCCGATCCTGGCCGACTCCGGAATCTGGATCACGGTGTTGGCCGCGGGCAGGGCCAGAGGCACCCCGTCCATGATCGTCTTCTCGTCGAAATTGATGAGGATCTTCTTGCCCACCTTGAGGTCGTGCTCGCGGCACAGGCAGATGCCCGCGGTGACCGCCAGGGTGGCCGAACCCGGGTCGGGAAACACCGCCGAAACCGCCTCCACGCCGTCGCGGTAGAGGATCTCGTAGCCCCAGACGTTGCCCACGGCGTCGAATACCGGCTGTCGGGCCACGAAAGTGTCCACGTAGAATTCACGGTGTTCCTGCTGCTCGTCCATGGCGACTCCAGATGGGATTCCCTGCGCGCTGCCCGGGTCCTTCCGCGCCCCAGGCTGCGTCGCGCTGAAGCACTATAGCGCAGCGGGCGACATTGCTCAATCGTCTTGTCGTGAATCGCAGGAAGCTATACGCCACCTCAGGCCGTCGCGCCCGCTCCGGCCTGCCCCGGACCAGCCCTGCGCCTCAAGCCCGACTGCGCCCGGGCGCGCGACATGCTGGCCAGGATCGGCTGAGCCGGCTCACTCCACGAAGCGCACCACGCCGAACCGCTCGGGCACATGGGCGTCGAACACGCCGTGCGGAGACAGGGCCCAGGCCGCTGGCCGCAGCAGGGGCAGGGGCTGGCCCTCCGCATCCCGGAACTCGAAGCGGAAAAAGTTGGCCCGCCAGGCGTCGCCCGGCCGGGGCGGGAGGCTGCGGCCGTCGGCCAGGGGCGCGAGGCCGGCCCAGGGGATGGCGACCTCCAGGGTCCAGCCCAGGTCCTGGTCGCCGGGGTCGTTCAAGGTCCCCTGCACGGCCGCGGCCGCGGCCAGGCCGGGCAGGTCCGCGTCGATGAACCCCACCCGCTCCCCCCGCGGATGAACGTGGTCGCCGATGCCCGAGAGCCGCATCACCCGCCGGCCGGCCGGATCCCAGTCCGGGGGGCCGTAGCGCCGGCCCGGCCCCAGGCGGTCGACCCACACCCAGAACACGTCGTACACCGCGCCCAGGGCGTTGGCCTCGACCTCCCAGTAGGCGTCCTGCCCGGCGATGAAGAACTCCACGTCGTTCTCCCGGTAGAGCGGGTCGTCGCGGCGGACCATGGTGGCGTTCACGTCCGGCTCGGCGCAGCGCACGGCCAGGTACAGGGCGTCATCGTCCCAGAGCAGGGCCGCGGAGGTGTCCAGCCAGGGCGGGCCGCCGTGCACCAGGTCGATGAAATCCCGGGTCCAGGCCGCCCTGTCCCAGGCCGCCTCGTCCGGACGGCCGTCGATGCGGATATCCCCGGAAGACCGCCGCGCCAGAAGGGCGAAGTCGCCGGCCCAGGCCGCGGTCCAGACCAGGGCCGAAACTGCGACGAGCAGGGCCGCGAGGCCGCGGGAGACGAGGGAGCAGCGCATGACGGACCCTACTCCGGCCGCGAGAGCCGGGCAAGAGGACGCAGGCGAGGATACGGCGGGCGGCCAACCCGCAACGGCGGCTCCTGCTTCCCGGCGAAACCGGAAAGCGCAGGCCCGCAGGGCCACGCAAGGCCCCTCCGGAAGTCCGGCGTCCCCCCCGGGCATCGTCCCCCCCGGGCATCTTGCGCCCCGGCCGGCCCGGTGCTAACGTGCGCCCCCTTCCGGAACCCCGGGAGAGCCGCGTCATCATTGCCAGGACATTTTCGGACCATGCGCTACGACGTCCACACCCACGCCTTCCATCCCAAGGTGGCGGACCGGATACTGGCCCAGCTCCACGCCCACTACGGCATCACCCCGGTGGGCCTGGGCGCCGCCCCGGACCTGCTGGAGCGCCTGGCCCGCGCCGGCATCCACCGCGCCGCGGTGCACAACGCCGCCACCGCCCCGGCCCAGGTCGTCCCGGCCAACGAGTTCGTGCTCGGCCTGGCCCGCCAGCACCCCCAGATCATCCCCTTCGGCACCCTGCACCCCGCGGACCCGGACTGGGAAGAGGCCATGGCCGGCCTGTGGCGGAACGGCGTGCGCGGCATCAAGCTGCACCCGGACTTCCAGTCCTTCCGCCTGGACGACCCGGCCCTGGACCCCATCTTCGAGGCCGGCCGCGGCCGTTTCTGCTTCATGCTCCACGTGGGCGACAACCTGCCCCCGGACCTGAACCCCTCCTGCCCCTTCAAGGTGGCCCGGATCCTGGACCGCCATCCCGGCCTCACCGCCATAGCCGCGCACCTGGGCGGCTACCTGCACTGGCGGTACGCCCTGGAGTGCCTGATCGGCCGCGACGTGTTCCTGGACACCTCCAGCTCCCTGCCCTTCCTGGACGACGCCACCCTGCGCGAGATCTTCCGCCGCCACGCGCCGGAGCGCATCCTCTTCGGCAGCGACTACCCCCTCTTCGACCCCGGGGCCGAGGCCGCCCGGCTCCAGTTCCGCCTGGGCCTCGAAAACGACGCCCTGGAGCGCATCATGTCCAGCGCCGCCGCCCTCTTCGGCCCCGGCGCGGACTTCGCGCCGAAAATCTAGACGGGGACGCCGCGCCGGCCCCCTTCGAGCGCAGGGCTCCTATCCCGGGAGTTGAGTCATGTCCAAACGGGCTGTTCTGTGCGGCAACGAAGGGGCGGGCAAAAGGTTCGTCAATCCACGGGGGGACCGCGCCCGATGACAGACCGTAAGGACGCTCACATTTTGCGCCCAAAACAAGCCGCCCTATGATTGAAATCCCTTCACTGCGATGGTACGAATGCGTTAATCAACAAGTTGGGGCGCTCATGAACTTCTACGAGTTCTTCGCGGGGGGCGGCATGGCCCGGATCGGGCTAGGCCCTGCGTGGTCCTGTCTCTTCGCCAACGACATGGACGAGACCAAGGCCGCGAACTACCGGAAGTATTTCAGATCATCTGAAGAGCTCCGCGTCTGTGACGTGGGCAAGCTCAAGACCCATGACCTCCCTGGCGACGCGGACTTGGCCTGGGCCTCGTTCCCTTGCCAGGACCTCTCCTTGGCGGGAAACGGCATGGGCTTGAATGGGGATCGGTCGGGCACGTTCTGGGTCTTCTGGCGGCTTATGCAGGGTTTGAAGGCCGAGGGCCGAGCGCCCCGGATGATCGTCCTGGAGAACGTGCGGGGCGCCATTACCTCCCACCAGGGGCGCGACCTCGCGACGATCTGCGAGGCCCTGACCCGAGAGGGCTACCGCTACGCCCCGGTGGTCATTGACGCCCAACACTTCCTGCCCCAGAGCCGCCCCCGGCTCTTCATCGTGGCGTTCGGCCCTGACGCCTCGCCGTGCCCGGACCTGTTAGGGAAGGGCCCATGCGGCCTGTTGCACCCCGTCTCGTTCGGGCAGGCGTATGACCGCCTGACCCCGGAGGCCCGGTCATCGTGGGTATGGCTTACAATGCCCGCTCCAGGCGGCAAGACGCGAAAGCTGTCGGACCTGATCGAGGAGAACCCGCAAGGCGTGGATTGGCACTCGCTGTTCGATACCAAGCGCATTCTCGATCTCATGTCGCCCCTGAACCTGGAGAAGGTCGAGCAGGCCAAAGCCGAGCGGGGAAGGCGCGTCGGCGCCGTCTACAAGAGGACCCGGCCCGATGAGCGGGGCGTGAAACGCCAGCGGGCGGAGGTGCGCTTTGACGAGGTGGCGGGGTGTCTCCGCACTCCTGCGGGAGGATCAAGCCGCCAGATCATCTTGGTGGTGGAGGGGCAGTCGGTCCGTAGCCGTCTCCTCTCTCCCCGCGAGGCCGCACGGCTCATGGGGCTGCCCGAAGACTACCCGTTGCCCGAGCGGCACAACGACGCCTACCGCCTCGTGGGTGACGGCGTAGCCGTACCTGTAGTGTCCTGGCTGGCCCAAAACGTAATCGAACCCTCCTTGCAGTTGGCGACCAGCGAGGCGGCCGCCTGACGCCCCCCAAGAAGTCCAGCGTGTCGGGGGATACCGTTCCCTGTTCGTTGTCGGACGAGATGGTGAACATGGTGGAGCAGTACGCCGAGGCCCTTCGCGCGGCGGCTCCCGCCATCGGCGCGCATGGCCTGAACGCTGCCGAGTTCTGGCGCTCCGGCCTGTTCCGAAGCGCGATTGAGAGACTGCGCGGGCAACGAGACGCAGCCGCCGAGAGGCCCCGGTCCGGTCAGGACGTACAGTGCGGCGATCGGTCCGGACGGAGCTGCGACGGGCGGCGAGATGACCTCGGATGTCTTTGACGCGCCGACCCGCAGCCGGGTCATGCGCTCCGTCAAGGGCAAGAACACCCGGCCAGAGAAGGCCGTCCGCTCCCTGCTCCACGCGATGGGGTACAGGTTCCGCCTCCATCGCCAAGACCTCCCCGGCTCTCCAGACGTGGTGCTTCCCGGCCGCAGGGCCGCCATCTTCGTGCATGGCTGCTTCTGGCACGGCCACGACTGCAAGCGGGGAGATCGCCCGCCGAAGACCAACGCCGAATACTGGCGCCGGAAGAGGGCCGGCAACGTGGCCCGCGACAGGGAGAGGCGGTCCGAGCTGGAGGCCCTCGGCTGGCGAGTCCTGGTAATATGGGAGTGCGAGGTCAAGGACGCCGAGGCTCTGGGGGACAAGCTCCGGACGTTTCTCGGGACGCCCGGCGCTCGAGCCGGGCGGACGTGAATCGTCCTGCGCCCTGCTTCGCCGATGTGCGGCGGCTGTCCAGAGCCGCCCAATACCATTGATCGACGCCTCCCCGGGAAACTCCAAGGACGCATTGGCTCCCCCTCCCCTGCCCGCTGGGCGAGGAGGCCCATCCATGGACCTGCGCCCCCCTTTTTTTGAGGTGGGAGAATCCCCTCACTTCTCCTTGTCCAACGCCCCCTCCGCCGCGGCCCGCAACGCCGCAGCCGCGGTTTCGGCGTAGTCCTTCTTCTCCAGGGGCAGGCCGGGCAGGGCGGCCATGATGCGGTAGGCGTCGAAGGCGGCGGCCTCGGCCGGGGTCAGGCCCTCGGCCAGCTCCGCGGCCGCGTCGCAGCAGGTCAGGAACGCGCCGCAACCGTCGCCCTCCCAGCCGGCGCGGACGACGCGGCCGTTCTCTATGAGCAGTGAGATGGTCACGGCGCGGCCCGAGGGGTCGCGATGGCTGCCCGCGGCCGACGGCAAGGGCAGGCCGCCCTGGCGACGGGGGTTCTTCCAGCGGTCAAAGGCCGCGGGGCCGAAGCGCTCCAGGGAGTCCGCGTCCGCCATGGCCTGGAGCTCCGCGGCCAGTTCGTCCGGATCCTTGCGCACGGGCGGCCTCCGATGCGGTTGCGGGAAGGGTCAGGGCTCGCGGCAGATGGCCAGGACCAGCCCGGCCGCGCCGGGCAGGGCCGCCTCCACCTCCGGGGTGAGGCCCTCGGCCGGGATCACAGGAATGCGCCCGGCCTGCACCGCCACCACCCGCACCTCCACGCCCAGGGCGCTGCGCAGCATGGCCAGCTCGGTCAGGGCCGGGAAGGCGTGCAGGTCCGTGGCCGCCCCTTTCGGGCCGGCGGCCAGGTCCACTTCCCAGACCTCCCCGGCCGCGCGGTTCTCGGCCAGGGTGGCGTCCACGATGACCAGCCGCTGCGGCCGGGCGTCGGCCACGGCCAGGTCCAGGAGCAGGTCCTGGATGGCGGTCCCGGCGTTCAGAAGGACCACGTCCGGGGGCAGTTCGGGGCGCCCGGCCAGGAGATCGATCACGCGCGGCCCGGCCGCGTCGTCGCCGGCGAGCGCGTTGCCGCAGCCCAGGACCAGGACCCGCGAGGTGAAAGCATGGGCGTCCATGTCAGTGCATCACTCCCA
Source organism: Thermodesulfobacteriota bacterium (assembly GCA_040753075.1). GTDB lineage: Bacteria > Desulfobacterota > Desulfovibrionia > Desulfovibrionales > Desulfovibrionaceae > UBA6814. The sequence goes on from JBFMHA010000032.1 coordinate 24,033, forward strand.
GGCGCTCCCACTGGAAGCGGCCTTCGGCCTCCAGGCGGGCGATCTCCGACGCCGGCCTGGGGGGGATGACCAGGGCCTCGGCCACCACCTGCCAGAGGTACTTCACCTCCCAGGAGCAGCCGGGGTGGCGCCGGGGCAGGCGGTACCTGATCTGGTCGCGGCAGTTGGGACACCCCACCACCACCACGTCCGCGCCGCAGGCCTTGATCTGCTCCGCCTTGCGCCGGCCGTGGAAGGCGCTGATCTTCTCATGGGGCGTGGGCCAGTTGCCGCCTCCCGCGCCGCAGCAGTAGTTCCCGCTCCGGCTGGGGGCGAACTCCACCCGCTTCTCCACCACCTGGTCCAGTATCCAGCGGGGCTCCTCGAAAAGGCCCCGGCCGCACTGGCGCTCAAGCTCCCTGCCGTGCTCGCAGGGGTCGTGCCACACGAAGGTCCTGCCCGCGTGCGCGCTGCGGTCGAAGGCGAGCCGGCCGTCGCGGATGCGGGAGATCAGGTAGTCGTAGAAGGCGAACATGTCGAAGGTTTCGCCCGGCCCGACCAAGGGCCCGGCGGCCTCGGCCTCGGCCAGGCCCTTGCGGCAGGCCAGGAAGCTGGCTCCGCAGTCGGGCAGGATGAAGCCCCTGGCGCTCAGGGTGCGCAGGGCGTCCAGCTTGCGGCGGGCGAGAAGGCGACTGGTCTTGAAGTCGCCCACGAACAGCGCCCAGTCCACCGAATCCCAGTTGGTGCTGGGCACGGTCCAACTCTCGCCCGCGGCGTAGAAGATCTTCCACCACCATTTGAGGTCGTCGAAGTCCGCGAAGATCTCCTTGGAGTTGGGAAAGAACACGATGTCCGCGCCGGGCTTGTCCACCGGGACGTAGAACCCGGGACAGCCCTCCCGGGCCAGCTCGCCGCCCAGGTCGGCCAGGACCTGGAGGTAGTCCTCCAGGAGGATGTCCAGGGTATTGCCCGAGCGGATGATCCGCTCCACGCCCTGGGCCAGGAGCGGCGGGACCAGGGAGCGGTCGGCCAGGCCGCGCAGGCGCAGGAGGACGCCGGGCAGGTCCACCCGCTCCGGGCAGGCCCGGGCGCACAGGCCGCAGCCGGTGCAGGCCCAGGGGAACAGGGCGTTGCGAGCCCGCTCCAGGTCGCCGGCCAGGAGCAGCCTGACGATGCCCTGCGCCGTGGTCCCGTCCAGGCCCGGCGCGCCGGTGAGCGGACACGCCTCGGCGCACGCGCCGCAGTCCGTGCAGGCGAAAAGCCCGTGCCCCTCCATCTTCCGCGCCACCTCCCCCGGCAACGCGCAGGACTCGACCACCGACATAACGCACCCCCTGTAGCACTACCCTATGAAGCAAAACCCCTGGCAGGTAAAGGGGGTATGGGGAGACCGATCCTTGGCGAGGAAGGCTGGCCGCGACGCCTCGATAAAAAAGCCCGGTTTCCCGGGCTGTTGCGCGCGTGGCGGAAGCGTATAGGAGTCGAACCTACCAACGACCTCTCGGCCGTCCACTGGTTTTGAAGACCAGGCGCCACACCGGTGACGAAACGCTTCCTCGGTGGAGGGTCTGACCTAGCAGATAGGCCCGGGGCGCGCAAGCCGGGCGGTCCGGGCCGGCGCTCCGGTCCGGACCGCCGCGGGTTCAGAGCCCCTTGCGCTCGATGGAGCGCAGGGCGAGCAGGTAGACCGCGCCGAGCAGGACGACCACCACCCAGCGGTTCACGCCGAACAGCTCGGGCAGGGTCAGCTTGCCCAGGTCGCCCCAGGTGTACACCGTGGCCTTGAGCGCGTCGTAGGTGTGGGCGAAGGCGGCCGCGCCCACGAGCATCCCCGCGATGCCCCACAGGGCGTCCATGCGGCCCTCGCCCACCGCGCCCAGGGAGGTGCCCGGGCAGTAGCCCAGAAGCCCCCAGCCCAGGCCGAAGAGCAGGCCCCCAATGATGTTGGGCCCCAACGCCGCGGCCTTGACGGAGAGCGTCGCCAGGCCCAGGTCGTTGAGCAGGGAGATGCCCGCCATGGCCACCAGGACGTGGCTGAGCATGAACTTCACGATGGTCAGGTCCCTGAGCCGCAAGGCCCCGATCTGCTTGTCGTAGCGCAGCACATGGGCCTTCTGGGCCAGGAAGCCGAAGGCGACGCCGGTGAGGAGTCCGTAGGCGAGGTCCATCACTTGCCTCCGTAGACCATGCGGGCCATGGCGATGCCGCCGATGAAGAAACAGGCCGCGGCGATGAAGCCGGAAAGCGCCAGCTGGCCAAGACCGGCCAGCCCGTGCCCGCTGGGTCAGCCCCCGGCCAGGCGCGCGCCGTACATGGCCACGACGCCGCCCAGGAAGGCGGCGGCCGCCCGCCGTCCCCGGTCCGGGCCGAAGCGCTCCCGCCACATGTCGGGCACGGCCTGCACCGTGAACTCCTTGCCCAGCTTGGCCGCGAAGTACGCGCCGCAGAAGATGCCCAGCACGAACAGGTACTGCCAGTCGAAGACGGGCTTCTCCTTCGCGTAGTAGCTCAGGCCGGCCACGGCCCCGGGCGAGACGAGCTCCTCCAGCATCCCCGCCCCGCGCACGAAGGTGGTGGACGCGCCCAGATACTTGCCCGCCGCCAGCAGCGAGGCCAGGGCCAGCAGCCCGGACAGCGCCCCGGTCAGGTAGGGGCTCCAGGCCCCGCGATCCTGGTTCATGGAACATCCCTCCCGTATTGCAGGAAAAGGTCCTTGCCGCGCACATAACACGGCAAGCCCCCTGCGGCAACCCGGGGTCGCATTTCCCGCGGGAAGGTCCAGACTGTTACGATCTGAAGCCCGCCGCCACCCGGCGCAGCAGGGCCGGGTCGTCGGCGAAGAATCCGTCCGCGCCGAGGGAGAGGGCGCGGCGCATGGCGGAGGCGGTGTTGCGGCCGCGGCGGGCCCAGGGCAGGACCAGGGCGCCGGCCGCGTGGACCGCGGCGGCCAGTTCCGGCGTGAGATGCGCCTCGTCCGGGTTGAACGACTCGGCGGCCAGCTCCCGCACCCGGGCCGCGGCGGCCTCCGGGGCCTGGGGCCGGTCGGCCAGCGCCCCCAGCCGGGCCGCGGGCTCGGCAGCGCGCAGGGCGTCCAGCACTCCGGCCGAGAAGCTGGAGAAGACCACGGACCCGAGCAGCCCCCGCCGCCGCACCGGGTCCAGGACCAGGGCCGCGGCCCTCTCCGGCGAAACCTGCTCCAGCACCTCGGGCTTGACCTCGACGTTCACCTGGACGCGGCCGGCCAGCAGGTCCAAGGCTTGCTCGAGGGTCGGGATGCGCTCGCCCGCGAAGGCCGGACCGAACCAGGAGCCGGCGTCCAGGCGCGCCATTTCATCATAGGAATGCGCGGACAGCTTCCCCCGGCCGTCGCTGGTGCGGTCCAGGTCGGCGTCGTGCAGGATCACCGGGACCAGGTCCCGGGTCAGCCCCACGTCGCACTCCACCATGTCCGCGCCCGCGTCGAGCGCGGCCCGGAACGCGGCCAGGGTGTTCTCCGGCGCATGCGCCGAGTCGCCGCGGTGGGCTATGGCCAGGATGTTGCGCACGCTCCCTCGCCGCCTGGGCTCAAGGAAAGGGCAAGGACGACTCAGGCGCTCTCTGCAGCGCCCGCCGGATCCGGCAGCAGCGTGTAGTCCATGGCCCTGCGCCGCGGCGCGAACCCGGCCCGCTCCACCAGGAGGCGCAGTTCGGGCTCGGGCAGGCGGAAGGAGACGCCGGTGGCCGCCACCACGTTCTCCTCGATCATGGTGGAGCCGAAGTCGTTGGCCCCGAAGAACAGGGCGAGCTGCCCCACCAGGGGCCCCTGCGTGACCCAGGAGGCCTGGAGGTTGGGCACGTTGTCCAGGTAGAGCCGGCACAGGGCCAGGAACTTGAGGTACTCGCTGCTGGAGGCCTCGGGCCGGGGCAGGCGGGTGTGCTCGGGCTGGAAGGTCCAGGGGATGAAGGCCGTGAACCCGCCGGTCTCGTCCTGCAGGTCCCGGATGCGCGTGAGGTGCTCGATGCGCTGCGCCAGCGTCTCGCCCTGGCCGAACATCATGGTGGCGGTGGTCCTCATGCCCTGGCGGTGCGCCTCGCGCATGACCGCCAGCCAGGCGTCGGCCCCGCACTTGTTGGGCGACACCCGCCGCCGCACCTCGTCCACCAGCACCTCGGCCCCGCCGCCCGGGATGGAGTCCAGGCCGGCGGCGCGCAGGCGGCGCACCACCTCGGCCACGGACAGGCCGCCGTCCCGGGCCAGGAAGTCGATCTCCGTGGGCGAGAGCCCGTGGATGGCCACCTGCGGGAACCGGGCCTTGAGGAAGGCGAACAGGTCCTCGAACCAGGGGAGCTTCAGGTCCGGGTGCATGCCGCCCTGGAGCAGGATCTGGTAGCCGCCCAGGTCCACGGTCTCCTGCACCTTGGCGGCCAGCTCCTCGCGGGTCAGCACGTACCCCTCCGGATCGCCGGGCGGCCGGAAGAAGGCGCAGAACGTGCAGCCGGACACGCACACGTTGGTGTAGTTCACGTTGCGGTCCACGATGTAGGTGACCACCGGCGCGGGGTGCAGCTCCATGCGCCGCGCGTGGGCCATCCCGCCCAGGGTGAAGAGGCTCTCGGCCTCCCAGAGGCGCGCGGCCCCGGCGGCTGTCATTCTCTCGGCCATGCTGCTCCCGTCCTTGACGCGTGCCCGAATTTGGCGGACAAGGATACCCCTGCGCGAGGTACCATGCTGCCGAACATGCTTTCCGACCATGAGCTAAAGGCCCTGCTGGCAAAGGTCAAGACCGTCGCCGTGCTGGGGGCCAACGACTCCCCCGGCCGTCCCGTGGACATGGTGGGCCGCTACCTGCTGGCCGCCGGGTTCACCGTGCTGCCGGTGCACCCCAAGCGCCGGACGGTCTGGGGCCTGCCCGCCTTCTCCCGCCTGGCCGACCTGCCCTGCCCCGCGGACCTGCTGGACCTGTTCCGCGCCGCGGACCACTGCCCGGTCCACGCCCAGGAGGTCCTGGACCTGTCCTGGCGGCCGGCCGGGTTCTGGATGCAGTCGGGCATCGTGAGCCCCCCGGCCCGGGAGATCCTGGCCGGCAGCGGCGTGGCCGTGGTGGAGGACCGCTGCCTCATGGTCGAGCACCGGAGGCTCCTGCCGTGATCCAGGCCTTCGAGTGCCGGCGCTGCGGCCACTGCTGCTCGGGCGAGGGGGGCATCGTGCTCGCCCCCTCCGACGCCGCGCGCCTGGCCGCGCACCTGGGCCTGGCCGTGGAGGATTTCCTGGCCGAACACGCCGAGGCCAAGGGCCGGCTGCCCCGGCTCAAGACCGGGGCGGACGGCTACTGCGCATTCTACGCCCCGGACCTGCCCGGGTGCGGAGTGCACCCGGCCCGGCCGGACGTGTGCCGGGCCTGGCCCTTCTTCCGGGGCAACCTGCTGGACCCCGAGAGCTGGGCCATGATCCAGGAGGACTGCCCGGGCGTGGACCCGGCCGCGGGCCATGCCGGATTCGCGGCCCAGGGCCGGGACTACATGCGCGGCCGCGGGCTGTTCAAGCGACGCGGCCCCGAGACCCCGGAAGCCCTGGTCTCGCCCTGGCCCGCCGATCTCCCGGAGGGCGCCGCGTGAACGTGGCCGAGGCCTACGGCGTCCTGCGCCTGAAGAACGGCGCCGACCAGGACGAGGTCAAGGCCGCGTACCGCAAGCTGGCTTTCGAGCTGCACCCGGACCTGAACCCGGACAATCCCCAGGCCTCGCGCCAGTTCCAGCGCCTGAACGAGGCGTACGTGCTCCTCAAGCAGGTGCTGGAGGAAGAGCCCCCGGCCGCGGCCGGCAAGAAGCGGCGCAAGGCCGCGCCCAAGGACGAGCGGCCCACGGCCAGCCGGGCCGAGGCCGCCCGGGAGTACGCCCGGCAGGCCGGCTCCGCCCCGCCGCCCCCGCCCGGGGCCGAGGCCAAGGCCGCCGCCGGCGGGCCGACGTTCAGCTTCCGCAAGGAAGAGGTGCTGCGGGACATCATGAACGACCCGTTCGCCCGGCGGGTGTTCGAGGACATCTACCGCACCGTGCGCCAGAGCGGCCGGGCCGGGACCCCGGTCCCGCCGCCCAGGGAGCGCAAGCTCACCCTGCGCTGGGGCGGCAAGAGCCTGGACCTGGACCTGTCCAAGGGCCTGACGGGCGGGGTCAAGGACTGGCTGGCCCGGTCCATGGACGACGAGCAGACCATCGAGATCCCGGCGCACCAGCTCACCCCCGGGGCGCGCATCCGGCTGACCATCCGCCGGGCCTGGTCCGGCGAGCCCAAGACCGTGGAGGTGCCCCTGCCCCCGGACTACGTCCCGGGCCGGCCCCTGCGCCTCAAGGGCCTGGGCCGCAAGCTGGGGCCCTGGGCCGGGGATCTCTACATCCGCCTGGTGGCGAAATAAGGAGAAGAAAAAATGGCCGAGACCATTGATGAAATCACGATCAACTGGGAAGACGAGGAAGGCAACCTGGCGGTCAAGGAGCTGAAGAAGGAGGTCCTGACCCGCGGGGCCTGGACCACCATCATGTTCCTGCTCCAGAACCTGGACAAGAAGACCGGGGAGTACAAGGCCCCCCAGGTGCGCATCGTGCGCTACAAGAAGAGCGGCGGCCGCTTCCTGCCCCAGTCCAAGTTCACCATCTCCTCGGCCAAGCAGGCCCGCCAGATCACCGGCATCCTCACCGGCTGGCTGCCCGAGATGGGCGAGGGGGAGGCGGAGTAGCCCCCGGGCTCCCATCCATATCCCGAAAAATTGAGAACGTCCCCCCTCCGGCCGGGGCGGGGACGACCCTGCCCGGCGGGGAGGGGAACGAGCGCCAGTGTCGCACCCACGCCTTGAGCCGATTCGGACATCCCGCGCTGCTGCGCGGGATAATTGATATTTCTTCTCAAAACGCCCGGCGTGCTTTGAGGAGGCGACACTAGTCCTTCCGTCCTCTCCCGCTGCGCTCCGGCTCCAGGTCCAGGACGTGGCGGCCCAGGGCGTAGTGCATGAGCACGGGCCGCTCCACGGCCTGCTCCAGGCGGGTGATGGCCCGGGCCAGGCGGGCGATGTCCCCCTGCATGGCCCGCACCTGGGCCAGGAGCCCCTGCCGGCCCGCTCCGCCCGAGTCGCCGTCCGGGCCGAAGATGTCCTCCAGCTCGTTCAGCACCAGGTCGACCCGGCCCTCCAGGGTGGCCAGCACGTTGTTGCCCACGTGGGCCATGCCGCCCGCGGCCTTGGCCAGGGCGTCCCGGCCCAGGGCCAGCATGCGGCCGGCGATGAGGGACACCACCTGGGCGCACTCCGCGAGCAGCCGGGGATCCAGCCGGTCGAAAAACCTCGCCTCCCGGGCGTAGAGCATGATGATGCCGAAGGGCCGCTGCCCGGCGCTGCGCAGGATGAAGGACAGCCGGGTGCGGAAGCCCGCCCGGCAGGGCGCCAGGTCGAACTCCTCGCACTCGTCCTCGGACTGGACCGGCCCGTCCGGACCCTCAGGCCCTTCCGGTCCGTCCGGTCCCTCCGGTCCCTCCGGCCGGGCCGGCCGGGCGGTCAGGTCGGTGATCACGGTCATGCGCTCCGGGTCTTCGCGCACCGCGCGCATGACCGGATGTCTCGGCAGGGTCTCCACCAGGTCGCGCACGAAGAGCGGGGTGGGCTGGTTGTCCCGGGTGTCGACGGCCACGTTGCGCCACACCGCGTCGCCCTCCCCGGCCTTCTCGCGCAGGCGGCAGACCGCGATGTCCGCGTCCAGGCGGCGGCGCAGGATGCATCCGCACCGCTCCAGGAAGGCTTCGGGCTCCAGGAGCGACTCCCCCACCCGGACCAGCTCCAGCAGGGTCTCCAGGAGGAAGACCGCTCCGGCCCGGTCCTTTTCGCACGCGGCCAAGCGCCCGGCCGGCTCGCTGCGGTCGGGGGCTGGTCCGTGGGTCATGGTCCGGGCTCCGGGTCGGGGGGGTTACAGCCAGGACGGCTTGTCGCAGGAGCGGTCGGGCTCCAGGTCCAGCACGTGGCGGCCGCGCACGTAATGCATGAGCACCGGCCGCTCCACCGCCTCCTCCAGCTTGGAGATGGCCCGGGCCAGCCGGTCCACGTCGGAGAACATGTAGCGCACCTGCTCCGCGATCTCCTCCATCTCCCCGCCCGAGGTGATGCCCAGCTTGGCGGAGAGCTCCTCCAGGTCGGCGAGCACGATCTCCACCCGGCCCTGCAGGGTGCCCAGCACGTTGTTGCCCACGTGGGCCATGCCGCCCGCGGCCTTGGCCAGGGCGTCCTGGCCCATGGCGAAGAGCCGGCCCAGGATGAGCGACACCAGGCTGGCGCAGTCGCCCAGGAGGTAGCTGTCGTAGCGGTCGAAGTAGTTGGATTGGCGCGAGTAGAGCATGATGAGGCCGAAGGGGGTGTCGTCCAGGTCGCGCAGGATGAAGGACAGCCGGGACCGGTAGCCCGCCATGTAGGGCACGCAGTCGAAGGACTCCCCGCCCCGCTCCGGGCCGCGCAGGTCGTTGGAGAGCACGTACGCGCGGGTGGGCTCCTCGTGCACCGCGCGCATCACCGGATGGCTGGGGTGGGTCTCCTCCAGGTCCTTGACGAAGATGGGCGTGGCGTGGCCGTCGTCGGTATTGGAGGCGATGTTCTCCCACACCGGCTCGCCGTCCGCCCCCATGCGCTTGAGCCGGCACACGTAGAGGCAGGCCCCGAGCTCCTTGAGCAGGATCTCGGCGCTCTCCTCCAGGAAGTCCTCGGCGCGGTGGAACTCGTCGCAGATGGTGATGAGCTCCACCATGATGTCGATGATGAGCGCGCTGTTCTCGTAGGCCCGCTTCAGGGAGTCGAAGCGCTGCTCCAGCCGGTGGTGAGAGGGGCAGCGCCCCAGCGGCCGGGGGCCGGCGGCCAGGGCCGCGTCCAGGACCCGGCGCTGCTCGGCCAGGAAGGCCAGGAGCCCGGGCCAGCCCTCCAGGCACTCCGGGACCCGGGGCAGTTCCGGGGGCGTCTCCAGGCTGTCCAGGGTGTCCCGGATGCTGGCCAGGATGTCGCGCATGGCCTGGCCCACGGGCGCAGGCGCGGCGTTGGCCTGGACCGCCACCTGCCGCTCCAGGACGGAGAGGGGGTCGTCGGCCAGGTTCAAGAGGTGCAGGGAGGCGCGATTGGGCATGGCGTACATTATTCCTGTATCAGGGAAAATAGGGCCTTTGGCCCGGTGTTGCAAGGGGAGCCTTCAGCCCCGCGGGGCGCGGCCGGCCAGGACCCCGGCCAGCCGGGTCCAGTCCATGGCCTGCAGGGGCGCCGCCCGGCGCAGGAGCAGCCCCTCGGCCAGGGCGCGGTCCTGCTCGGCCGGGCCGGTGATGCCGAAGAAGGGGAGCATGCGCCGGTGCGCCTCGCGCAGGGCGGCGCGGTCCGGCGCCAGCACGTCGCCGGGGCGGTCCGCCGTGGGGTCCTCGCCGGGCGCGCAGGCCCGGCCCAGAACCACGTAGCGCCGGCAGGCCGCGGGCCGCAGGGCGTAGGCCGCGCAGCGGCCGCGGGCCAGGAAGGGGCACCGCGCCCCGCCCCGGACCAGGTTCGCGGCCAGGACCGGCCGCAGGGGCGGGTCCATGATCTCCGTGACGCACCAGGACAGGCCGGCCACCTCGCAGGCGGTGGCCATGACCGGATGGGAGCAGCAGGCCGCGCAGCCCGGAACGCAGGCCGCGGGCCGGCCAGCCGCGGCCGCTGCGTCCCGCACGCTGGCGTCCACCAGGGCGTAGGCGTCGAGCAGGAGGCCCAGCCAGGGCAGCCTGGCCTCGGCCCCGGGGAAGCGCAGCCGGCCCGGGTGGTCCATGCCCCTCCGCTACGCCCTGGTCAGCCTGCGGTACTTGACCCGGTGCGGGGTGTCCGCGTCCTTGCCCAGGCGCTTCTTGCGGTCCTCTTCGTAGTCGGAATAGTTGCCCTCGAACCACACCGCCTTGCTGTCGCCCTCGAAGGCCAGCATGTGGGTGGCGATGCGGTCCAGGAACCACCGGTCGTGGCTGATGATCAGGGCGCAGCCCGCGAAGTTGAGGAGCCCCTCCTCCAGGGCGCGCATGGTGTTCACGTCCAGATCGTTGGTCGGCTCGTCCAGGAGCAGCACGTTGCCCCCGTCCTTGAGCATGCGCGCCAGGTGGACCCGGTTGCGCTCGCCGCCCGAGAGCATGGAGCACTTCTTCTGCTGTTCGGAGCCGGTCAGATTGAACCGGGCCACATAGGCGCGGGAGTTCACCTCCCGGCCGCCCAGGTTCAGGGTGTCCCGGCCCTCGGTGATGACCTCGAACACGGACCGGTCCGCGTCCAGGGCGTCGCGGTGCTGGTCCACGTGGGAGAGCTTCACGCTCTCGCCGACGACTATGCTGCCCGAATCCGGGGTCTCCTGGCCGGTGATCATCCGGAACAGGGTGGTCTTGCCCGCGCCGTTGCCGCCGATGATGCCCACGATGGCGCCGGCCGGGATCACCACGGAGAGGTCGTCGATGAGCAGGTTCTCGCCGTAGCCCTTGGACACGCCCTCCAACTCGACGACCTGCTTGCCCAGGCGCGGCCCGGGCGGGATGTGGATCTCCAACTCCTTGGCGCGCTTCTCGCCTTCCTGGCCCAGGAGCTGCTCGTAGCGGGCGATGCGGGCCTTGCTCTTGGCGTGGCGGCCCTTGGGCGCGGTGCGGATCCACTCCAGCTCGCGCTCCAGGGCCTTCTGGCGCTGGCTCTCGCCCTTCTCCTCGTTGGCGAGGCGGGCCTGCTTCTGCTCCAGCCAGGAGGTGTAGTTGCCCTTCCAGGGGATGCCCCGGCCGCGGTCCAGCTCCAGGATCCAGCCGGCCACGTTGTCCAGGAAGTAGCGGTCGTGGGTCACGGCGATGACCGTGCCCGGGTAGCGGGCCAGGTGCTGCTCCAGCCAGGCCACGCTCTCGGCGTCCAGGTGGTTGGTGGGCTCGTCCAGGAGCAGGATGTCCGGGTTCTTGAGGAGCAGCCGGCACAGGGCCACGCGGCGGCGCTCGCCGCCGGAGATGACCGCCACCGGGGTGTCCGGGGGCGGACAGCGCAGGGCGTCCATGGCCTGCTCCAGCCGGGAGTCCAGGTCCCAGGCCCCGGCCGCGTCCAGCTTGTCCTGCACCGCGGCCTGCTGATCCAGGAGCTTCTGCATCTGGTCGTCGTCCATGGGCTCGGCGAACCTGGCGTTGATGGCCTCGAATTCGGCCAGCAGGTCCACGGTCTCCTGCACGCCCTCGCGCACCACCTCGATGAC
>JBFMHA010000033.1:0-35167 GCA_040753075.1 Thermodesulfobacteriota bacterium
CTAAAGGCTCCCGCTCCCCCTCTCTCGGGCTCTCATCCCCTCGCCCTCCGAAATCCGCTTTCGATTCAAGAGAACTGGGGCTCCCGCCAGTCCTTCACGTCCAGTTCGATGGTGGGGATGCCGCTGTAGCGGTCGATGCGGGGGCGGAAGGCGACCTGGATGGCGCTGCCTTGCAGGGTGCGGGGCAGGGTGTCGGCCTGGCGCCAGGCCTTGGCCGCCAGGGTGATGCGGCTCGTCTCGTCGAGCAGGGTCAGGCGCACGTGGCCCTTGCCGAAGACCTTGTGCCCGCTGACCCGGACCGGCGGCGAGAAGAAGGTGGGCTCCGGGTTGCCCGGGCCGAAGGGCTGGAGCAGCTCCAGCTCCTTGAGCAGGTCGAAGCCGACGTCGGCAAAGGGCAGTTCGCCGTCCAGGCGCAGGGTGGGGGCCAGGGGCTCCGGCCCGATCTGGGCCGCCACCGCGGCGCAGAAGGCCGCCTCCAGGGCCTCCAGGTTCTCGGGCGCGATGGACAGGCCCGCGGCCTGGCGGTGGCCGCCGAAACCGGCCAGCAGATGGGCGCAGGCCGCGAGCGCCCCGTGCAGGTCCGCTTCCTCGGTGCTGCGGCCCGAGCCCTTGAGCCGGTCCCCGTCCCGGGTCAGGATCAGGGTGGGCCGGTAGTGGGCCTCCACCACCCGGGAGGCCACGATGCCGATGACCCCGGCGTGCCAGTGGGGCGCGAAGAGCACCAGTCCCGGCTTGTCCAGCCTGCCCGCGGCCTGCTCCAGGGCCTCCTTGAGGATGGTCTCCTCGGTGCGCTGGCGCTGGCCGTTCAGTTCGTCCAGGCGCTTGGCCAAGGGCGCGGCCGCGGCGTGGTCCGGGGCCAGCAGGAGGTCCAGGGCGTCCCGGGCCGAGCCCAGCCGCCCCGCGGCGTTGATGCGCGGGGCCAGGCTGAATCCCACCTGGCCCGCGCCCAGGCTGGCCGTGGGCGAGAACCCGCCGACGTCCTTGAGCGCGGCCAGGCCCGGCCGCCTGGCCTCGGCCACCTTGAGCAGCCCGTTCTTCACCAGGATGCGGTTCTGGCCGGTGAGCTTGACCACGTCGGCGATGGAGCCCACGGCCACCAGGTCCAGCACCTCGCGCATGTCCACGGGCTCGCCGGGCAGCAGCCGGTTCACCGCGGCCATGAGCAGGAAGGCCACGCCCACTCCGGCCAGGTCCGCGCAGGGGCACTCGCACAGCCTCGGGTCCAGCACCGCGTCTGCGGGCGGCAGCTCCGGGCCGGGCAGGTGGTGGTCGCACACCACCACGGTGAGGCCCAACTCCTTGGCCCGGCGCACCTCGGCCACGTCGCTGATGCCGCAGTCCACGGTGAGCAGCATCTGCGCGCCCCGGGCGGCCAGGGCCTCGATGCCCGCGCAGTTCAGGCCGTAGCCCTCGCCGGTGCGGTCGGGCAAATAGGTTTCGACCGCCGTGCCCCGGCCGGCCAGGACCTGGGAGACCAGGGCGGTGGAGGTCACGCCGTCCACGTCGTAGTCGCCCCAGACCGCCAGCTTCCTGCCCGCGGCCAGCCCCTCGGCCAGGATCCGGGCCGCGGCGTCCAGGCCGGGCCAGTCCTCCAGGGGCGCGAGGTGGCGCAGGTGCGGGGAGAGGAACACGTCCATGGCCGCCAGGCTGTCCAGGCCGCGGTCCCAGAGCAGTCCGGCCAGGCGCTCGGAGATGCCCAGCCGGACGGCCCAGTCGGCCGAGGCCGGGTTGGCGCGGCGGTCGTTGCGTCGGATCCAGCGGCGGGGCACGTCAAACCGCCAGGCGGCGCAGAAGCTGTTCCAGGGCTGGGTCCTGCACCGCGGCCAGGAGTTCGGCCATGATCGCGCCCTGGTCCAGGCCGGCGCGGTCCAGGGCCGCGGCGATGTCCAGCCCGGTGGGCGTGGCGGGCCCGTCCACGTGGTGGGCCAGGGCGTCGGCCAGGGCCAGGGCTCCTGCCTCTGCAGCGTGTCCCGGGGCGAGGTCCGGGGCGTGGTGCCAGCTCACCGGGTCGGTGATGGCCAGGGGCAGGTTCCAGGAGGAGAGGGTCATGGCCCCCACCAGGGCGTGGTCGATGCCCCAGTGGGCGTCCTCGGCCATGAAGGCGGGCAGCCCCTTGTTCTGTTCCAGGGAGGTTATGGCCATCCAGTCTCCGGGCCGGTGCATGGCCGCGAGCAGCTTGCCCAGGTCGTGCAGCATGGCCGCGGTGTAGAGGGCGTCGGAATCCAGGCCGAGCCGGCGGGCCAGGAGCCGCGCGGCCTGGGCCGTGACCGCCTGGTGCCGCCAGTAGGCGGCCAGGTCCAGGAGCCGGGCCGGCACGCGTTCGCGGGCCATGGCCGCCACCCCCACGGCCAGGACCAGTGTGCGCACCTCGCACAGCCCGAGCACGGCCACCGCCCGGCCGGGGGTGGTTACCTCGGCCTGCAGGCCGTAGTAGGCGGAGTTGGCCAGGGTGAGAACCCGGGCGGTGAGGCCCTGGTCCTGGCCGATGGTCCGGCCGATGTCCTCCAGGGAGGCGAGGCTGGCCTCGCCGGTCTGGGTGAAGAGCGCGGCCAGCAGGCTGGGGGAGTAGGGCAGGCGGTGCGGCAGCCGGGGCAGCTGCTCCAGGAATGCCTGGCCGCGGGCGTGGGACATCAAAGGTCCACGTTGAGGGGGCCGGAGGAGGGCTTGCCGCCGCCTTCGCCGCCGTTCTTCGCTCCGGGCGCGGCGGAGCCGCCCGGGACGAGGTTCTTCTTGACCAGGTAGTCGAGGAACTTCCGGCCTTCCTCGAAGTTGGGGTTGAGGCGCAGGGCCTCCTCCAGGTGTTCCTTGACCTTGGCGAAGTTCTGTTTCTCGAACCAGGCGCGGGCGATGTTGTAGTGCAGGTTCTCGTCCACCTCGGACAGGCCCAGGGCGCGCTGGTAGTACTCCACCGACTGGTCGTACATCTTGTTCTTGCGCAGGTTGATGCCGAACTCGTTGAACAGGTGCTTGTGCTCGGCCTCGAAGGCCGCCTCCAGCTTGACCAGCCGCTGGAAGATGTCGTTGGCCTTGGTGTCGTTGCCCCGCTCCAGGTAGGTGAGCCCCAGGCCGAAATTGGCCCGGACGTTCTCCTCGTCGATGGTGAGGGCGTGGTTGAACTCCAGCTCCGCGCTGAACGTCTCGCCTCGTTCGCGGTGCTTCTCCCCCTGGATCACGGCCATGTTCATCTCCCGCATCTTGGGATAGACCGTGTTGATGTAGAACTCGGGCTCGGGGGAGAATTTCTCCAGGAACTCGTCCTTGGAAACCTTGCGTTTGGGCCCCGAGGGCACGTAGTTCACGTTGAGGGGCTGGATGTCCACCTCGCCCGTGTCCGTCTCGTCCACGAACCAGTAAGTCTTCTTCACGGTCTTGCGCACCGTGGTGCCGGTGCCGACCTTGGAGATGACCTGGGTGGAGAAGACGCCGTTGATCTTCTCGTGCTTCTTTTCGCTGCTCTGGGGCGTGGCCTGCTCGTCCATGCGGTTCTCCCTTGCGGGGACTATAGCCTTGCGCCGCGGATTTGTTCAAGTATGGCCCGGGCCGCGGCCGCGGGGTCCGCGGCGCGGGTGACGGGCCGGCCGGCCACCAGGTAGTCCGCGCCCGCGGCGACGGCCTGGGCCGGAGTCATGGTGCGTCGCTGGTCGCCGGCGTCCTCCCCCTCCGGGCGGATGCCCGGGGTGAGGCACAGGAAATCCCGGCCGCAGGCGGCCTTCACCGCAGGGACCTCGCGCCCCGAGCAGACCACCCCGTCCAGGCCCTCGGCCTTGGCCAGGCGGGCCAGGTCCAGGACCAGGTCCGCCGGGTCGCCGGCCCCGGGCAGGGGCAGGTCGCCCGGGCCCATGCTGGTGAGCACGGTGATGCCGAGCAGCAGCGGCCGGGCGAACCCTTCGGCCGCGGCGTCCTCCCGGCCCTGCAGGGCCGCGGCCAGCATCCGCACCCCGCCCAGCAGGTGCACGTCGGCCATGGCCGCGCCCAGCCGCGCCGCGGAGCGCACCGCCCCGCGCACGGTGTTGGGGATGTCCAGGAACTTGAGGTCCAGAAAGACCTTGCGGCCGGTCCCGGCCAGGCCGCTGACCACCTCCGGCCCGGCCGCGGTGAAGAGCTCCAGGCCCACCTTGGCCCAGCATTCGGCGGGCAGGCCGCCGGCCAGGGCCAGGGCCGAGGCCGCGTCGGGCAGGTCCAGGGCCACGACGAGCTTGGGCGGTTCGGGCACGGCGGCTCCCCTCACTCCTGGCTCCGGCCCAGGATGGCGTCCAGCAGGCCGGGCCGGCAGGCGGGCTTCAGGGTTTCGGCCAGGTAGGCGGCGCGGAACTGGTCGTAGGCCGCGTCCAGGTCGTCGTTGACCACCCAGCAGTCGAACTCCGCGGCCCGGGCGATCTCGCCCGGCGCGTTGGCCAGGCGGCGGGCCACGGCCTCGTCCGCGTCGCTGGCCCGGCCGCGCAGTCGCGCCTCCAGCACCGCCAGGGAGGGGGGCAGGATGAACACGTAAAGTCCCTGGCCCAGGTTCCGGCGCAACTGGGCCGCGCCCTGCACGTCGATGTCGAAGAGCACGTCGCGTCCCGCGTCCAGGTTGTCCAGCACCGCCTGGAGCGGGGTGCCGTAGAGGTTGCCGTGCACCTCGGCCCATTCGGCGAAGAAGCCCGCGTCCCGGCGGCGGATGAACTCCTCCCGGCCCAGGAAGTGGTAGTCCGCGCCGTCCTTCTCCCCGGCCCGGGGGGCGCGGGTGGTGCAGGACACGGAATAGCGCAGGGAGGGGAACTCGGCCCGCAGCCGGGCGAGCAGGGTGGTCTTGCCCGCGCCCGAAGGCGCGCAGACCACCAGGACGATGCCCTTGCGGCTACTTTTCATCCTCGTCGTCCTCTGCGGAGAAGCGTTGACCGATGGTCTCGGCCTGGATGGCCGAGAGCACCACGTGGTTGGAGTCGGAGATGATGATGGAGCGGGTCTTGCGGCCCTGGGTGGCGTCCACCAGCCGGCCGGCCTGGCGCGCGTCTTCGCGCAGCCGGCGCATGGGCGAGGAGGAGGGGTTCACGATGGCGATGATGCGGTTGGAAACCACGAAGTTTCCGAAGCCGATGTTGAGCAGTCCCTTGTTCTGCATGGCGTCCTTTCCGTTGTTGAAGCCGGAGGGCTATTCCAGGTTCTGCACCTGTTCCCGGCACTTTTCCAGTTCGGCCTTGAAGTCCACCACGATGCGGCTCACCTGGGGGTCCTGTCCCTTGTTGCCGCAGGTGTTGATCTCCCGGAAGCATTCCTGGAGCACGAAGTCGAGGCGCTTGCCCGCGTCGCCCTCGCCGGCGAGGAGCCCGGAGAGCTGCTCCAGGTGGGCCGAGAGCCGGGTGAGCTCCTCGGTCACGTCCAGGCGGTCGGAGAGGAGGGCGATCTCCTGGATGAGCCGGGTCTCGTCCGGGTCCAGGGAGTGGGCGTCGAGCACCGTCTGGATGCGGTTGCGCAGGGCCTCGGCCTTCTCGGCCTTGACCTGGGGGGCGCGCTCCTTGAGCAGGCCGCGCCATTCCTCCAGGCGGATGAAGCGTTTGGCCAGGTCCCGGGCCAGGGCCTTGCCCTCGGCGGCGCGGCTTTCGTTCCAGTCCGCCAGGGCCGCGCGCAGGCCGTTCTCCAGGGCCTGGGCCAGGCTCGGGTCGGGCTCGGCGCCGCTGTCCTCCCAGAGGAAGGAATAGCCCATGAGCCGGGTCAGGTCCGGGGCGAAATCCAGGCCCCGGGCCGCGGCGAAGCCGTCCAGCCGGTCGAGCATGGCCGCGGCCAGGGATTCGTTGAAGGCCAGGCCCAGGATCTCGGAGCGGCTGGTCTGCACGTTCAGGGACACCTCGACCCGGCCGCGCGAGGCGTACTCGCGCAGCACCTTCTCCCATCCGGCCTCCAGGCTGCGCACGAAGGAGGGCAGCCGCCATTTCACGTCGAGGTGCCGGCTGTTGACGCTCTTCACCTCCCAGGACTGGGTGAAGCCTTCCTCCTGGCCGATGAAGCGTCCGAATCCGGTCATGCTGCGCAGCATGGGTAATCCTGGGGTTAGATCATTTGAAGAAAGTGCCGAGCAACACTCGCGCATCCCTTGCCGGTTCGCGCGGCAGCGACCGCGCGGCCCGGAGCCTGCCGCTACCGGCGGCGCAGCAGCCCGAGTTCCGCGAGCCTGTCCCGGTAGCGCTCCCGCAGGACGGAGAACAGGGCGTGCATCTGCGGCGAGGCGTAGTCCGGGAAGGTCCAGGGCTGGTTTTGCCAGCCGGAGCGGGTGTACACCAGGGTCAGGTCCGCGTAAATGCCCCGTCCCAGGTAGACGCGGTGCGGGAAGTTCTTGCCCGAGGCCAGCACCAGCCGCTCCTGGGTGAGCAGGCCGGGGTCCAGGTTCATCCGTCGGGTCCCGTCGGGCCGGGCGTGGGCCAGCTCCAGCCGCACCGTCTCCAGCTTGAGGTCCGCCAGCCGCTCCTGGGGCGCCAGGTCCCGGAAGGCCAGGATGCGGCGCGCGAGCGGCGTCCCCAATTCCGAATCATAGTATGGCGTGTGGGAAAAATCCAGCAGTTCAGAGACGAAATCGCACTCCCCGAACACGGGGGCGAGTTCATTCCGGATATCCGGCCACCACGGCCCCCAATCGGCCGAGAGCACGGACAACACCATCAGGGCGGGCAGGGGTTCACGCAGGGTTCGCATGGCGTTCCGAGGAGTGGGTTGCTGGCGTTGCTCGTTCTTTCTGAAGAATTGACGCATCCGCATCCTGTCGGGAAACCGGGGCGGGCAGCCGCCCCCTTGCGCTGCTCCACGTCTTCCTGCCACCCGTAACGGGTCGTCCCTGCTGCATGGCGATGGTTATTCCCCCGGGACCGTCAGGCATGCCGGTGCGCCGCACGGGTCCTGAAGCGGGGTCGCGCGCACCCCGTTCCTGTCCACCCCCAGGACGCGGACCCGGATGAGCGCGCGCGCCGCGGCCCCGGCCGGGACCCGGTCCAGGCGGCAGTCCGTCCCGTACTCGCACGTGCCGCGGCCTGCGGCCTCGTCCTCCAGGACCATGGTCAGGCCGGGCCGCGCGGCCAGCGCGTCGAGGAACATCGCCTTCTTGGCCCCGGCCAGTCCGCGCAGGACCGCGGCGCGGCGCTTCCTGTCCTCCGGGCTCACCTGGCCGGGCAGGGCCGCGGCCGGGGCGCCGGGGCGGGGCGAGAAGGGGAACACGTGGGCGTAGGTCAGGGGCAGGGCGGCCACGAAGGCGCGGGTTTGCTCGAACTCCTCGGCGGTCTCGCCCGGGAACCCGGTGAGCAGGTCCGCGCCCAGGCCCAGGAGGGGCCAGATGCGCCGCAGGCCGGCCAAAAAGTCCAGGACCTGCTGTGGCCCATAGTGGCCGCGCCCCATGCGGGCGAGCACTCCGGGACTGCCCGCCTGCAGGGAGAGGTGCAGGTGGGGGCAGGCCAGGCGCGAGGCGGCCAGGGTGTCCAGGGCCTCGGCCCCGAGCTGGCCCGGGTCCAGGGAGGACAAGCGCAGCCGGGCGAGATTGGCCCACTCCGGGGCCAGGCTCTCCTCCAGGAAGCGCAGGAGCCCCCAGAAGTTGCGCTTGTCCGTGCGGTACTGGCGCAGGTTGATGCCCGAGAGCACCAGCTCCCGCCAGCCGCCCGCCAGCAGCCGCCGGCATTCGGCCAGGACCTCCTCCGGCTCCCGGCTCGTCGCCCGGCCCCGGGCCAGGGGCACGATGCAGTAGGTGCATCCGTGCGAGCACCCGTCCTGCACCTTCACCTGCGCGCGAGCGCGGGGCGAGGCCGACACGGCGAAGGCGGGGTAGGCGCGCCGGCCGTGACCGGCGGGGCGAGACCGACCCGTTCTTCCTTCTACCGATTCCTCCCCCGGAGGAATCGGCCCCTCTTGCCCTCCGGTTGAAAACTCGATTTCTTCAGCCGCGGAGCCCGGTTCCTTGGGCCGGGCAGAGGCCTTCCCCGACGCGCCGGCGGACCGCAGGTCCGCCAGCGGCAGGCCGGCCAGGAGCCTTTCCTTCTCCGCCTGGGGCACGATGCCATCCACCCCGGCGATGGCCGCCACCTCGTCCCGCACGGCCTGGGCCGCGCAGCCCGTGACCACGATGCGGGCCTGCGGGGCCGCCCGGCGCACCCGGGCCACCAGCTGCCGCAGGTCGGCCAGGGCCCCGGCGGTCACGGCGCAGGAGTTGATGACCACCACGTCGGCCCCGGCCGCATCCGCGGCTTCCACGCAGCCCTGGGCAACCCATGCCTCGCGCAGGGACTGGGACTCGTACTGGTTCACCTTGCAGCCCAGGGTGGCCAGGTGGAAGTAGCGGGAATCGGACATGGGAACTCGCGGTGGAGATGAAGGTATTGAATGCCGGGCCTCTTCATGTGGCCGGCTGCGGGACCGGGCCCGGCGCCTCAGAAGTACTCCCGGATGACCCCGCCGGCAAGCACGACGCCGTCCTCGTCGTACAGCGCCGCCACCTGGCCGGGCGCGGGCAGGGAGCGCGGCGCGGCGAAGGCGATGCGCAGGGTCGCGCCGTCGCATTCGGCCCGGCAGGGCTTGGCCTCCTGGCGGTAGCGGGTGCGGGCCAGGGGCGCGGCGGGCCAGCGTCCGGGCGGGACCAGCAGGTTCACCCGCTCCGCAACGCAGCCCGCGGCCCGGGCCGCGTCCGCCGGTCCCACGACGAGGGCGTCGCGCCCCGGGTCCTTGTCCAGCACGTAGAGCGGCTCGGAGTGGGCCACGCCTAGGCCGCGGCGCTGGCCGGGCGTGTGCCGCCACAGGCCGCGGTGCCGGCCCAGTGCGCGGCCGGCGCGGTCCAGGATGGGGCCCTCTCCCGGCAACTCCACGCCCAGGCCCGGGGCCTCGCGCTCCAGGAAGGCGCAGTAGTCGTCGCCCGGCACGAAGCAGATCTCCTGGCTCTCCGTCGGGACGGGCGGGGTCAGGCCGCGGGCCGCGAGCATGGCCGGCACTTCCTTCTTGAGCACGCCGCCCAGCGGGAACGCCGCCTTGGCCAACCGCTCTTGCGGCACGAGAGACAGGAAATAGCTCTGGTCCTTGCCCCGGTCCGCGCCCCGGGCCAGGGCGCGGCCGCATGCGGGATGGTCCACGATCCGCGCGTAGTGGCCGGTGGCCAGGCGCTCCGCGCCCAGGGCCCGGGCGTGGTCGAAGAGCAGGCCGAACTTCATGTCCGGGTTGCACGCCGCGCAGGGATTGGGCGTGCGGCCGGCCGCATACTCCTGCGCGAAGGGCCGGATGATGCGCTCCCGGAATTCCGAGGACAGGTCCACGGTCTGGAACTCGACGCCCAGCCGGTCGCACTGCGCCGCCAGCGCCCCCTCCCGCGCCCGCGCCGCCCCGTCCGGCGGCAGGAAGTGCGCGTGCAGGGCCAGCACCTCCTCCCCGGCCTCCTTCAGGAGCGCCAGGGCCAGGAGCGAATCCATGCCTCCGCTGACGGCTGCGGCCACCCGCACGGCGTTCCTCCGGCGGGCTAGGCCAGCCCCCGCGGCTCGCCCAGCCGGGGAAGGACGTTCTCCAGCTGCGCACCGACCGAGAGGAGCGCGTCCTCGCTGAAGGCCGGGCCGAGGAGCTGGAGGCCGACGGGCAGGCCGCTGTCCCGGCCCAGGCCCGCGGGGAGGCACAGGCCGGGCAGGCCGGCCAGGTTCAGGCTGATGGTGAAGATGTCCATGAGGTACATCTGGAGCGGGTCCGCGCTGAGCGAGCCCAGCTTCCAGGCGGGGACCGGCGAGGCCGGGCCGGCGATGACGTCGCAGGATTCGAAGGCCTTGAGGAAGTCCTGGCGCACCAGCCGGCGCACCTGGGCGGCCTTGCGGTAGTAGGCGTCGTAGTACCCGGCCGAGAGCACGTAGGTGCCCAGCATGATGCGGCGCTGCACCTCGTCGCCGAAGCCCTTGCTCCGGCTCGCCACGTACATGTCGATGAGCTCCTGGGCCTCCATGTCCCGGTAGCCGTAGCGCACCCCGTCGAACCGGGCCAGGTTGGAGCTGGCCTCGGCCATGGCCACGATGTAGTATGTGGCCACCGCGTACCTGGTGTGGGGCAGGGCCACGGGAACCGGGATCGCGCCCAGCCTCTCCGCGGCCTCCACCGCGCCGCGGCAGGCGGCCTCCACCTCGGGGTCCAGGCCCTCGCCCCAGTACTCTGCGGGCAGGCCGATGCGCAGGCCCTTGAGGTCGGTACGGCTTTTGATAGCCTCCTGATAGTCGGGAACCGGCCGGTCCGCGCAGGTGGAGTCCGCCGGGTCGTGCCCGGCGATGGCCTGGAGCAGGGCGGCGCAGTCTTCGACCGTGCGGGCCATGGGGCCGATCTGGTCCAGGCTGGAGCCGTAGGCCACGCACCCGAAGCGCGACACCCGGCCGTAGGTGGGCTTCAGGCCCACGCAGCCGCAGAAGGACGCGGGCTGGCGGATGGAGCCTCCGGTGTCCGTGCCCAGGGCTCCGAAGACCTGGCGGGCGGCCACCGTGGCCGCGCTGCCGCCGCTGGACCCGCCGGGCGCGCGCTGCGTGTCCCAGGGGTTGCGGGTGGGGCCGAAGGCCGAGTTCTCGGTGGAGGAGCCCATGGCGAACTCGTCCATGTTGGCCTTGGCCAGGACGATGGCCCCGGCCTCGCGCAGCCGGCGGATCACGAAGGCGTCGTAGGGCGGGACGAAGTTCTCCAGGATGCGGGAGCCGCAGGTGGTGCGCAGCCCCTTGGTGCAGATCACGTCCTTGACGGCCAGGGGCACGCCCCACAGGGGCCGAGCAGGGTCCGGGCCGGCGGCGTCCAGGGCGCGGGCGGTCTGGCGGGCCTGGTCCGCGTCCACGGCGAGCAGGGCCGATATGCCGGGCTCGGTGGCCGCGATGCGGGAGAGGCAGGCCTCCACGGCCGCTTCGCTGGCAGCGCGGCCCGCGGCCAGTTCGTCCCGGATTTCCGTCAGGGTCAGGGTGGTGAGGTCGGACATTGAGGGCTCCCCTACACGATCTTGGGCACGATGAAGAAGGCCCCGTCGGTGCGGGGGGCGTTGGCCAGGATCTCGGCGCGGTCGAAGTCCTTGCGGGCCACGTCCTCGCGCAGGGCCGAGGTCTGCTCCACCGGGCCGTACAGGGGCTCCACCCCGGCGGTGTCGGCCTGGCCCAGCTCCTCCATGTAGCCCAGGATGTCGTTGAACTGGCCGGCGAAGGCCGCCAGCTTCTCGTCGGACAGGGACAGCCGCGCCAGCTTGGCGATCCTGGCCACGTCCTCGGGGGAAAACTTCATGACTGTCTCCTTAGTCGTCTAACCGCTGGGCCGGGGCCTCGCCGTCCTCGGGGGCCTTGGCCGGGGCGCCGGCCTTCTTGGCGTGGGCCCTGGCCTGCATCTCCTGGATGATCTTGACCCGGGCCGCGTGGCGGCGGTCGCTGCGCTCCATGTTGTCCCGGAAGTCCAGGAGGCTCAGGGGGGCCATGCCCGCGGTGGAGGGTTGGAACAGGAACAGGGACTGGCTGGCCCGGCCCGCGGGGTCGAAGGCCAGGGGGGCCATGCTCCAGTCCAGATTCGGGGCCTTGGCCAAGGCGTTGTTCACGTCGGCCGGGGTCCACACCGGAGGCAGGGGCGGCAACAGCGCGGCGAAGCGCACGAAATCGAAGCCCAGGGCGGCCCAGAAATCGGGAGCGCCCAGGCCCTGCTTCTCCAGGGTGGCGGCCAGGGCGCGGGCCCCGGGCGCGGGGTTGTCCGGCCAGAAGGCCGCGGGGAACACCGCCAGCCGGAAGTAGCCGATCTCCATCTCCTTGAGCGGGGTGATGTTCTGGGCCCACAGGCTGGGGCCGAGCAGCACCAGGCGCTCCTCGTCGTAGAAGAAGAACTGGGGGGCCAGGGCCTGGGCCTGGGACCAGCCGTCGGGCAGGAACACCGCCCGGAAGTCCGGCTCCGGGGGCAGGGGCACGTTCTTGCCCGAGCCCTTGCGCGCGCCCAGGAACAGGCGGACCGTCTCGTTCCACTTCTGGGGCTCGCGGGGCGGGTAGGAGGCCACCTTGGCCGTGCTGCCGCCGGCCGCGGCCACCGCGCTGCGGAATTCCTCGGCCAGCTTGCTGCCGAAGGGCTCCTCGGGGTGGAGCACCGCCAGGCGGCTCACCCCCAGGTCGGCCACGCAGAGCCGGGCCAGGGTGCGCACCTGGTCGCCCATGCCCGGGAAGAAGCGCCAGGCGTCCTGGCCCTCGGCGGCCTCGGCCAGGCCGGAAAGGAAGGCCATGACCGGCAGTCGGCGGTGGTGGCCCGCGGCCAGCAGGGACCGGAAGCGCTCCGCGCGCAGGGGGCCGCCCAGGAGCAGGGTGTCCGCGGGCAGGCTGGACAGGTTGGCCGGCCATTCCGGGGACTCGGTGTTCACGGCCACGATGTCCAGGCCCGCGCCGCGGCCGGCCATGTCCCACTGGGCCGCGGCCGCGCCGCGCAGCACCTTGAACCCGAAGTCCGCGTACGGGCCGGTGAGCGGCAGGGCCAGGGCCAGGGTGCGGGAGGGGCCGGCATGGGTGGCCAGGATCTGGCGGGTCAGGGCGTCCACCAGGGAGGTGTCGGCCAGGGCGCCGTTCTGGGCCAGGGCGGACAGGCTCTGCAGGGCCGCGGGCAGGTTGGCCGGGTCCTGGGCCCGGCGGCGGGTCTGCTCCAGGGTGACCAGGGCGCCGGGAAAGGCGGTCGGGTCGGGAGCGGCCTGGGCCAGGGCGGCCAGGAGCCGGTCCTCCACCGCGGCCAGGTCCCGGGCCAGTCCGGCCTCCAGTTCGGCCCGGGGCGAGGGGCCGGCGGCCGGGGCGTCGGCCGGGGCGGCGGCGTAGAATCCGGACAGGCCGGCCATGGCCCGGTCCGGCTGGCCGGCCAGCCAGCGCGTCCGGGCCAAAGCCAGGGACGCGCGCATGCGCAGGTCGTAGGGCAGGGTCGCGTCCCCGGAGAGGACGTCCAGGCCGGCCATGGATTCCTCGCGCCGGCCGGAGTCCCACAGGGCGCGGGCGCGGCTGCGCTGCCACTCCCAGGTATCCGCCGTGCCGGGTCGGACCTGGGCCAGTCGGTCCAGGGCTTCCAGGGCCAGGCGGGGATGGGCGTTCTCCAGGGAGGCGCCGGCCAGGCGCTCCAGGGCCGTGGCCTCGTCCGCGGCCGAGAGGCCGCCGCGGTCCAGGAGCAGCCGGTAGAGGCGCTCGCTCTCGGCATGGTCGCCGCCGCGCCAGGCGGCCTCGGCCGCGGCCCGGGGATCCAGGGCCGGAGAGGGGGCCGGGGCGGGCTGGGCCGGGGCGGCCTGCTGTTTCTGCACCCGGGGCACCTCCACCGGGATGACCTTCTTGGCGCAGCCCGCGGCGGTCAGGCCGAGGACGAGGGCGAGAATGGCCGGGAGCAGGAGCAGCCGGGGTGCGGCGGATACGCGATGATGGCGGTTCATGGGGGTCAGCCTTGCAAGTGGGGGATTCCCGGGCGGGCCGCCGGGGCCGGCCCAAAGGAAAACGGCCTGGCCGCTGTCGCGGCCAGGCCGTTGCTATACCGTAGGGGCCTTTGCCCTGGCAAGGGTCGGGAGGCCGCTAAACCTCTTTGTACTCCGCGTCCACCACGTCGTCGTCGCCGCGGGGGGGCTTCTGGTCGCCGGGGCCGCCGGCCTGGGGGCCCTGCGGGCCCGCGCCGTCGCCGCCGCTCTTCTGGGCGTAGAGCTGCTCGGCCAGCTTGTGCGAGGCCTGGGCCAGCTCGTCGAACTTGCGCTCGATCTCGGCCGGGTCGTCGCCCTGCATGGCCTTCTTCAGGGCCTCCACCTTGTTCTCGATCTCGCCGCGCAGCACCGGGTCGAGCTTGTCGCCCAGGTCGCGGATGGACTTCTCGGTGGTGTAGACCATCTGGTCGGCCTTGTTGCGGGCCTCGATGAGGGCCTGCTTCTTCTTGTCGTCCTCGGCGTGGGACTCGGCATCCTTCATCATCCGGTCGATCTGCTCCTTGGACAGGCCCGAGGAGGCGGTGATGCGGATGGACTGCTCCTTGCCCGTGCCCAGGTCCTTGGCCGACACGTTGACGATGCCGTTGGCGTCGATGTCGAAGGTGACCTCCACCTGCGGCACGCCGCGCGGCGCGGCCGGGATGCCGGCCAGCTCGAAGCGGCCGAGGGTCATGTTGTCGCCGGCCATGGGCCGCTCGCCCTGGAGCACGTGGATGGACACCGAGGGCTGGTTGTCCGCCGCGGTGGTGAACACCTGGCTCTTGC
Organism: Thermodesulfobacteriota bacterium; assembly: GCA_040753075.1. Classification (GTDB taxonomy): domain Bacteria; phylum Desulfobacterota; class Desulfovibrionia; order Desulfovibrionales; family Desulfovibrionaceae; genus UBA6814. Next base: position 14,168 of record JBFMHA010000033.1, read on the forward strand.
GGGTGGGGATGGTGGTGTTGCGCTCGATGAGCTTGGTGAACACGCTGCCCAGGGTCTCGATGCCCAGGGAGAGCGGGCTCACGTCGAGCAGGAGCACGTCCTTCACGTCGCCGGCCAGGATGCCGCCCTGGATGGCGGCGCCCATGGCCACCACCTCGTCGGGGTTCACCGAGCGGTTGGGCTCCTTGCCGAAGAACTCCTTCACCTTCTGCTGCACCAGGGGCATGCGGGTCATGCCGCCCACCAGGATGACCTCGTCGATGTCGGAGGCCTTGAGCTTGGCGTCGGCCAGGGCCTTCTGGCAGGGACCCATGGTGCGGTCCACCAGGTCCTCCACCAGCTTCTCCAGCTTGGACCGGGTGAGCTTGACCATCATGTGCTTGGGGCCGGAGGCGTCGGCGGTGATGAAGGGCAGGTTGATCTCGGTCTCCATGGAGGTGGAGAGCTCCTTCTTGGCCTTTTCGCCGGCCTCCTTGAGGCGCTGCAGGGCCATGCGGTCGGCCGAGAGGTCGATGCCGTTCTCGCGCTTGAACTCGCTGACCAGGTACTCGATGACCCGGTGGTCGAAGTCCTCGCCGCCCAGGAAGGTGTCGCCGTTGGTGGCGCGCACCTCCACCACGTTGTCGCCGACTTCAAGGATGGAGATGTCGAAGGTGCCGCCGCCCAGGTCGAAGACCGCGATCTTCTGGTTGACCTTCTTGTCGAAGCCGTAGGCCAGGGAGGCCGCGGTGGGCTCGTTGATGATGCGCTTGACCTCCAGGCCGGCGATCTTGCCCGCGTCCTTGGTGGCCTGGCGCTGGGAGTCGTTGAAGTAGGCGGGAACGGTGATGACCGCCTCGGTGACTTTCTCGCCCAGGTAGGCCTCGGCGTCCTGCTTGAGCTTCTGCAGGATCATGCCCGAAACCTCGGGCGGGGCGTACTTCTTGCCGGCGATCTCCACGTAGGCGTCGCCGTTGTTGCCGGAGACGATCTTGTAGGGGCAGTGCTCCTTCCAGCGGGAGAGCACGGGCTCGTCGAACTTGCGGCCCATGAGGCGCTTGATGGCGAACACGGTGCGCTCGTGGTTGGTGACCATCTGGCGCTTGGCCAGCTCGCCCACCAGGCGCTCCTTGTCGGTGAAGGCCACGATGGAGGGGGTCGTGCGGTTGCCTTCGGGGTTGGTGATGCACTTGGGGTCTTTGCCCTCCATGATGTACACGCACGAGTTGGTCGTGCCCAGATCGATGCCGATGGTCTTGCCCATGGGTCCTGTCCCTCCTGATAGTTTCGCGGCTGCCTGGCCGCGCGTCGAATCTGTGCCCGTGAAATTAATGCGCTTCGCCGGGGTGTAAAGGGGGGCGGGGGGATTTTCCGCCTTTCCCCTAGCCCTGGGCTTCCGCGCTCACCATGACCATGGCTGGCCGCAGGAGACGCTCGCGGAGCTTGTAGCCCTTCTTGAGGAGCTTGCAGACCTTGCCGGGGGCGTGGTCGGGGTGGGCCTCCTGGCCCACGGCCTCGTGCAGTTCGGGGGTGAACTCCTCGCCCTCGCAGCCCACTGCAACCAAACCATGTTGCGCCAGGATGTCCAAAAAGATTTTGTGGGTCATCTCCACGCCCAGGAGGAGGTTCTTGCTGGCCGGGTCGTTGCCGCCGTGCTCGATGGCCAGGTCCAGGTTGTCCAGGACCGGGAGCAGGTCGGCCAGCACGCCCTCGGCCGCGTACTTGCGGAATTCGTCCATCTCGCGCTGCAGGCGCTTGCGGGTGTTGTCCAGCTCGGCGAGCTGGCGCAGCCGCTGGTCGTCGAACTCGGCCTTCTCCGGGCAGGCGGGGCAGACCCGGGCCGCGCACAGGGCGCGCAGCTCCTCGTCGGTGAGGGTCAGCTCCGCCGGGGCCCCGGCGGCGTTCTCGGCGGCGGCCTCCTGGGCCGAAAGCTTTTCGTCAGACATGGTCGGGCCTGTCCTCCTGGACTCCGGCCCCGCGCGGCCGCGCGGAGCCGTATTCTTTTATGGTCTTGGTCAGAAACGCTTTTTGAGCAGTTCAGTAAGCATGCGGGCGGTGAAGTCAACCAGGGGCACGACCTTGGCGTAGTCCATGCGCAGGGGGCCCATGACCCCCACCACCCCGCGCGCGCTGTCCTCGCACCCGAAGGGCGTGGACACCAGGGAGTAGTCCTTGAGGTCGTCCAGCTCCTCGCGGCCCAGGCAGACCTTGATGCGGCCGCCCTCGATGGTGCTGTCCAGGATGTGCAGCAGGCGGGTGCGCTCCTCCAGCAGGGCCAGCATCTCGCGCATGATGGAGATGTCCGAGAACCCGGGCTGGGACAGGAGGTTCAGGGTCCCGTCCACGAACAGGTCCCGCTCCCGGGAGGTCTCGAAGGCGTCCCGGGCCAGGCGCAGGGCGCGGCGGGTCAGCTCGTCCAGGCGCTCCTTGGCGCCCGAGAGCTCGCGCAGCACCCGCAGCCGCACCTCGGTGAGGGTCAGGCCCGTGAAGTGGTGGTTCAGGTAGTTGGAGAAGGTGACGAGGTCGTCCTGGGACAGGTTCTCGTCCACGGTGATGAGGCGGTTCTGCATCATCCCGCCCTCCAGCACCAGGATGGCCATGGCCAGGCCGGGCCGCACCGCCACGAAGTCGATGTTCCTCCAGCGCACGTCGTCGGTGGGCGGGGCCAGCACCATGCTCACCTGGTTGGACAGGGAGGAGAGGAGCCTGGAGCACTGGCGCAGGATGTCGGTGAGCTCCAGGCCCGCGTTGCCCAGGTACCGGGTGATGAGCTGCTGATCCTGTTCCGAGAGCACGGTGGGCCGCAGCACGTGGTCCAGGTAGAAGCGGAAGGCCTTGGCCGTGGGTTCGCGGCCGGCCGAGGTGTGCGGCTGCTCCAGGAAGCCCATGTCCGTGAGGTCGGCCATGGTGTTGCGGATGCTGGCCGGGGACAGGGTGAGGCCGGAGCGCTTGGACACGGTGCGCGAGCCCACGGGCGCGGCGTGGGCGATGTAGTCTTCCACGATGGTCCGCAGGACCTCGAGTTCGCGCGGGGCGAGTTTCATGCGGGCGTCCATGCTCGGCGCTATCCTCCCGGGAGTGCCCAGGCGATAACCACCCCCGGCAGGGCTGTCAAGGCGAGCCTAGTCCGCGTTGTCCGGGGATTGGTCCGGGCCGGCCTCGCGGTACACGTAGTCGGCCAGGGCCTGGGCCCAGGGGCGGGGGGTGATTCCCGTGGCCCGGGTGAAGGCCCCGGTGTCCAGCACCGAGTAGGCCGGCCGCCTGGCCTTCTGGGGGTATTCCGACGAGGGGATGGGCGTGACCCGGCAAGGCAGGTCCGCCAGCCGGATGGCCTCGGCCGCCAGCTCGGCCCAGCTGGCGCGGCCGGAGTTCACCACGTGGAAGATCCCGGCGGCGTCCTTGCCCGCCAGGGCCGCGGCCCAGGCCGCCAGGTCGCAGGTGTAGGTGGGCGACCCCACCTGGTCGTGCACCACCCTGATTTCTTCTCGCTCCCGGGCCAGGTCCAGGATGGTGCGCACGAAGTTCTTCTTGCCGGGGCCGAAGAGCCAGGCGGTGCGCACGATGAGCAGGTTGGGCAGGTTCAGGGAGAGCAGGGCGCGCTCCCCGGCCAGCTTGGTTTCGCCGTACACCGAGGCGGGGTGGGCGGGGTCCTCGGGGGTGTAGGGGTTGTCCTTGCGGCCGTCGAACACGAAGTCCGTGGAGAAATGCACCAGCTTGACGTGCCGTCCCAGCACCAGGCGTCCGAGCAGGGCGGGCAGGGCCTCGTTGATGCGCCTGGCCTCGGCCGGCTCGTCCTCGGCCTTGTCCACCTGGGTGTAGGCCCAGGTGTTGAACACCGTGTCGGGCGCCGTCCGGTCCAGCAGCTCCTGCAGGGCTCCGGTCTCGAAGACCTCTCGGCCGGGCCGGCCGGTGGCGGCCACCTCGCAGCCGGCCTTTTCCAGGACGCCCGCCAGGCAGGCGCCGAGCAGGCCGCCCTTGCCGCCGAGCACCAGGACCTTGGACGCCTTGCTCATGCGCGCTCCCCGTACCAGCGGTCCATGAAGGACCGGTACTCCCCGCTCTCCACCGAGCGGACCCAGTCGCCGTGCTCCAGATACCAGGCCACCGTGGCCCGGATGCCCTGGGCGAAACCGTAGGACGGCGCATAGCCCAGCTCCCGGGCGGCCAGGGAGAAGTCCATGGCGTAGCGCCGGTCGTGGCCTGGCCGGTCCTTTACAAAGGATATGAGGCTCTCGGGCTTGCCCAACTCCGCCAGGATGGCCCGGACCACGGCCAGGTTCTCCATCTCCGCGGCCCCGCCGAAATTGTACGTCGCGCCCGGCCGGCCCTTCTCCAGGGCCAGGAGCACGCCGCGGCAGTGGTCCTCCACGTGGATCCAGTCTCGGACGTTCCTCCCGTCGCCGTAGACCGGCAGCGGCCGGTCCGCCAGGGCGCGCGAGATCATGAGCGGGATGAGCTTCTCCGGGAACTGGTACGGGCCGTAGTTGTTGGAGCAGCGGGTGATGACCGCGTCGAGCCCGTGGGTGTGGTGGAAGGCCCGCACCAGGAGGTCGGCGCCGGCCTTGGACGCGGAGTAGGGGCTGTTGGGGGCCAGCGGGGTGTCTTCGGTGAACCTCCCCTCGGGTCCCAGGCTGCCGTAGACCTCGTCCGTGGAGATGTGGACGAAGCGCGGGACCTTGCGCTCCCGGGCCAGGGTGAGCAGGGTCTGCGTCCCGAGCACGTTGGTGGTGACGAAGGGGGCCGGGTCGTCGATGGAGCGGTCCACGTGGGTTTCGGCCGCGAAGTTCACGATGGCGTCGGGCGCGAACGAGGCCAGGGCGGCGTCCACGGCCGCGGGGTCGGCGATGTCCCCGCGCGCGAAGCGGTAGCGGGGCTCCCGGCCGGCGGCCTGGGCCGCCGCGGCCTCCTCTTCCAGGGGCAGGAGGTTGGCCCGGTTGCCGGCGTAGGTCAAGGCGTCGAAGTTGAGGACCACGGCGTCGGGTCGCTCCCGGAGCACGTGGAGCACGAAGTTGGTTCCGATGAAGCCGCAGCCGCCGGTCACGAAAAGCCGCATGTCGCCGCCTTGGGAGGAGGTTGGAGAGGGCTCGGGAACGGGCCGGTTGTACCCCAAAACCCTCCGTCGTCAAAGGCCGCGGCCCGGTCGAAATATTTTTTGCATTTTCCTCTTGATTCGTCCGGGCTCTTTGCTTATCTTCCGCTTCCCCGTGGGCGATTAACTCAGCGGTTAGAGTGCCATCTTCACACGGTGGAAGTCCCGTGTTCAAATCACGGATCGCCCACCACCACGGAATCAAGGAAGGCCGGCTCGCAAGAGCCGGCCTTCTGCATTTAGGTGTTTGCATTTCGAAGACGATGTTCAAAAAAAATGGGTTCTTCGACGTTTCCTGTGGAATTCACTTCCCGGCGATGATGCTCCCGAGTGGTGCGGCGATGAGGTAGATCATGGTGATGAAGTTGGCCAAGCACCGGAGCGACCCAGCGGCGGATTCTCTCCAGGATGGCCGCGTCGGACCATTCGGGTTGGCGACGAAATGATGCAACGCCTGATGCCTGGCCCGCACCCGCAACGGATCGGCATGGGCGGCCAACGGCTCCACGCTCTTGCGGCTTATGGGCAGCATCAATCCTCGGCAGTAGTCCTCGAGACTCTGATGCCGGTCGGCATGTCCCAGCCCCGCACAAAGAAACTCCAGGTACTGTCCAAGCTCGCTGAACATTCCCATGGCGCCCCCTTTACAGGAGACTGGCGAACTACTCGAGATGTATCAATTTTTATGACATAGTAAGAATAGGGCGGTGGTTGGAGGGGCTTCAGAACAGGCCGTGCAGCGGCCCGCCCGGGGCGGCCATCTCGTCCACCCGGCGCTCGGTTGCGGGGTCGGGCTCCAGGGGCGGGGCGTGGTGGGCCTTGAGCCGGGCGTCCAGCACCAGGCAGCGGGGAAAGACCCAGTGCTTGGCGTGCGCGTGCGCGCCCGGCCCGTAGGAGTCCGTGGCCGGGTCCGAGCGGGTGAAGGCCGCCCAGAGGAAGTTGTCCCAGCTGGCCGCGGCGAAGTCCGCGTCGTCGCACACCACCAGCAGGGGGAAGGACTCCAGGCCCGGGGTCGGCTCCAGGCAGCGGCACAGCTCCTCCATGAGCGGGTCCGTCTCGTCGCGTCCCCGGCCGTGGGGAGGACCGGACAGGACCAGGATGCCCGGGGCGAAGACCCGCGCCCCCCCGAATCCCGGCGGCAGGGCGGGCAGGGCGGGCGGGGTGGTCCCCAGCGTCCGCCGGCGCGGCCCGGCCGCGGCCAGCACCGCCTTGGAGCCCTGGTTCAGGCTGATGCCGGAATAGTCCAGGGTGTCCATGGTGGTGCGGGTGATGAAGTGGACGTCCCGGGTCAGGTCCAGCCGCTCCAGGAGGTGGCGGAAGAAGCCGGGAACGTCGTGGCTGGACAGGGCTGGATCGTCCTCCCGGGCGGCGATGAGCACATACTTGGACAGGGCGGTCTGGGTGGAGCCGAGCAGGGCCATGGCGTTGGTGAGCAGCTCCTGGGGTTGGCGCTCCTCGGCGAAGGGCACGTAGCGCTCGCTGCCCACGGCCAGGAGCAGGGGATGCACCCCGGCCGCGTCCACCGCGTGCACCTCGCGCACCCCGGGGAACACCGTGGGGGCCAGGTCCTTCACCATCTCGTGGATGAAGGCCCCGAACACCGTGTCCTCCTGGGGCGGCCGGCCCACGGTGGTGAAGGGCCAGACCGCGTCCGGCCGGTGGAGCACCGCGTCCACCTCCAGCACCGGGAAGGGGTGGGCCAGGCTGTAGTAGCCCAGGTGGTCGCCGAAGGGTCCCTCGGGTTTGACCCGGCCCGGCCGCACCCGGCCGCTGATGCAGAAGTCCGCCTCGGCCAGGACCGGCAGCCCGCCGGCCTGGCGGGCCATGCGCACTCGACGGCCGCCCAGGGCCCCGGCGAAGAGCAGTTCGGCCAGGCCCTCGGGCAGGGGCATGACCGCGGCCAGGGTCATTGCCGGCGGCCCGCCCACGAACACGTTCACCCTGAGGTCCTCGCCCCGGCGCAGGGCCGCGGCGTGGTGCGGCCCGATGCCGCGGTGGATCTGGTAGTGCAGCCCGGCCTCGCGGTCCGGGACGAACCCGTCGCCCGAGATCTGCACCCGGTACATGCCCAGGTTGGAGCGGGAGAAGCCGGGCCGGTCCGGGTCCTCGGTGTAGACCTGGGGCAGGGTCGCGTAGGCTCCGCCGTCCCGGGGCCAGGATACCAGCTGGGGCAGGTCCGAGAGGGCGCAGCTTTGGGCCAGGACCGGGCCCGAGGCCACGGGCTTGGGCCGGGTGTTCCACAGCGTCCGGGGCACGCCGGCATAGCGCCAGGGCCGGCGCAGCAGCTCCGTGGGGTCGGCCTTGAGCGCGAACAGGGCCTCCAGGCTGCGCAGCGCGTCCCGGAACAGGAAGCGGGTGCGGGGGAGCGTGCCGAACAGGTTGGCCAGCATGGGGAAGCGGGTCCCGCGCACCCGTTCGAAGAGCAGGGCCGGACCGCCCGCGGCGTAGGCGCGGCGCTGGATGACGCCCGCCTCCAGGCGGGGGTCCACCTCCACGCTGATGCGGCGCAACTGCCCGGTGCGCTCCAGGTCGGAAATGGCCTCGGCCAGGTTCAGGTAGCCCATGCATGCCTCCGGACGGCATACTGTCCGGGCTCCGGCCCCAGGTCAAGCGCGTACCGGCCAGGCAGTGAACTCCCGGGAGTGCGGGCCTCCCGCGCCGCCTGCGTCGGTCCCGGGTCAGGGTCGGCCCTGGTTGACACGGCAGACGGTCGGCGCTAATGTGAACAAAAATTCACTATGCGGAGGCTTCATGCGCGCAGCCAAACAGGCCACGGCCGTACGTCGGGAGCAGATCGCGGCCGCGGCCCTGTCCATCGTGGCCAGCCAGGGGCTGTCGGCCATGACCGTGGCCCGGGTGGCGCGGCTGGTGGGGCTCGCGCCCTCGGCCCTGTACCGCCACTACGCGGGCAAGATGGCTATCCTGGATGCGGTGCTCGACCTCTTGCACGACCGCATCCTGGGCAACCTCGCCGCGGCCCGGGACGCAGCCGGCGGGCTGGACGCCCTGCACCTCGTCCTGCAGCGCCAGGTGGCCCTGGTGCTGGAGTTCACCGCCATCCCCCGCATCATCTTCTCCGACGAGGTCTACGGCAAGGCCCCGGAACTCAAAGCCAAGATGCACGCCCTGTTCGCCGACCTGACCGAGAAGCTGGCGCTGCTGGTGCGGCGTGGCCAGGAGGACGGGTCCGTCCGTCCGGACGTCTCCCCGCGCAGCGCGGCGCTCATGCTGGTGGGCGCGTTCCAGCCCTGCGCCATGCGCTGGCACCTGTCCGGCGGGACCTTCGATCTGGCCGGGGCCGTGGCCGAGAACTGGGAACTCTACCGCAAGGCCGTGGCGGCCCCGGTAAAAGAGAAGAGGGATTCACAATGAAGCGCTGGACAACCCTGCTTTCCGTTTCACTGGCCCTGGTCCTGGCGGCCTGCGCCGGGGAGCCCTCCCGCGACTGGTACGGGTACGTGGAAGGGGAATGCCTCTATATCGCGCCCCTGGCCGCGGGCGCCCTGGAGACCCTGGCCGTGGACGCCGGGCAGCGGGTGGCTGCGGGCCAGGATCTGTTCGTCCTGGAGGCGGATCGGGAGCGCGCCGCCCTGCGCCAGGCCGAGGAGCAGGTGCGCCAGGCCGAGAGCCGGCTGGCCGACCTGGGCAAGGGCCAGCGGCCCAGTGAACTGGCCAGCCTGCGCGCCCGGCTGGCCGAGGCCAAGGCCGCGGCCGGCCTGTCCCGGGCCGAGGCCGCCCGGCGCGAAGAACTGCACGCCAAGGGCGTGCTGGCCCTGGAGGAGCTGGACCAGGCCCGCACCGCGGCAGCCGCGGACACGGCCCGGGTGCGCGACCTGGAGGCCCAGTTGGCCACCGCCCGGCTGGGCGGCCGGGAGGACGCCCTCAAGGCCGCCGAGGCCGAGGCGGCGGCCAGCCGCGCCGTCCTGGACCAGGCCCGCTGGAGCCTGGACCAGAAGCGCCGCGCCGCGCCCGAGGCCGGCCTGGTCTTCGACGTGTTCCGCCGTCCGGGCGAGGTCGTGCCCGCAGGCGGCGCGGTGCTCGCGCTCCTGCCCCCGGCGCGGGTGGTGGTGCGCTTCTTCGTGCCCGAACCGGCCAAGGCCGGGCTGGCCGTGGGCGCGCCGGTCACGGTGTCCGGGGACTCCCTGCCCGCCTTCGCCGCCCGGGTGAGCTACGTCTCGCCCAAGGCCGAGTTCGCGCCGCCGGTGATCTACAGCGCCCAGAACCGGGCCAAGCTGGTCTACATGGTGGAGGCCCGGACCGACGCGCAGACCGCGGCCGGGCTGCACCCGGGGCAGCCGGTGGAGGTGCGGCCCGGGGCTCCGGAGGACAGGGGAGGGCGGCCGTGAGCGCGCCCGAGATCATCATCGACGCCCGGGGCCTGACCAAGAGCTTCGGCGGCCGGGTGGTGGTCAACCAGGTCTCCATGCAGGTGGCCAAGGGCGAGATCTACGGCTTCCTGGGCCCCAACGGCAGCGGCAAGACCACCTTCCTGCGCATGCTCTGCGGCCTGTTGCGGCCGGATTCTGGCTCCGGGGCCTGCCTGGGCCTGGACATCGTGGGCCAGAGCGACCGCATCAAGCCCCGGGTGGGCTACATGGCCCAGCGCTTCTCCCTGTACGAGGACCTGTCGGTGGCCGAGAACCTGCACTTCATCGCCCGCATCTACCGGGTGCCCGGCCGCAGGGCCGCGGTGGAGGAGGTCGTGGAGCGCATGGGACTCGGCCGCTACCGCCGCCACCTGGCCGGCGCGCTCTCCGGGGGGTGGAGGCAGCGCCTGGCCCTGGCCTGCTGCCTGGTGCACCGGCCCCAGCTCCTGCTCCTGGACGAGCCCACCGCGGGAGTGGACCCCAAGGCCCGGCGCGACTTCTGGGAGGAGGTGCACCGGCTCACCGGCGAGGGCCTCACCGCTCTCATCAGCACCCACTACATGGACGAGGCCGAGCGTTGCCACCGCCTGGCCTACATCGCCTACGGCAACCTCCTGGCCGCGGGAACCCCGGACGAACTCATCGCGGCCAGGGGCCTCACCTCCTTCGAGGTGCGGGACGGCGACGGCGCGCGCCTGGCCGACGAGCTGGCGGCCGCGCCCGGGGTGGAGCAGGTGGTGCCCTTCGGCAACGTCCTGCGGGTGAGCGGCCGGGACGCCGCGGCCATGCGGGCCGGCCTGGCCCCCCTGCGGCGGCGCGGCCTGGACGTGCAGGAGGTCCCGGCCAGCCTGGAGGAGGTGTTCATCAGCCTCATGTCCGGCGCGGAGGTCAACTGACGTGGCCCGCCTCTTCTCCCTGGCCCGGTTCGGGGCCATGGTGGCCAAGGAGTTCGTGCAGATGCGCCGGGACCGGGTGACCTTCGGCATGATGGTGGGCATCCCCCTCATGCAGCTCATCCTGTTCGGCTACGCCATCAACTCCGACCCCCGCCACCTGCCCACCGCCATCCGGGACGCGGACCGCTCGCCCTTTTCCCGGGCCGTGGCCGCGGGCATGCGCAACAGCCGCTATTTCGACGTGGTGCAGGAGTGCGAGGGCGAGGCCGAGGCCGACGACCTGCTCCGCCTGGGCCGGGTGCAGTTCGTGCTCACCGTGCCCGCGGGCTTCGGCCGGGACCTGGTGAAGGGGCAGCGGCCCGTGCTCCTGCTGGAGGCCGACGCCACCGACCCCTCGGCCACCTCGGGCGCGGTGGGGGCCTTCCGGCTCCTGGTGGACCAGGCCCTGGCCCGGGAGCTGCGCGGCCCCCTGGCCGGACTGGCCGCCACCGAGGGGCCCGTGGAGGTGCGGGTGCATCCCCGCTACAACCCCGAGGCCGAAACCCGTTACAACATCGTGCCCGGGCTCATGGGCGTGGTGCTGACCATGACCCTGGTCATCATCACCGGCCTGGCCATCACCCGGGAGCGGGAGCGGGGCACCATGGAGAACCTGCTCTCCACCCCGGTGCGGCCGGCGGAGGTCATGCTGGGCAAGGTCGTGCCCTACGTGGTGGTGGGCTACCTCCAGATGGGGCTCATCGTGGCCGCTGCCCGCTACCTGTTCGAGGTGCCCATGCAGGGGAGCCTGCCCCTGCTCTTCGTCCTCTCCTTCCCCTTCATCGCCGCCAACCTGTGCATGGGCGTGACCTTCTCCACCCTGGCCCGCAACCAGCTCCAGGCGGTGCAGATGTCCTTCTTCTACTTCCTTCCCAACATTCTGCTCTCGGGGTTCATGTTCCCCTTCCGGGGGATGCCGGAATGGGCGCAGGCCATCGGCTCGGTGCTGCCGCTGACCCACTACCTGCGTCTGGTGCGGGGCATCCTGCTCAAGGGCAACGGCCTGGCCGAGGCGGCGACCCACCTGTGGCCCCTGGCCGTGTTCCTGGCCGTGGTGCTGGTGATCGGGGTGGCGCGGTACCGGAGGACGCTGGACTAGGAGCTACTGCACGAACTCGCAGGCGGGCAGGCCGGTGTCCAGGTCCACGGTCTTCTCGATGGCCGCGATGTTGCGCACGAAGGCCGCCACCAGGTCCTGGTCGAGCTTGCCGAGCAGGGCCTCCTCCTGGAGGATCTTGAGGGCCAGCTCCTGGGGCAGGGCCTTCTTGTAGTGGCGGTCCCGGCGCAGGGAGTCGAACACGTCCACGATGGCCAGGATGCGGCTCTGGGGCAGGATGGTCTCGCCCTTGATGCCGTGCGGATAGCCCGAGCCGTCCAGCCGCTCGTGGTGCTGCAGGATCATGGTGAGCAGGTTGGGGAAGAACCCGGTGAAGGGGATGTTCTTGAGGATGCGGTGGCTCTCCACGGGGTGGCGCTTGATCTCCTCCCATTCTTCCGCCGTGAGGTTGCCGCGGGGCGTGAGCAGCTTGCGCTGCTCCTCGGGCTCGACGAGCGCCAGGGAGCGGCCGGCCACCCGGATCCGCAGCCTGGCGCAGGCGTTGATGAGCTCCACGTCCGCCTCCGCCAGGTCGTAGGCCCGGTTGACGCGCTCCAGGGAGGCGTACAGGCCCTCCCACTCCCGGTTCTCGATCTGGCCCCACAGGGCCAGGCGCAGGCCGATGAGCTCCAGGTGCGAGGCGGGCAGGCGGGTGGCCTTGGTGAGCACCTCCTCGCGCACCCCGATCTTGCCCACGTCGTGCAGCAGGCCCGCGTAGTAGATCTCCTGGAGGTTGGACTCGGAGAAACTTGCGTTGGGCTCCAGCTCCTGGATCGCGAAGTGCATGAGCCCCTGGGCGTAGCGGGCCACCCGGTGGGAGTGGCCCGCGGTGCAGTGGTCCCGGGAGTCGATGGCCGTGGCCATGGTCTGCATGAGCGCGGTGAGCACCTCCTGCACCCGGCCGAAGAGGATGGAGTTGGACATGGCGATGCCGGCCACCGAGGTCAGGGTGCGCACCCGTTTGAGATGCACCGACTGGAAGGGCCGTGCCCCCCGGGTCTCGCCCAGGGCCAGCGCGCCCAGGGCGTGTCCCGAGGACTCCAGGGGCAGGAGCAGGATCGAGGTCAGCTCCGGCACCTCTCCGGCCCAGCGGGGGTCGGCGGCCAGCTCGTTGACGATCTCGCCCTTGCCCCTGGCCAGCACGTCGGTGAACAGCCCGGACTGGGGCAGGCGGGCCAGGCGGGCCCGGGGCAGGGTGCCGTAGCTGTCGAACAGCTCGTAACGATCGGTGTCCGGATTCATGAGGAAGACCATGCCGCATTCTGCCGGGGCGAACCCCTCCTGGCACTCGGCCAGGAGCGAGGCCGCCACCTCGGGCAGGCGCATGGAGAGGTTCAGGTTGAGCACAGCCCGGTTGGTCAGGGCCGACTCCCGGTAGAGCTCAAGGGTTTCCTCGCCCAGGGCGCGGCGGGTGGCCTCCCGGGCCATGGCCTCGGCCAGGGAGTGGGCCAGGGCGCAGCCCAGGGCCGGGGCCAGGGCCGGGTCGCCCCCGGCCAGGAGCCGGCCCAGGGTGGTGTTGTTCAGGTTCAGGGGAAAGTCGTTAACGCCCGGGGAAGAGGGCGCGAGGTCGTCGGGAAGGGGGCCGTGGGTGGCCAGCACCGCGCCGGAGATGTCCTGGATGGCGAGGAAAAAGGACGGAGGGGCCAGGGCCAGGGCGTCCTGGAGAAAGGCGCGCAGGAAGCCGGGCTTGAGCAGCTTGCCGAGGGCGTACGCAGAGGCCACGGCGGCTTACCGGGTCAGTCCACCACGCGCAGGAGTTCCCGGGCCAACTCCACCAGCTCGTCGGGGTCGAAGGGCTTGGTCATGTAGTCGTAGGCCCCCAACTCCAGCCCCTTCTTGCGGTCCACCTCCTGCCCCTTGGCCGTGAGCAGGACTATCATGGTGTCCTTGAGCTCGGGGTCCTTCTTGACCGTGCGGCAGACCTCGTAGCCGTTGACCTTGGGCATCATGATGTCCAGGAAGACCACCTGGGGCCGGTGCTTGCGGATCATCTCCAGCCCTTCCTCGCCGTCGCCCGCGGAGAGCACCTCCACGTTGTGCTCGTCCTCGAGTTCCTCCAGGGCTTGTTCAAGCAGCGTGCGGATGTGGACCTCATCCTCCACGATCAGGATCTTCTGGCTCATTGACGCTCCTCTCGGTTGGCTTCGGCGTGTTCCTGGGGCTGCGGGCCATCGTGCGCCGGCAGCAGAAAAGGGTTATATCCGCTAACAGTCCCGCAGGCAATCTCCTTTGAAAAACCCGATGGCCCGCATACGTCGCAGGCTGTTCCCTAGAGCTTTCCCAGGCCCGTCGTCGCATGTCGGGCGAGCCAAAAATGTTTTCGAGAACAGCACTCTACCGATCTAGAAAAAAGACTTGACATGGAACTTGTGGAATTCACACAAAATATTTTCCCATTTACCAGGTGGGAAAAATTCCGGAGCAATGATGTATGAATTTGCAATGCGCGTTGCTTTTGGCTACAAGCGGATTCTAGACGCAAAAGGTATTCAATTTTAAAAACATTAAAATTGCATCCGCAGTGTGTTTTTGGTATCCGGTCCACATTCATGCGGAAACACCTGTCCCGAAGCGGAAAAGGAGGGAACACGTGGACATCACATCCTGGGATTGGAACACGCCGGTCAAGCGCGTGGTCCAGGCAGACGCCTGCGACGGCGAGGCCGCCTGGCTCGAGGAGCCGCAGGTCAGTCCGGACGGGGAACGCCTGGCCCGCGTGGCCTTCCTGGACGGGGAGTACGGCCTGTGCGTCAACGGCGCCCTGGGCGAGGGCACTTTTGCTCGGATCTGGTATCCGCGCTTTGCGCCGGACGGCCGGATCACCGCCCTGGCCAATGCTGACGGCGAATGGACCATGCTGGTGGATGGCGAACCCTGGGACACGTACGGGGCCATCTGGAACACCCAGTTCTCGCACGACGGGGCGCACATCGCCGCGGCGGTGCAGCAGGACGGGGCCTACGGCATGGCTGTGGACAACGCCCCTTGGGAGACTCTCTACGAGAACGCCAACCACTGCACATTGAGCCCTGACGGCGCGCACAGCGCGGCCGCGGTCCAGGTGGAGCCCCTGGGCCAGGCCGACGTGGCCAAATTCCAGGGTGGGGTGTTCGGGGTGGCCAAGGACGGCGAGGCCTGGTCCGACCGGTACATGGGGGTGTACCGCCTGGCCTTCTCCGCCGACGGTTCGCGCCTGGCCGCGGAGGTCAGGCTGAACCTCTACGAGTACACCATCGTGGAGAACGGAAAGGCCTGGTCCAAGACCTTCCCCAGCGTCTGGGGGCCGGTGATCTCGCCCGCCGACGGCCGGGCCGTGGCGCCGGTGCGCATCGCCGGCAAGTGGACCCTGGCCGCGGACGGCAAGCCCATCTGGACGTCCGCCTTCACCCAGTGCTGGAGCCAGTTTTTCAGCGCCGACGGCAAGCGCCTGGGCGCCATCGTGAGCCCGGCCTTCGGCCGCTGGACCCTGGCCCTGGAGGGCAAGCCCTGGCGCACCACCTTCGGCGACCTGGTGGAGGACGCCGGCTTCAGCCCGGACGGGTCCCGCGCGGCCTGCCTGGGCAAGGAGGATGGGAAGTACGCCGTGGTGGTTGACGACGCCGCCTGGCCCGGCCGCTACGACATGGCCTGGAAGCCGGTCTTCAGCCCGGACGGGGCCCACGTGGCCGCCAAGGTGGAGAAGGGAGGCAAGTACACCGTGGCCGTGGACGGCCGCGAGTTCGGCTCGGGCTTCACCGCGGCCTTCACCCCGGTGTTCAGCCCGGACTCTACCAAGGTGCTCGTCACGGTCATAGAGGACGGGTGGCTGGTGCGCCGGGTCGTGCCCGTGTCCAGCTTCAAGGCATAGGGGGAAGCCATGATAGACCTTCTCTACGACCTCGCCCGCGGCCCCCTCGTGTGGGTCGCCTTCGCGCTCTGCATCGGCGGATCGCTCTACCAGTTCTCCAAGATGGCCCTCCTGGCCAAGCAGAAGGACGGCATCGTCTACGAATACTGGAGTTGGAAACACGCCCTCAAGTCGGCCTTCTACTGGTGGATACTCCCCCTGGGCAGCTTCAACGCCCGGCTCAATCCGGTCATGGCCATCGTGACCTGGGTGTTCCACGTCTGCCTGCTCCTGAGCCCCATCTTCCTGCTGGCCCACGTGGTCATGATCGAGACCGCCTGGAACGTGGGCCTGTGGCCCACCCTGCCCGACGCCGCGGCCGACGTCATGGCCTTCGCGGTGCTCGGCGGCTGCGCCTTCTTCCTGCTGCGGCGGCTGACCCTGCCCCAGGTGAAGTTCGTGACCAGCTGCAACGACTTCCTCATCCTCGCGGTGGTGGCCCTGCCCTTCCTCACCGGCGTGCTGGCCTACCATCAGGTGGCCGACTACCGGACCATCATCACCCTGCACAT
The DNA here is from genome assembly GCA_040753075.1 of Thermodesulfobacteriota bacterium. Lineage (GTDB taxonomy): Bacteria > Desulfobacterota > Desulfovibrionia > Desulfovibrionales > Desulfovibrionaceae > UBA6814. The sequence continues at coordinate 30,032 of JBFMHA010000033.1, forward strand.
GCTGGCCGGCGAACTCATGCTCGCCCTGTTGCCCTTCACCCGCCTGGCCCACGCCATCTACGCCCTGTTCGTGCGCGGCTACACCGCCTCGGAGTTCGGGGCCGTGCGCCAGATCAAGGACTGGTAAAGGAGTCCGCCATGAGCGAAGTTGAAACTGCCGCCGCCACCGGCTCCTGGGTGGACAAGGTCAAGGCCAAGTACAACGAGGACGTGGCTGCCGGGAAATACGACTTTTCCGGCATCGAGGATCCCAACCTGGAGCGGGCGGAAAAGGCCCTGACCGAGGACAAGATCCAGAAGATCATCAAGAAGGTCCTGGCCGCCGAGGGCGGGGCCAGGCTCAAGGCCTACGTGCAGACCTGCGTGCATTGCGGCCTGTGCTCCGAGGCCTGCCACCACTACATGTCCAACGGCAAGGATCCCAAGTATTCGCCCGTGGGCAAGGTCAAGCGCTCCATCTGGAAGATTCTGGAGCGGGACGGCCGCCTCACCCCGGCCGAGGTCCGGGAGTTGCGGCTCATCGCCTCCACCGAGTGCAACATCTGCCGCCGCTGCCTGCAGTACTGCCCCTTCGGCATCGACATCGGCTACATGATGAGCATGGTGCGCCGCATCTGCCACATGCTCAACATGACCCCGCTCTACATCCAGGATACGGCGCATTCCCACTCGGCCACCATGAACCAGATGTGGGTCAAGGACGACGAGTGGACCGACTCCCTGCAGTGGCAGGAGGACGAGGCCCGGGACGAGTTCCCCAACATCCGTCTGCCCATCGCCAAGGAGGGGGCCGAGGTCTACTACTCGGTCATCGCGCCCGAGCCCAAGTTCCGAACCCAGCTCATCTACCAGGCCGCCTCCATCCTGCACGTGGCCGGAGTGGACTACACCTTCCCGGCCGATCCGGGCTGGGACAACTCGGACATGTGCATGTTCACCGGCGACTTCGAGATGATGGGCCGGATCAAGAAGTACCACTACGAGTCGGCCCTGAAGCTCAAGGTGAAGAAGATCGTGATGGGCGAGTGCGGCCACGCCTTCCGTTCGGTGTACGACGTGGGCAACCGCTGGCTGGGCTGGAGGATGCCGCCCGTCCCCATGGTCCACTCCATCCAGTACTTCTCGGAGCTCATCAGCGCGGGGAAGATCAGGTGCAAGGAGAAGTTTCCGGAAAAGGTCAGCTTCCACGACCCGTGCAACACCGTGCGCGGTCGCGGCCTGCACGAGATGGGGCGGCACGTGGCGCGCACCTTCTGCGAGGAGCTCATCGAGATGCACCCCAACCGCGAGTACAACATCTGCTGCAACGCGGGCGGCGGGGTCATCAACTGCGGCCCGCCGTTCAAGAACAAGCGCATCCTGTCCAACGTGTGGAAGGCCGAGCAGCTGGCCCGGGTGGCGGACCAGGGCGTGACCACCATCGTGGCCCCCTGCCACAACTGCCACGGCGGCCTGGACGACATCATCCACAAGTACCACCTGCCGCTCAAGCTCAAGTTCCTGGGCGACATCCTCTATGAATACATGGACAAGCCCGAGGCCGAGTAGGGTACGCCAACCATGAAGACAAGGGGCAACCTCATGACCGTGAAAAAGATTGCCGCCGCCGCGGCCCTGCTCGCCGCCGTCTGCCTCCTGGCCGCCATGGCCGGGGCCCAGGCCGACATGGTGAAGATCGAGGGTGCGGCCTTCGGCGCGCCCGAACGGCCGGCCGCGGTGTTCAAGCACGACGACCACAACGAGAAGGCGAAGCTCGATGACTGCGCCGTCTGCCACCACTCGGCGGACGAGAAGGGGCGGCTGGTTCCGCGCGAGGACAGCGCGGGCACGCCCTGCGCCGACTGCCACGCCCTGGAGGGCGGCAAGACCATCCCGCTCATGCGCGCCTACCACCGCCAGTGCCAGGGCTGCCACGACAAGGTAGGCAAGGGTCCCACCGGCTGCGGCGAATGCCACGTGCGGGACAAGTAGGGACTGCGCCAGGACTCCTGCCGTCAGGCCGGATGGGTTGAACTGCAATGCCGCCGGGGCGGGACCGTCAGGTCCCGGCCCCGGCGGCTCATTTCGAGGCGGGACGGCCCGGCGGCGACGCCGTCCGGGCCGCGTCCGGAACGGTTCTCGGGGTGCAGGCAATTATTTTTCCAGGGGCTCAGAAATCTCGTTGACAAACCACGGGGGTGGAGCTTAAAGAGTGCTTCCCCGTTGTGGGGGAGCTCGGGCTGGGCGGGTAGCTCAGTTGGGAGAGCGCCAGCCTTACAAGCTGGATGTCGCAGGTTCAAGCCCTGTCCCGCCCACCACAACGATACCTGGCGCGGAGCGGTAGTTCAGTTGGTTAGAACGCCGGCCTGTCACGTCGGAGGTCGCGGGTTCAAGTCCCGTCCGCTCCGCCAGAACTTCCAAGTAGCGTAGGCTACTTTCCCAGTACAACCCGGAGGCTCGCGCCTCCGGGTTTTTTCTTGGTATGCCTTTAGGTATGCCCGAGCAGAATATCGAGGTGGGGCCGAACCGGGGCCATGCCCCGGATATACCGTTCGGTGGTGGACAGCTTCTTGTGCCGCAGGATGGTCTGGATGGTCACCATGGGGATATCCCGGGAAGCCAGGATCGACGCCGTTAAATGCCGGATGGCATGGCGCCCGAAGGGCTTCACCCCGACAACGGCGCACAGTCCCTGCGGGAATCCCCGGTTCTCCAGGAAGGGTTTGCCGGCAAACCGGCCCGACTCCTGGACGAACACTTGCTCCGTACTGGATTCCTTCCTGTGCGCCAGAAGCGAATCGTACAACTCTCCGGCCATGGGAATCCACTCGTACTTCATGCTCCCGTCCTTCCGTTTCCTCGTGCCGAGGCGAACCCTCTCGCCGGCAAAGTCCACATCCGACCACTCGAGACGGAAGAGCTCGCCTCTGCGGGCCGCCAGATAGAGGTGCGAAAGGAGCATGACACTGACCTCCCGGAGGCGAACGCCTCCGGGTTTATGCTTTTGTCCTCACCGCATCACACCGTACACAGCTGGGCGTTGAGCAGGTGGTAGCAGGTGAGCAGCTGCACGATGCCCAGGGGATGGCTGGTCTTGGCCTTGGCCCCGTCCATGTACCGGCCCACCCCGTCGGTGGAGACCCGGGCCACCCCGGGCAGGTGATCCAGGATGATGTCCATGAGGGTCTCCGCGGTCACCGGCTTGATGGTCCCGGTGATGTGCAGGATGTCCACGGGCATGCCCTCGTCCCGGCCCAGGGTCAGGGTCAGGCACTGCTCCTTGCGGCCGGGCCGCTGGTCGATGAACTCCGAGAAGTCCGGGTGGCGGATGGTGGGCCGCAGGATGAGGTTGGTGTTCAGGCGGGGTCCGGTCTCCTGGTCCTCCCCGGGCCGGTAGAAGTTCACCACGATGTCCGCGTGGCGGCGCTGCGGCCGGATGAAGTTGGCCGAAACCTCCTTGCGCTTCTCCAGGGAGGCCATGACCTGCTCCCGGGTGTAGCCGCGTTTGGTGGTGTCGCGGTTGTATTTCCAGTCCACGCGCAGTTCCTCCTGGGGGTCCAGGTAGATCTTCACGTCGAAGGCGTCGCGCATCTGCTGGTTGTAGAACCCGAGCAGCCCCTCCACGATGACGAACTCCCGGGGTTCGATGTGCACCGGCGGGTCGAAGTCTCCGGTGGAGTGGTTGTACACCGGCTTGAGGATGGCCTCTCCCCGCCGCAACTGGTGGAAGTTGTGCTGCATGATGTCCACGTAGTTGCAGTCCGGGTGCAGGGCGGAGATGTTGCGCTCCTTGCGCTGCGCGCGGTTGTACTTGTGGTAGTCGTCGGAGCAGATGTTGGTCACGCGCTCCGGGCCGAGGATGGCCTCGATGCCGGCGGTGATGGTGGTCTTGCCCGCGGCCGAGTCGCCGACGATGCCGAGCAGGATGGGTCTGGTGCAGGCCATGGGTATGTCCTCCCAAGAAGGGGTTTAATCGTAGGCCAGGGCGCTGATGCGCATGAGCTTCTCGAACACGTGGTGGGACTCCACCAAGCGCACGGTGCCGGTCCTGCCCCGCATGACCAGGGACGAGGTGCGGGCGCCCCGGCCGGTGAAGCGGACGCCTCCCAGGAACGCGCCCCCGGTGATGCCGGTGGCCGCGAAGAAGGTGTCGTCGCTGGCCACCAGGTCCTCGGTGTGCAGGACGCGGGACGTGTCCAGGCCGGCCTTCTCCACCGCCCGGCGCTCCGCCTCGGACTGGGGCGCTAGCCGGCCCTGGATCTCGCCGCCGGCGATGCGCACCGCCACCGCGGCGAGCACGCCTTCCGGGGTGCCGCCCGCGCCCATCATGAGGTCCACGTCGGCATCGGGGTTGACCGCCATGATGGCTCCGGCCACGTCGCCGTCGGTGTGCAGCTGGATGCGCGCCCCGGCCTTGCGGATCTCGGCGATGAGCTGGCGGTGGCGGTCCTTCTCCAGGACGAAGACCACCAGGTCGTCCACGTCCTTGCCCAGGGCCCGGGCCACGGCCTTGAGGGTGTCGGCCGCCGGGGCGGCGATGTCCACCTTGCCCTTGGCCTCGGCCGGGACCACCAGCTTGTCCATGTAGAAGGCCGGGCCGGGCGAGTAGAGGCAGCCGCGGGGGGCCATGGCCACCACCGAGATGGCGTTGGGCCGGCCCAGGGCCAGCAGCCGCGTGCCCTCCACCGGGTCCACGGCCACGTCCATGGCCGGACCGCGGCCCGAGCCCACGGCCTCGCCGTTGTAGAGCATGGGGGCCTCGTCCTTCTCGCCTTCGCCGATGACCACCAGCCCGTCCACGTCCACCGAAGCGAAGGTGGTGCGCATGGCGTTCACCGCGGCGTCGTCTCCCTGCTCCTTGGCTCCCCGGCCGAGCCAGCGGGCCGCGCACAGGGCCGCGGCCTCGGTGACCCGCACCAGGTCCTGGGCCAGGTTGCGTTGCGGGGTTTCGCTGACCATGTCAGGCCTCCTGTCCGGCCAGGCGCGGCCGGTTGTTGCCGGTGGCGAAGGGCCGGGTGTCGCGGGCGATGGCCGCGGAGTCCGCGCTGGCCAGCAGGCGGATCACAGCCTCCAGCCAGACCCGGGGGACCCGGGACGCGGGATTCGGGGCCGGGGGGCGGCGGCGGGCGTCGGGGGGCAGGGGGGGAGGTGCGAACG
>JBFMHA010000034.1:0-34722 GCA_040753075.1 Thermodesulfobacteriota bacterium
GGGCGAGCCCCTGGGGCCGGCCCAGGCCCTGGGCTGCGCCGCGGTGGGGGCGGGCGTCGCCCTCATCTCCCTGCGGCCCGGCGGCCGCGTCCCGCGCCCCGCGGAGCGGCTCCGCCGGGCTGGATAAAAGGAGGGGAGTCCTGTACAACCGGGAGAAACACCGCTCACGGGAGGGCGATCCCATGCTCATGCGCAAGCGCGCCTGGGACCTCATGCGCGAGGATTTCACCCGGGTGGAGGAGTCCACCAGCCTCACCGAGGTCATCCGGCTCATCCGCGAGGCCATCCGCAAGGAGGCCGACAACCACATCTGCCTGGTCTTCGACAAGGCCGGCCAGTTCAAGGGCGTGATCACCATGTGGGGGGTGCTGCGGCACCTGGAGTCCTGCGTGTTCACCGACGAGATCATCCGCGACTTCGCGGACAGCAACTGGGACCATGCCTTCGGCGCCGCCTGCCGGGCCTGCGCCGAGAAGGGCATCCTGGACCTGGTGGAGACCGCCTTCCCCGAGGTGCGCCCCAACGACCCCCTGGTCATGGTCCTGGGCGAGTTCCTGGGACATCGCCGCGGCTGGGCCGTGGTGCGGGAGAGCGGCAGGGTGCTGGGGGTGATCCTCAAGGCCGACGTGTTCCGGGAAATCTCCAGCGACGTGCTCTCCACCTTCGCCTAGCCCGGCCCGAAGCGCAAAAGGAAGCCCCGCCGGCCGGAGCCGGCGGGGCTTTTTCGCGGGCGTTGCGGGCTTATTCGACCGGGCCTTCCTCGGCCGCGAACTGCCATTCTTCGGACAGGATGGCGGTCTTGAGGTGCGTGGTGATCTTGGGGTCGTAGCGGGAGGTCATGCCGGCCAGTTCGGCGGCCGCGTCGGCGAAGCTCTTGGCCTCGGCGTAGGGCCGCCTGGACACCATGGCGGCGAAGGAGTCGGCCACCGCGCAGATCCGGCCCAGGGGGGAGATGTCCGCGTCCCTGGCCTTCTGCGGGTAGCCTGAGCCGTCCAGGCGCTCGTGGTGCTGCATCACCGCGTGGGTGATTTCGTCGAACCGCAGGTTGAGCTTCTGGGCCAGCGCCGCGCCCAGCAGGGGGTGCTGGTTCACCTTCTGGCGCTCGTCGTTGGTCAGGGGCTTGGTCTTGTCCCGGATGAAGGCCGGGATCTTGCACATGCCCATGTCGTGCAGGAACAGGGCCAGGGTCGCCTTGTCCAGGTTCTTGCGGGGCAGGTCCTTGGGGGCGAGGCGCAGGAGCAGCCACAGGCCGAGGATGGCCGAGTCGAAGGCGTGGTTGGGCAGGGTGTGGCTGCGGTGCAGGCGGCGCACCAGGGACTTGACCCGGGCCTTGTCCGAGAACAGGTACTCGGTGAGCACCATGAGGTCGCGGTAGAGCTGGTCGAACACCACCTGCACCGGCTGCTCGAAGAACTCGCCCAGGCGCTCGGTGAGGGCCACGGTGAAGACCTCGGCGATTTCCGCCTCCTTGAGGTTCTTGTCCACCAGCACCAGGTCCAGCTGCTTGGCGATGTGCTTGGCGTAGATGGGGTGGTCGCTGCGGGCGACGAAGATGTTCCCCTCGGCGGTAAGCGCGGCCAGCTCGTCCTGCACCGCCTGGTCCATGCGTTCGCCGGTCTTCTTGTAGAGTTGGATCTGGGCCACGTCCTCCTTGAAGATGAACAGGTTGAGCGGGGGCCGGAACCTGGGGAAGCTGGCCAGGATGTCCGGGTTGATCTGGTAGAATTCCTCGTCCAGGTTGTCCACGATGCTGCTTTTCAGCGCGCTCATGCCCCTCTCCTGACGGGTTGAACCATGACGGCCCGCGGGCCGGACGCTCACCCGTTTCTTTTTTTCTCGGCTTTGTCAATACACCCGGTTTGCAGAGGCGCAACATTCCGGACTGCTTTTCTTTCTTCCCCCGTGCAGCGTCATTCCTCTCCCGGGCGCCGGGGCAATGCGATAATGGCCGGGGTAGGCGAGGATTCCTTCTTGAAGATGAAAAAACCAAGTATTCCTGCATTTCCTGCACGGTCTTCCATTGTGCTTTGCATTTCTAGAAAAAATCTATAAAAAGTTTAACGCCCGGAAGGAATTTCTCCCCGCGGGGCCTTGCGGACTCAAGGGTCCGGTGGTAGAAGGTGGGAAAAAGTGGGAGACGGAAATCGGGCATGGTCACCTTCAGGGGACATTCCTACCGCAGCCTGGACGACAAAGGCCGGCTCATGCTGCCTCCGGACATCCGGGCGGCGGCCGAGTCGCAGGCCTCGGGCGGGCGGCTCATGCTGACCAACTTCGACGGCTGCGTGGTGGGCTATCCGCTCACCGAGTGGGAGGCCATCGAGGAGAGTTTCAGCCGGGTGAACGTGCTCGACAAGCGGTTGCGCAATTTTCAGCGGTTCTTCATCTCCGGGGCCGTGGAAGTGACCCTGGACAAGCAGGGCAGGGTGCTCCTCCCGCCCCACTTGCGCAAGTACGCCGGCCTGGACCGCGAGGTGGTGGTGGCCGGCGTGGGGCGCAAGTTCGAGATCTGGGACCAGGGCCGGTTCGAGGCCCAACGGGCCCAGATGGAGGAGTCGTTCGACGCGGATCTGTCGGCCATGGCCGAGCTGGGCCTCGAGCTTCGTCTCTAGGACGGCGGTGGACGACATGGGCCGCGAAAGGAAAGGGGAGGGCGGCATGGCCGGCGCGTTGCACGTGCCGGTCTTGCTGCGCGAGGTGCTGCACTTCTTGGCGCCCCGTCCTGGGGGCCGCTACCTGGACGGGACCGTGGGACTCGGCGGGCACAGCATGGCATTGCTCGAAGCTGTCGAAGGCCGGGCGGAGCTCATCGGCTTGGACCGCGATCCCGAGGCCCTGGCTCTGGCCCGGGAGCGGCTGGCCGGTTTTCCCGGGGTCCGTCTCCACAACCTGCGCTACAGCCGGTTCTCCGAGGCTGTGGCCGCCGAGGGCTGGGACGGCCTGGACGGCGCGCTCCTGGACCTGGGCGTGTCCTCTCTGCAGCTGGACGACGCGGACCGGGGCTTCAGCTTCCTGTCCGACGGCCCGCTGGACATGCGCATGGGCGCGGCCGACGGCGTTGCTCCCGCCTCCTCCCTGGTGAACCGGGCCTCCTTCGAGCGGTTGCGCGAGCTCATCGGCCGGCTGGGCGAGGAGCCCCTGTGCGGGCGCATCGCCCGCTTCATCGTGCAGGAGCGGGAGAAACAGCCCTTCGAGACCACCCGGCAACTGGCCGAGTGCGTGGAGCGGGCCTATCCGGCCAAGATGCGGGCCACCGCCCGCCGTCATCCCGCCACCCGGACCTTCCAGGCCCTGCGCATGGCCGTGAACCAGGAACTTGAGGAGCTGGAGTCGTTCTTGGCGGACATCGTGGATCACCTGCGCCCCGGCGGCCGCCTGGCCGTCATCTCGTTCCACTCCCTGGAGGACCGGCTGGTGAAGCGGGCCTTCCGGGACGAGGAGAAGGGCTGCCTGTGTCCGCCCCGCCAGCCTGTCTGCACCTGCGGCCGGGTGGCCCGGCTCAAGGTGCTCACCAGGAAGCCCGTGGTCCCGGACGAGGATGAATGCCAGGCCAACCCCCGGTCCCGCAGCGCCAAGCTGCGCGCGGCCGAGCGCGTGGCTGCGGAGGCGCGGCGGTGAGCCGGTCGGCGCAACGCTCCTCGGGCCCCGGGATGCTGGGCTGGGCCGTGGCCGTGCTCTCCTGCACCGCCCTGGCCATGGGCCTGACCCTGGCCTGGTGCAACATCGAGCGTCTGGACCTGGCCTACCGCGCCCGCCAGGTCCAGGGAGAACTGGACGCCCGTCTGGCCCTGGCCGCCAAGTTCGAGGTGGAGCGGGCCAACCTGCTCTCTCCCTACCGGCTTCAGGAAAAGGCCCGGGAGCTGGGCATGCAGCCCGCCACCGCGGGCCGCATCCGCCGGCTGGCCCAGGCGGAGGTCCGGCCGTGAGGCCCGCGGTCCAGGCCAGGACCGGACGCGACTGGGGTCGGGTGCGCCTGGCCGCGGTGGCGGGCGTCTTCGGGGTGCTGTGGCTGGCCCTGTGGGGTCGGGCCTTCCAGGTCCAGGTGCTCATGGGGCCCCGGCTCAGCGAAATGGCCAGCCGCCAGCACGAGGTGGCCGAATCCGTGCGCGGGGAGCGCGGCCGCATCCTGGACCGCAACGGCCGGGAGCTGGCGGTGAGCGTGCGCGCCCCCTCTGTCTACGCCCGGCCCCTGGAGATCGAGGACCCGGCGGCCGCGGCCCGCGCCCTGGCCGAGGCCCTGGGCGAGCGGACTCCCAACGTCCTGGCCAAGCTTGCCGGCCGGACCAATTTCGTGTGGCTGGAGCGCCAGATCGGCGACCGCGCCGCGGCGCGGGTGGCCGAACTCAAGCTCCCCGGCGTGTACCTGGTGGACGAGTACCGCCGCCTCTACCCGGGAGGCCATCTGGCAGGGCAGCTCCTGGGCTTCGTGGGCGTGGACGGCGAGGGCCTGGAGGGCATGGAGAAATCCTTCGACGCCCACCTGGCGGGACGGACCGTGCGCCAGGCCGTGTCCCGCGACGCCAGCGGCAAGCGCCTGGACCTGGACGCCGAGAGTCCGGAGGAAGTGGCCGCGCGGCTGCGCGGCGCGGATCTGCGTCTCACCGTGGACGCCCACATCCAGAGCCTGGCCGAGATGGCCCTGGCCCGGGCCGTGACCGAGGCCGGCGGACGCTGGGGCGGCTGCCTGGTGGTCAAGGTGGACGACGGCGACATCCTGGCCCTGGCCCAGTACCCCTTCTTCAATCCCAACGTCTACGCCGAGCAGACTCCCGCGGTGTGGAAGAACCGGTTGGCCGGGGACGCCTTCGAGCCCGGCTCCACGCTCAAGTCCCTGACCGTGGCCGCGGCCCTGCAGGAGAAGGTGGTCAACCCCGAGAGCGTGTTCTTCTGCGAGAACGGGTCCTGGAGGATTCGCGGGGCCACCATCGGCGACACCCACAAGTACGCCGACCTGCCGGTGCACAAGATCCTGCGCTACTCCTCCAACATCGGGACGGGAAAGATCGGGCTGGAGCTGGGCGCGGAGAGGCTGCACGACTACCTGGACCGTCTGGGTCTGGGACAGCGCCTGGACCTGCCCCTGGCCGGCGAGAACCGGGGCATGCTCCGGCCGGCCAAGAAATGGACCCAGGTGGACCTGGTGACCGCCTCGTTCGGCCAGGGCGTTTCCGCCAACATGCTCCAGATGGCCCGGGCCTACCTGGCCCTGGCCCGGGAGGGGAAGCGCGCCGGCCTGGCCCTGACCCTGGATCCCGCCCCGGAGCGGGAGGAGGTCGAGCAGGTCTTCGACCCCCGGGTGGCGTCCCAGGTGTTGTCCATGCTCCGGGAGGTGGTCCAGGAGGATGGCACCGGGACCAGGGCCCGCATCGAGGGCCTGGAGGTCGGGGGCAAGACCGGCACGGCCCAGAAGGCCTCGCCCACCGGCGGCTACGGCGACAAGTACGTGGGCTCCTTCGTGGCCTTCGTGCCGGCCATGGCGCCCCGATACATGATCATGGTCAGCGTGGACGAGCCCCATCCCAACCACTACGGCGGCGTGGTGGCCGCGCCCGCGGTGCGCGAGGTGGCGATGGGCGCCCTGTCCTTCCTTGGCGAACTGCCCGACGGCCCCAGGGCCCGAGGCGCGGCGGAGGTGCAGAATGCGAAACTGGACGAAGCGCCTGGCGGAGAGCTTGTGGCCCGGGAAGTCGCTGCGGTGGAGGCTGCCGCGCGGGTTCAGGGCGGAGCCGTCCCCAACCTCGTTGGAATGCCCCTGCGCCGGGCCGTGGAAATTCTCGCCGGCAACGGGACCGTTCCCGTCGTCAAGGGAAGCGGACTGGTGGTGGCCCGCCAGTCGCCGGGAGGCGGAAACCCCTGGCCCGCGTCCGGCAAACCCGTGGTCCTCTGGCTCGGAGGCGGGCGTGACCGGTCCTGAGCAGTTTTCCGGCGAGAGCTTCGCCCAGGTCAAGCGCCTGGTGGCCGAAGGGTTGACGGTCAAGACCGACTCCCGCATGGTGACCCCGGGCGACGTGTTCGTGGCCCTGCCCGGCCGCGAGGACGGGGCCAGCTTCATACCCGACGCCCTGGCCCGGGGCGCGGCCTACGTGGTGGCGCGCCCCGGCGCGGCCCTGCCCCCGGGCGGGTCCGCGGTCCTGGCCCCGCACCCCGACCCCCGCGCCGCCCTGGGCGAACTGGCCGCCGCCCACTTCAAGACCGACCAGCGCCAGATCACCCTCATCGGCATCACCGGGACCAACGGCAAGACCACCGTGTCCTACCTGGTGGAGCACCTGCTCGCCGCGTCCGGACGCAAGGTGGGAGTCATCGGCACGGTGAACTACCGTTGGCCCGGGTTCTGCCTGAAGGCTCCGCTCACCACCCCCTCCTGCTGGCAGCTGCACGAGCTGCTCTCCAACATGGCCGCGTCCGGGGTGGACACGGTGGTCATGGAGGTCAGCTCCCACTCCCTGGACCAGCAGCGGGTGGCCGGGCTCACCTTCAACCTGGCGCTCCTGACCAACGTGACCCAGGACCACCTGGACTACCACGGGACCATGGACTCCTATTTCAAGGCCAAGGCCCGGCTCTTCGCCGAGGTCCCGGCCGCGGACAAGGTGGGGATCATCAATTTCGACGACCCCTACGGCCGCATGCTGCTCTCCCGGCAGCCGCGGGCCGTGGGCTACGGCCTGGTCTATCCCGGCACCTGCGAAGGCCCCGCCCTGGTGGGCGAGATACTGGAGAGCACCTCCAACGGGCTCAGGCTGGCCATGAGCTTCCAGGACAAGCGCTGGGAGCTGACCTCGCCCCTGGTGGGCCGGCACAACGCCCAGAACCTGCTGGCCGCCCAGGCCGCGGGCCTGGCCCTGGGGCTCAAGCCCCGCCAGCTCAAGGCTCTGTCCAACTTCCTGGGGGTGCCCGGACGGCTGGAGCGGGTGGTCAACGACCGCGGCCTGGACGTGTTCGTGGACTACGCCCACACCCCGGACGCCCTGGAGAACGTGCTGCGCACCCTGGACGAGTTGGAGTTCCGGCGCATCCTGGTGGTCTTCGGCTGCGGCGGGGACCGCGACCGGGGCAAGCGGCCGCTCATGGGCGAGGCCGTGTGCCGCTACGCCGACGTGGCGGTGCTCACCTCGGACAATCCCCGCTCGGAGGATCCCCTGGCCATCATGCGCGACGTGAAGCCCGGCCTGGCGGCCTGCGCCGGGGTCATGGAGGAGCCGGACCGGCGTCGGGCCATCGCCATGGCCCTGGCCGAGATGGAGCGCGGCGACGTGCTGCTCATCGCCGGCAAGGGGCACGAGGACTACCAGGAGATCAAGGGCGTGCGCTACCCCTTCAGCGACGCCAAGGTGGTCCGCGAACTCATCGCGGGCAAGGACTGACAGGAACAAAACGGATGATGCAGCTCTCTCTGGCCGAGATCGCCGCCGCCACCGGCGCATACGGGGACACCGAGTCCTCGTCCGAGCTCATGCTCGCGGGCGTGAGCACGGACAGCCGCACGGTGGAGCCCGGCCAGCTCTTCGTGTGCCTGCGCGGCGAACGTTTCGACGGGCACGCCTTCGCCCGGGATGCGGTGGCCAAGGGCGCGTCCGCGGTGCTGGCCGAGCGGCCCCTGCCCGAGGTCATGGGCCTGGTCCCGGTCATGGTGGCTCCCGACTCCCTGGCCGCCCTGGGCCGGCTGGCCGGCTTCTGGCGCGCCCGGACCCGGGCCAAGGTCGCGGCCCTGACCGGCAGCGCGGGCAAGACCACGGTCAAGGAGCTCCTGGCCGCGGCCCTGGCCGAGAGCGGGGCCACGGCCAAGACCCGGGGCAACCTGAACAACCGCATCGGCGCGCCCATGACCATGCTGGCCTGCACCGGCCAGGAGCGGTTCTGGGTCCTGGAGCTGGGCATAAACTACAAGGGCGAGATGGCCGAGCTGGCCGGCGTGGTCCGGCCGGACCTGGCGGTGATCCACAACATCGGCCCGGCCCATCTGGAGGGCCTGGGCGACCTGGCGGGCGTGGCCCGGGAAAAGGCCTCGCTGCTGCGCTTCCTGGCCCCGGGCGGGGAGGCGGTGGTCAGCATGGACCACCCCCTGCTCTGGCAGGAGGCCCGGACCATCCTGGAGCGGCCGGTGGGCTTCTCCTGCCGGGGAAAGGACGCGGCCTACGCCGGCCGGGTCCTGGGCCGCGAGGGCCATCTCACCCGTTTCGGACTGCTCCTGGCCGGCGAGGAGCTGGAAGTGGCCCTGCCCCTGGTGGGCGCGCATTTCTGCGAGAACGTGCTGGCCGCGGCCGCGGCCGCGCACCGGCTGGGGGCCTCCGTGGAGCAGATCGGCCGGGGCCTGGCCCGCGCCGAATTGCCCGCGGGCCGCTTCCGCTGCGTGGAGACCCCGGGCGGTTGCGTGATCGACGACTCCTACAACGCCAATCCCCTGTCCATGCGCGCCTCCCTGGACGCGGCCCGGGAGCTGGCCGGCGGCCGGCCCCTGGTGCTGGTCCTGGGCGAGATGCGGGAACTGGGCCCCTCCGCCCCGGCCGAGCACCGCGCCCTGGGCCGGGCGGTGGCCGCCTCGCCGGCCCGCGCCCTGTTCTGGCGGGGGGGGTATGGCGAGGACGTGCGGCAGGGCCTGGACAACGGCGGCTGGAAAGGGGTGTTCGCCACCGTGGACAGCGAGGCCGAACTGGCGTCGCGCCTGGACCGCCTGGGCCTGGAGGGACCGGTGATCCTGGTCAAGGCCTCGCGCTCCCTGGGACTGGACCGCTACGCCGCGGCGCTCGCGGCCGGCCGGAAAGGGGACGCCTAGATGCTCTACCATCTGCTCTATCCCCTGCATACCGAGTTCGGGTTCCTGAACCTGTTCCGGTACATCACGTTCCGCTCGGTCTACGCCCTGCTCACCGCCCTGGCGCTCACCATCTTCTGCGGCCCGGCCTTCATCCGCTTCCTGCGCCGGCTCAAGTTCGGGCAGTACATCTCCGAGGACGTGGCCGCCCATCTGCAGAAGGCCGGCACCCCCACCATGGGCGGCCTGCTCATGGGCTTCGCCATCCTGGTCTCGGTGCTCCTCTGGGGCGACCTGACCAACGTGTACGTCTGGCTGGCCCTGCTGGTGTTCGTTGGCTTCGGCCTGGTGGGCTTCGCCGACGACTACGTAAAGGTGGTCAAGAAGCAGAACAAGGGCCTGTCCGCGCGCAGCAAGTTCCTGCTCCAGATGCTGGTGGCCGCGGTGGCCATGGTGCTCCTGGTGCAGCAGCCGGCCTACAGCACGGTCCTGTCCCTGCCCTTCCTCAAGGGCGTCCGGCCGGACCTGGGCTGGCTCTACGTGCCCTTCGCGGTCCTGGTCATGGTGGGCGCATCCAACGGGGTGAACCTCACCGACGGCCTGGACGGCCTGGCCATCGGGCCGTCCATCGTGGCCGGGGCCTGCTTCGCCATCTTCGTCTACGCCGCGGGCCACGCGGACATCGCCCGCTATCTCCAGATCACGCCCATCGCCGGGGTGGGCGAGGTCACGGTGTTCTGCGGCGCCCTGGTGGGCGCGGGCATGGGCTTCCTCTGGTTCAACGCCTATCCCGCCCAGGTGTTCATGGGCGACGTGGGCTCCCTGTCCATCGGCGGGGCGCTCGGCTTCATCGCCGTGCTCTGCAAGCAGGAGCTGGTCCTGCTCATCGTGGGCGGGCTGTTCGTGGTGGAGACCCTCTCGGTGATCCTTCAGGTGGGCTACTTCAAGGTGAGCGGCGGCAAGCGCATCTTCCGCATGGCCCCGCTGCACCACCACTTCGAGCTGAAGGGCATTCCCGAGTCCAAGATCATCATCCGGTTCTGGATCCTCTCCATCGTGCTCGCGCTGCTGGCGCTCAGCACGCTGAAGATCCGCTGAAGGGGAAGGGCATGATCAAGCCGGTGCGCATCGAGGAAGTGCCTGCGGAGAGGCGGCTGGACGGCTGCCGGGCCGCCGTGGTCGGGGCCGGGGCGTCGGGCCGGGCCGCGGTTCGGCTGCTCTGCGCCCTGGGCGCCAGCGTGCGCCTGCTGGAAAAGGACCCGGCCAAGGTGGACCGCGACTTCGCGAGCCTGTGCCGGGAGCGCCGGATCACGGTGGAGTACGGAGACCACATCGCGGAGCATTTCACGGGCCTGGACGTGGTGGTCCTGTCCCCCGGGGTCAAGGCCCGGGACATCAGGCCCCTGCTGCCGTCCGAGAACCCGCCCGAGATCATGGCCGAACTGGAGCTGGCCGGCCGCTACGTGAACGCGCCCATCCTGGCCATCACCGGAACCAACGGCAAGAGCACCACCACCGCCCTGGCCGGCCACGTCCTGGCCCACGCCGGACTCAAGGTCTTCGCCGGCGGGAACCTGGGCGTTCCCCTGTCCGAGCTGGCCCTGTCCGGAGAGAAGGTGGACGCGGCGGTGGTGGAGGTCTCCAGCTTCCAGGCCCAGGGCCTGTCCACTTTCCGGCCGTCGGTGTCGGTGCTGCTGAACTTCGCCCCGGACCACATGGACTGGCACCAGGACATGGAGGAGTACCTGACGGCCAAGCTCAACCTCTTCGCCCGGATGCATCCGGAGGATCTGGCCATCCTTCCCGAGTCCATGCGCGAGGAGCTGGACCGGAGGGACTTCACCCGGGCTCGCCGGGAATACTTCCGGTCCATCGACCGCTTCGAGTGCGAACTCCTGCCCGGGGAGCACAACCAGGCCAACATGGAGGCCGCATACCAGGCATGCCGTCGCTTCGGGCTGGAGGAGCGGGACTTCCGCGAGGCCCTGGGCAGCTTCGCTCCGCTGCCGCACCGGCTGCAGGCCGTGGCCGAGAAGCGGGGGGTGCTCTTCGTGGACGACTCCAAGGCCACCACCGTGGACGCCATGGAGGCCGCGCTCAAGAGCTACGACCGGCCGCTCCTGCTCCTGGCCGGGGGGGTCTACAAGGGCGGCGACCTGGCGGCCCTGGCCCCGCTCCTGAAGCGCAAGGTGCGCTACGTGTGCCTGTTCGGGGCCAGCCGGGAGGTGTTCGAGGCCGCCTGGTCGAAGCACCTGCCCGTGAAATGGGAGCCGGACATGGAGAGCGCGGTGCGCCGGCTCTTCGCCATGGCCAAGAAGGGCGACGTGATCCTCCTGTCCCCGGCCACGGCCAGCTTCGACCTGTACGCCAACTACAAGGAGCGCGGGAACCATTTCCGGCGCATCGCGGAGGCGCTGTGAGCGAGGCGCGGGCCAAGGCCGCGGAACTGGACCGCAGCCTGGACATGGTGCTTCTGGCCATGGTCCTCTTCCTGCTCGCCTTCGGCGTGGTCATGGTCCTGTCCGCCTCCGGGATCATGGCCGAGAAGTTCTGGGGCGACAAATACTTCTTCTTCAAGCGCCAGGTCCTCTACGCCCTGGCCGGACTGGCCGCCCTGGCCGGGGCCTACGCCGCGCCCCGGGAGTTCTGGTATCGCCACACCTACGTCTGGCTGCTGCTGGCCTTCGCGCTCCTGGCGGTCACCCTGGTCCCGGGGATCGGGGTCGAGGCCGGCGGCGCGCGGCGCTGGCTGCGCCTGGGCTCGTTCTCCATCCAGCCCCTGGAGCCGGCCAAGGTGGCCCTGGTCTTCTACCTGGCCTACTTCTTCAGCTCCAAGCAGGACAAGGTGCGGACCTTCAGCGTGGGCTTCCTGCCGCCGGTGGCCATGACCGGGGCCATGTGCCTGCTGCTCCTGGCTCAGCCGGACTTCGGCGGCGCGGTGCTCATGGCCGGCATCCTCTTCCTCATGAGCCTGGTGGGCGGGGCCCGTTTCCTCTACCTGGGCTCCTCGCTGCTCCTGGGCCTGGCCGGGGCCTGGGCCCTGGTGGTGTCCTCGCCCTACCGCTTCAAGCGCCTGGCCGCCTTCCTGGACCCCTTCGAGAACGCCCGCACCGTGGGCTACCAGATCGTCCAGTCCCTGTACGCCTTCGGATCGGGCGGGGTGACCGGGGCCGGGCTCGGCGCGGGCCGGCAGAAGCTCCTGTTCCTGCCCGAGGCGCACAACGACTTCATCATGGCCGTGGCCGGGGAGGAACTGGGCTTCCTGGGCATGACCCTGTTCTTCATCTGCATGGGCGCGCTCCTGTGGCGGGCCTTCGCCGTGGCCCTGCGCCAGAAGGAGGACCGGGACCGCTTCCTGGGCACGGGCATGGCCATCGTCCTCTGCCTGGGCGCGGTGCTGAACATGGCCGTGGTCCTGGGCGCGGCCCCGCCCAAGGGCGTGCCCATGCCCTTCGTGAGCTACGGCGGCAGCCACGTGGTGGTGGCCTGCTTCTGCGCCGGCATCCTGCTCAACCTGTCCAAGGGGGAGAAGGCCTGATGCAGCGCCTGGTCATCACCACCGGCGGCACCGGAGGCCACGTGTTCCCGGCCCTGTCCGTGGCCCAGGAGCTGGTCGCCCGCCATCCCCGGCTCCAGGTCCTCTTCGTGGGCGGCTCCCACGGCAAGGAGGCGGACTACGCGGCCAAGGCCGGGTTCGATTTCGTGGGCCTGCCGGTGCGGGGAGTCATGGGCCGCGGCCTGGCCGCCGCGGGCGCGCTCCTGGGCCTGGCCGTCTCCACGGCGAGGGCCCTTTCCGTGCTGCGCAAGTTCCGGCCCCAGGCGGTGGTGGGATTCGGGGGGTACGCCTCGTTCCCGTCGGTGGCCGCGGCGGCCCTGCTCGGCCTGCCCCGGGCGGTGCACGAGCAGAACGCCCTGCCGGGCCTGGCCAACCGGATGCTGGGCATGCTCGCCCAGCGCGTGTTCCTGACCCATCCCGACCGGCAGCGCTGCTTCGACCCCTCCAAGGCCGCGCTCACCGGCAACCCGGTGCGCCGGGACATCCTGGCCCTGGCCGGCGCCTTTGCCGAGCCGGAGCGGGAGCCCGCCACCCGGAGGGTGCTGGTGGTGGGAGGCAGCCAGGGGGCGCGGGCGATGAACGACGCGGTGGCCGCGGCGGCCGGGGACATGGCGTCCCTGGGCATGGAGCTCTGGCACGGCACGGGCGAGCTGGACTACGCCCGCATCCGCGAGGGGTACGCCGCGGCCGGGCTCCTGGACGCCGGCGTGAAGGTCGCCCCCTTCATCGAGGACATGGCCGCGGCCTACGCCTGGGCCGACCTGGTCCTGTGCCGGGCCGGGGCCTCCACCGTGGCCGAGGTGGCCGCCCTGGGCAAGCCGGCGGTGCTGGTGCCCTTCCCCTTCGCCACCCACAACCACCAACTGGAGAACGCCCGCACCCTGGCCGACCCCGGCGGCGCGGTGCTGCTCACCCAGGAGCAGCTCGTGCGCACCGACCTGGCCCGGTTCCTGGACGGGGTGTTCTCGATCCCCGGCCGGCTGCGGGACATGGCCCTGGCCGCGCGGGCCGCGGCCCGGCCCGAGGCCGCCGCCCGCATCGCCGCCGAAATCGAAGCCCTGGCCGCGGGGCATAAGGCGTAGAGAATGAAGAACAAGATCAAGAAGATCCATATGGTGGGCATCGGCGGCTCGGGCATGAACGGCATCGCCGAGGTGCTCCTCAACCTGGGCTACGAGGTCTCGGGCTCGGACCTGGCCGACGGGGCGGTGACCCGGCGGCTTTCCTCCCTCGGCGCGAGCATCGCGGTGGGGCACCGGGCCGAGAACCTGGGCGACGCCGACGTGCTGGTCAAGTCCACGGCCGTGGCCAAGGACAATCCCGAGGTGACGGCCGCCCGGGAGCGGGGCATCCCGGTCATCCCCCGGGCCGAGATGCTGGCCGAGCTCATGCGCCTGAAGACCGGCATCGCGGTGGCCGGCACCCACGGCAAGACCACCACCACCTCGCTCCTGGCCACCATCTTCATGACCGCGGGCTACGATCCCACGGTCATCATCGGCGGCCGGCTGAACGCCTACGGCGTCAACGCGGTGCTGGGCCAGGGCGAGTACCTCATCGCCGAGGCCGACGAGTCCGACGGCTCCTTCCTCTGCCTCACGCCCATCGTCACCGTGGTCACCAACGTGGACGCCGACCACCTGGATTTCTACCCGGACCTGGAGGCCATCAAGGCGAGCTTCGTGACCTTCATGAACGCGGTGCCCTTCTACGGCCTGAACGTGGTCTGCCTGGACGACCCGGTGCTCCGGGAGATCCTGCCCCAGGTCAACCGGCCCATGCTCACCTACGGCCTGGGCCCGGACGCGGACCTGCGCGGGGAGATCGTGTCCTGCGAGGCCGAGAGCTGCTTCAACGTGACCCTGCGCGGCGAGCCCTGGGGCTTCGTGGAGTTGACCCAGCCCGGCCGCCACAACGTGCTCAACGCCCTGGGCGCCATCGGGGTGTGCATCGAGGCGGGCCTGCCCAAGGAGGCGGTGCTCAAGGGCCTCAAGGAGTTCGGCGGGGTGGGACGGCGCTTCGAGCGCAAGGGGGAGCGGTCCGGGGTGCTGGTGGTGGACGACTACGGCCACCATCCCCGGGAGCTGGAGGAGACCATGCGCACCGCGCGCCAGGTCTACCCCGGCCGGCGGCTGGTGGTGGCCTTCCAGCCGCACCGCTTCACCCGCACCCGGGCCCTGTTCGGGGATTTCTGCAAGGTCTTCGAGCTGGCGGACAAGCTGCTCCTCACCGAGATCTACCCGGCCAGCGAGGCCCCCATTCCCGG
Source organism: Thermodesulfobacteriota bacterium (assembly GCA_040753075.1). GTDB lineage: Bacteria > Desulfobacterota > Desulfovibrionia > Desulfovibrionales > Desulfovibrionaceae > UBA6814. The sequence continues at coordinate 14,578 of JBFMHA010000034.1, forward strand.
GGTTTCGGGCCAGAGCCTGGCCCAGGGCATCCGCCAGGTCTCCCGCACCGACGTGGAGTACTTCCCGGATTTCGCCGCGCTCACCGCGGCCCTGCCCGGCGTGCTCCGGGACGGGGACGTGTTCCTGACCATGGGCGCGGGCAACATCTGGCAGGTGGGCGTGGCCTGGCTGGAGGGCGGAGCCAAACTGGAGGGGAGGACCGCGTAATGGCCCTGGCCGTGCATCCCGGACCGGCGCTCAGCGAGCGCACCACCCTGCGCCTGGGCGGACCCGCCCTGGCCGAGGTGGTCTTGTCCCGGGTGGACGACGCCGCCGACCTGGCCGGCGTGCTCTCCGGCCTGGGCGGCCGGCCGGTGGTCCTGGGCCGCGGCAGCAACGTGCTGGCCGCGGACGGGCCCCTGCCCCTGGTCCTGGTGCGGCCGGCCGGCGAGCCCGCTCCCCGGGTGGTGCGCTGGCTTTCCGCCGAGGTGGTGGTCCGGGCCGAGGCCGGGACCGGCCTGCCCAAGCTCCTGGGCTTCGCCAGGGCCGAGGGATTCTCCGGGATGGAGGGCCTCACCGGCATCCCGGGCAGCGTGGGCGGCGCGGTGGCCATGAACGCCGGGTCCTACGGCTGCGAGACCGGGTCGGTCCTGCACCGGGTCCTGGTCCATTCCGAGCGCTTCGGCCTGGACTGGCGGGGCCGGGAACAGGTGGAGACCGGGTACCGGCGTTTCGCGCCCTATCCCGGCGCCGATCCCGGGTTGTGGCTGGTCCTGGCCGCGGAGTTCGCCCTGCGCCGGGACGACCCTGCGGCGGTGGGGCGGCGCATGAAGGAGACCTTCGCCAAGAAGGCGGCCACCCAGCCGCTGACCGCCCACACCGCGGGCTGCGTGTTCAAGAATCCGGCCGGCGAGAGCGCGGGCCGGCTGCTGGACGCCTGCGGCTTCAAGGGCAAACGGGTTGGCGGCATGGGATTTTCGCCCAAGCACGCAAATTTCATGGAGAACCTTGGAGGAGGAGCCGCCGTCCAGGCCCTGGAGCTGATTGCTCAGGCCCGGGCCGCGGTGAGGGAGCGCTACGGCCTGGACCTGGATCTGGAGGTGAAGCTGTGGCCGTGACCGCCGCCCAGGCCCTGGCCCTGCGCGCCGCCAAGCCGGTCCGGCCCTCCGGTCCGTCCTGCCGCCTGCCGCGCAACGGCGGCGCCCGGAACCGCACCCGGGGCGAGGGCGGCGGCCGGGGCCTGTTCCGGGGCGTGGGCCGGAGCCTGGCCTGGGGCCTGGGCCTGGCGCTGGGCCTGGGGTTCTTCGTCCTGGTCAGCGTGGGGCTCCTGGCCTCCTTCCGCTGGCTCCAGGGCAACGATTCCTTCGCCCTGCGCCAGGTGGAGGTGCGGGGCATGGACCGGCTCACCGCCGAAGAGGTGGTGGTGCTGGCCGGAGTGGAGCAGGGCGGCAGCCTGCTGGACGTGTCCATCGCCGAGGTGATGGACCGCCTGGCGGCCTATCCCTGGATCGCCTCGGCCACGGTGCGCCGGGAGCTGCCGGACTGCCTGCGGATCACGGTGCAGGAGAAGGCCCCGGCCTGGTGGCTGGCCGACGGCGGCGGGCTGCTCTACGCCGACGCGGGCGGCGACCCCATCGCGCCGGTGGCGGCGGACCGCTTCGTGTCCCTGCCGGTGCTGGAGGTGGAGCCCGGAGCCGAGGATCTGGTCCCGACCCTGCCCCGGGACCTGGCCGGCCTCGCCCGGCTGGACGCGGCCTTTGGCGTGGAGAGGGCGGCCTGGGTGCGCCTGGGCATCGCCGAGGTGAGCCTGTATTTCGACGCGCCGGACCTGCTTCTGACCCTGGAGCGGGGCCCCGGAGAACCCTGGTCGCTCTCGCTGCAGCGGCTGGCCGTGGTCTGGACGGACCTGGCCCGCCGGGGGGAGAGCGAGGGCGCGCGCTACGTGACAGTGAAGAACGGCAAGGCCTGGGCCGGTACGGCCGCGGCCGACTGAAGCCGGAATATCGCAGAGGAGAAGGCAATGGCACGTTCGGAACTCATCGTCGGACTGGACATCGGCACCACCAAGATATGCGCCGTGGTGGGCGAACTCTCCCCCGAGGGCGTGGATGTGGTGGGCATCGGCTCCAGCCCGTCCACGGGCCTGCGCAAGGGCGTGGTGGTGAACATCGAGCAGACCGTCCAGTCCATCAAGCGCGCCCTGGAAGAGGCCGAACTCATGGCCGGGTGCGACATCCGTTCGGTATACGCGGGCATCGCGGGCAGCCACATCAAGGGGTTCAACTCGCACGGGGTCATCGCGGTCAAGGGCGGCGAGGTCGGCGTCAAGGACGTGGAGCGGGTCATCGACGCGGCCAAGGCCGTGGCCATCCCCCTGGACCGGGAGGTCATCCACATCCTGCCCCAGGAGTACATCGTGGACGACCAGCGCGGCATCCACGACCCCCTGGGCATGGCCGGGGTGCGCCTGGAGGTGAAGGTGCACATCGTCACCGGCGCGGTGACTTCGGCCCAGAACATCGTGCGCTCCTGCCACCGCTCGGGCCTGGACGTGGCGGACATCGTGCTGGAGTCCCTGGCCTCGTCCAAGGCGGTGCTCACCCCGGAGGAGCGGGAGATCGGGGTGGCCCTGGTGGACCTGGGCGGCGGCACCACGGACATCGCCATCTTCGGGTCGGACTCCATCAAGCACACCGCGGTCATCGCCCTGGGCGGCACCAACCTGACCAACGACATCGCCTTCGGCCTGCGCACGCCCATGGCCGCGGCCGAGAAGATCAAGATCAAGTACGGCTGCTGCCTGGCCGAGACCGTGCCCCCCGACGACTTCATCGAGGTGCCCAGCGTGGGCGACCGGGAGCCGCGCCGGCTCTCCCGCCAGGTGCTGGCCGAGATCTGCGAGCCGCGGGTTGAGGAGGTCCTGGCCCTGGTGGATCAGGACCTGGTGCGCTCGGGCTTCAAGAACCGCATCGCCGCCGGCGTGGTGCTCACCGGCGGGACCTCGCTCATCCACGGCATGCAGGAGTTGGCCGAGCAGGTCTTCAACCTGCCCACCCGCCTGGGCTACCCGCGCGGGGTGGGCGGGCTCAGGGACGTGGTGGCCAGTCCCATGTACGCCACCGCGGTGGGGCTGCTGCTCTACGGGGCGGAGAAGGAAGGCGCGGAGCAGCGCTTCCGCATCCGCGACGACAAGATGTTCAACCGCATCCTTGGCCGGATGCGCAAGTGGTTCTCGGACATCAAGTAGCTGGGTAACACCAAGCGGGCCGGAAGGGGACCGGCTCCAACGAGGGAAGGAGGAAAACGGGTATGGATTTCCTGGAACTGGAAACCAATTCCACGGCGAAGATCAAGGTGGTGGGCTGCGGAGGCGGCGGCGGCAACGCGGTGAACAACATGATCTGCTCCTCCCTGCGCGGGGTGGAGTTCATCGTGGCCAACACCGACGTGCAGGCCCTCAACCGCTCCAAGGCCGAGTTCAAGATCCAGCTCGGCGAGAAACTGACCAAGGGCCTGGGCGCGGGCGCCAACCCCGACATCGGCCGGGACGCGGCATTGGAGAGCCAGTCCGCCATCCGGGAGTTCCTGGACGAGGCGGACATGGTGTTCGTCACCGCGGGCATGGGCGGCGGCACGGGCACCGGCGCGGCCCCGGTGGTGGCCCAGATCGCCAAGGAGATGGGGGCGCTCACCGTGGGCGTGGTGACGAAACCCTTCTACTTCGAGGGCAAGAAGCGGCTGCTCCAGGCCGACCGGGGCATCGGCGCCCTGTCGGACGTGGTGGACAGCCTCATCACCATTCCCAACGACCGGCTGCTCACCCTGGCCTCCAAGAAGGCCACCTTCCTGGACATGCTCAAGAAGGCCGACGAGGTCCTGTTCCACGCGGTCAAGGGCATCTCCGACCTCATCATGGTCCCGGGCCTCATCAACCTGGACTTCGCGGACGTGACCGCGGTGATGCAGGGCAAGGGCCTGGCCATGATGGGCACGGGCATCGCCCGCGGCGAGTCGCGGGCCCGTGAGGCGGCCATGAAGGCCATCACCAGCCCGCTGCTCGAGGACGTGTCCATCGACGGCGCGTCGGGCGTGCTCCTGAACATCACCTGCGGCCTGGACCTGACCATCGACGAGGTGTCCGAGGCGGCCACCGCCATCGCCGACGCCGCCGACGAGAACGCCGAGATCTTCTTCGGCGCGGTGTTCGATCCCGAGTGCGGCGACGAGCTGCGCATCACGGTCATCGCCACCGGCATCGAGGCCAAGGACAACCGCCTGGCCGCCGGGGACAACGGCCGCGGGATGCTCACCCAGTTCCGCCGTCCGGCCGTCTCGCCGGCGCCGGCGGCAAATCCGGTCCAGGCGCAGCGGCCTGCGGCCCAGCCTGCGCCGCAGGCCATGGCCCAGCCGGCCGCGCCGTCGGTCCGGCGGGTGCGCACCGTGTCCGTGTCCGAGGAGGAGGACCGCAACATCCCCACCTTCCTGCGGGAAAAAGCCAAGCGCGGGGAGAGCGGCGGCGGAAGCATGATGAACGCCGCTCCCCAGCCCATGTCCGCCTACCGGGCGCCGTCCCCGGGCGCGGAGGACTTCGTGTTCGACGAGGAGGAGTCCGAGGTCCCGGCCTTCCTGCGCATGCACGCGGACTAGGCCGGAGCGGAAGGACGCAACCACGCCGTAACCCTTGACCGCGTCCGGCTCGCGCCTCTCCCCAGTTTCCGGGGCGCGGCGGCCAGGGCGCAACAAGGCAGGATGACAACCCGCCCGGTCCCTCCCCTGGGGGCCGAGCGGCTCGGAAACCACAAGGAGTTTCCTCCCTCCCCACAGTGGCCGGTTGCCGGGGAGGCGGCCCGAGGGCGCAACCTCCAACCCAGCGGAGGAAGGCCGCCTCCCGGCCCGGCCCGAAATGATCCCCTTGACCGGTGGGGCGAGAACCGGATAGCGGAGGGCGCGATGCGACTGCGACGGGTGCGAGGCAACATGTTCGAGAACCGGGCGGCGAGGCGCTTCAGGGCGCGCCGCCAGCTGGTCCTGGCGCTTTCGGCCGTGCTGGCCCTGGGCTGGTTCTTTCTGGCCGGCCCGCAGGACCCGGACGTGCTGCACGAGTTGGAGGCCGGGGAGGCCGAGGTGGCCGAGGAGGCCGTGGCCCAGGCCTGCGCGCCCGACGTGGTCCCGGCCAGTCTGGCCCCGGTCCAGGTCCCCTGCGAAAAGGTGGAGGAGGACACGGTCAGCCCCGGAGACACCGCCTCGTCCCTGCTCGGCGAGTTCCTCGCCCCCATGGACCTGCACAACCTCCTGGAGCAGGTCCGGCCGGTCTATCCCCTGTCCCGGCTCAAGGCCGGCCAGCCCTACCTGCTCAAGACCCTGGAAGGCGCTCTCCTTCGCTTCGAATACGAGATCGACGACAACGAGCGCCTCATCGTGGAGCGCAGCGGCGACGGCTACGCGGCGCGGCGCGAGGCCATCCAGTACGAGCTCCGCCCGGCCGCGGTGGCGGGCCGCATCGCCTCCTCCCTCTGGGAGTCCGTGACCTCCATCGGCGAGAACCCCGCCCTGGCGGTGCGCCTGTCCGAGATTTTCGCCTGGGACATCGACTTCATCCGCGACATCCAGCCCGGGGACACCTTCAAGGTCATCGTGGACAAGCGCTACCGCGAGGGCCAGTTCGTGGGCTACGGCGAGATCAAGGCCGCGGAGTTCGTGAATCAGGGCGACTCCTTCGAGGCCTTCCTGTTCCGCAGCCAGGACGGCGACGCCAACTTCTTCGACTCGTCGGGACGCAACCTGCGCAAGGCCTTCCTCAAGGCGCCGCTCAAGTTCACCCGCATCTCCTCGGGGTTCACCAGCCGCCGCCTGCACCCGGTGCTCGGCATCTACCGCGCCCATCCGGCCATCGACTACGCCGCGCCCTCGGGCACCCCGGTCTACGTCATCGGCGACGGAACGGTGTCGGACAAGGGCTGGGACAAGGGCGGCGGCAACTTCGTCAAGGTGCGCCACGCCAACGGCTACGAAACCACCTACATGCACCTCAAGGGCTTCGCCCGCGGCCTGCGCAAGGGCCAGCGCCTGCACCAGGGCCAGATCATCGGCTACGTGGGCTCCACCGGCCTGGCCACCGGGCCGCACCTGGACTTCCGCATGAAGGTCGCCGGCCGCTACGTGAATCCCAAGACCATCAAGTCCATCCCTGCGGAGCCGATCCCGTCCAAGCTCATGGCCGCCTTCAAGGCGCACATCGCGCCTCTCAAGGATCAGCTCGCCAGCGCCGGCGGGCTCCTGGCCCAGGCGGCTGAAACGGATAAGCCCCTCCCGCTCAGGAATTAGTGTTCGGGACCGGACAGTGTGAAGCCGTAGGGCTGGGAATGCCCCGGAAGCGGGCATGAGCCGGGAGCCGCGCGCCCGCCTCGCCCCCGGCGTGTTCTACGGCCGGCAGCAGCCTCCGACGCCCGAGCACGGGGGCCGGCTGCCCGTGGCCCTGACCTTCCCGGCCCCTCGCCGCCTGGCCCTGTCCACCCTGGGCTGGCAGGCCGTGTTCCGCCTTCTCTCCCGGGTTCCCACCCTGGCCGTGGAGCGGGCCTTCCTGGAGAGCGAGGAGGAGTCGCCCCGGGCCTGCGATTCGGGCCGTCCCCTGGATCGCTTCCCAGTGCTGGCCGTGAGCCTCAACGTGGAGGAGGAGCTGCGCTCCCTGGCCGCGCTCCTGCGCCTGGCGGGCGTCCCGCAGCGGCGCGCCGACCGCCCGGACTGGCCCCTGGTCCTGGCGGGCGGGCCCCTGGCCTTCCTGAACCCGGCCCCGCTCCTTCCGGCGGCGGACCTCGTCTTTGTCGGCGAGGCCGAGGCCGGGCTGTCCGGACTCATGGAGGAGATGGCCGCCCTGGCGCTGGATGGGACGCCCAAGCAACAGGTCCTGCAGGTCCTGGCCCGGCGGCCCGGGGTCCTGGTCCCCGGGATCACGCCCCTGCCCGCGCGGCGGGCCGTGGACCTGGGGCCCGGCGCGGCCCTTCCCGCGCCCGCGGCCTCCTGCTTCGTGAGCCCCGAGACCGAGTTCCGGGACATGTTCCTGCTGGAGGTGAACCGCGGCTGCCCGCACGGCTGCCGCTTCTGCGCCGCGGGCTTTCTCTACCGGCCGCCCCGCCAGGCGGAGCTGGCCGAGCTCCAGGCCCGGGTGGAGGAGGCCGCGCCGGCCAAGGTCGGCCTGGTGGGCACCGCCCTCACCGACTGGCCCGACCTCCTGCCCTTCCTGCACTGGCTGCACGAGCGCCGCACCGCCTTCTCCCTGTCCTCGTTGCGCGCCGACCGGCTGACGCCGGAACTGCTCGCCTTCCTGCGCCGCACCGGAGCCCGCTCCCTGACCCTGGCCCTGGAGGGCCCCAGCCGCCGCCTGCGCCAGGCCGCGGGCAAGCGCCTGGACGAGGCCGCCATGCTCGCGGCCCTGGAGGAGGCCGCCCGGCTCCAGTACAACCACGTGAAGCTCTATTTCATCGCGGGCTGGCCCGGCGAGACCGAGGCCGACCTGGACGAGCTGGCCCCCTTCCTGGCCGGGATCAAGGCCGCCCTGGACCGCGGCCGCGGCAAGCGCAAGGCCGGGGTGGAGCGGGTCACGGTCAGCGCCTCCTGCCTGGTTCCCAAGCCCTGGACTCCCTTCCAGTGGGCGCCCATGGCGGGAGAGGACGCCCTGAACCAATCCCTGGCCAGGTTCCGGGCCGCGGTGAAGCCCCTCAAGGGGTTCAGCGCCAAGACCGAATCCCCCTTCGCCGCCCGGCTCCAGGGTCTCCTGGCCCGGGGCGGGGAGGATGTGTGGGACCTGGCCTGCCGGGCCGCGGAGCCCGGCGTCACCTGGCGCAGGGCCCTGCAGGAGTGGGACGGCGACCCGGCCGCCATCCTGGACCGGGAGCGCGGCCGGGACGAGCCCTTCCCCTGGGAGTGCGTGGACATCGGCGTGAGCCGGGACTACCTCTGGCAGGAATGGGAAAAGTACCGGGAAGGCGTCGCCTCGCCCGCCTGCCCGGCCGGAAAGAGCGGCGCGGACACCCCCTGCGGTCCGTGCACGCGCTGCGGGGTGGGGGAGTGGCTGGCGAAATAAACGCGGCATGCCGCGTTTATTTCTTATAGGCCCGCCAGAGCAGCCCCCCGCCGATCAGCATCAGGGGCAGGGAGAGCAGTTGCCCCATGGTGAGCCAGCCGAAGGCGATGTAGCCGAGCTGCGGGTCGGGCTGGCGCACGAACTCCACCAGGAAGCGGAAGGAGCCGTAGAGCAGGGCGAAGAGCCCGCCCACCGCGCCGGCGGGGCGCTTTTGGGCGGAGAAGAGCCAGACCGCGGCGAAGAGCAGGACGCCCTCCAGGCCGGCCTCGTAGAGTTGCGAAGGATGGCGCGGGGCGAGGCCGCCGCCCGGGAAGACCATGCCCCAGGGCAGGTCGGTGGGACGTCCGTAGAGTTCGCCGTTGATGAAGTTGCCCGTGCGGCCGGCGAGCAGGCCCAGGGGGCAGAGAGGCACGAGGAAGTCGGCCACCTGGGTGAAGCTGCGGCCGGTCTTGCGGCCGAAACGCCACAGGCACAGGCAGATGCCCGCCAGGCCGCCGTGGAAGGACATGCCGCCCTGCCAGATGGCCAGGATGGAGGCCGGGTCGGCCAGGAAGAAGGGCAGGTCGTAGAAGAGCACGTAGCCCAGGCGCGCGCCCACGATGAGCCCGAACATGCACAGGGCCACCAGGTCGTCCACCTCGCGGGCGGTCCAGCCCGAATCCGGCCGGGAGGCGCGCCACCGCCCCAGGCCCCAGCCCGCGGCGAAGCCGACCATGTACATGAGTCCGTACCAGCGCACGGCCAGGGGGCCGATCTGGACGGCCACGGGATCGAAGGTGGGGTGCAGCAGCATGTCGCCGCCGCAGTATCACCAGGCCGCGTAGGTGTCCAGCAGGTGGCCGGCGTTGGCCACGTCCACCGGACGGGAGAAGAGGTAGCCCTGGGCGAACTCGCAGTCCAGGCCCTTGAGCGAGTCCATCTGCTCCGGGGTCTCCACTCCTTCGGCCACCACGTCCATGCCCAGGGTGTGGGCCAGGCCGACCACCGACTGGACGATGCCCAGGTTTTCCGCCTGGTCGGCCATGCCCGAGACGAAGGAGCGGTCGATCTTGAGGGTGTCCACCGGGAAGCGGTTCAGGTAGGACAGGGAGGAGTAGCCGGTGCCGAAGTCGTCGATGGAGAGCCTGACCGACAGGTCGCGCAACTGCTTGAGCAGGGAGGATGCGGCCTCGGCGTTCTGCATGACCACGCTCTCGGTGATCTCCAGCTTGAGGGACTGGGGCGGCAGCCCGGACTTGCGCAGGGTGCGCTCCACCTGGTCCACCAGGTTGGCGTGGTTGATCTGGGCCGCGGAGAGGTTCACGGACATGGTCAGGTTGCGGTCGGGAGCGCGCTCGTGCCAGCGGGAGAGCTGGCCGCAGGCCTGGTCCAGGACCCAGGCGCCCAGGGGCAGGATGAGGCCGGTCTCCTCGGCCAGGGCGATGAAGTCCGCGGGCGGGATGAGTCCCTTGCCGGGGTGCAGCCAGCGCACCAGGGCCTCGAAGCCGGTGAGGCGGCCGTCGGCCAGGGAGACGATGGGCTGGTAGTGGAGCAGGAACTCGCCCCGGCCCAGGGCGCGGCGCAGGTCGCCCTCCAGGTTCAGGAGCCGCATGGCCTGGGCGTGCATCTGGGAGCTGAAGATCTTGAACTGGCTCTTGCCGGCCTTCTTGGCCCGGTTCATGGCGATGTCCGCATCGCGCAGGATCTGCTCGGCCGAGGTGTCGTGCTCCGAGCCCAGGACCACGCCGATGCTGGCCGAGGTGAAGACCTCGTGCTCGTCGATGGTCACGGGCGTGGACAGGGCCTCGCGGATGCGCTTGGCCACGTTGATGGCCTGGCGCGGAGCGTTGAGGTCGTCCAGGAGCACGGCGAACTCGTCGCCGCCGAAGCGGGCCACGGAGTCGTTGCCGCGCAGCTCCAGGGTGAGCTTGCGGGCGATGATGCGCAGCAGCTTGTCTCCCCGGGAATGGCCCAGGCTCTCGTTGACCACCTTGAACCGGTCCAGGTCCAGGAAGAGCACGGCGTAGCGGTAGTCCCTGCTGCGCTTGGCCCGGGTCATGACCTGGGTGAGGCGGTCCATGAAGAGGGCCTTGTTGGCCAGGCCGGTCAGGGTGTCGCGGAAGGAGCGGCGGGCCAGTTCGTCCTGGGCCTGGCGGCGTTCGGTCACGTCCACCAGGGTGCCTTCGTAGAACGCGATGTTGCCGTCCTTGTCGCGCACGATGCGGGCGTTCTCGCTGATCCAGATGAGCGCGCCGTCCCGGCGGCGGACCTGGGACTCCAGGCCGGCGACTGAACTGTCCTTGTGCAGCAGGCGCATGAACTCGGTGCGGCGTTCGGGGATCACGTAGGTGGCGGCGGCGTCGGTGATCTCGCGCATGAGCTGTTCGGGCGAGTCGTAGCCGAAGATCCTGGCCAGGGCCGGGTTGGCGTTGATGAACCGGCCCTCGGGCGTGGTCTGGAAGATGCCCTCGACGGTGTTCTCGAAGATGGAGCGGTACTTCTGCTCGGCCTTGGCCAGGGCGGCCACCGCGATCTTTCGCTCCAGGATCTCGGCCTTGAGCTTGGTGTTGACCGCCAGGAGGTGGGCGGTGCGGCGCTCCACCTGGGTCTCCAGTTCGGACGTGAGGTTGCGCAGTTCGGCCTCGGTGCGGCGCTGGGCGGTCATGTCCAGCATGATCCCCACCAGCCCGGCCACCTTGCCCGCGGGGGAGAGGAAGGTGGCCTTGGAGAAGATCACGTCGTGGAGCGAGCCGTCGGCGTAGCGGACACAGGCTTCGTAGGACTGGGCGCCGGGGGCGGCCAGGAGTTCCGAGTCCTTCTCGCGAGCGATCTCGACCAGGTCCTGCGGCGCCAGATCCTCGACGCGGCGGCCCACGATTTCCGCCCGGGTCAGGCCCAGGAATTCCTCGAAGGCCCGGTTGCAGCCCAGGTACCTCCCGGCGGTGTCCTTGAAATACACCGGACAGGGCAGGTTCTCCAGGAGCGCCTGGCGGAAGGCGGCGTCATTCTCCAGGGGGGCGGGAGCGACGGGGTCCTGGCTCACGTCCTCCAGCACGGCCAGGCAGGCGCCGTGGGCCGCGTCGGTCAGGTGGGTGAGAGTCAGCCGGACCCGGGAGGCCACCCGTCCGGGAGCATGGATGCTGGTCTCCAGGCGGAGGCCGTGGCGGGGGCCTTCGGAGAGTTCGGACGCCAGGGCTTCATCCCGTTGGCCGTTTTGGAGCAGGACGTCCAGCAGGTGCAGCCCGACGGCCTGCTCCAGGCCGGTGAGGCTGAGGAAGGCGGGGTTGGCGGAAAGGATGATCGCCCGGCCGTCCAGCACTGCCAGGCCGAGATGGAGAGCATCGACCACCGCCTTGGACTCCGCGGTGGTCGAAAGCTCATGGCGTCCTGCTTCAGGACCGGAAGAGCGCTTCATGCGCCCGGCGCCCCTGTGTTGAGCCCATCGAAACCCCCCGGGAAAAGGCTATACTCCACGTCAGGGGAAAAGTAAAACAAGGCCTGTGGCCGGTCGTGGCGCGGCCGAAAAAGCTCATGACTTCGCCAGCCAGATGCGGATGGCGGCGCACTCCTCGGCCCACCCCGGGGAGAGGCGCAGTCGCACGAAGCCGGCGAACACGTGGTCCAGGAATCCCAGGGCCTTTTCCAGGAGGAAGACGCGCTCCAGGAACAGGGCGTCGGGGTCGTCGCCCTCCTCGGTCTTGGTCTCCGCCTTGGGGGTCTTGAACCCGGACAGGGAGAAGTCCTCGGCCTTGACGTTGACCTGCCAGGCCTCGGCGTCGCGCTCCATGCGAACCAGGGCGCGGCTCACCTTCTTGCCCGTGGACAGGCCGAGCCGGGCCTCGCGCAGCTCGGACATGCGGCCGGACACGGTGGCGGTCTCCAGGCTCTCGCCCTCGCCGCCCTGCACGGAAACCCGCTGCTCCACGTACAGGGAGAAGTCCAGGTTGTCCGTGCCCTGGAACAGGCCGTTCTTCTCTTCGCTCTTGAACCACAGCCACGTCAGGAACTCGCGTCCCAGGGCCGCGTCCTGGGCCTGGCCGATGTAGGCGTCTTCCATGGAAAGGCTCCCCTATACGAAGATGGTGGGTTCGAGGTTGTCCAGCTCCCGGGCGCGGGCCTCGCCGAGCACGTCCAGGGCCAGGCGGGTGGGGGTGAGCGGCTCCAGGTGGAGATTGAAGGTGAGGGTGAAGTGGTCCTCGAACAGCGAGCGCAGCTTGGGCGTCACCGAGCCCAGCCAGATGACGCCGGTCTGGGTGTTCCAGACCGCCTCGAACACCGCGGGTATGGGCAGCGTGCGGACCATGAGCCGGAGCTTGACCTGCTCGCGCAGCTCCTTCTTGCGCTCCCGGGACACGAACTTGCGTCCGGCCTCCTGGGCCTTGCGCTCTTCCTCGCGCAGGGCCAGGAGGAAATGCTTCTTGTAGACCGCGGGCGGCACGCGGCGGGTGTCCAGGCGCAGGGAGAAGGCCAGGTACGCGCCCTTCTGGGGCGGGGCCTCTCGCCAGGCCGGGTCGAGCATGTCCTCGAAGCTGACCCAGCCGAAGGAGCGCTCGTCGGCGGTGTCGTCGATCTCCCGGAAGGCGTTCTTCTTCAGGCGGTCGGCCACTTCGGCCCAGAGGGTGTCGGGCACGGGCTCGGTGATGCGGTAGCGGGTGAAGGCCGCCGCGCCGGCGAGAAAACCCATGAGCGCCTCCTGTTCCCCGGGTTTCCCCGGGGCGCGAATTGGGGTAGGGTTCGGACAGGGAAGGGACCTCATACCCGCCATCCCGGCCGGGGGCAAGCCCGCCTCCGGGAGCGCCTGCGGAGCGCCCCGAGCCCGGCCAGGACCGAGCCGCAAGGAGCCTGGATGCCCGCCTACACCGGCGTCAACCACCTGGCCATGGCCACCGGGGACATGGACGCCACCATCCGCTTCTGGCGCGACCTCCTGGGAATGCGCCTGGTGCTGGGCCTGGGCCATCCCGGCTACCGCCACTACTTCTTCGAGATTTCCGGCAGCGACATGATCGCCTTCTTCGAGTGGCCCGGGGCGGAGCCCGTTCCGGAGAAGGACCACGGCATGCCGGTCAAGGGACCCTTCGCGTTCGACCACGTGTCCTTCGGGGTGGCCGGAGAGGACGACCTCTGGGAGGTCAAGGACCGGTTGGAGGCGGCCGGGGAGTGGGTGTCCGAGGTGGTGGACCACGGATTCATCCGCTCCGTGTACTGCTTCGACCCCAACGGCATCGCCATCGAGTTCAGCGCGCCGCTCCCGGAGGCGGACGTGCGCGCGCACCCGACCATGGCGGACACGCGCCCCAGCGAGGTCGCCCTGGAGGGCCCGGACCCGCAGCCCGGGAAATGGCCCGCTCCCGCGCCCACCCCGCGCGAGGACCGGGCCGCCTATCCCGGCGAGGGCGAAGTGGTGCTCCGGAGCCTGGGCAAGCCCTGGAGGTAGCCGATCCCGGGGGAAGCGTCCCTCCCCTCCCGTTTCCTACAGATCGAGCGGCGGCAGGGCGGCGTGCTGGGGCGGGCGGCCGGAGGAGAAGGCCTTGTAGGTGAACTTGACCACGTTCCAGGCGTCCTGGAGCCCCGGGGGCAGGATGCCGGGACGGTCCGGGGCGGAGTCGTCCACGGCGCGGGGCTCCGCGCCCAGGATGAGGGTGAGGATGTCGCGGGGATCGCCCTTGCCCTTGGCCGCGGCCAGGGCGGCGGCCAGGCAGCGGGCCGCGGTCTCGGGGTCCGGGGTGAAGTGGCAGGCCCGGGCCAGGTGGGCGTGCAGGCTGTGCCCCACGGGCAGGGTCGACTCGGCCTGGAGGTAGAGCCGGGCGGCCTCCTCGTAGAGCCCCTTGCGCAGGAGCCTGTGGGCGGCCTCCAGGAAGGGGTTGGCGGCGCGGGGGTTGGCGGCCATGACTTCGGCCAGGACCTTGCGGGCCTCCAGGAAGCGGCGCTGGCGGGCGAAGACCTCGGCGGCCTGCTGCAGGTAGGTGCGGTGCAGGTCGGGCCGGCCCTTGTTCTTCCAGGCCCGGGCCAGGCCGATGTAGGCCTCGGCCAGGAGCCCGTCCAGGGCCAGGGCGCGGTTGAAGGCGGCGATGGCCTGGTCCAGGCGGCGGGCGGCCAGATGGACGAGACCCTGCTCGTAGAGGGCGCGGGCCTGGTCCCTGGGCTGGGCCACGGCCTTGGCCATGGCCGCGGCCTTTTCGGCCTTCCCGGCGTCGGCTTCCTGACGCACCCGGGCCAGGGCGGCGCGGCGGGCGGCGTCGAGGTCCCGGCCCGAGAAGGCCCGCTTGATCTGCTGGGCGAAGGCCTGGCGGGAGTAAGGCCGGATGAGATAGCCCGAGCCGCCCGCGGCCACGGCCGCGAGCACCGCGGATTCGGCGTTGTGGGTGCTGGCCAGGAGCACGGGCAGGCCGATGAGCAGCGGCCGGGAGCGGATCTTGCGGAGCAGGTCCAGGCCGTCCATGTCCTCCAGGCGGTCGCCGGCCACCACCAGGAGCACGTGCTCCCGGTCCAGCAGCTCCAGGACCTCGCGGCCGGTGGCCACGGTGCGGACCGCGGAGAAGCCGGCCTCGCGCAGGAAGGTGCGGTCCACGGCGGCCTCGGCGCGGTCGGCGTTGGCCAGGAGGGCCAGGGGGGCGGGGGTGGTGTCGGGGTCGGCCATGGTGTTCTCCGGTGGTGCGCCAAGCTCTTCACCCCCGTTATCGGCCGGCTGCGGCGATGCTTTAGTCCCGGCGATGAAAAGGTTTGGCATGTCTGTTGCAAGACATGTGGCGCCCTGGGACGTTGGTGACGAGGTTCCGACCGGGGAACGAACACAACACCACAGGAAAGGGCCGGACGCCCATTACCAGGAAGCGTTCCCGTCCCCTGACAGCACGGCGAACCCGGGGAGATTCAACGGAAAAGGCCGCCTCGAAGGCGGCCTTTTCCGTTGGCGCGGCTGGCGTCAGGGCTTGTGCAGGACCAGGCCGGCGAAGTCCAGGAAGCGCCAGCCCAGGAGGCGGCGGGACCAGCGGTGCTCCGCGCCGGGAGCCAGGCCGGCGGCCGCGGCCCAGGCGCGCACCTGGGCGGCGGTCACCCGATGCCCGCGGGGCGGCCCCAGGGAGAATCCCTCGGCGGCGAACTCCACCACCATGATCCGGCCTCCGGGCCGCAGCACCCGGGCGGTTTCGGCAAAGAAGGCCTCCGGCCGATCCAGTTCGTGGACCACGAAGACCAGGAGCACCCCGTGCACCGCGGCGTCGGGCAGGGAAAGGGCGGCCTCGCCGCAGACCGCGGGGCGGACGTTGTCCAGGCCCAGGCGGGCGGCCTTGGCCGCGACCAGGGCCACCATGTCCGGGCTCAGGTCCAGGGCGTGCACAGTGCGCGCCCGGCGGGCCAGGGGCTCGGCATAGAACCCCGGGCCGCAGCCGATGTCCGCCCAGTCCTCGTCCGGGCCGGGGGCCGCGGCGTCCAGCACCTCGCGCCAGGGGGCGAGCCGCCGGCGCCAGAAGCCCTCCAGGCTGGCGGCCCTGCGCGAATCGAATTTGTGGCCGGACACGGGCTGCGCTTCAGACCGCGCCGATGATGCGGTCCTGATCCTGGCCCACGTCCAGGAGCGGCGGCAGGAAGAGGGTGACGGTGGCGCCCTGGCCCACGGTGCTCGCGATCTCGATGCGGCCTCCGTATTCCTCCACGATCTTCTTGATCATGGCCAGGCCCAGGCCGTAGCCGTTGTGCTTGGTGGAGTAGAAGGGCGAGAACACGTGGGCCAGCTCCTTGTCGCTCATGCCCCGTCCGGTGTCGGCGACCGCCAGGGCGATGAGGCCGTCGGACAGGCAGGTGCGGATGCTGACCTTGCCGCCCCCGGGCATGGCCTCGATGGAGTTCTTGAGCAGGCTGACCACGCACTGCTTGAGGGCCTCGGCCTGACCCACGACCCGGGGCAGGTGGGGGTCGAGCACCACGTCGAAGACCAGGCCCGGCTGGGCGTAGCCCACCTGCATGAGCTCCACCGCCTCGCGGGCCGCCTGGTTCAAGTCCGCGCTGCCCATGGTCGGGGTGGAGGGCCGGGAGAAGTTGAGGATGTTGGAGAGCATGTGGTCCAGCCGCCGGGTCTCGTCGGCGATGATCTGGAGCTTCTCCCGGTCCCTGGGCTCCAGGCGCTCGTTGCGCAGGAGCGCGTTGGCGAAGCCGCCGATGGCCATGATGGGATTGCGTATCTCGTGGGCCAGGTAGGTGGACATCTCGCCGATGACCGTGAGCTTCTCCACCTGCTGCTGGTGCTTTTCCTTGTAGGTGCGGGCGGTGATGTCCCGGCGCATGACCAGCACGTGGGACAGGGCGCCGGACTTGTCGAAGATGGGGTAGGAATAGACCCGGAAGTACTGCAGCCTCCCCTGGGGGTTGACCCGGGTGACCAGGGCCTCGGCCCGCTCCCGGGTCTGGCGGGTGGCGTGGAAGGGGCAGTCCTTCTCCTCCCAGCTGCAGACCGCCTGTCCGCAGAGGTCGGGCACCTCGCGGCAGGTCCGGCCCGCGATGGACTCCCGCGTCGCGTCCAGGCGGTGCAGCACGTTCTTGTTCATGTCCACGATCCGGCCCTGGCGGTCCAGGACCAGGATGTCCTCGCGCACTTCGTTGATGAGCGTGTTGATGAGCGCCCGCTGCCGGTCCAGGTGGACCTCGCATTGGGCTCCCATCTGGTGGATGCTGTGCAGGCTGCACAGGAACACGGCGGCGGTGTGGTCGATGAGGGAGACGTGCTCGGCCAGGCCGTCGCGCAGCTTCTTGAGCTTGAAGCGCTTGCCGGCCAACTCCACCAGGATGTCGATCTCCGGGTGGGCCGCGAGCATCTCCCCGTAGGACGCATAGACCTTGACCCCGCGCGCGGCCAGGGCCTCCACCTTGGGCAGGTTGTGGTCGGGCTCGGCCAGGGCCACCAGGCGCAGGCCGGGCATGAACTCCCGGTAGCTCTCGTCGCGGATGATCTCCAGGAGCGATTCGAAGCCCGGGCCCGAGCCCACGATGCCGATGTTGTAGTCCCGGTCCTCCACCTGCCAGAGGCAGACCAGGGGTTCTTCGCGGCCGGTCATGGCGTGCGCGTCCTCCGGATCGCCCAAGGGCGGGTCGCAGTTGAGGGGAGAGCCGTCGATTCCCTCATACCATATTCACGCGATGGTGTTAATGGGGTGCGGGCCGGGAGCCGTCCATGGGGCCTGGTCGCGAAGGCTCCGGCCGCGGCCCGGGACAGGCGAAAAGAGGGGCTACCTCCGGTACTTGCGCACCAGGTTCCGGGCCAGGGAGGCCAGGCCGGGCAGGTCCGGCTTGGAGACCTGCTCGTCCGCGCCCGCAGCCGCGCCCAGGTGGCGCAGGCTGTCGGTGATGAGCGAGGAGAAGAGCACCACGGGCAGATCCTTGAGCACCGGGTCGGCCTTGATCCTCCGGGTCAGGGTATGGCCGTCCATGATCGGCATCTCGATGTCGGTGACCACGATGTTCAGGAGATCGTGCAGGGGCCTGCCCTCCCGGCTCGCCTGGTCGCGGGTGCGGGCGAGGATCTCCCAGGCCTCCTTGCCGTTGAAGGTCCGGGTCACGGCGAACCCGGCCTTCTCCAGCATGCTGCCGATCATCCGCCGGATGGAGGTGGAGTCGTCCACCACCAGGGCCTTGAAGGCGCCGGGCGGCTCGGCGTCGTCCGCGGCCATGGCCAGGACCGCGGCCTCCGTGGCCTGCTCCTCCTTGAAGAACAGGTCCGGGTTCAGGTCGCCGATGATCTTCTCGAAATCCAGGAGGAAGATGACCCGGCCCTCCTGCTTGACCACCCCGGTCAGGGTGTTGCCGGACAGGGTCTGGACCTGCTGGCTCGGGGGCTCGATCTGCTCCCAGGACAGGCGGTGGATGCGGTTCACCCCGGAGACCAGGAAGGCGTTGATGACCCGGTTGAACTCGGTGACGATGACCTTTTCGGCCTCGGTCGCGGGAGGGTTCTTGCCCAGCCACAGGGCCAGGTCCACCAGGGGGATGACCCGGTTGCGCTGGTTGAAGGCTCCCAGGATGGAGGGGTGCGGGGCGCTGGGCATTTCCGTGACCGAGGGCCGGCGGATGATCTCCAGCACCTTGGCCACGTTGATGCCGTAGTGTCCCCGGTAGACATTGCCCGCGGCGTCCGCCTCGTCAATGTAGAACTCGACGATCTCCAGTTCGCGGGCCTCGGAGACGTCGCGGGTGCCGGCCTGGGCCATGGTCTGCTCCTTGGCGCATGGGCGCCGTAATTTAGGACAATTACCTGCAACCGGCGCGCAAGGCAACAGGAAAGCGCGGCTTGTTCCCGCCCGGGACGGATGGTATAGGCCGGCCTTTGGAGCGGCGTGAACACGGGTGCAGGCATGGAGCGCGACGCGATCCTGGAGATGGTCGGGGTCAGGCTGACCCTCCTGGGGGGCAGCGGCCCGGTGGAGGTGCTGCGCGGGGCGAACCTCCGGGTGGCCCGGGGCGAGACTCTTGCCGTGGCGGGCCCGTCGGGCTCGGGCAAGACCACCCTGCTCATGGTGGCCGCGGGCCTGGAGAGGCCGGACCACGGCCTGGTGCGGGTGGCGGGGGTGGACCTGGCCGGCCTGGACGAGGACGGCCTGGCCCGTTTCCGGCGCGGCATGGTGGGCATCGTGTTCCAGGGCTTTCACCTGGTTCCCACCATGACCGCCCTGGAGAACGTGGCCCTGCCCCTGGAGTTCGCCGGGACGCGCGACGCCTTTGCCCGGGCCGCGGCCGGGCTGGCCGCGGTGGGCCTGGCCGGGCGGGAGGGGCACTACCCGGCCCAACTCTCCGGGGGCGAGCAGCAGCGGGTGGCCATCGCCCGGGCCTTCGCCCCGCGGCCGGCGTTGCTCCTGGCCGACGAACCCACCGGGAACCTGGACCAGGAGACCGGAGCCCGGGTCATGGACCTGCTCCTGTCCATGCGCGCCGCGCACGGGACCAGTCTGGTGCTGGTGACCCACGACCCGGTCCTGGCCGGACGCTGCGACCGCACCGCGCACATGCTCGACGGCGCGCTGCTCAACGGCGGGGGGGCGGCGTGAGCCTGTCCGCCCGGCTGGCCCTGGCCCTGCGCCTGGCCCGGCGGGAGTTGCGCGGCGGGCTGTCCGGGTTCGGGGTGTTCCTGGCGTGCCTGGCCCTGGGCGTGGGGGCCATCGCCGCGGTGGGGAGCCTGGCGGAGTCGGTGGAGCGGGGCCTGGCCCGGGAGGCCAAGGCCATCCTGGGCGGCGACCTGGAGGTTTCCCGCTCCCACCTGGCCCTGTCCCCGGCCCAGGAGGACCTGCTCGCCGGCCGGGGCGAGGTGAGCCATACGGTGCGCGCCCGGGCCATGGCCGTGTCCCGGGCCGGGGGGCGCGCCCTGGTGGAGCTCAAGGCCGTGGACGGGGCCTGGCCGCTGTACGGCCGGCCGGTCCTGGCCCCGGACCTGCCCCTGGACCAGGCCCTGGCCGCCCGGGACGGCGGGTTCGGCGCCCTGGCCGAACAGGGCCTCCTGGACCGCCTGGGCCTCGCGGTGGGCGACGAGATCACCGTGGGCGGGGCGGCCTTTCGCGTGCGTGCGGTCCTGGCGCGCGAACCGGACCGGGTGGGCGGGGGGCTCAGCCTGGGGCCCCGGCTGCTGGTGAGCCTGGACGGCCTGGCCGCCAGCGGCCTGGACCGGCCGGGGGCGCTCATGCGCCATTCCTGGGGGCTGCGCCTGCCCGCCGGGGCCGACGCCCGGGCCGCGGCCCGGGACCTGGAGGCCCGCCTGGGCGGGGAGGGCTTCCGGGTGCGGGAGTACGATTCCGACTCCACCCGGGTGGGCCGGTTCACCGGAAACCTGGCCATGTACCTGACCCTGGCCGGCCTGGCCACGCTCCTGGTGGGCGGCATCGGGGTGGCCGGCGCGGTGCGGACCTTCCTGGCGGGCAAGGGCCTGGCCATCGCGGCCATGAAGAGCCTGGGCGCGTCCCGGCGGATGGTGTTCGCCTCCTGCCTGCTCCAGGTGGGAGCCCTGGCCGTGGCCGGAGGCCTGCTGGGCCTGGCCGGCGGACTGGGCGCGAGCCTGTCCCTGGGGCCGCTCCTGGCCCGGCGGCTGGACCTGCCCCTGGAGGGCGGCCTGCACCCGGTCCCGCTCCTG
>JBFMHA010000035.1:0-34224 GCA_040753075.1 Thermodesulfobacteriota bacterium
GGAGGACGAAGGCGCCCCGGCGGCCCGGTCCGGGCGCGCCGCCCCGGCCGCCGCCGCAGCCGCGGCGGCCGCGGCCAAGAAGGGCAAGCCCGCGGCGGCCTCCTCCACCATCCGGGTGGACCACGAGAAGCTCGACCACCTCATGAACCTCATCGGCGAGCTCATCATCAACCGCAACCGCTTCTCCATGATCGCCCGGAGCATGGAGGAGGGCTCGGGCAGGATGGACCTCGTGCGCACGGCCACGGATCTCACCGAAACCACCTACGCCATGGCCCGCATCTCCGACGACCTCCAGGACACCATCATGAAGGTGCGCATGGTGCCGGTGTCCACGGTCTTCACCCGGTTCCCCCGCCTGGTGCGCGACCTGTCCCGCAAGAGCGGCAAGAAGGTGGAGCTCATCACCGAGGGCGAGGAGACCGAACTGGACAAGAGCGTCATCGAGGTCATCGGCGACCCCCTGGTGCACCTCATCCGCAACTCCATGGACCACGGCCTGGAGTCCAACGAGGACCGGATCAAGGCCGGCAAGCCCGAGGTGGGCCGGGTGTGGCTGCGCGCCTACCACCGCGGCAACTCGGTGGCCATCGAGGTGGAGGACGACGGCAAGGGCATCGATCCCAAGAGGATGCGCGAGGTGGGCGTCAAGAAGGGGGTGGTCAGCCAGGAGGAGGCCAACGCCCTGGACGACCGCGCGGCCGTGGACCTCATCTTCGCCCCGGGCTTCTCCTCTGCCGAGAAGATCACCGACATCTCGGGCCGCGGCGTGGGCATGGACGTGGTGCGCACCAACATCAAGAACCTCAAGGGCACCGTGGACGTGCAGACCGCCCTGGGCAAGGGCACCAAGTTCATCCTTTCCCTGCCCCTCACCCTGGCCATCATCGACGCGCTCATGGTCATGGTGGACGAGCAGATGTACGCCATCCCGCTGGACGCGGTGAGCGAGACCACCAAGATCGAGGCGGACCTGCTCACCGAGGTCAACGGCCGCAACGCCGTGACCCTGCGCGGCGAGGTGCTGGGCATCGTGGAGCTGGCCGAGCTGCTGGACCTGCCCCGCAACCAAGCCGAGCGGGACATCCTGCCGGTGGTGGTGATCCAGGACAACCAGCGCCGCCTGGGCCTGGTGGTGGACCGCCTCCTGGAGCGCCAGGAGATCGTGATCAAGCCGCTCGGCTCCTACCTGGGCGACTGCCGCGGCCTGTCCGGCGCCACCATCATGGGCGACGGCTCGGTGGTCCTCATCCTCGACCCCCACGAGGTCTACAAGATGGCCACGACCCGGGCGTAGGCCCCGGGACAACGAGACAAAAAGAGCGGGGGAGCCGGAAGGCTCCCCCGCTTGGTTTCAGGAGAGGGCGGCGGGCTTTAGCCCTGGACCGCCAGCATGATGAGCCCGGTGGGGCCGGCCAGGGCGGCGGCGAGGAGGGCGACGGCGCCCAGGAGGGCGGGCTTGTGGCGCAGGGGGGCTTCGGCGCGGGAGACGTTGAACAGGAGAATCGCGGCCAGCACCGCGGCCAGGGCTCCGCCCGCGGCCAGGCCGGTGGCGGTGCTTTTCATCTCCGGGGTGATCTTCTCCCAGGCCGGCAGGAGCAGCGCCGCGGCCGCGCCGAGCTGGAGCAGGGCCGGGACAGCGGCCCAGCGCGCGCAGTGGCGCACCGCGTACGCGTAGTAGTCCCGGCCGAAGTCGTCCCTGTTGCGGCGCATGAGCAGGTAGACCAGGCCCAGGCCCGCGCCGCCGGCCATGGCCCAGAGCAGGACGTGGGCCAGCATGGGCCAGAACTTGTCCAGGGGCGGGTAGAAGTACATGCCTTCCAGGGTGGCGGGCAGGAAAAACCATTCATTCAGGTAGGGCCGGGTCAGGGTCAGCTTGGCGGAAAGGGCCGCGGCCAGGAGGGTGAACCCGCAGAGGGCGGCCAGGAGCCCGATGGTCCGGTGCAGGGTCTTGCGCTCCTTCAGGGGCTTCCAGGTGGCGCGGTAGAGCAGGGCCAGGAGCACGGTCAGGCCCAGGCCCGCGGCCAGGGGGAGGGCCAGGATGGGGTTGTTCACCCACAGGGCCAGGTAGTCGGGCTGGCTGCGGTGGATGATCCAGAGCATGGCCCCGCCCGTGACCACGGTGTAGCCGAGCAGCCACAGGCTCATGGCCGAGAGCTGCTGGGCCAGCTTGCGCAGGAAGACCTGCTTGCGGGCCTCGGCCAGGCCCTCGGCCAGGAAGGCCACGGCCAGGGCGCCCAGGCCGGAGAGCTCCAGGAGCAGTTGCAGGGACAGGGCCGCCAGGAGGCCCAGGGAGCCGAGATCGGGTTGCATGGGATGTCCTCCCTTGGGTGCGAATTCAGGGCTCTCGCCCGGCAGGGCGGATGCCTCCTGCCCCGGGCCCAACTGGGGCAGGAGCGAGGCTCCGGGCCGGGCGGGTCGGGGCCGTTCGCTCCGGGATCGTGATCGCCTGGAGCTACGCGGCCTTCGGGGCGTTCCCCGGAGTCGTCAAGCGCCTCAGATATGCCCCGGACAGCGCCTCGGCGCAAGGGCTGGGCGCGGCCGTTGTGCCGCAACCAGCCGGGTTTGGCAAGGCCGGCGCGTAGGCGGAAGGATGCCGCGCCGGCCCGCAGGCGGGGAATTCCGTCCGTCTTGGGTCGTCCTTGAGTTTTCCTTCGTTGTCGCCTATCTGTATCCGAATCTTTTCAGGGGTTGGCGCGTCCGTCCGAGGATGCGCCGCGGCTTGGGAACGGTCAGCGCGGGAGGGAGCATGGGCGCATGGCGCAAGGCCGTGGGGGTGGCGGCGATGCTGGGCCTGCTGGCGGGCTGCGCCTCGCATCAGTCCGAGGGCAGCACCGAATGGCGGCTGCGCAAGCTGGAGGAGCACGCCCTGGCCGCCCAGGAGCAGGCCCTGCAGCGCAGCGACCGGGAGCAGCAGGCCGAGGCCCGCCTGGACGCCCTGGAGGGCCGGGTGGACGGCTTGGCCAAGTCCCAGAAGGATCTGGAGGCCATGCTGTCGGACCTGTCCGCCTCCCGCCCGTCCATCGCCCCGGCCGCTCCGGCGGCGCAGGCCCGGGCCGCGGAGCCGGCCATGACCACGGCCCCCAAGCCTGCGGACAAGCCGGCCGCCAAACCGGCCGCGGCCGCGCCGGCCAAGGCCGGGTCCGGAGCCCAGGCCGAGTACGACCGCGCCCTGGCCACGCTGCGGGCGGGCAAGCCCGAGGAGGCCCGCACGCGTTTCGAAGCCTTCCTCGCCTCCTGGCCCAAGAGCGATCTGGCCGCCAACGCCCGGTACTGGATCGGCGAAAGCTACTACAACCAGAACCGCCATGCCGACGCGGTCATCAGCTTCCGCCAGGTCCACCAGGAGCACCCCAAGCACGCCAAGGCCGCCGCGGCCCTGCTCAAGATGGGCATGTCCTACCAGAAGCTGGGAGACGCGCAGAACGCCCGGTTCTACTGGGAGGCCCTGCTGGCGGACTATCCCCAGTCCGAGCCCGCGGGCCTGGCGCGCAAGATGCTTTCCACCCTGAAGAAATAGCCGGGCGTTGGCATGGCCTGCCCCGCGGAGAGGGAGTTCAAGTCCTGCCTGGCCCTGCGCCACACGCCGGGGCTGGGGCCGCGCTCCTGGGGGCCGCTGCTCCGGCGTTTCGGCAGCGCCTGGGAGGCCTACAACCAGGCCGGATCGTGGTCCGGAATGGGGCTGGTCGATCCCGACGTGGCCCGGGCCTTCGTCGCCCGGGAGTGGGAGGATGCGGCCAGGGCCGAGTACGCCGCGGCCCGGGCCGCGGGCATGGAGGTGCTGGCTTTTTCCTCTCCCGCCTTTCCCGAGCGGCTGCGCCAGATTCCCGATCCGCCCCTGTTCCTGTACTGCTCCGGCCGGACCGAACTGGCCGCCGGCCCCGGCGTGGCCGTGGTGGGCACCCGGCGCAGCAGCGCCGCGGCGGTGCAGGCGGCCGAACGCATGGCCGCAGGCCTGTCCGAGGCCGGCATCACCGTGGTTTCCGGTCTGGCGCGGGGCATCGACCGCGCCGCCCACCAGGGCGCGCTGGCCGGCCCCGGGGGCACGGTGGCGGTGCTCGGCTGCGGCCTGGACGTGTGTTTTCCCGCGGAGAACGCCGGACTCCAGGCCGACCTGTCCACCCGGGCCCTGGTGCTCAGCGAGTTTCCCCCGGGCGCGGAGCCCCGCGCCGGCCATTTTCCGCAGCGCAACCGGATCATCAGCGGGCTGTGCCTGGGCGTGGTGGTGGTCGAGGCCCCGGCCAAGAGCGGCGCGCTCATCACCGCCCGCCTGGCCCTGGACCATGGCCGCGAGGTCTACGTGCTGGAGGGGCCGGCGGACAGCGCCAGCTTCGCGGGGTCGCGGGACCTCCTGGAAGAGGGGGCGCTGCGGGTTTCCTCGGCCGGCGAGGTGATCCTGGACCTGGCCCCGCAGCTCAAGGCGGAGATGGCCGCCAGGCCGGACGGTCCGAGGTCCCGGCCGGCGACGCGCCCCCGCGGCCGGGCCAAGGCTGCGCCCGCGCCGGCCGCAACCCCGCCGCCGGCCCCGGCCGGGGACACCGAGGAGGAGCGGGCGGTGCTGGCCGCCATGGCCCAGGGGCTGCGGCAGAAGGACGAACTGACGCGGTCCCTGGGATGGGACGCGGCCCGCACCGGCCGGGTGCTGCTCGCCATGGAGCTCAAGGGGTTGCTCCACCAGCTCCCGGGCATGCGCTACGCCGCAGGCCCGCGTCATTGACCGGGGAGGGGAAGCTTTCTAGTATGCTGCAAGGGTACGCGTCTCTTCCCAGGAATGTGGAGCCATGAGCCTCAGGAACGTCACCCTGCTCCTCACCGGAGCCACCGCCGCGGTCTGCATCGCGCTGGTGTCCCTGGTTTCCGAGCAGATCATCATGTCCGGGTATGCGGACCTGGAGCGCACCCAGGTCCGGGAGAGTCTGCGCCGGGCCCAGGCCGCCCTGGACGCCGAGTCCGGCCGGATCATGGCCATCCTCAAGGACTGGGCCTACTGGGACGACACCCTGGATTTCGTGGCCGGGACCAATGACGGCTTCGCGGACGCCAACCTCATGGACACTACGTTCCGGAGCCTCCAGATCGACGTGATGCTCTTCTTCTCCCCGGACGGCGCGCTGGTGCGCGCCAAGCGTTACGATCCCGGGAAGAACGCGGAGGTCCCGCTTTCCGCAGAACTCCTTGATATCTTTGTTCGGGATTCTCCCTGGGTGCGTTTCGCGTCCGAGCAGGGCCATCGTTCCGGCCTGGCGCTGGCGGGCGAGGACGCGCTGATGCTGGGCGCCCTGCCCATCCTGGACAGCAACGCCGAAGGGCCGGCGGGCGGGGCCATGGTCATGGGCCGCTTCTTGGGCCGCGCCCTGGTGGAGGAACTGGCCGGCCGGACCCTGCTGGACCTGGGCCTCCTGCCTGCGCGGGCCGGGAGCCTGGATGCGGAGCATGCCGAGATCCTGGGCCTGCTCTCCGCAGGCCAGGACATGGTGGTCAAAAGCGGGGACGGGGACCGGGTCAGCGGCTTCGCCCTGCTGCGGGACACCGAGGGGCGGCCGGTTTTTCTGCTGCGGGTTTCCCAGGACCGCGACATCATGCGCCAGGGCCGGGACACCCTGCGGTATACCGTGGTCGCGGTGGCCGCCACGGTGCTGCTCATCGGGCTGGCGCTCTTCGCGCTGATGGACCGGCGGGTCGTGTCCCGCGTTGCGTCTCTGTCCCGGGAGGTGGACGGCATCGCCGGGGGAGAGGGGTTGTCCCGCCGGGTGGAGGCGTCCGGCCGGGACGAACTGGCCCGGCTGGGCGGAGCCATCAACGCCATGCTCGCGGACCTGGAGCGGTCCGCGGCCGCCCTGCGCGAGAGCGAAGCGCAGCACCGGGCCATGTTCGAGGACCATCGGGCGGTGATGCTGCTCCTGGACCCCGAGTCCGGCCTGGTGGCGGACGCCAATCCCGCGGCCGCGGAGTTTTATGGCTATTCCCGGGAAGACCTGAAGGGAATGCCCCTGCTCAACATCTGCCTCCTCTCCAGGCAGGAGCTGGCCGAGAAGATGGGCAAGGCCCAGGCGGCCGGGCCGGCGCGGTTCGAGTGCCGGCAGCGCCTGGCCACAGGCGAGGTGCGAGAGGTCATGGTGCAGACCGGGCTGGTGGAGGGAGGCGGGCTTCGGCTGGTCCACGCCATCGTGTTCGACGCCACCGAGCGCCGCTGGGCCGAGAACGCCCTCCAGATGGCCTATGCCCAGATGGAGGCCCGGGTGCAGGCCCGCACCGAGGAGCTCAATTCCTCCAACGCGCTGCTGCGGGCCGAGATCGCCGAACGGGAACAGGCCGAGGCCGGCCTGCGCGAGAGCCGAGAGCGCCTCGCCCGGATCACCGGATCGGCCTACGACGCCATTCTCATGCTCGATTCCCGTGGCCTGGTGTCCTACGCCAACCCGGCTGCGGAGCGGCTCTTCGGCCGGGCTGCCGGCGAACTGGCCGGGGGCGACGCCGCGAGGCTGTTCACCTGCACGGTCATGCCCGGCTTTCCCCGGGACGTGGGAGAAGACCAGTCCGGGATAACGGCGGAATGTGAACTCCATGCCGGCGAAGGCCGCGAGGTGCCGGTGGAGTTGTCCCTGTCCACGGTGGCCGGCCGGGAGGGCCGGGAGACCGTTCTGGTGGTGCGCGACGTGTCCGTGCGCCGGGCCGCGGAGGAGGCCCTGCAGCGGGCCAAGGAGGAGGCCGAGGAGGTCAGCCGCCTCAAGAGCGAGTTCATCACCATGCTCTCCCACGAGATGCGCACGCCCATGACCTCCATCCTGGGCTTCGCCAAGATCATCCTCAAGCGTCTGGAGCGGGACGTCCTGCCCGGGCTGGCCGAGGCCGGAGGCCGGGCCGCCTCGTCCGGGGCCCTGGCGGTGCGCAACCTGGAGATCATCGTGGCCGAGGGCGAGCGGCTCACCGACATGATGAGCGACGTGCTGGACCTGGCCAAGCTGGAGGCCGGCCGGGCCGAGTGGCGGCCCCGCCGGGTGGACCTGGCCGGGCTGCTCCGCGAGGCCAGGGAAAAGACCGCATCGCTCTTCGAGGCCCAGGGCCTGGCCTGGGGCGAGGACCTGGAGGGCGGCCTGCCTCTGGTCCTGTGCGATCCGGACAAGGTCCTTCAGGTGCTCATGAACCTCATCTCCAACGCGGTGAAGTTCACTCCCGCCGGCACGGTGCGGATCCGCCTGCGCCGCGACGGCGACTGCGCGGTGGTGGCGGTGGAGGACTCCGGCATCGGCATCTCGACCCAGGACCAGGCCAAGCTCTTCGGCAAGTTCGTCCAGCTTTCCGACACCCTGACCGACAAGCCGCGGGGCACGGGCCTGGGCCTGTCCATCTGCAAGCACATCGTGGAGTTGCACAGCGGCCGCATCTGGGTGGAGAGCGAGCCCGGCCGGGGCAGCACCTTCAGCTTCACCCTGCCCCTGGCTCCCGAGGCCGAGGATGCCGGCGGCGAGGAGCGGGAGGCGTGAGCCGGGGCCGCGGGAGGCAGGATCCGCTGCCGGTACTGCCGGAGATTCCCCCTCTGCCCGCTCCTGCCGAGGCCTGGGTGGCTCGGCTGGCGGTGGAGAAGGGCTACAGCCCGGCCACCCTGGCCGCCTACGCCGGCGACCTGGCCCAGTTCGAGGAGTTCCTGGCCACCCGGGGCAAGACCCTGGAGGAGCCGGAGGCCGTGGGCCGCTCCGAGATCCGCGGGTTCCTGGCCGAACTGCACCGCCGCGGGGTGGGCAAGTCCTCGGCCGGCCGCAAGCTCTCGGCCCTGCGCGGCCTGTTCAGGCATCTCCTGCGCACGGGCAAGGTCCGGGAGAATCCGGTGGCCGGGGTGGCCAACCCCAAGGCCGACAAGCGACACCCGGACGCGCTCAACGTGGACCAGGCCCTGGCCCTCATGGAGGCCGGCCGGCTGGAGGATCCCGAGGGCCTGCGGGACATGGCCCTGGCCGAGTTGCTCTACGGTTCGGGCCTGCGGGTGTCCGAGGCCACGGGCCTCGACGTGGACGACGTGGACTTGGCCGGCGGCTGGGTGCGGGTTCTGGGCAAGGGCTCCAAGGAGCGCACCGTGCCGCTCACCGAGGCGGGCAAGCGCCGCATCGGGGAGTATCTGCGCTGCCGGGACGCCTTTGACCCCCTGCCCGGGGAGGAGGCCCTGTTCGTGGGCAACCGGGGCGGCCGCCTGAACCGCCGGGTGGCGGCGCGCATCCTGGAGAACATGGCCAGGCTGGCCGGCCTGCCCCAGGGCGTCCACCCCCACGTGCTGCGGCACAGCTTCGCCACCCATCTCCTGGAGGCCGGCGCGGACCTGCGCAGCGTGCAGGAGCTCCTGGGCCACTCCCGCCTCACCACCACCCAGCGCTACACCCACCTCTCCATCCAGAAGCTCGTGGAGGCCTACGACAAGGCCCATCCGGGGGCTCAGTCCGGGAGCAGGAAGGGGAAGGGCTAGAGAAACACCTTGTACGACGTGCCCAATGCCTTGGCCAGGCGCTTGGCCATGGCCTTGCCGATGGGCCGCTTGCCGCGCTCCATTTCGGAGATGTTGGACTTGCCGACGCCCACGGCCTCGGCCAACTGCTGCTGGGTCAGGCCGTTCAATTCCCGCGCCCCGCGCAGGGCATCGCCCGGGCCGAGGTCGGGGAAGGTCTCCTCGATGGTGTAACTCTGCTCTTTGCCGGCCTGCTCTGCCAGGCGCAGCACGGCCTCCAGTGCGGCCTGAACTGAATCGGCCAGCGCCGGAGGCGTCTGCACCGAAAAGATCACCTGCCCGTCAGTAGTCGGCTTTCTCGTGAGTTCCAACATAGCGCACCTCGATAAGTCGTACCTTCTTGTCCAGAACCTCCCACACGGCCACGTATCTCGGCCTGCCGGCGTTTAGGTGGCAGTGGTGAACCTCGCCCCGGCCCTTGAGCTTGCCGTAGTGCGGCCGGTTGGCCCGTGCCGGACCAAGCTCCCGTATCTCTCGCAGCAGGAAGAGGAATCGCTTTCGGATGCGCTCCGGTAGGGCGTCCGCCTGCTTGCGGACCCGGGACGGGATCTCCACGGTCCAGGGTATGGTTACTGTGTAGCCATTTTTTGAGAACTTGGCAACTGGTCAACTTGCATCACTCCACCTCCAACACCTCGAACCCGAAGGCCGGGTCGACGGCGCGGCGCATGGGGCCGTGGAGTTCGACGAGGACGACTTCGCCCAGCTTCCAGATGTCCACGCCCTGGCGCACGCAGCCCACCAGGGGCCGGTCGCCGCGGCCCAGGGCCGCGTGCATGTGCAGCCTGGGCTTCCCGGACCCGTCCGGGAAGAGGGTGCCCACCGCCGCGATCTCGTGCGCGCCGGCCAGGGCCGCCACCATGGGCTCGATCTTGGCGGCCTCGCCGTCCTTGGGCCCCACCACCACCTTGCCCCCGCCCGCGCCGCCGAGCAGCAGGCAGAAGCCGCGCAGCACGCCGCGCCCGGCCGCGAACTCCTCGATGCATCCGGGAACCCGGTCGCCGTCGCCGAGCCGGAGCACGAACACCCGGCCCAGGCTCGCTTCAGCAGCTTGCATGGGTCACCTCCTCGGTTTTTCGGGCGCGGGGCAGGCATAGCCGTACGCGCACCAGGTGCAGTGCGGCCCGGTGCGGGCCGCGAACGTCTCGGACTCCTCCAGGTGGCGCAGCAGGAAGGCGGCCAGGCGCGGGGCCAGGTCCGTTGCCACCCGTTCGGCAAGGCCCTCCGGGGCCTTGTCCGAAAAGAGCGGGGACTCGGCCCCGGACAAGCGCAGCTCCACGGCCGCGGCGTTGGCCGGGACTTCGCCCCGGTCGCTGCTCCACAGGTGCAGGTACAGGGGGAGTTGCACGCTCTGCACCGCCGCCGCCAGGTCCGGGAGCAGGGCGTCGTCGCCGCCCGCCGGGGTCCAGGCCTCCATGCGCTCCCACAGGGCCTGGTTGCTCCAGAATCCCATGGCGGGCTTGCGCGGGCCGCCGGTCTTGTAGTCCAGCACCCAGCACCCGTCGTCGCGCCGGTCCACCCGGTCCAGGCGGCCGTGCAGGCTGCGGCCGCCGGCTCCGCCGGCCAAATGGGAGGAGCAGTCGGTCTCCAGGGCCAGGAGCTGTCCCGGGACCAGGGCGCCGGCAAAGCGGCGCATGCGCTCCATGCCCACCCGGCGCAGGGCCTGCCGCCGCCGCCAGGGCATGTTCCGGTGGAACGCCGCGCCCTCCAGGCGGGAGGCGAAGGCCGCGGCCAGGGCCTCCGGGTCCAGGGTTCCCGGCCCGATGTCCCGGCCCAGGAAGGGCCGGAGGGCCCCGGCCAGCACGTCGTGGGCCAGGGAGCCCAGTTCGGCCGGGTCGCCGTCCTCGCTCACGGCCTCCACCTCGCGCAGGGGCGTGAGGTAGCGGTGGAAGAACTGGAGCGGGCAGTTCAGGTAGGCGTCCAGGCGGGTGGCGGAGAAGGCCTGGGTGGCCAGCATCCGGGAGAGCCTGTCCGCCACGGCCGGAGTCTTGGCCAGGCCGGGCTGCGGAGGCGCGGGCGCGGACACCCGCAGCGGGACCGTCCCCAGGAAGGGGTCTCCGGCCTTGACCAGGGCGCCGCGGCGCTGCTCCTCCTCCCAGAGCAGTTCCTCCAGGAAGCGGCTGCGCACGCTCTTGCCCGAGAGGGGGCCTTTGCTCACCGCCCCGCGCTGGGTGAGCAGGCGGATGTCCCGGCCCGCGGCCAGCAGGGCGAAGAAGGTGTGCGCCGCCACCCGGCTGCGCTGCCGGCCGTCGGGCAGCCCCAGGTCCCGGCGCAGGGGGTCGGGAAGGAGCGGGTCCCGGGCCGGCGGGCCGGGCAGGGCGTCCTCGGTGGCGTCCAGCACCACCACCCGGTCGAAGGCCAGGAGCCGGGTCTCCAGCATGCCCAGGACCTGGACGCCGGTCAGCGGCTCGGCCTCGAAGGGCGCGCGCTCCCGGGCGAGCAGCTGGCGCAGCACGGTGAAGAGCATCTCCCGGCCCAGGGGCGTGGCGCTGGCCCTGCTCTCCAGCAGGGCCGGGGCCACGGCGCGGGTGAGCCGGCACAGGCACTCGGCGTCCACCGGGAAGCGATGCCACGGGCCGTGCCGCTCCTCGCCCTCCGGGCTCTCCTCGGGCGCCAGGAGCCGGGCCAGGTCCAGCAGGGCCTCGCCCAGGCCGGCCAGGGTTTCGGCCCGGGCGAAGCGGTCCAGGCAGACCTCCCAGGTGCGGGCCAGGGCGGACCGGGCCAGGTCCGGGTCCACGCCCTCGGGCAGGTCTTCGTCCTCCAGGGGCAGGTCCCGCGGGTCGGCATAGGTCAGGCCGGTGCGCAGCCGCTCCTCCAGCACCTTGAACACGCTGCGCAGGGTGCGGCCGCCCCCGGCCGGGAGCATGCGCAGGTAGGGATGCCGCACCAGGGCCGCCAGGTCCCGCCACAGGTAGCCGCCGCCGCGCTCCGGCTCCCGGGCGTTCTCCTGCAGGGCGCACAGGCACTCCACCAGCCGGGCCAGGTTGGACCGGGCCAGGGGGTAGCCCATGCTCACGTTGACCTCCTTGACGGGCAGGTGGTGGAGCACGGGCATGAGCAGGCCGGTGTCCGGCAGGACCACGGCGGTGGGTCCCTGCGCGGGCGTCCCAAGCAGTTCGGGCAGCAGGCCGAGCTGGGAGTGCAGGTCGTAGCCCTCGTGGAAGCGGATCCGCCGATCCCGGTCCGGCGGGGCCGGGACCGCGGTCTCGGCCCGGGCTCTCCAGTTCGCGAGCCAGCGGGCGTGCTCCGCGCAGGACCAGTGCGCCTCAGCGCCGTCTTCGGCCAGCCGGGAGTCGGTGTGCAGCACCACCTGCGCGCCGCAGCGCCACAGGGCGCGGAACAGGGCGTCCTCGCTCCCGGTCAGGGCATGGAACCCGGCCAGCACCACCTGCCGCCCGGCCAGGGCGGCGCAGGCCGCGTCCGCGTTGCGGGCCGCCCAGGCCGCGTCCCGGCCCGGGGTGGTGAGGTCCAGCTCCTCCAGCCGGGCGTCCAGGGCCGCGGCCAGGCGGGAGAGCCGGACCAGGATGTCCGCGGCCGCATCCTCCACCTGGCCTTCCAGGCCGGCCAGGTTGGCCGGGGCCAGGTTGTGCGCGGCCAGCTCCTCCAGGAGCCCGGCCAGGCGCAGTCCCCAGGGGAAGAACCGCTCCGGCGGCAGCGCGGCCAGGGGGCCGGCCGCCGCGCCCAGGTCGGCCACGATCTCGGCCAGGAGCCCGGCCTGGTCCAGGTCCGAGGCCTGGGCCAGGACCCGTCCCTCCAGGCGGCGGCGCAGGGCCGGGACCAGCTCGCCCACGGTGGCGATCTCCGGAGCGAGCAGGGGCAGGCCCCCGGCCCGCTCCCGCAGGGCCAGGCACAGGTAGCGGCGCGGCCGCTGGTGCGGGAACACCACCAGGGTCCGGGCCAGGTCCGCGCCCTCCGGCAGCAGGCCGGCCAGGGCCGCGGGAAAGTCGTTGCCCCAGTCCACGATGGAGAAGGGATGCGCCATCTAGGCCACCCCCCCAAAAAAACAGGCATGTTTTTTTGAAATAAACATCCCGGCAAGGCAGTGCGACGCGGCAAGGCGACACCGGTGCGCATGCATGGGGTTGCGCATCTAGGCCACCTCCTCCACCTGCCGCCGGTCCAGGTAGACCAGGAGGCCGCGCGCAGGCCGGCCGGGGTCCGCGCCGGCCAGCAGGCCCAGGTAGCGCCGCACCTGGGCCGCATGGGCCGGGTCAGGACCTCCGGTCTTGTATTCCAGCACCACGGCCCGCTCCGGGAGCAGGGCCACCAGGTCTGCGCGGTGGATGTTCCCCTCGGCGTCCAGGATGGACTGCTCGGGCTGGCCGGCCCGGATGGCCTCGGCCAGGTCGGGCCGGGACAGGACCCAGTCCAGGGCGTCCCGCACCTGGGCCAGCAGCCGGCCGCGCTCCTCGTGGTCCGGGGGCAGGGACGGGGCGTGCAGGGCCAGGGCGGCCCGGGCCGCGGCCGCGGAATCCATGCGTCCCCCGGCCAGGCCGGCCAGGGCCTCGTGGAACACCGTGCCCCGCGCCATCTCGTCGAAGCCCGGCCGGGAGAAGAGCTCCTCCCGCGATACGTCCTTGGAGAAATGGCGGTGGATCTTGAGCCGGGGCAGCCAGGCCATGGGCCTGCGGGCCGGGGGCAGGG
The DNA here is from genome assembly GCA_040753075.1 of Thermodesulfobacteriota bacterium. GTDB lineage: Bacteria > Desulfobacterota > Desulfovibrionia > Desulfovibrionales > Desulfovibrionaceae > UBA6814. Next base: position 13,139 of record JBFMHA010000035.1, read on the forward strand.
GGCCGGCCGGCGCCTGGGCCGGCGCGGCCGCCGGGGACGGGACCGCGGGCCGGTCCGCGGGATCCGGGACCTGGCCGATCTCCAGGGACGGGACCCCGCAGCGCTCGCCGGTCCACGGAGCCTCGCCCAGCAGCGCATCCAGGGCGGCCAGGAGCGGGGAGCGCTTGTCGTAGTAGTCGCTGCGCGTCACCAGACCGTGCAGCTCCTCCTTGGCCCGGGTCCAGGCCACGTAGAGCAGGTTCAGGTCCTCCTGCAGGGATGAGGCCATGGCCCGGTCCCAGGCCGGCCCCATGTCCTTGTCCAGGAAGGCGAGCAGGGCGTCGCCGTCCAGGTCCGCGGCCCCCAGCCGGCCGGACAGGTCGAAGCGCCAGTGGTGGAAGGGGACCACCACCGCCGGGAACTCCAGTCCCTTGGCTCCGTGGATGGTCATGATCCGCACCGCCTCCAGGGTCTCGGGCAGGGGCACGGATTCCTCCCCGCCGTTCTCGCGCCACCAGTCCAGGAAGGCGGAGAGGGTCTGGCGGCCCTCCTTCTCGGCCGCGTGGGCCACCTCCAGGAAGCGGCGCACGAAGGCGGCGTCGCCCGGGTCGCGCTCCAGGCCGAAGCTCAGGGATATCTCGCGCAGGGCGTCGTAGGGGGTCATGAACCCCGCGCCCGCGTGGAACGGGGCCAGCCAGGCCTCCCAGGCCGCGGGGAAGCGCTCCCGGAAGCCGGCGGACAGGGGCGGCCGGGCCTCGCCGGCCAGCCAGTCCACCAGCTTCGCCTGGTCCAGCCCGGCCGCGGCCCGGAAATGCGGGGCCTGCGTCACCTCCCAGAAGGCCAGGTCGTCGGCCGGGAAGTCCAGCCAGGCCAGGAACGCGGCCAGCCAGCGCACCAGGGGGTGCTCGGCCAGGCTCACGCTGTTCTCGGTGACCACCGGGATGCCCAGGTCCAGGAGCCAGCGGGCCACGGCCCGGGCCTGGGTATTGCTGCGCACCAGCACCGCCAGGTCGGACAGGGGCCGGCGCTCCCGCAGGTCCGCGAACACCTCGGCCAGCACGGCCCGGGCGCGCTCGAACAGGTCCTCCCGGTTCTCGCCGCGCACCGCGTAGAGCCGCACCAGGCCGGATGTGGCGGCGTGCCTGTCCGGAACCTTCTGCTCGCACCCGGCGAAGGACTCGGCCAGGGAGGCGGCCAGCAGGGCCTCGGCCCGGCCGTCGCCCGGATCCTTGCCCGAGGCCCCGACCATGGCCCGGGCCACGGCCGCGGCGCGGTCCGGATCGCCCAGGGGGCCGAAGCAGCGGTTCACGAACCCCACCACCTCCCGGTGGCTGCGCCAGTTGAAGGGCAGGGTATCCCGGATCGCGGGGCAGATGCGGGAGAGCCCGCCCGGGGCGGCCATCTCCGCGAAGAGCCGGGCCTCGCCCCCCCGCCAGCCGTAGATGGCCTGCTTCACGTCGCCCACCGCGAACACCCCGCCGCCCTTGGACAGGCACTCCTCGGCCAGGGGGCGCATGGCCTCCCACTGGCCGCGGCTGGTGTCCTGGAACTCGTCCAGGAGCAGGTGGCGCAGCCGGGCGCCCAGGCGGCAGAAGACCTCGGGCGGCCCGTTCTCCAGCACCTCCCGGACCTTTTCCGGCCATTGCAGGTTGAGGAGCAGGCCGCGCCGGCGCTCCAGGTCGGGCAGGGCCGCGGCCAGGGCGTCGGCCAGGTTGAGGAACCCGGCCAGGCCCCGGGCCCGGGCGAGCAGGGGACGGCCCCGGAGATAGGCGGCGTACGCCTCGCGCAGGCTGGCGTAGGCCGCCTCGGCGGCCTGCGGGGCGGATCCCTTGGCGGCCTTGGGCAGGCAGTCGTCAAGTCCGGCCTTGGCTCCGTAGGCCGAGATCGGCGGAGGCTGGCTCGGGTCCAGGTTCCGCAGCTTGCCCAGGAAGGTGGTGAAATGGGCCACGGGCGAAATGCGGTTCTGCTCCAGGATGTCGGCCATGTCCCGGGCCGAGTCCTGGAGGCTGCGCAGCAGGGCCGCCAGCCGGGCGTGCAGTCGCGCCGGGTCGGACAGGTAGGGGGTGCGGTCCGTGAGGCGCAGCGCGAGCAGGGGCAGGAGCCGGGTGCGGGTGCGGGCGAAGAGGTCGAAGCCCGGGGCGTTGTCCAGCACGAGGAGGGTTTCCTGGGCCTGGTCCAGCACCGCCAGGGCCGCCGGGTCCCCGGCCTCGGCCTCGGCGCACACCGCGTCGTAGAGTTCGTCGAACAGCTCCTCCAGGTCGAAGGCCGGGTCGAAGTCCGGCGGCAGGCCCAGTTCCGGGGCGAACAGGGCCAGGAAGAGATGGAGCAGGCTGTCGATGGTGCGCACGTTGAGCTGGTGGAGCTGGCGCAGCAGGCGCTCGATCCAGGCCTTGGCCCGGGCCGGGGACATGGCGCGGGCCGGGCCGTCCGGGTCCTGGCCCAGGGCGCGCTCCTTGAGGCTCCGCAGGATGCGCTCCTGCATCTCGGCCGCGGCCTTGAGGGTGAAGGTCACGGCCAGGATCTCGGGCCAGCCGTAGCCCGATCCCGGGTCGCGGCGGCAGGTGCGGCCCGCGTCCGCCGGTCCGGCTTCGGCCAGGAGGTCCAGGAAGCGGCGGGTCAGGGCGAAGGTCTTGCCCGATCCGGCCGAGGCGGTGAGCAGGAGAAACGGGGCCTGGGCCGGGTCCGGGGTCATGGGGCCAGCTCCGCGCCCCTGGCCCGGCGCAGGGCCGCGGCCGAGGACCGCCGGCCGTCCCACAGGGTGAGGCCCACCGCGCCCAGGATGAGGCCGCTGCCCAGCCAGGCCGGGCCGGAAAAGCTCTCGCCCCACCAGGCGAAGGCCAGGGCCGCGGCCACCACCGGCTCCAGGGTGGCCGCCACCGCGGCCCGGGTGGCCTCCAGGTGGCGCAGGCCCGCGTAGTAGAAGGAATACGCCGCGTAGGTGGCCACCAGGCTGCAGACCAGGATGGCCAGCCAGGCCGAGGGCGTCTTGGGCGTGAACTCCACCAGGGGCCACAGGACCAGCCCGCCCACGGGCAGGGCGTACATGAAGATCACCGGGGTGCGGTAGCGCGACAGGAAGCGCTTCCCGAAGATGTAGTACAGGGCGTAGGTGAAGCCCGAGAGCAGGCCGAAGGCCAGGGCCGCCGGTCCCGCGGCCAGGGCCGCCCCCGGGGAGAGCAGTCCGGACACCGCGGCCACCCCGGCCAGGGTGGCGGCCACCGCCGCAAGCTTGGCCGGAGTCATGCTCTCGCCCAGCACCAGCCAGGCCATGAGGGCCACGAAGGCCGGGGCGGTGTACATGAGCACGCAGGCCAGGGCCGCGCCGCCGGCGGCGATGGCCAACTGGTACACCCCGTAGAACCCGGCCACGCAGAGCAGGGCGAAGGCCAGCATGGGGCCGCGGTCCCGGGGGGCCAGGCGCAGCCCTGCACGGTCCGGGTGGAGCAGGGCCTGGAGGGTGAAGGGCGCGAAGCCCAGGGCGCAGCGCCAGAAGGCCACCTCCAGGGGCTGCACGCCCTGGCTGAAGGCCAGCTTGGCGAACGGGCCGGTGATGCCCCAGCACACGGCGGCCAGCAGGACAAAAAAATAACCACGGAGGGCCATGCACATTCCTTGCGTGTGGATTCGGCAGGCAAGAACCGCCCGGTTCGGGCGGAGGCCGCATCCGGTTCAATGCCCCAGGGGGGCGCAGGAATCAAGGCGAATCAAGGGGCTGGGAAAACGGCCTCTGGCCGGTCCGTTCCGGCCGGGCGATATCCGAGTTTTTGGCACGGAATTAGCTAGGGTCAGGGCAGGAAGGAAGGCTACAGGAGGTCCCCATGAATACCGCCACAGCCGAAGCACTGGAGCGGGGCCACGTCTACAAGTCACGCGCCGCCGAGGCCCTGGGCCTGGAGGAGAAGTCCCTGCACGCCCTGGATATGGAGGACATCCTCCTCTCGGTGGAGGCCATGCAGAGCATCGGCCGCATCGCCTGTCGCATGCTGAGCCGCTACGTGCCGCGCCCGGCCGACATCCCCCGCCGCATGGCGGGGATCATGGCCGGGTTGTCCGAGGAGGTCTACTGGTGCGACGCCACGGGCCAGCTCGTGCTCTGCGCGGACCTGCACGGCGATTTCCACGCCATCCAGGTGCCGCTGGGGCACTGGACCATGCGGCCGCATCGGCACTGTTGAGGCGCGGGCCGGATCTGCGCGGATTTTTGGACAAAAAAACCAAAGGTTTTTTTGTCGGGCTCTGACCATGCGGCCGCATCGGCGCTGTCGAGGCGCGGGCCGGATCTGAGCGGAGTTTGGGGCAAAAAAAACTAAGGGTTTTTGCCGGGCGCTGGCCATGCGGCCGCAACGCCCCGCGAGGGTGTGGTTGGCCCGGCCGGCCTACTGCTTCTTCTCGTCCTTCTTGTCGCCGCCGAAGATGGAGCCCAGGCCCTTGCCGATGCCCTCCAGCGCGCCCTTGCCCACGTCCAACGCTCCCTTGCCCACCTCGGCCGGCAGCTTGACCACGCCCAGGGCCAGGCCCTTCACGAACTCCGCCGTGTCCAGGGAGGCCGACACGTTGTCGAAGGGACCGGTCACGGTGAAGGGAATCACCGGCGCGCCGGTGAGGTCCGCCTTGATCTTGCAGTTCACCGCCTCCTTGCCCAGGTCCGCCAGGCCCGAGCCGGTCACCTTGAGGTGGTCGGCCAGGAACGTGAGGTCGCTGGTGCGGGCCACCCCGTCCTTGATCTTGAAGGTGGCGGTGATGTCCTTGAACGCCTGCTGCTTCTCCGCGGTCTCCACCCGCTTCTTGGGGTCGTTGGCCGAGGCCTGCTCGAGTACCGCCTTGGGAATGACCTGGAAGCCCTTGATCACCCCGTTCCGCAGGGCGAAGCTGGCCAGGCCGTCCAGGCTGCGGACCAGGCTCTTGGGGTCCTCGCCGTCGGCGGAGAGGTCCAGCTTGAGCTGGGCCGCGCCCGTGGCCTTGTCGTCGCCCAGCACCTCTTGGAGCAGGTCTCCCAGGAGGACGTCCTGCAGGTCCAGGCCCAGGGTGGAGCGGGTCAGATTCCGGCTCATGTCCGCCGTCAGGTCGCTCCTGACCCGGCCGCCGTAGAGCGAGGCGGTGAAGGGCGACATCCTGACCACCCCGTCCTTGGCCGTGACCTTGACGGTCATGTCCGTGAGCCGGGCCCCGTAGACCTTGAGCGCGCCCACCTGGAGCGAGCCGTCCAGGAGCAGGGCGCGGAGCCTGTCCTTGGGCAGGCCGGCTTCGGGTTCCGTCTTGCCGCCCTTCTCGCCGGGGGCCGGCTTCTTGGCTTCCTTTTCTTCGCCCTTGGCCGGCGTCTTGCCTTCGGCCGGCAGGTATCGGCCCAGGTCCAGGGCGTCCGCGGACAGGTCGAAGCTGACCGCGGGCCGGGAGAAGTCCCAGGCCGCGGCCTTGCCGGTGAGGGCGGTGTCGTCCAGGGAGAGCTTCAGGCTGGGCGCGTCCACCCGCTGGGCCGAGGCCTTGAGGGTGAGGGTCGCGGCCAGCCGGGTCAGGGCCTTGTCGTCCGCCAGGGCGGGCGCGGCCTGGCCCAGGGCGGCCAGGACCTGGCGCGGGTTGCACTCGGCCAGGTTGATCTCCACGGCCGCGGCCGGGGCCGCGGGCAGGTTGTCCACCGCGGCCTTGCCCGAGAGGTTGAGGCCCAGGGCGGCGAGCTTCAGGTTGGCCACGTCCAGCCGATGCTTGGCGTAGTCCATGGTCAGGTCCGCGGCCAGGCTGGCGGCCAGTTTGCCGCCGGGCAGGTCCTCGCCGGCCAGGTCGACGTCCAGGGTCAGGCCGGAGAGGGCGCTCTTCTGGGCCTCGGGCGCGTATTCGGCGCGGGCCTTGAGGCGCACGGTCCCGGCCAGCTTGGGGGCCGTGGACTCCAGGCCGGTGGAGAAGGCGATGTCCACGGGCCTGCCCGGAGTCACCAGGCCGGTGGCCAGGTCCAGGTCCTTGAGCGCCGCCTTCTGCCCCGCGGCGCGGTCCTCCCAGGTGATGGCGGCCTTCTCCACCCGGACCCCGCCCACGGCCAGGGCCGCGATCCGCGGTCCCTTGTCCGTCTTGGGCCGGGCCTCGCCCAGGGTCTCCTCCTTCACCTCGGACGCGGCGGGCGGCTTGGTCCCGGCCAGGTCCTCCCAGTTGCCCTTGCCCCGGGAATCCCGGGCCAGGTTCAGGGCGAGGCCGCGCACCACCACGGTGTCCACCTCCACCTCGCGGGAGAGCAGGGGGAGCAGCCTGACCCGCACGTCCGCCTCCTGCACCGCGGCGAAGGGCGCGTCGCCGAAGCCCGGGGCGTTGGACAGGGCCAGCGCCCCGGTGCGCACCCCCAGCCAGGGAAACACCGACAGGGAGAGGTCGCCGCCGAAGGTCAGGGTGCGGCCGGTGCGCTCGCGCACCAGTTCCGCGATCTTGGTCTTGTAGGCGTTGGGATTGACGACCCGGGGCAGGATGAGCGCGGCCAGGACCACGAGCACGACCAGCGCGCCGAGGACCATGCCGAGGATCTTGACGGTCTTGGCCATGGCGGACCTCCGCATTCCGGATTATCCCAGCAGAAGGGAATGCTTAGGGAATCGAGCGTCATGCTATCTTCTCCCGGGGCTCGGCACAACACCCGGGAGCAGAAAAATGCGGGGTGGCGGTCAGAAAACCGGCAGGCCGTTGATCCGCGGGCTCTTCTTCATCCTCGGGAGCAAGGCGTGGAAAAAAGAACGCCGATGTCCCGGGGGCATCGGCGCGTCTTCGATCCTGACGGCGCAGGGCGGCGGCGCTCCCGTGGAGATGCGCGGGGGAGCGGCGTGTCGGCGGCGACCCGGCCGTCGCGGGGGTTTCAAGCGCCGGGCTACTCCAGGGAGACTTCCACGGTGAAGGGGCCGTTGGGGGTTTCGAAGGGGATGGCCAGGAGCGGGTCCTTGCAGATGTGGGAGATGGAGTGGTCCTTGCCGGTGATGACCGTGGGGATGCCGCCGTTCATGGTCATGCCGATCTCGGCCAGCCCGCGCCGGGCCTGCCCTGAGATCATGTTGGTCAGCTCGCCCACCGCGTCCTTCACGTCCTGGTTCATCTCGGTGATCTGCTCGCCCAGCATGTTCGACACGATGACCTTGATGGCCGCCTCGGAGAAGGTCACGGAGATGGTGCCGTTGCGGTCGCCGGACATGCTGATGATGCCGCTCACGTCGCCGCAGGCCACGTTGTCGCGCTTCATGTAGGGCTTGCCGGCCTTCACTTCGACCATGGCCATGGTGGAGATGACGTTCTCCACCGCGTGCAGGAACGGCTTCACTACCTTGGCGTCTTCTTTCACGTTCATTGGGTATATCCTTTAGCGGAGTACCGCGAAATTCGTCTCTTACCAATTCGTCCGGGGGGAATCAACCGCCGCGGTTCTCCTGGAATTTTTCGTCCGGCCTGGGCAGGGCCACGGGCAGCCGACCTGCGGCCGGCCCCTGGCCGTGCAGGGCCAGGGCCAGGGCCTCCAGGACGCAGGGGTTTGCTCCATAGGCCACCATCAGGCCGGCCGCGTCCGGGAACAGGGCGAGCTCCTGGGGCTCGGCCAGGGAGACCGCCACCAGGCGGTCCCCCGGCAAGGCTCGGCCCAGCGCGGCCTGGCCCGGCCGGCGGTCGGGGCGGGAGGCCAGCAGCACCACGCCCCGGGCCTCGCGGGCCTCGCGCACCGCCGCGGCGATGTCCTCCTCGCCGGGGTCCAGGGGCAGGATGCGCAGGGAGAGATTGGGGTTGATCCCGGCGCAGAACGCCTCCAGGCCCTGGTATCCGCCCGGCCAGAGGACCAGGATGCGGTCGGTCGGGGCGAAGGGCAGCAGCCCCGGGGCCGGGCGGAGCACGGTCAGGCCGGCCCCGGCCAGGTCCCGGGCCGCGGCGAGGTGTTCCGGGGTGGCGCAGGCGGCGCGGGCCCGGGCCGGGTTCGCGCCGCTGTCGCCCTTGATCCCGAAGCGGGCCTTGGCCCGCAGGATGCGCCGCACCGAGGCGTCCAGGCGCTCGGCCGGAACCTCCCCGGAGCGGGCCGCCTCCAGAAGCCGGGCCACGGCCCGCACCTGGTCGCGGGGGTCGAAGTCCCGGTCCGCGCCGAAGAGCAGGATGTCGGCCCCGGCCTTGAACGCGGCCAGGGCGGCTTCCGGCGGAGTCATGCGCCGGGCCAGGGCGCCCATGCCCAGGGAGTCGGTGACGATGAGCCCGTCGAAGCCCATCTCCCGCAGGAGTCCCAGGATCGTCGGGGACAGGGTGGCCGGCAGGCCTGCGGGGTCCAGGGCCGGGACCGCCAGGTGGCCGGTCATGATGGCCGGCGTCCCGGCGCGCACCGCCCGGCGGAAGGGCAGGAGCTCCACCGCCTCCAGCCGCTCCCGGGAGTGGGACAGCAGGGGCATGTCGGCGTGGGAGTCCACGTCCGTGTCCCCGTGCCCCGGGAAATGTTTGGCCACGGGCAGCACCCCTTCCTCGGCCGCGCCGGCCATGGCCGCCAGGCCGAAGCGGGCCACGGCCTCGGGGTCCGAGCCGTAGGAGCGGGTGCCGATGGCCCGGTTGTCCGGGTTCACGTTCACGTCCAGCACCGGGGCCAGGTTCACGTTGATGCCCACGGCCAGCAGTTCGCGGGCGGTGATCCGGGCCGCGCGGCGGGCGGTGTCCGGGTCGCCGGAAGCGCCCAGGAGCATGGCCGGGGGCATGACCGTCCAGCCCTTGGTGAGCCGGGCCACCGCGCCGCCCTCCTGGTCCACGGCCACGAATAGTCCCGGCCCCCGGTCCAGGGGCGAGGCCATGCGCCGGGCCTCGGCCGCGAGCCGGGCCACCTGCTCCGGGTCCTGCACGTTGCCCACCCGGGAGAACAGGGCGACGCCCCCCGCGCGCCAGCGGCCCAGGAGCTCCTGGGCCAGGGGGGACAGGGTCGCGCCCTCGAAGGAGACCATGAAGATCTGGCCGACCTTCTCCTCCAGGCTCATGCGCTCCAGCCACTGGCCGGCGACGGCGTCCGCCGGGTCCCGGGGGGAGGGCAGGTCGGTGAAGGCCGCCGCCGCGCCCGGGAGCAGGGCCGCGAGGAGCAGGGCCGCGAACAGGAGGGCCGGGAGGAGGGGAGGCAGGATGCGGCGCACGGCGGTCATCCCAGGGCCACGTCCAGGGTCATCATCACCGCGAACCCGAGAATGGTCCCCATGGTGGCCTGGTCGCCGAAGCCCGAGGACTGGGACTCGGGGATGACCTCCTCCACCACCACGAAGATCATGGCTCCGGCGGCGAAGGCCAGGGCGTAGGGCAGGATCGGCCGGGCCGCCAGCACCGCGAAGGCGCCCAGGACCCCGGCCACGGGCTCCACGACGCCCGAGAGCTGGCCGTACCAGAAGCTCTTGAGGCGGCTCATGCCCGCCCGGCGCAGGGGCACGGACACCGCGGTCCCCTCCGGGAAGTTCTGGATGCCGATGCCGATGGCCAGGGCCACGGCCCCGGCCAGGTCGGCCGAGGGCAGGCCCGCGGCCACGGCCCCGAAGGCCACGCCCACGGCCAGGCCCTCGGGGATGTTGTGCAGGGTGATGGCCAGCACCAGGAGCACGCTGCGCTGCCAGTCCACGGGCACGCCCTCGGCCTCGCTGCGCGGGGCGTTGAGGTGCAGGTGGGGCAGGAACCGGTCCACCAGCCGCAGGAACGCCGCGCCGGACACGAAACCCGCCAGGGCGGGCGCGAAGGACCAGCGCCCCAGGTCCGCGGACATCTCGATGGCCGGGGCCAGGAGCGACCAGTAGCTGGCCGCGATCATGACCCCGGCCGCGAACCCGAGCATCACGTCCAGGACCTTGCGGGACACGTCCCGGGTCAGGAACACCACGGCCGCGCCCAGGGCGGTGACGCCCCAGGTGAACAGGGTGGCCAGGAGGGCCTGGAGCACGGGAGAGAGGGCGGCGAAGTCCACGGGTCACTCCTCCATGAGCCCGGCCAGGAAAAGCCGCGCCCGGCCGATGGCCGCGGCATCCGGGCAGGGCGGGGCGGGGCGGGAGGTCGGGGTGTGGTCCATGCGGGCTCCGCGCCGGGGATGAGGTCCCGGCGCACTGCACTTCATACATTTCCGGCGCGGAGGAGGCAATGGGAGCGGGCCGTGGCCCGCAGGCGGCTTGCCCAGGAGGGGCCAGGCGGCGTACAAGCCGGCAAGGAGCCGGGAGGAGCCCATGAAATCGTACCGCCAGGAACTGTGGTTCAACGTCCCGTCCCGCCGGGGCTTCGTGAACATCACCCCCCAGGTGGAGGAGGCCCTGCGCCAGAGCGGCGTCCGCGAGGGCCTGTGCCTGGTCAACGCCATGCACATCACGGCCAGCGTGTTCATCAACGACGACGAGGGCGGCCTGCACCACGACTACGAGGTCTGGCTGGAGAAGCTCGCCCCCCACGAGCCGGTGAGCGGCTACCGCCACAACGTGGGCGAGGACAACGCCGACGCCCACCTGAAGCGCCAGATCATGGGCCGCGAGGTGGTGGTGGCGGTGACCGAGGGCCGGCTGGACTTCGGCGCCTGGGAGCAGATATTCTACGGCGAGTTCGATGGGAGAAGAAAGAAGCGGGTGCTCGTCAAGATCATCGGGGAGTAAGGGCCATGCGAAGGATTCTTCTGGCCGCTGCGGCGCTGGTTCTGCTGGCTTCCCCGGGCCTGGCCAGGGACCCGGAATGCACCGACGGCGGGGCCGTGACCGGGCCGGGGTTCGGGTACATGCTGACCGCGCCCAGCGGGTGGTGCTTCTTCTTCAAGGATGACAGCGATGCGGACGTGCGCGCCCTGCTCACGCCGGAGCTGAGCGAGCCGGCCGCGGCCCCGGTGTCCATCCGGGTGCGGGTGGTGTTCCGCTCGGACACCACCCTGAACGACCTGTGGCAGGCCGAGATCAACCGCTTCAAGGCCCGCCGCGGCGAGCAGTATGCCGCCTCCTGGGGCCTGGACATCCCCTTCGCCAAGAACTTCGCGGCCCGCACCCTGGACCTCTTCGCCGACGGCTACGGCCCCCGCACCACGGTGGCCATCGCCGAGCAGGCCCGGGTGTTCGTGGTCCTCACCTACGCCGCGGACGCCGCGGACCTCCACGACTGGCACCGGGAAACCTTCCGCCGCTTCGCCAAGGAATACGTGATTCCCATGCAGTAGCCAGGGGGCATGCCGCAGCCGCGGGCCCGGGCGGTGGGCCCCGGCCGGCTCATCCGTTGCGGAGCCGGTTCGCCATCTGGTTGAACTGGTTCGCGAAACTCTCGATGTCCCGCCGGTTCAGGGGCGCGGGCCCCCCGGTCACTACGCCGCCGTCGCGCAGCTCCGAGAGCAGGTTGCGCATGGCCAGGCGGCCCTGGATGTTGTCCTTGCTGAACACCTCGCCCCGGGGGCTCAGGGCGTGGGCGTCCTTGGCGATGACCTGGGCGGCCAGGGGGATGTCCGCGGTGACGACCAGGTCGCCGGGGGCCACGCGCTCCGCGATCGCCGCGTCCACCACGTCGAAGCCCTGGCCCACCCTGAGGGCGCTGATGAACTCGGACTCGGGCACGGCCAGGGTCTTGTTGGCCACCAGGGTAAGGCCCATGCGCAGGCGTTGGGCTGCGCGGAAGAGTATCTCCTTGATGGGAGTGGGCAGGGCGTCGGCGTCGGCGTAGACGTGCACGGCTTGTCCTCAATATCCGGGACGGCTCAGCCGGCGCGGCGGTTTCTTTCTCTGCGCGGGAGGAAGGTCCGGGCCACGAAGGCCGGATCGAGGAGGAGCAGCGGGGCGGCGGCCACCCGGTCCGGGACCAGGCGGAGCGGGGTGTAGCCCAGGCTGCGGAAGTACGCCGCGGCCTCGTCGCGGCAGCCGGCCTCGGCCGCGGCGGCCAGCGCCGCGTCGCGCTGGCAGCGCGAGCCGGCCGCGTGGCGCAGGATGCGGGGCCGGAACCCGTAGTGCGCCAGCATCCGCTGCAGGCGCAGGAACTCCCGGTAGCGGGCCAGGCCGTCGGCCAGGGCCACCAGGCCCAGGCCGGTCCAGCCCGCGGCCATGAATCCCAGGGCCGCGGCCTCCAGGGGGTGCGCTTCGAGCAGGTGCAGGGCCAGGAGCGCCAGGGCGCAGGCCGCGGCCAGGCACAGCCCGGCCGCCAGGTGGGGCAGGGGCGTGGCCGCCAGGTAGCGGGCTGCGCCGCGCACCGGATTCACTGCCGCACCGCCTCCCGGGCCGGGAGCGGCTGGGGGCGCTCCCGGTCCGCGTCGCGCATGGATTCGTGCAGGTCCAGGAGGCGGGGGGCCACCGGGAAGGCCAGTTCCGCGTCGCGCCGCCAGGCCCGGCGCAGGGAGCGGGCCAGCTTGCCGGCCCGGCGCAGGTTGCGGCTGCCGATGGGGTCGAAGTCGTAGGCCGGGGAGTCGTCCGGGTCCTGGAGCACGTGGGTGGCCAGGTCCAGGGCCAGGTCGAACATGCTGTGCAGGAGCTCCCGGTTGCCGAGCAGGGGCAGGCGGCGGTCGGCCAGGCGCAGGGAGCGCTCGGACAGGGACGATTCCCAGAGCCGGAAGCTCCGGCAGAACAGGTGCTTGCGCAGCAGGAACAGGGAGCGGTTCTTGCCCGTGGCCCGGACCATGGACCAGTCAGCGGGCTCCGCATCGCAGGCCAGGAGCCCCCGGGCGAAGGAGGCGTTCCAGTCCACCCAGGCGTCGGCCTGCATCTCCAGGTACACGTGGGGCAGCCGGCCGCCCACGGGCATGGCCGCCAGCAGGTTGGGCACGTAGTAGTTGTGGGCCACCACGTCCGCGGCCAGGTGGGTGAGGTAGCCCAGGGAGTGGGCCGCCAGGTGGACGGTGTCGGCCTGGTCGTGCACCGCGCGGGCCGTGGCCCAGTTGTGGCTGTGCGCGGGCTTCACCCGGCTGCCCTTGCCCAGGAAGATGTCCGGGGACAGGGCGCCGTAGAGGAATGCCCGGGGATCCGCGGCCAGGATCTGGGCCGCCATGGAGGGCAGCAGGTCCAGGTTCTTGAGCAGGTAGTCGCCCACAGCCAGGTGCACCCCGGGCCCCCAGGCCAGGGCGTCGGTGGCCGGAAGCAGGATGGCCGCGAAGAGCGCCGCCAGGGCGAAGAGCATCATGCGCATGGTGCCGGGGTCTCGAATCCGTTCCTACAAGCTATGCCGCATCGGGCCGTTGTCAACGCCGGCTCAGAGATCCCGCGCGGAGAGCCATTTCTTGGACCGGGGCGGGACGTAGGCGGCGAAGGCGTCCAGGAGTCCGGCCGGGGAGTCGGCGGCCTGCAGCATGTCCCGGTGGTCCGGGTGCAGGAACCCGTTCTGCACCATGGTCTCCAGGAACAGGGCCAGTCCCTTGTAGTAGCCGTTGACGTTCAGGATGCCGCAGGGCTTGGCGTGGAACCCGAGCTGGCCCCAGGTGAGGACCTCGCAGAGCTCCTCCAGGGTGCCCATGCCGCCGGGCAGGGCGGCGAAGGCGTCGGACAGCTCGGCCATGAGCGCCTTGCGCTCGTGCATGGAGCCCACCACGTGGAGTTCGGTGAGGCCGGGGTGGGCGATCTCCTTGTCCCTGAGGGCCTCGGGTATGACCCCCACGGCCTTGCCCCCGGCGGCCAGGACAGCGTTGGCCAGCAGGCCCATGAGCCCCACGTTGGAGCCGCCGTAGACCAGGGTCAGGCCGCGCCGGGCCAGTTCTTCGCCCATGGCCCGGGCGGCCTGGGCGAAGCGGGAGTCGAAGCCGGGATTGGAGCCGAGAAAGACGCAGATGGAATGCATGGCGGACTCGCTGAAAAAGGACTGGGGGAGGCAGGGGCGTACCTGAAAACCGGACCTGGGTAAAGGGCCTCAGCGGCCAGGGCGCGGTATCCCCCCGGCATTCTCAAGGAAAAAGATGGGGGCGGGGGGCCGTCCCGGGCGGAGCCCGCCTTGCGGCCTCATTCCTGGCGCGGCCCGGCGGGGAGCAGGATGATGGCCGCCCGGACCGCGCCGTTTTCGGGCTCGTAGGTATGGCTGACCAGCAGGCCGGAGGGGTCCGCGGCCAGGTCCAGCACCACCCGCAGGCGCCGTTCGTCGCTGTGCAGCCAGGCCCGGACCCGGCGCAGCAGGGGCGAGTCCACCTCCAGGACCGCCGGCCCTCCCCAGGCCGGGATGCCGCTGAAGTCGACCACCACCCGAGGCGAATCGCCGGCCAGGACCTCGATGTCCGGAGCCCGGTAGTCCTGGGCCGGCAGGAGCACCAGCACGCGCTCCTCCCCTCCCGCCGCCGCATGGGCCAGCGGGGTGTCGGCCGCGGCCGGGCTCGCCGAGAGCGCCATCCCGGCCCAGAGCGCCAGGGCCGCTAGGCGGAGAAGTCGTCGGCCGTGAACCATGTTCCCCTGATGTGGGCGGAGCGGCCCTCGGCATAGCCGGGCTCCGCGCCGTCGGCGTGGTGGTAGGCGCAGAAGAAGCGGCCGTCGGGCAGTTCCGTCCACCCCGAGTAGCCGTAGTCCCCGGGGTTGGCCTGCCGGCCGTTGGCCAGCTCCAGCACGTGTCCGCGCGCCCAGGCGTCGGGCAGGCCCCGGGTGTGGTCCCAGGCCCAGGCGTATTTGCGGCCCTGCCGGGGTTCGTCCACGGTCAGGGAGGCCGAGCGCCACACGCTCCTGCCTGCATGGCCTCCCTCGCCCGGCGCGTTGCCGAAGAGGATGCGCCGGGCCGCGGCCGATGGCTCCACCGGGATCCGGGCGCGGCGTTCGTTGTCCACGTAAACCGTCACCGCCCCGCCCTTGTACCGGAAGCGCAGGTCATGGAAGCCCGGGGCCAGGGGGATGTCCGGACGGTCGTCCCGGGCCGGGACCAGGCGGTCGGGCAGGATGCGCCACCACAGGCCCAGGTGCGCCGCGGCCGCGTTCTCCCCGCCGCCCTCGGTCTTGACCCGGACCGTGAGGTCGGCGGTGGCCCGCTCCGGGTCGGTGATGGGGCGCAGGACATAGATGGCCGCGTCGGCGTCCGGCCGCTGCCGGGTCGGGAATCCTTGCCGGGTGGCGATGACCAGGCCCTGTCCGGTGAGCCGGGGGTTGCCGGGGTTCCGGGCCAGGCCGTGCACCCGGAAGTCGTCCAGGTCCTCCAGGCCGCCCATCCAGGCCGCGGCGCCTCCGTCGGGGCCCACGTTGCGGTAGGTCACCAGGAGCCGGCCGTCCCGGGTCAGGCCCAGGGTGGGCCGGTGGCCGATGAGCGGGGTGGGTGCGGGATCGCTCCAGGTGCGGCCCTCGTCGGAACTCTCCACCCGGTACATGGGCTCGAACACCCCGGAGTTCTCGCGCAGCAGGGCCAGGATCCGGCCGTCGGGCAGGCGGGCCGCCGACGCCTCGCAGAGCACCAGGTTGCGCTCGCTGGCCAGGACCGAGAGCGGAGTCCAGGAGATGCCGCGGTTGTCCGAGACGTAGCCCATCTGCTCCGAAGGGGCCTGGCGGGTATAGGGCTGGGGATGGGTTCCGCGGTGGTTGTGGCCGGTGGTGAAGAAGCGGTCTCCCCCCAGGGGCAGGATCCTGTCCTGCATGCTGTGCGCGATGCCGGACGCGGGGTGGGCGGCAAAGGCCGCGCCGTGGTCCAGAGAGTGGTAGAGAGAGTTGGCGTGGTCCTCCATGAGCAGGATCTCGCCGTCCTCCAGCACGGTGAAGCGAGGGCAGTGGCCGGCCGAGGCGTTGAGCACCCGGGGCCGGGTCCAGGTCGCGCCCTGGTCCCGGCTCTCGGCCAGGAGCAGGGCGCGGCGCCTGGCCACGTGCTGGTCGGACTGCTGGTAGGCGCACAGCAGGCGGCCGTCCCGGGCCAGGGCCACGTCCGGGAAGCTCAGGTACTGGCCGTCGCGCCGGTCCACGGTCACGTGGCGGTCCGGGAAATGGTGCAGCGAGGGCATGGGGTCTCGGCTCGGGCGGATTCCTCAGCAGGCGTCGGAGCCGTCCTGCTCGGGCTTCCTGCGGTAGGTCAGCTGTCCGGTGGATCCCATCACCGCCCGCCAGTAGTCGGACTGGAGGTCGATCCGGCGGCGCTCCCCGGTGACCAGGGAGAAGGGCAGGTGAACATAGTGGCCGCGCATCTTGCTGATGGCCAGGCCGGTCCTGCCGGCCATGGCCGCATGCACCGCGTGCTGGCCCAGGAAGCCGCAGTAGATCCGGTCGTTGGCGTTGGCCGGCACCGAGCGGATGATGTAGCTGGGGTCGATGAACTTGAGGGTGTGGGGGATGCCCCGCGCGGCGAAATGCTCCTTGATCCGGGTGCGCAGGATGTCGCAGATGTCGCCGAGCACCGGGTTCCCCGAGGCGTCCTTCTTGCCGGAGGCGTCGCAGAGTCCCTGCCCCGCGCCCTCGGCGACCACGATGACCGCGTGCTTGCGTTTGGCCAGGCGCTTTTCCAGGGCGAGCAGCAGGCCGTCGGGGCCGTCCAGCTCCACGGGGGATTCGGGCACGAGCACGAAATTGACTTCCTTGAGGGCCAGGGTTGCCTGGGCCGCGATGAAGCCTGATTCGCGGCCCATGAGCTTGACCATGCCGATGCCGTTGTAGGCTCCGGTGGCCTCGGTATGGGCGCACTGGATGGCCTCGGTGGCCTTTTCCACCGCGGTGTCGAACCCGAAGGACTGGAACACGAAGCTGATGTCGTTGTCGATGGTCTTGGGGATGCCGATGACCGAGATCTTCAGCTTGCGCTTGGTGATTTCCTGGTGGATCCGGTTCGCCGCCTTCAGGGTCCCGTCCCCGCCGATCATGAACAGGGCGTTGATGTTCATGCGCTCCAGGGCGTCGACGATCTCGTCCGAGGGCTGGGGTCCGCGGGACGAGCCCAGCACCGTGCCGCCGAAGAGGTGGATGTCGCCCACGTTGTCCGGGTACATCTCCCAGATGGGATGCCCGTATTTGGGGATGAACCCCTCCAGGCCGAAACGGATGCCCACCGCGGAGACGATCTTGTAGCTGTGGTAGGCCTCCATGACGATGGCGCGGATTACGTCGTTGATGCCCGGGCAGAGGCCGCCGCAGGTGACCACCGCCAGCTTGGTCTTGGAGGTGTCGAAATAGACGTGCTCCCGGGGTCCGGCCAGTTCGAACTTGAGCCGCTTGGTTTCATCCAGGCTGTCCTCGGCGCGTTCGGAATACGGTATCTCGGCCTTGGCGCCGTCGGCCACGAACTTGGAGAACGAGACGGGATTCGGAATCCTGGCCGGTCCCAGACTCTGGATTTCCGTGCAGCCTTCAACGGAATTCTTGGACTTGGTCATGATCGTCTCCGAATGTGCGGGTTCCTGTGCTGGCTAGCGGCCCTCGACCGGGAGCAGCCTGCGGGCTTGACGCAGGAACCATAAAGCACCTGGTTGGCGAATACAAGGCGAAGCCCCCGGCGCGCGGCCTCAGCTTGCCCCCTTTCGTGCGCGGCGAGTTTACACCAACGCTGAAATTGGTGTATCTCCGGTCTGAAAACCCATTCACCAGGAGGCAGGGCCATGCGCACCACCTTGACCGCGATCAAGGCCGACATCGGCAGCGTGGGCGGGCATATTCAGCCGAGCCGCCGGCTGATGGACGCCGTGGGGGAGTTCATCCGGCAGAACCAGGAGGGCCTGCTCATCGATCATCGGGTCAGCTACACCGGCGACGACATCGCCATCCTGTGCACCCACCGCAAGGGCGTGGGCGATCCCGACGTGCACCGGCTGGCCTGGGACGCCTTCAAGGCCGGCACCGACATCGCCTTCGATCAGGGGCTGTACGGCGCGGGCCAGGACCTGCTCAAGGACGCCTTCGCCGGGAACGTGAGGGGGCTGGGGCCGGCGGTGGCCGAGATGGAGTTCGAGGAGCGGACCCACGAGCCGTTCCTGTTCTTCGCGGCGGACAAGACCGATCCCGGGGCGTACAACCTCGCGCTGTATCTGGGCTTCGCCGACCCCATGTTCTGTTCCGGGCTGATGCTCTCCCCGGGCATGTTCAAGGGCTTCCGCTTCGACATCATGGACGTGTCGTACACCAATGCGGACAAGGTGATCACCCTCAACGCGCCGGAGGAGCTCTACGACATCGCGGCCCTGCTGCGCGATCCCGAACGCTTCGTGGTCGAAGGGATCTACTCCCGGGAGACCGGGGAGCAGGCGGCGGCGGTCAGCACCACCCGGCTGCACAACATCGCCGGGGTGTATACCGGCAAGGACGATCCCATCCTCCTGGTTCGGGTGCAGGGGAGCTTCCCGGCCACCGGGGAGATACTGGGACCCTACTCCATCGGCCCCTACGTGTCCGGCTTCATGCGCGGCAGCCACACCGGACCCCTGATGCCGGTGCGCCAGTCCAGCAGCATCTCCTTCTTCGACGGCCCGCCCATCGTCTCCTGCGCCGCCTACTGCGTGCACAAGGGGCGGCTCACCGAGTCCGTGGACGCCTTCAACCATCCCTACTGGGACCACGTGCGGGACCGGGTGTCCGAGAAGGCCACCGAGATCCGGCGGCAGGGCTTCTTCGGCAGCGCCATGCTGCCCTACAGCGAGCTGGAGTACGGCGGCATCGTCAAGAAGCTGGAGGCGCTCGAGTCCAGGTTCACGATCCGGAGCTGACCCGCGCTCCTCAGGACGGACGCCCGCGCTGTCCGGCAGATGGCGCCTCCTCAGGCAGGAGGCGCCATCTGTCCGGGAGCGCGGACTTTTCATTTGAGGCCCTCCGGGCTATCAGGGCCGGAGCGTCCGGCGAAGGGCATCCCGAGTCCGGGCGCGGGGAGGGGCATGGTCGCCACTGCGGCTCTCTACTACCGGCCCGAAGGCTTCGACACCGGGGGGCGGCGGCTCATGGGCCGGCACTCGGCCGGCGCCGGGATGCTCCAGGGGCTGGTGCGCCACGGCGCAGCCGGCGCTCTCTTCTGCCATGCCGACACCCCGCGGCATTTCGACGATTTCCGGCAGCGGATAGCGCCCCACAACCGGCAGGGAAAGGCCGCGGTCTGGGTGCGGCCGGGCGACGCCGCGGCCCTGGCCGGGGTGGGGGCCCTGCACCTGCCCATGCCCGGACTGGGGGAGCAGGCCTGGGTGCGCCGCCACGCCGGCCAGCGGGGCTGGTCCGTCACCGGCCTGGTGCACACCCTGTGCAGCCGGGAGGCGCTCGCCTCCCTGGCCGGCCTGCTCACCGCGCCGGTGCAGCCCTGGGACGCGCTCGTCTGCACGTCCGCCGCGGCCAGGACGGTGGTGGAGCGGGTGCTGGAGGACCACGCCGGCTACCTGGAGTCTCGGGTGGGGGCGCGGCCTGCCTGCCCGGTGCGGCTGCCGGTGATCCCCCTGGGCGTGGACAGCGCGGACTTCGCGGCGCGGGGCCGCGACCCGGAGCGCCGCGCCCGGCTGCGCGCGGACCTGGGCATGGCCGAGAACGACGTGGCCGCCCTGTTCTTCGGCCGGCTCATCTTCTACGCCAAGGCCCATCCTGTCCCCATGTACCTTGCTCTGGAGCGGGTCGCGGCCCGGGTGGCGGAGCAGGGCGGCCGGCTGTGGCTGCTGCACGTGGGCTGGTTCGAGAACGAGAAGGAGAAGCAGGCCTTCCTGGAGGCCCCGGCCGCCTTCTGCCCCTCGGTGCGCAGCGTGTTCCTCAACGGCCGCGCGGAGCGGGTCGCGGACGAGGCCTGGGCCGCGGCGGACTTCTTCGTGTCCCTGCCGGACAACCTGCAGGAGACCTTCGGGCTCACCCCCATCGAGGCCATGGCCGCGGGCCTGCCGGTGCTTGGGGCGGATTGGGACGGCTACCGCGACACGGTGCGGCACGGCCGGGACGGGTTCCTGGTCCCCGCCATTGCGCCCGGGCCGGGCGGCGGCCCTGACCTGGCCGCGGACTACGCCGCGGACGCGCTCAACTACTCCACCTACGTGGGCCACGCGGCCATGGCCACGGCCGTGGACGTGGCGGCCTGCGCCGAGTTCGCCGGGATGCTGGCCACGGATGCGGGCCTGCGTCGCCGCCTGGGCGAGAGCGGCATGGCGCGGGCCAGGGAGGCCTTCGACTGGAAGGTGGTGGTGGCGGCGCACGAGGCCCTGTGGGCCGAACTGGCAGAAATCCGAAAGTCCGCGTCCGAGATCGCCCCGGTCCCGTCCGGCGGGCCGGCGTCCAGCCTGCTGGACGACCCCTTCCGGGCCTTTGCCGGCTACGCCACGGCCGAACTCGCGCCCGACACCCGTCTTGTCCCGGGCGACGTCGCCGCGCCCGGGCGCCTGGCCCTCCTGCGCCGCACCTGGATGACCAGCTTCGGCGAGTCCCACCGTGCTGCGCCCGTGGCCCTGGACCAGGTCCTGGTCCTGGCCCGGGAACAGGGCGGGACCACCGTGGCCGCGGCCCTGGACGCCCTGGCCCCCCGCGACGCCCGGGAAGCCGCCCTGGCCCTGCGCGGCCTGGGCTGGCTCCTCAAGTTCGACGTGCTGCGCCGGGCGGTTGTCTGAAGCCGGATACTATCTTGCTGCAACGGTAAAGGCAGGATGGGAGAAGAATCGCGCGTTCCGACCTCGCGGCATGTGTTTTGGTCTCCGCGTTTTGCTGGCAACTACGCAGGAGCAAATAAATATATGCTTGCGCCTTGACATGATCGATTTTTTTTGACACGATTAAATAGGCTGGCTTCTAGGCCGCCCTTGCGAGGAGTTGCTTTTCAAACCTGCATAGTTTGTTGACGTACTGCAACAGTGGGGGTGAGGAAATGGCAAATGCTGTCATGCTGAAGCATCCTCAATCAGGACTCGTGAAAAAAGGTTTATTCGGTTTCAGCTGGACGACGTTTTTCTTCGGAGGATTCCCGGCGCTGTTCAGGGGTGACATCCTCACTGGCGTACTGGTCATTATCCTGAATTTGGTTTCCATGGGTATTGCAGGCATCCTTTGGGCATTCTTTTACAATAAATCCTACACAACCAAGTTGTTGGAAAAGGGATATGAGTTCGCGGACTCCGAGGGTGTCGTGAGCCTCGCCAAGAGTAAGCTTGGGGTCGCCGCCTAGGCTCTCGGCCTTTCATGGAGGCCGCAACCTCGCGGCTCGAGGCGTTCCGTGCCTAGCCCGGATATTGCACGAAAAGAATGGCGGATTGTCTCGTTTTGTGATAGATTTCAGTTGCCTAGACATGAAATCTACGAGAAATCCGCCATGGCGAAACGTACCTCAGATTGCATTGGTTTTCC
>JBFMHA010000036.1:0-33382 GCA_040753075.1 Thermodesulfobacteriota bacterium
GAGGGAGCGGCGGCCGGCCGTGCAGGGGTGGAGGATGGCGGATGCGGCGGCGGGCTTGCCCGCACGCCTCTAGAACCTTTCGAACTCCTCGTCGCCGCTGTCGCCGCCCATGTCCAGGGCCAGCCCCCCGGCCGGGGCCTTGGGCTTCTCCTCCCGGGCCGCCAGCTTCCGGGGAGCCGCGGGGTGCGCCGCCACGGTCTTGGCCGGCCTGGCCGCATGCTGGGCCGGGCGCTTGCCCGAGGCGATCCGGAAGAAGCTCATGGTGACCTGCAGCTGCTCGGCCTGGGAGGACAGCTCCTCGGAAGTGGAGGCCATTTCCTCGGAGGCCGAGGCGTTGGACTGGATGACCTGGTCGAGCTGCTGGATGGCCTTGTTGATCTGCTCGGCCCCGGCGTCCTGCTCACGGCTGGCCGCGGCGATCTCCTGCACCAGCTCCGCGGTCTTGCGGATGTCCGGCACCATCTTGGTGAGCATCTCGCCGGCCTTCTCGGCCACGGCCACGCTGCGCGCCGAAAGCTCGCTGATCTCGGCCGCGGCGGAGCCCGAGCGTTCGGCCAGCTTGCGCACCTCGGCGGCCACCACCGCGAAGCCCTTGCCGTGCTCCCCGGCCCGGGCCGCCTCGATGGCCGCGTTCAGGGCCAGCAGGTTGGTCTGGCGCGCGATCTCTTCAATGATGCTGATCTTCTCGGCGATCTGCTTCATGGCCGCCACGGTCTCGGACACGGCCTGGCCGCCGGCGGCCGCGTCGGTGGCGGACTGCACCGCGATCTTCTCGGTCTGGACCGCGTTCTCCGCATTCTGCCGGATGTTGGAGGTCATCTGCTCCATGGAGGAGGACACCTCCTCCACTGACGCGGCCTGCTCGGTCGCGCCCTGGGACAGATTCTCTGAGGAGGCCGAGAGCTGCTCGCTGCCCGAGGCCACGTTCTCGCCCGCGGCCTGGACCTCGGAGACCACCTCCCGCAGCTTGTGCAGCATGTTGTTCAGGGCCGAGGCCAGGGTGCCGATCTCGTCCTTCTGGTCGATGTCCAGGTCCCGGGTGAAGTCGCCCTGGGCCATGGCGCTGGCGAAGGCCACCCCCTTGTTCACCGGCCCGGTGATGGCCCGGGTGATGGCCAGGGCCAGGACCACGCCCACCAGCAGCGCCACGACGATGCAGGAGATGATGAGGGTCCGGGTGTTGCCGATCACCGCCCCCATGAGCTCCTTCTGCCTGGCCAGGCCGTCGGCCACCGACTTCTGCAGCGCGGAGGCGTTGCGGAGCAGTTCGCCGTTGACCTCGCGCTCCTCGCCGATGGCCTTGTGGAAGCGCGTCCCGGCGTCGAGGTACTCGCCCACCGCGCCCTTGATCTCGGCCGCGGCGCGCCGCGCCTCCGTCTGGCTGCCCAGGAGTCCGTCCCAGGCGGCCAGGCCCTGCTCCAGGGTCTTGACCGCGGCCTGGAACGCCTCCCAGCGGGCGTCGTTCTTGTCCTTGGCGAAATAGACCGCGGCCACCCGCAGGGACAGGAAGTTCTGCGCCACCTTCTCGTTGAACGTGTCGCGGACCTCCCTTCCGGCGTCGGCCAGGAACTCCTTGCGCACCTTGTCGAACAGGGCGGCGAACCGGCCGCCCAGCTGGCCCCAGGCCGCGAAGACCTCCTTGCCCACGTTGATGGCCCCCACCAGGCGGGCGAAGTCGCGATCGTACTGCACCGCACCGGACGCGATGTCGTCCAGGAGCTTGATGTCCAGGGGATCGCTGAA
This sequence comes from Thermodesulfobacteriota bacterium, assembly GCA_040753075.1. Classification (GTDB taxonomy): domain Bacteria; phylum Desulfobacterota; class Desulfovibrionia; order Desulfovibrionales; family Desulfovibrionaceae; genus UBA6814. The sequence goes on from JBFMHA010000036.1 coordinate 1,744, forward strand.
GGAGGGCCTGACCTTCTGGGCGATGTCCCGGACCTTGAGCACGGCCTCGCTCACCTTGGGCGGCAGGGCCGCGTCCGTGGTTATGAGAAAGTCCTTGCCGTGCTGCCTGGCGAGGAACAGGCTGTCGAGCATCCCCTGGTACTCCTCCACGTTGCGGGTGGAGCGGCCGATCTTCTCCAGGCTGGTCCAGGAGAAGCCGCCCACCACCAGGATGAGCACCGCCATCACTCCGAAACCCAGGGACAGCTTCATGGCCATCTTCATATTCTTGAACATCGCTGCAACCTCCTTAAGGTACGCCCGGCAAGATGATTCGGCGAAAGCAGAGGATTTTTGTAGCAATAATAAACAATACCCACAAAAATAGTCAATCAAAAAGCATTCCCTCCGCCCCGCTACGACCCTTCATCCGGCGGGGCTCCGGCACGGGAGCCCCAGGCGCCCTCCTTCCCCGGCTGCGAGGGGGGGGCCGCCCGCGACCGGCGGCAAAAAAAAGAGGCGGCCCGGGGGGGCCGCCTCGTCTTCCTTCGTCGCCGGGGCTTGCTCATGTCGCGCCCGCAAAAGGCTACGCCATGCCGAATCAATCTAACACGCGGGCATTGCAGTATGCTTATTCAAAAACCAGAATGCATCCTGGGGCCGCGGCGCTAGTTCCCGGCCTTGAGGCGGTTCCAGTACTCGTCGTAAACGGTCACGGCCTGGCCCACGTCGTCCTGGAACTCGCTCCTGGCCACCACGTCCGCGGGCGGGTACACGATCTTGTTGTTGCGGAGGCTCACCGGGAGCATCTCCCGCGCCGCCAGGTTGGGGGTGGGGTAGCCCAGCTCCTCGCAGATCATCTTGGCCACGTCCGGCCGCAGCAGGAAGTTGATGAGGGCGTGCGCGCCCTTGGGGTTCTTCGCGGCCTTGGGGATGACCAGCAGGTCCATCCAGAACAGCCCGCCCTCCTTGGGCCAGATGAAGGCCAGGGAGCGCATCTCGGGCTGGGCCTGGTAGGCCTCGCCGTTGAAGATGAGCCCGGCCGAGACCTCCCGGTTCAGGAAGGGCATCTTGGGCGCGTCGGAATTGAAGGTGCGCACGTTGGGCAGGAGCTCCTTGAGAAGCTTGTAGGCCTCCTCGATGCGCTGGGGGTCGGTCTCGTTCTGGGAGTAGCCCAGGCGCCTGAGGGCCATGCCGAACACGTCGCGCAGGTCGTCGTTGAGCACCAGGGCGTTCTTGAACTCGGGCCGCCAGAGGTCGGCGAAGGAGGTTACGGACTCGGCCTTGACCTTGGCGGCGTCCACGGCGATGCCGGTGCCGCCCCAGTTGTAGGGCGCGGAATAGGCGTTGCCCGGGTCGAAGGGCTTGTCCAGCAGGTCCGGGTCCAGGTTCCTCCAGTTGGGCAGGAGGCTCTTGTCCAGGGGCAGGAGCATGCCCTCGCGCCGCATCCGGGACACGAAATAGGCCGAAGGCACCACCAGGTCGTAGCCCTCGCCGCCCAGCATCTTGAGCTTGGCGTACATGGACTCGTTGGACTCGTAGGTGGAGTACACCACCTTGATGCCGGTCTCCTTGGTGAACTTCCTGAGCACCGCGTCGGGCAGGTATTCGGTCCAGTTGTAGAAGTGGACCTCCTCGGCCGCGACCGCGGGCGCGGGCAGGACGGCCAGGAGCAGGGCCAGGACCAGGAGCGGGATGAGTCGCTTCATTTCTTTTCCCCCAGGAGCAGTTGCGAGGTGAGCACCACGACCACGGTGGCCCCCACCAGGATGGCCGAGAGCGCGTTGACCACGGGCTTCACCCCCACCTTGACCATGGAGTAGATGCGCAGGGGCAGCACCTCGAAGGTCGGGCCGGTGGTGAAGAAGCTCACGATGACGTCGTCCATGGACAGGGTGAAGGACAGGAGCCAGCCCGCGGCCACCGCGGGCATGAGCATGGGCAGGATCACCAGGCGGAAGGTGTCGAACTCGCCCGCGCCCAGGTCCTGGGCCGCCTCCACCAGGTGCGGATCGAAGCCCGCCAGCCGGGAGAACACCGTGACCGCCACGAAGGGCAGGCAGAAGGTGACGTGGGCCAAGAGCAGGGTCAGGAAGCCCGGGGTCAGGCCCAGGGACACGAAGAGCACCAGGAGCGACACGCCCATGACGATGTCCGGGCTCATCATGGTCACGAACAGGCAGGTCTGGGTCAGGCGGCGGCCCCGGAAGCGGTACTGGTGCAGGGCCACCGCGGCCAGGGTGCCCAGGGCGGTGGCTGCGGTGGCGGCCAGGCCGGCCACCAGCAGGGAATTGGCGGCCGCGTCCAGGAGCGCGGTGTCCGCGGCCAGCTCCCCGTACCACTTGAGGGTGAACCCGCGCCAGGAGGCCCCGTACTTGGAGTCGTTGAAGGAGAAGGCCACCAGCACCGCGATGGGCGCGTAGAGGAAGATGTACACCACGGCGGCGTACAGGGCCTTGATGAGAGCGCTCACAGCCGCTCCCCTTCCCCGGCCGGCGGGGAGAGCCGCAGGCGCAGCGCGACCAGGAGCGCCATGACCCCGGTGAGCAGCATGCTGGCGGCGCTGCCCAGGGGCCAGTCCCGGGCCGAGAGGAACTGGTTCTTGATGAAGTTGCCCACCAGGAGCGTCTTGGCCCCGCCCAGGATGTCCGGGATGTAGAACAGGCAGAAGGAGGGGAGGAACACCAGCATGCACCCGGCCGCGATGCCCGGCGCGGTCAGCGGCACGGTGATGCGCCAGAACACCCGCGGCCGGCTGGCCCCCAGGTCCCGGGCCGCCTCCAGCAGCCGCTCGTCCAGCTTCTCGATGGAGGCGTACAGGGGCAGGATCATGAAGGGCAGGAGCGTGTAGGTCAGGCCCACGAACACCGCGGCGTCGGTGTAGAGCAGGGACAGGGGCTCGGACGCGAGGCCCAGGCCCAGGAGCAGGTCGTTGAGCAGGCCCTCGGTCTTGAGGATGAAGACCAGGGCGTAGGTGCGGATGAGGGAGTTGGTCCAGAAGGGGATGATGACCAGGAGCAGCAGCACCGGCCGCCGCGCCTTGGGCAGCCGGGCCAGGATGTAGGCGAAGGGGTAGCCGGCCAGCAGGCAGAGCAGGGTCGTGCCCGCGGCCAGATAGAAGGAGTCGGCGAAGATGCCGGCGAACAGCGGGCTCAGGAGCCGGGAGTAGCTGTCCAGGCTCACGGGCAGGGCCAGGAACTCGGTCTCCCCGCGGCTGGCGAAGCTCGCGCCCAGGACCAGCAGGTTGGGCGCGGCCACGAACACCAGAAGCCAGGCCATGACCCCGCCTACGGCCAGGGTCCGGAACAGGCTGCGATCAGAGGTCCGGGCCGGCATCGGGGAGCACCACTTCCCAGCCCTGGATCCAGCTCACGAAGACCCGCTCCCCAGGAGCGAAGGCGATCTTCTCCGCGTCCTCGTCGAAGAACTCGGTGGCCACCACCCGTTTCCCGCCGTCCAGATTCACGGCGATGTCGTAGGTGGTGCCCTTGTATACCGTCTCCTCCACCGTGCCGGGCAGCCAGAGCACCTTGCCCCCCTGGGGCGCGTTGCGCTCCACCAGGAGGTCTTCGGGCCTCAGGATGACCTTGACCGCTTCGCCGGGCGCGAAATCCCGCTTGCTGGACAGGGCGCAGGGCGCCCCCTCGACCATGGCGGCCACGTGGCCGTTCTCCCGGACCAGGATGCGGCCGTCCAGGATGTTGGTCTCGCCCACGAAGCGGGCCACGTAGAGGTTCACCGGCTCCTCGTAGACCTCGGCCGGAGCCCCGGTCTGCTCGATGCGGCCCTCGCTCATGACCACCACCCGGTCGGACATGGCGAAGGCCTCCTCCTGGTCGTGGGTCACGAAGATGAAGGTGATGCCGAGCTTGCGCTGGAGATGCTTGAGCTCCGAACGCATCTGCTTGCGCAGTTGCACGTCCAGGGCGGACAGGGGCTCGTCCAGGAGCAGCACCAGCGGCCGGTTCACCACCGCCCGGGCGATGGCCACCCGCTGCTGCTGGCCGCCGGAGAGCTGGCGGGGCCGGCGGACGGCCAGGTTCTCCAGGCCCGCCATGCGCAGGGCCTCGGCCACCCGGGCGTCCGCCTCGGCCTTGGGGACCCGGGCCATCTTCAGGCCGAAGGCCACGTTCTGGGCCACGCTCATGTGCGGGAACAGGGCGTAGCTCTGGAATACGGTGTTCACCCGGCGGCGGTTGGGCGGGACGTCGTTGACCCGCTGCCCGGCGATGTACACGTCGCCGGCGCTGGGGGCCTCGAAGCCGGCGATGAGGCGGAGAATGGTGGTCTTGCCGCAGCCCGAGGGGCCGAGGATGGTGAGGAACTCGCCGTTGCGCACGTCCAGGGAGAGCGGCTCGAGCACGGTCTCGTCACCGAAAGACTTGGCGACGCCCGAGAGCCGCACGATGGCCTCGTGTCCGTCCATGTCCTCCCCCTGGTGCAATGATGTCGGTGCGGCGCCGCAGCGCCCGAAGGTCGGTCCTCCCCCGGCGCTCTCGCGCCGGAGCAGGGGTTGTATGAAATTTTTCCGGGAAAGGGAATGGCCTTTTCCGTCCCGGCGGGCGGCGGGCCCTACAGCGCCCGATGCGCCCTCCCACTTGCGCTAACCCCCTGAAAGAGGCATCAGATACAAAGGTCTCGCCCAACCCAGCGACCCATGAGACACCACCATGCGCCGCACCGCCCTGCCCCTGCTGCTGGCCCTTTGCCTGACCTCCCTGCCGGCCGTGGCCGCGCATGGCCCGGACTCCCCTCCCCCGGCGGCGGACGCGCCGCTCACCGTTTCCTTGGACACGGATTACGCCCCGTTCACCCTGCTCGACGCCCGGGGGCAGCCTGCAGGCCTGTTCGTGGACATCTGGAAGCTCTGGTCCGAGAAGACCGGCCGGCCGGTGCGTTTCCTGCCCCTGCCCTGGGTCGGCACCGTGCAGGCCGTTCAGAGAGGCGCGGCGGACATCCACTCCGGCCTGTTCACGAGCGAGAGCCGCAAGGGCTTCCTGGATTTCTCCGCGCCATTCTACCACATCGCCACCCGGCTCTTCGTGCCGGTCGGACCGGACGCCCCCCGCCGCCTGGACGACCTGGCCGGGCGGCGGGTGGGCGCCTACCGCGGAACCTTCCAGGAGGAATACCTGCGCAGCGCCTTTCCCCAGGTGGAGACCGTGCCCTTCGACAGCATCGAGTCCGAAATCCTGGCCCTGGCCGCCGGCCGCATCAGGGCCTTCCTGGGCGAGGCCCTGCCGGTGAGGCTGGAGCTGCAACGCATGGGCCTGTCCGGGAAGGTGGAGTCGCGGGAGATGCACTTCTCCAACACGGTGCACGCCGGGGTGAAGAAAGGCCGCGCCGACCTGCTGGCCCTGGTGAACCAGGGTCTGGCCGCCATCACCGTGGACGAGTACGCGGCCCTGGAGGCGCGCTGGATCGGAAACCCGGGCGAACGCTTCTTCCAGCCCGGCTCGGGCCGCATCAACCTCACCCCTGCGGAGCACGCATTCCTGCGCCGCCACCCGGTGCTGCGCCTGGGCGTGGGCGACGCCTTCCCCCCGGTCATGTACGTGGAGGAGGAATCCGGCCGAAAGGAGTTCAAGGGCCTGGTGGCGGACTACGTGCGCATCCTTTCCGAGCGCCTGGGGGTGCGCATGGAGCTGCGCCTGGACCTGACCTTCGACCGGGCATTGGAGCGCGCCCGGGCCGGGGAGGTGGACCTGTTCCCGGCCCTGGTCAGAATCCCGGAGCGGTCCGAGTTCCTCACCTTCACCCCCCCCTACCTGGCATTCCCCCAGGTCATCGTGACCCGCGCCGATGCGCCCTTCGTGGCCGGGCTTGACGACCTGGCGGGCAAGACCGCGGCCGAGGCGCCCTGGCAGGCGAACCACTCCTGGCTCGTGCGGGAGCGCCCGGAAATCAACATCCTGGAGGCCCCCACCATCCCCGACTGCTTCCGGGCCGTGGCCTTCGGCCGGGCCGACGCCTACATCATCAACCTGGCCGTGGCCGGGTACTGGATTCCCAAGCTCGGCCTGACCAACCTCAAGGTGGCGGCCCCGGCCTGCGGGCCGGACAACGAACTGGCCATGGGAGTGCGCCGGGGGCTGGAGCCCCTGGCGGGCATCCTGGAGAAGGCCCTGGCCTCCCTGACCCCGGCCGAGCGCGAGGAAATCCGCCGACGCTGGATCCCGGTGCAGGTGGAGCAGGCCTTCGACACCCGGCGCATCTGGCGGGTGGCCCTGCAGGCGGGGGGGGCGGCGGCCGCGGCCATGGCCCTGGTCCTGCTCTGGACCCGGCAGGTGAGGCTGCGGGAGGAGCGCTTCAAGGGACTCACCGAGCAGAGCCTGGACATCACCCTGGCCTTCGCCCCGGACGGCCGCATCGTGTACCAGAGCCCCTCTCACCAGACCGTGCTGGGCTACGCCCGGGACGAACTGCTGGGAACCCGGGTGCAGGACCTCTTCCATCCCGACGAGTTGGCCGCCCTGGACCGGGCCCGGGCGGGCCTCGCCATGGACGGCGCCGCGACGCGCCTGGTCCACCGGCTGCGCCGCAAGGACGGGAGCTGCCTGAGTTTCGAGTCCAACCTGGCGGACCTCACCGCCAACCGGGCCCTGCGCGCCCTGGTCCTGCACGGCCGGGACGCCACCTCCCGGCTGGCCGCGGAGGAGGCCCTGCGGCGGAGCGAGGCCCGCTACGCCCTGGCCCTCTCCTCCGCAGGAGTCGGGACCTGGGAATGGAGCCCGGCCAGCGGCGAAATGGTCTGGTCGGACAATGTGGAGCCGATGCTCGGCCTGGAGCCGGGGAGCTTAGGCCGGACCTTCGCCGCGTTCCTGGCCCTGGTCTGCCCCGAGGACCGGGAGGCGGTGCGGGAGGCCGGACAGCGCTGCCTGGCCGGGCACGGGGAATACCGGGCCGAGTACCGCGTGCTGCGCCCCGACGGCCGGGAGTGCTGGATCCTGTCCCGGGGCGACGCAGTTCGCGACGCGGAGGGCCGGCCGATGCGGCTCACGGGCGTGCTCACGGACGTGACCGAGCGCCACCGCCTGGAGGCCGACCTGGTGCGCCTGGCCACCCTGGATGAACTCACCCGGCTGCCCAACCGCCGCCACTTCCTGGAGCAGGCCCGGCGCGAGGTGGAGCGCTCCCGGCGCTACGGTTCGGCCCTGTCCCTGCTCATGGTGGACGTGGACCATTTCAAGGTGGTCAACGACACCCATGGCCACGCCGGCGGGGACGCGGCGCTCCGCGCCCTGGCCGAAACCGGCCGCCGGCTCCTCCGAGACGCCGACCTGATGGGCCGGCTGGGCGGGGAGGAGTTCTCCCTGCTCCTGCCCGAGACCGACCTGACCCAGGCGGTGGTGGTGGCCGAGCGGCTGCGGAGCGCGGTGCAGGCCATGCAGGTCCCCCTGCCCGGGGGCGGGGCCGCGGAGGTGACGGTGAGCGTGGGCGTGGCGGCCCTGGGCCCGGGGGGGGAAAACATGGAGGAACTCATGCGCCGGGCCGACAACGCGCTTTACGCGGCCAAGGACCGGGGCCGCAACCGGGTGGAGGTATTCTGAGGGGCTGATGTCACGCCCACACAATTCCTTGATGTCTTTTACGGAAAAAACTGCAATGACGGCGTGTTGAGCCAACTCGGCGTATCGCGGTCTTGCGCGGGCGCGACACTAGCCACGGGCCGGCCCGGCCAGGGGCAGGGTCAGGCGGAACTCCACCGCGCCGCCCTCCGTGGAAAAGCTGACGCTCCCGCCCAGGAAGCCCTCGGCCAGCAGGCGGATGCTGTACGTGCCGAGGCCCCGGCCCGGGCCCTTGGTGGAAAAGGAGCGCTTGAACACCTGGCGTGCGGCGGACTCCTCCAGTCTGCCCGGATTGCGCACGAAGAAGCGCACCGAGTCCGGACCCGCCTCGCCGCCCAGGATCACGGCCGAGTCCGGAGGCGCGGCCTCCAGGGCGTTCTTGAGCATGTTCCCCAGGATGCGGCCGAGCAGCACCGGATCGCTCACCAGGACCGCCTCCGGAAACCCCGCCGAAACGATCTCCCTGCTCCTGGTCAGGGGGTGGCCCGCGTAGACCTGAGCCGCCCGGCGCAAGGCCTCATCGGCCCGCACCTCCTGCAGCCTGGGGACGAGCTCCCCGCGCTCCGCGGCCAGCAGGTCGCGCTGGCTGTATATCTCCTCCAGCAGGGTCAGCATGGACGCGTGCAGTTTGGCCAGGTCCTTGCCCAGGCCGTCCGGAGTCTCCTCGCTCAGGATGCCGAGCAGCCCGCAGACGCCGCCCGCGGTGTTCAGGATGTCGTGGAAGAAAAGACGCTCCAGGACGCGGCGGCGCTTCTCATGGCTCACGTCCAGCACCGAGAACACGATGAATTCCTCGCCGTCCACGACAAGGGGCGCCGAGTGAACCTCCAGGTCCAGAGCCTCCGGCCCGCTGGCCGTGACGCGCAGCATGCGGCACTCCTGGACCGCCACCCGGCCGGCCAACCCTTCCAGGATGACGCGCACCGAGCCGCACTCCCGGCAGAACTCCGTGGCGCCGCAGCCCCCGGACCTTTCCGCGGCGTGGATGCAGCCGAAGAGCTCCCCGGGCCGCCGGCCCAGAACCGGGGTCAGGTCAGCCTCCCCCAGCATGGCGCACAGGGCCTGGTTGCCGAACACCAACTGGCGGCAATGGTTGAGGACCATGACCGGATGGGGCAGGCAGTCGGACAGGCTGGCGCAGGGCTGGCCGGCGATGTCCGCGAAGCTGCGAAGTATCTCCTCGTGCGTGACTCGCTCCGCTGGGGCGAAACCGGTTTCGGCGCAGGAATCCATGGGCCGACTGTAGCCAACGTCCCGGCAGGACACAAGAAGTAACCAGACTTCCGGAACCCTGGACTGCCGTCTGAAAAGAATGTAAAATAATAGGAATCCTTTGGGCGTCCACGGCCGCCGAAAGGACCGGGGGGGTATTCGTGCAATCATCGCGCAAGCTCACGGCCCACATTGCCGTGCCTGTGGCCATTGGGCTTGCCCTGCTTTACGTCCTGCTCTCCCTCTTCGTGCTCTCCGCCATCTCCTCCTTCACCCGGGAGCGCATCGAGCGCGACCTGCACACCCACGCCCGGGAGCTCCTGGAGATCTGCAACTACACCTTCGACAGCCTCATGCACTCGGGCAAGGCTTCCGACCCGGTGGAGTCCCGTGTCCAGAAGGCCCAGGCCCTGGGCCAGATCGACGACTACCTGCGCCAGCACAGCCTGGAGGGCCAGATCGCATCGACCCAGAGCGGGGAGCCCCTGCTGGCCAGCAAGGATCTGGAAGGCTCGCCAGCCAACCTGTCCGCCCTGTACCAGGACCACGAACGGGCCGAGGTCACGGTGGAGGGCCGCAGCTATTACGCCATGCGAACGGCCTTCGCGCCGTGGTCCTGGCGGCTGCACATCCTGATCCCGACCGAAGGCTACGATCACCTGAGGGTCCTCGTGCTCTCCGCCTATCTCTCCACCGGCGGGCTGCTGGCGGCGTCCCTGGCCGTGTTCCTCTTCTGGGCCAACCGCAGCCTGGCCCGGCCGGTGTCCGAGATCGTGGCCGCGCTGGAGAAGGGCCAGCCCCCCCGCTACCGGGGCATCGCCGAGTTCGAGGCGATAAGCGACGGGGTGCGCCGGATGATGGCCGACCTGGAGCGCACCATGGAGGACCTGCGCGAACTGGAGGACGTGGTGGAGCGCAGCCCGGTGGTGGTCCTGCTCTGGCGCAACGCCCCGGGCCGCCCCGTGGAGTTCGTCTCGGCCAACGTGCGCCAGTTCGGGTACACGGCCGAAGAGCTCACCTCGGGCGATGTGCGCTTCGCCCAGATGATCCATCCCTCTGACGCGGTGCTGGTGACCGAGCACATGCAGAGTTGGGAGAACGCCACGGACAAGGAGCTCAGCCTGGAATACCGCATCCAGGCCAAGGACGGCGAGGTGCATTGGGTGGACGGCCGCGCCTGGGTGCGCCGCGACCCGGACGGCCGCGTCACCCATATCCAGGGCCTGGTCATCGACATCACCGAGCGCAAACGCATGGAGGCCGAACTGCTCTCCGCCAAGGATGCCGCGGAGGAAGCCAGCCGGGCCAAGAGCGAGTTCCTGGCCAACATGAGCCACGAGATCCGCACCCCCATGAACGCAGTCCTGGGCATGACCCAGCTCACCCTGGAGACCAGCCTGTCCACCGAGCAGCGGGAGTACCTGGAGGCCGTGGACTCGGCCGCGGAAGCCCTGCTCTCCATCATCAACGACATCCTGGACTACTCCAAGATCGAGGCCCGCATGGTCCGGCTGGAGAGCATCCGCTTCGACCTGCGCAAGCTGGTGCACAACGTGCTCACCAACATGCGGGTCCAGGCCCGGCGGCGGGGCCTGGAGCTCACCGCCGAGGTGGAGCCCGAGGTGCCCGAGGTGGTGGTGGGCGACCCCGGCCGGCTGCGCCAGGTCATCGTGAACCTGCTGGGCAACGCGCTCAAGTTCACGGAGCAGGGAGAGGTGCGGCTCACCGTGGAGTCCCTGTCCCGAGGCCAGTCCGCGGGCTGGCTCAGCCAGCCCCGCACCCGCGAAGGCCGGGCCGGGGTGCTGCTCCTGTTCACGGTGAGCGACACCGGCATCGGCATCCGCGAGGAGCAGCAGCGCACCATTTTCGACAGCTTCACCCAGGCCGACGGATCCATCACCCGCAAGTACGGCGGCACCGGCCTGGGCCTGGCCATCTGCAAGGCCTACGTGCATCTCATGGGCGGGACCATGAGCCTGTCCAGCGTCCGGCACGAGGGCAGCGAGTTCTCCTTCACCGCGCTCTTCGGAGCCGAGGCCCGCCCCGCGTCCCAGACTGCGGCCGGCGAGTCCGGGGACCAGGCCCGGGACCTGCCCCGGAATCTCAAGGTGCTGGTGGCCGAGGACAACGAGGGCAACCGCAAGACCATCCTCTACATGCTCAGCCGGCTGGGCCTGGAGGCGGTCTGCGCCGAGGACGGGGAGGAGGCCCTGGACGCCCTGTCCCGGGAGCGCTTCGACCTGGTGCTCATGGACATCCAGATGCCGGGCGCCGACGGCCTGGAGGCCACCCGCCGCATCCGCGCCGCGCACAACGGCATCGACCCCGCGGTGCGGGTGGTGGCCATGACCGCCCACGCCATGGAGGGCGACCGGGAGCGCTTCCTGTCCCAGGGCATGGACGACTACCTGGCCAAGCCCCTGCGCAAGCGCGACCTGGTGCGGGTGCTGCACGAGGCCGCGGCCCTGCGCCGCCAGTAGCGGGCCCGCCCTTCCCCGCCTCCCCCCGACGCCTCCAGGCGATTGCGGGGTGAACGCCCCCCGTGCGCGAAAAAGACAACGGCCGCCTTGAATCGCGTACGCGGCGCTGGCCGCGTTCCGGGACGCCATCCGATCCAGGTCGGGCCGCGGTGCGGCCGCCCGCGCCACGTTATTCCTTGACTCCACGGGAGTTCCCTGCCAGGAGGCCGCGGTGATCTATCTGAAACTCGTGCTCACCATGGTCTTCTGGGGCGGCACCTTCGTGGCCGGCCGCCAGCTCGCCGGCCAGATGGGGCCCTTCTCCGCGGCCTTCCTGCGCTTCGCCATCGCCACCGCCTGCCTGCTCGCCTTTGTCCGCGCCCGGGAGGGCGGCCTGCCCAGGCTGGACCGCCGCGCCCTCCTGGGCGTGCTCCTGCTCGGGGCCACCGGGGTCTTCGCCTACAACGCCCTGTTCTTCACCGGCCTCAAGACCGTGGGCGCGGGCCGGGCCGCGGTCATCATCGCGGGCAACCCCATCCTCATCGCCCTGGGCGCGGCGCTCTTCTTCGGCGAGGGATTCACGCCGCGCAAGGCCGCGGGCATCGCCCTGTCCGTGGCCGGGGCGGCGGAGGTCATAGGCCGGGGCGACCCCCTGTCCCTGCTCAACCAGGGCCTGTCCCCGGGAGACGCGGCCATCCTGGGCTGCGTGGCCTCCTGGGTGTCCTACTCCCTGCTGGGCAAGGCAGTCATGACCCGCATCTCGCCCCTGGCCGCGGTGACCTGGTCCAGCCTGGCCGGAACCCTCCTGCTCCTGCCCCCGGCCCTGGCCGAGGGCATCGCCCCCACGGCCTACCCCCTCTCGGCCTGGGCCGGCCTGGCCTACCTGGGGGTGTGCGGCACGGTGCTCGGGTTCACCTGGTTCTACGAGGGGATCCGGGCCGTGGGGGCCTCCCGCGCCGGGGTGTTCATCAACCTGGTGCCGGTTTCGGCCGTGATCCTGGCCTTCCTGCTGCTCGGCGAGCCCGTGGACCGCAGCCTCCTGCTGGGCGGCGCCCTGGTCCTCGCCGGCGTCTGGCTCACCAACACCTCGCGCAAGGCCGCCTGACCCCTTGCCTGCCGCGACAGGGCGGGGTACCACACGGACATGAACGCGACGCCGCGGATGATCGGGGGGCTGCTGTGCCTGGCCGCCGGGCTGACGCTTCTGGTCCTGCCCCAGGAGGCCGCGCCCTGGCTTCCGGGCTCCATGGGCGCAGGGGTCGTGCTGTGCGTCTCGGGGGCCATGTTCCTGATCCGGGCCTATGCGGCTCGGCAGGGAGCGCCCGGCGCCGGCGGCGCTCCGGCCAGGCCTTCCGCCCCGGCCAAGGGCAAGCGCCGGCGCGGAAAGAAGTCCTAGGCTCCTCCCCCTCCCTCCCCCCTTGCCCCGCGCCCCGGGGCGGGATACCACCCCCGCCATGCATCACGGACTGCGCACGCTGACATGCATCGTCCGCCAGGGGACCGGACTCGCCATGCCGGCCATCGGCGGACACGCAGCGGCCTTGGCCCCAGCCTCCACTGCCCCGGGGCAAGCTCCCAACGTGGCCGCCGGGCTCCTCCTGGCCGATCCTCTCGCTGTCCACAGCCGCGCCATGCGGGGAGAAGGCTTCACCCCGATCCCGCCCCGGGACAAGAGGCGAACCCCATGATGGGCTACTCCCACATGGACGTGGGCTGCGCCCTGTAAAATGAACGGACAACCGGGACATGGGACAACGGAGCATCTGCGGAAAGCCGGGGCAGGGATGTGTGCAAGGGTGATCTCCTTGTGAAAAGTATTGACAGAATGCCTGACAAAATTTATTTATTTTTTATATAAAAGTATGAAAAATTATGCCGGTATCTGTGTCAAAATGACTGACAAAAACCTTTTCAAAAAGGTGCTCACCTTCAAGGCCGGGAACTTCCTGTTCAGCCGGAAGTACGACCGAAAAAAGCTCGCGCCCCTGCTCGCCCGCGCCCAGGCCATCTATGACTCGGTGGCGTCTCTGCCTATCTTGCCAGAGTGGTCCTCTAGGCTGGAAACGGACATCCTCCGCCGCTCCATCCACGGCACTGCGGCAATCGAAGGCAACCCCCTGGCCGAGGAGCGGGTGGGCGAACTCCTGGCCCAGGCCTCGCCCCGCGATCTGCTGGAGCGCTCCGAGCGGGAGATCCTGAACCTCAAGGCCGCCTATGAGGTGCTGACCGGGCCAACCGGCGCCGAAACACAAGCCCTTCCCGTGACCGAAGCCTACATCCGGGAGTTGAACAAAAAGATCACCCGCGGCCTGGATTCCGAGGAGCACTCGCCAGGCCGGTACCGCGACCAGCGGGTCAAGGTGGGAGACAAGGCCCACGGCGGAATCTACACCCCACCCAAGGCCAAGGCGGACATCGTCCGGCTCATGGCCGAATACGTGAAGTGGCTCAACAGCGCCGAGATGCTGGCCGAACCCACGGAGCTCCGTGCCGCCCTAGCCCACTACCACCTGGGCCTCATCCACCCCTTCGGTGACGGCAACGGCCGCGCGGCCCGCCTCCTGGAGGCGGCCATACTCACCTACAGCGGCATGCGCTACGCGCCCAAGATGCTTTCCAATTTCTACTACCGCAATATAGACGCATACTTCATCGCCTTCCGCGCAGCAGAGAGGAGCAGAAGCGGCGACCTCACTCCGTTCCTGGAATTCGTGCTGAGCGGCCTGCTCCAGTCGGTGGAGGAATTGCAACTGAACGTCCACTTCTTCATCTGCATCCTGGCCTTCCAGGCCATGGCGGACGCATTGCGCCAGTCGCGCGACATCACCCAGCGGCAGCACGACCTGTTGCGCATCCTCATCAAGAATCCGTCACGCTCCGTCACCTTGAAGGACCTCCTGACCGACCCCCTCTTCGCCCCGCTCTACCGCCGGTCCAGCGAGCAAACCGCGAGGCGCGACCTCAAACGACTTGCCGGGCTCAAGCTCCTGGCCAAAGACGAAACCGGCCACCGCCTCAATCCCCGGGGGCTGGACCAGCAGCCATGAAAACCCGCAAGGAAACCCGGCCATGATGGGCTACTCCCACATGGCCGTGGGCTGCGCCCTGTGGGCCGGGGTGCGGGCGCTCATTCCCGGACCGCCGGGCAGCCTGCCCGCGGAGCTGGGCCTGGCCGCCCTGGGCAGCCTGCTGCCGGACATCGACGAGCCGCAGAGCCTCATCGGCCGCCGTCTGGGCTTCATCGCCTGGCCCATCAAGCTCGTGTTCGGCCACCGCGGCTTCACCCACTCCCTCGTGGCCCTGGGCCTGACCCTGGCCGGCCTGGCCGCGGCCGCGGGATCGGGAATCCTGCCGCCGGCCGGAGCCGCGGCCTTCTGGGTGGGATACGCCGGGCACCTGGCCGGCGACGGCCTGACCATCTCGGGCGTGCCTCTGTTCTGGCCCTCGGAAACCCGGGTGCGCGCGCCGCTCACCTTCGCCACCGGCGGGGTGGTGGAGCACCTGCTGGTGGCCGGCCTGGCCGCGCTCCTGGGCTGGACCCTGCGCGGGTACTGGCCCCTGCCCCCGCTGCGCTGAGCAGGGATGACGCGGGCCGGCCCTTCTGGCAAGATGGCCCCGGAGGTTGCCATGCGGGGAAGACTCGTACGCGTCCTGGCCGGAGTGGCCGCGTTCCTCACCGGCTACGCCATGCAGGAGAACGGCATCGACCCGTTCGACGGTTTTTCCGACCCCCGGGTGCTGGGCCTGCTCCTGGAGGCCCTGGGCATCCTGCTCCTGCTCTCCCCGCTCCTCGGCCGCCGCCGCCTGCCCGAAGCACGCCCCCCCCGCATCCGTCGCGAACACGTTCATCCCCCCTGCTGCGAGGATGACGAAGACGAGGACGCGCGCGTCGAGAAGCCCCGCCCCGACGACCCCGCCGACCATGTCTGGGACGACGAGGAAGACGAGAAAAAGCGGTAGGCCCAGCGTGCGGGGAGGTTGGCGCCCCTGTGGTGCGAACCTCCGCCGCCGAGCGCTCCGGTCAGTCCGCACCGTCTGGAATGTCCTCCACCCGACGGTGCGATTCCCCTAGGCCCCGCCCTGCTCCGCGAAGAACTGCCGCGCCGCGGCCGTGAAGGCCCGGGCCGCAGGGGAGGGATCGCGGTCCGCATTGCGGGCCAGGAGCACCGGAACGTCCAGGCGGCCGTCCGCCCAGTCCAGGGCCTCCAGTTCGCCCCGGGCCGCCTCGGCCTCCAGGGCGAAATCCGGCGCGAACCCCACCCCCAGGCCCGCGGCCACGCACCGCTTGACCAACTCCAGGGAGCCGCACTCCACCACCCCGGAGGGCCTGACCCCGGCCGCCAGAATCGCCTGCTCCAGGCCGCGCCGCAGGCCCCACACGTGCGGGGTGAGCACCAGGTCCCGGCCGGCCAGGCCCGCGGCCCCCACCCGCCCCCGACCCGCCAGGTCCGAACCCGGCGCGGCCATCACCCTCAGGTGCGCCCGACCCAGCACTTCCACCGAGAGCCCGGGATCCAGGTCCGCCTCGCCCAGGATCAGGGCCAGGTCCGTGGCCCCCTGCCGCAGATCCCGGCCCAGGCCCAGTCCCGAGGCCGTGAGCAGGGTCAGCCGCACCGCGGCGAAGCCCCGCCGGAACCGGGCCAGCACCGCGGGCAGGCAGTGCAGCCCCAGCGTCTCGGAAATGCGCACGCACAACTCGCCCGGGGCCGCCCCGCCAGCCCCCAGGCAGGACCGGGCCTCGGCCGCCAGGTCGGCCATGCGCCGGGCGTGGGGGAGCAGCCTCCGGCCCGCCTCGGTGAGCAGAACCCGCCGGCCCAGGCGCTCGAACAGGGCCGCGCCCAATTCCTCCTCCAGGGCCTTGACCTGGGCCGACACCGTGGAGGGCGCATAGTGCAGGGCCTCGGCCGCCCGCCGGAAGGAGAGCCGGCCGGCCACCGCCAGGAAGGTCTGCAGATGGGTCAGGTCCATGACTGTTCGGATTCCTCGAACTGATGGTTCACAACGATTCGCTTGAATCCGGATGATGCCCCAGAGTATGCATGAACGCAATATCGACAGGCATCCGCCAACTGTTCTTCGCATGCGAACAAGGAGGACCCCATGCCCGCATCCGACGACCTGCGCGCCCTGGCCCGGCAGCGCAAGCTGGCCCACAGGCAGTTCCTGGACCTGGGCTCCGGGACCTACGCCGCATTCCTGGAGATGGAGCGCGCCGCCTACCGGGACGGAGCCCTGCCCCGCTCGGCCAAGGAGCTCATCGCGGTGGGCGTCTCGGTGGTCCTGGACTGCCGCTCCTGCATGCAGTGGCACATCGGCCAGGCCGCGGCCGCTGGCGCGACCCTGCGCCAGGTGCTGGAGGCCGTGGAGGTGGGCATGGAGATGGGCGGCGGCCCGGCCACGGTCTCTGCCCGCTTCGCCCTGGAGGCCATGGCCGAGGCCTTCGGTCCCGAGGCCATGGCCGCGGAAGCCGGCCGGCCCGCGTGACCCCGCCCCCGGAGGTGGCGGTCGCCGGCGTGGCGGCCGCGGCCGCGGCCATGGCCGGGTTCACCCAGGGCCTGGCCGGGTTCGGCTCCACCCTGGTGGCCATGCCGCTCCTGGTCACGGTCCTGGACGTGCGCACGGCCGCGCCCCTGGGCTGCCTGCTGGCCCTGGCCATCAACCTGGTGCTGGGCGCTCGTCTGCGCCGCCACGCGCAGCGCCGGGAGCTGGTCCTGCTCCTGGCCTGCTCCGCGCCCGGCGCCGGGCTGGGGGCCTGGATCCTGGGCGCAGCCCCGGAGGCCGCCCTGCACGCCCTGCTCGGGGCCGGGGTGCTGGGCATGGCCCTGGTCTCCCTGGCCGCGGGCCGGCCCCGCCGCGCCCCGGGCCTGGGCTGGGCCGTCCTGGCCGGCCTGGCCGCGGGCAGCCTGGGAGTGGCCATCGGAGTCAACGGCCCGCCGGTGGTGGCCTGGGCCTCGCGCCAGGCCTGGGACCGGCATGCGCTCAAGGCCACCCTGCTCGCCTATTTCCTGTGCGCCGGCGCGGCCATCGTGGCCATCCAGGCCGCACAGGGGCTGGTCACGCCGCAGGTGCTCCAGCTCTTCGCCCTGGCCCTGCCCGCCCTGGCCGCCGGCATGGCCGCGGGCCACGCCTGCTCCGGCCGCCTGGACGAAACGACCTTCCGCCGCACGGTCCTGGCCCTGCTGGCCGCCTCCGGGGCCGCGCTCCTGGTCCAGGGCCTGGGCTGAGGGCATGAAAAAAGGGCCTTGCGGCCCTTTCCCTCCCCGGCGTCTCAGGTCCCGGGCGATCCGGCGTCGAAGGCCGGAGTGAGCTGTTCGAGATCGATGGCGTCCGGGTCCTCGGCCCGGAAGCGCACGATGTTGCGCAGGTGGGTGTAGCTTTCCTCGTCGGGCATGGACAGGAACTCCACCCCCAGCCGGCCGTCCTCGGCCCGCACCGCCCGCGCCTCCAGCACGATGAGCGCGTCCCTGGCCAGGGCCAGGTGCACGTAGCACCGCTGGCCCACCAGGTCCTCGCACCCGGGGAAGGCCCGGCACCACAGGCCCTTGAGGCTCAGGTTCAGGGTCTCCACCGGAAACTCCTGTTCCCCGGCCAGCAGCGTGGCCGTGAACTGCCCCTCCACCCGGGTGCGCTTGCGCCGCTCCATGGGACCTCCTTGCCCGGCCTATCGGATGCGGTCGGCCAGGCCGTTCAGTCCGTATATCAGACAACAGCCGATGATGACCAGGATCACCGCGGTCACGGGATTGCCGTGCGACCCGATGACTCCCAGGTACCGCTCGATGGTCCCCTCCAGGCCCATGAACCGGATGAGGCCCAGAAAGCCGTAGGTCACGAAAGGAATGGCCAGCACCAGCCCCAACACCCGCACCAGGATCTTCAACATCTGCATCGCGCCCCCCCTTGCGGTCGTACTCCCCGCCTATGCCACCACCCGGCCCCGGAGTAAAGGCGGAGGCCGAATCCGGGGCGCCGCCCCGGACCCCGGCATGGGAGGAGCGAGGCGCAAGTTGCGAATCGCCGACTCTCTCCGCCGCAAAACAAAAGGCCCCCCCGCCGGAAAGCGGGAGGGCCTGCTCGACATGAATGCGCCGGACTAGTTGACCATGAGGCCGGGGTTCTTCTCGCCGATGGACACGTAGAGGTTGGCCACGGCGAGCTGGTAGTCGGCCAGGGCCTGGGTGAGGTCGGCCTCGGCGCGGGAGAGCTGGAACTGGGAGTCCAGCACGTCGGCGTTGGTGCCCACCTGGGCCTGGTAGCGGGCCACGGCCATGCGGTAGGCCTCGCGGGCCTGGTCCAGGGCCTTGCGCGTGACCTTGATGCGCTCCGCGGCCTCTCCGATCTTCAGGTGGTTGGCCTTGACCTCGTAGGTCACCTCCTGCTCCAGGTTGCGGCGCTCGGCCTCCATCTGGGTGATGGTCTGCCCGGCCTGCCGGCTCTCGTTCAGGGTCTTGCCCCACTCGAAGAACGTCCAGGACGCGGACACGGACACCGACCATTCGGACCATTCGGTGCGCGCCAGGGGCGACCCCTGCACGTCCATGCCGTTGCCCGTGCGCGACTGGTCGTAGTCCGCGCCCAGGGAGGGGTAGAAGGCCGAGTCCACGATCTTCTTGTCCTTGCGCGCGATCTCAACGCTCTTCTGGGCGATGTCCAGGTCGGGCCGGTTCTTCATGGCCCCGGCCAGGGCCTGGTCCAGGGCCAGGGAGCAGGGCAGGTATTCGAGCTGGCCCACGTAGTCCGCGTCCGCGTCCAGGGGCATGTCCAGCAGGGTGTTCAGCCGGGCGATCTGGGTGGCCACCGAATTCCTGGCCTGGAGCAGGGTGTCCTCGGCCTTGGCCAGGTCGGCCTCGGCCTGGAGCACGTCCAGGCGCGGCTTGAGGCCCACGTCGTAGAACGCGGTGGTGACCTTGAGCTGCTCCTGCAGCCGGGCCACCGAGTCCTCGCCGCTCTTCACGTCGGCCCGGGCCTTGAGCAGGGCCAGGAAGTTCTGCTGCACGGACTGGACCAGGGAGAGTTCGGCGTTGCGGATGCTGGAGGCTGCGGACTCCTCGGACAGGGCGGCCCTCTCGTAGGTGGACAGCAGCTGGAAGCCGGTGAACAGGTCCTGGTGCGCGTTGAAGTTCCAGGCGTAGATGTCCTGCTCGCTGGTGGCCAGGTCGCGCCTGGGCTTGCGGTGGTCGCGATGGGTGAAGCCGTAGCCCGTGGTCAGGGCGGGGCCGAAGGAGCCCATGGCCGCCTTGCGGCCGTACCCGGCCCCGGCCAGTTCGGCGCGCGCCGCCTGCATGGAGGGGTTCCTCTCCAGGGCGCGGAGCACGGCCTGCTCCAGGGTCAGGGTCTCGGCGGCCCGGGCCGACGGGGCCAGCAGCAACAGGGCCAGGGCGCAGAATGCTGCGAAGCGGAATCGTTTCATGGTGGCGGTGTCCTTGTCTGGCGAATTCGCACGAATCCCCCCGGCGTTGCGCCAGGGGTGTCGCGGCATCTGAAGGTTTGCACCCTCCAATGTGAATGTCAACAGCCAAGAATGTTTGAAACACTCCGCCCCTCGCCCCTGACACGGCCGAAGAGGGAGGCCTTGCGACGGAGGGCGTCGGCCAGGGCGGGGTAAAACCGGCCCAGACTCTGGGGATGGCTGCCAGGCGGATATAGTTGACGCGAAATTCACTATGCCATAGTTACGTACCGCGACAACGCCATGCCCAACCCACAACAACCGATGGAAAGTCCAATGCAAAAGGCGAGTTTGCTTACCGTGACGCTCGGGATACTGCTGGCGTACGCCGCCGGATTTTCCGGGGATGCCCATGCGCAGCAGCGAATCGAGAAAAAAGAGTTTTCCATCACCCTGCCCGACGGCTGGGTCGAGATACCCAGGAACAATATCGACCACTACCTCGCCTACCTACGGGAACTTGCCCCGGCAGCCCGCCCCCCGCATTTCGAGTACGTCTTCCAGATGTCTCCCGAACAGACCTACTTCACCTTTCCCTACATCACCATCATCCTCAATACCCAGGGCAAGATGTCACGGTCGGACCTTCGCGACATCACTGCAATTCCCATCAACTCTTACGTGGAAAAGCAAAAAGAGGCTTACAGTCCGGTGTACAACCACCTCGAGGTCGGGAAACTGTACCTTGACGAAACGGCTAACATAATCTGGACCCGCAGTGAAGCGGACATCAGCGGGCATGGCGAGGTCTCTGGCATATCCGCCATCATACCGACAGAGGCCGGGGCCATCCAAGTCACAGGATTTGCCTTGAAGCACGACTTCGCAACGTATGAGCCTGTGTTCTGCGAGGCGTTCCTCTCCATCAACCCAGCGCCGGAACTCGTCTACAAGCCCTGAATCCCGCCCACCAAATGAGAGCGCCATGCGAACCATGCGAGTCGGCTTCGTTCTGCTCCTGCTCTTTGTCCTTGATCTCCTTTGCAGCCCAGGCCGACAAAACGTGGAGCAAACAGGGGTTCAGCATCACCCTGCCCGAAGGCTGTCCAGGGACAGGGTCTGGGTGCGGCCGGGCAGGTTGCCGGCCAGCATGAGGGCGGCCCCGAACTCGCCCATGGCCCGGGCTAAGGCCAGCATCGTCCCTGCCAGGATGCCCCGCAGGGACAGGGACACCCGGACGCCCCCGAGAGCCGCCGGGCCCTGGATCTGGCCCCGGACTCCAGCGTCTGGCGCCTGTTCAAGGCCTTTTCGGTGATCCTGAACGCGGAATAGCGGTCCTGGCCTCCCGACTCAGCCCAGGGTGTTCCAGGGGGTGACGGCCACGGGCGCGAACCCCTTGTCCTGGACCAGGATGTCCAGGGGGAGCATGGCCAACGCGGCCACGTCCAGGTCCGGGACCTCCACCAGCTCGCGCACGTCAATGCCCACCATGTAGCGTCTGCACTTGCTGCAGGCGTGAGCCCGCTCGTGGTCCCGGCCCTCGATGGCGAAGCATTCCAGGTCGCCGGGCTCTTCCGTCCCGCATTCCGGGCAGGCCATGCGTTTGAAGCGCCAGGACATGCCGCACAGGGAGCAGCGCATCCAGCGTTGCCCGCCGTGGTTGCGGATGAACTCGCTGGACTCCTCCTCGCCCTTGGTGAAGAGGGCCAGGTCCGGGGCCGAGCCGCAGCTGGGGCAGCGGCCGCGCAGCCACTTGGCGTCGCGCACCGCCCGGGCCAAGGTCTCCTGGGCGCACTCCAGCACCGGCCGGACGATCTGGGCCAGGGCGAAGCGCAGCACCGGCTCGGCCAGGCCCGCCTCCCGGGCCATGCCCTCCAGGGCCGCGCCATCGCCGCGCAGCAGGGCCTCCAGGGCCGCGACCGGCGCCAGGCTACCGGCGGCCAGGGCCTCCACCAGGCGCTCCAGGTCTGGAGCCAGGGCCGGGAAGGCGTGGGCCATGACCGGGACCATGCGGGAGGCGCACCATCCCAGGAAGGGCGCAAGCCCGGCGAGGTCCGCGTCCAGGAGCGCCGGCGCGCCCGAAGCCAGGCGGTCCTTGCCCGGGACCGGGATCTGGGGAGCCTTGCCGCGCATCTGGGCGCGCAGCGCGGCGCGTTCGGCCAGCACCGCGCCGCAACTGTCCAGGATGGGGGCGATATGGGGGGCTTCCTGGCGGGTGCGTTCGATCCAGTCGTGCAGCCGGATCTGGTCGGCCGCGTCCAGGGCGGATTGGGGCATGGGTTCTTCCTCGATTGGTTAGCGGGAAGGGCCGCCCCGCCACACCAGGGGTGTTGGGGGGCGGCCTGGGTGGGGTGGGGGGGGGGGCCCCCCCCCCCCCCGGGGGGTGGGGGGGGGCCCCCCCGACGGCTCAGCGTCGCATTGGGGCGTGCTTCGTCATCACGTCCGGGCCAGCCCGCGGGCCGGCGCGAACACCTTGGCGAAGAACTGCTTGCGGGACATGGGGGCCGGGGCCTGGGCCACGGCGTACTTGTGGTACAACTTGGGGTCGTCGGCCACCAGGTAGATGACCGCCAGCGCGTCCTTGTCCAGCAGTTGGGCCTTGGGGAGCTTCTTCTTCACCACGGCCAGGCGCTCCTCGGCCAGCTTGAGCATGGCCTCGCGCTCGCCGAAGTTCATGGCCCCCATGGCGCAGGTCTTGACGCACATGGGCAGGCGGTTGGCCTGCACCCGGTCGATGCACATGTCGCACTTGGTCAGCATGCCGGTGGCCTCGTCGCGGCGCGGCACGTTGTAGGGGCAGGCCTCGATGACCTCTTTGGCCTGTTCCTTGGTGAGTTGCCCGATCTTCTCGTTGTAGAGCACAGCGCCGGTCTTCTCGTCGAACGTCGCGCAGTCCTTCACGAAGTCGGTGGCCACCGCCAGGCAGTTGGGGTACAGGCAGTGGCGGCACTGGTCCGGGAAGAAGCACCAGGCCACCTTGCCGTCCACCATGTGCTCGGCGAAGCGCACCAGCTTGAAGTTGACCGGCGTGAAGTCCGGGGGGTTCTGATGGGAGCCGCGCTGCTTGGTGGGCAGGGAGGCGTGGTTCTTCCACTCCTTGCAGGCCACCTGGCAGCCGCGGCAGGCCGTACACCGCGTGGTGTCGATGAGGAACGCCTTGGGCATTGTCTTTCTCCTTCGCGACGAGCCTACAGCTCGGTGACCTTGTCGGCCTTGCGGATGTTGACCAGGCTGGCCTTGTACTCGGGAATGGTGGTGTTGGGGTCGCCCACCGAGGGAGTCAGCCGGTTCACCGCGTCGCCGCACTTGGGGGTGGTCCAGCCGAAGCAGTAGGGCATGCCGACGAGATGCACGGTCTTGCCCTGCACCGTGAAGGGCCGGATGCGGATGGTGACCATGGCCACCGCCTCCACCTTGCCGCGGGCGCTCTCCACGATGACCACGTCGCCGTTCTTGATGCCCTTCTCCTTGGCCAGCTGCGGGCTCATCTCCACGTACTGCTGGGGCTCGGCCTCCAGGAGCGGCGGCGTGTTGCGGGTCTCGGCCCCGCCGCACCAGTGCTCGGTCAGGCAGTAGGTGGTGAGCACGATGGGGAAGCGCGGGTCCGCGGGCTTGGCCAGCGGATCCTTGTCGCCGGTGATGACCTTGGCCACCGGGTTGTTGAGCTGCCTGGAGAAGGGGTGGCCCTTCACCGGCGTCTCGATGGGCTCGTAGTGCTCGGGGAAGGGGCCGTCGGCCAGGCCCGGGCCGTAGAGCTGCCCGTGCCCCTCCTTCTGCATGATGAAGGGGTACTTGCCCTTATCGTCGGCCATGGGCGGCCATCCGCCGTCTGGCACGTCGCCCGCCCACTTGCCGTCCTCCCAGGCGATGACCGCCTTGGCCGGATTGTAGGGCTTGCCGTTCAGGTCCACCGAGGCGCGGTTGTAGAGCACCCGCCTGTTCACCGGCCAGCACCAGGAGAACTTGGGGAACAGGTTGATGGCGGCCTGCATGGGAGTCTGGGAGAGGTCCCGGCGCTTGGTGAAGTTGCCCTCGTCCGTGTACGCGCCGCAGTACAGCCAGTTCATGCTCGCCGTGGAGCCGTCGGCCTGGAGCTGCACAAAGGTGGGCACCTGCTGCCCCTTCTTGAACTCCTTGTCCCCGACCTTGGCGTCCCGGGTGAACCAGCCGTTGATCTTCCTGGCCGCCATGTCCACGTCCCAGGTTTCGGGCCAGTCCAGGTTCAGCACCGGTTCGGGGGCGGCGCCGCCCTCCTTCCGATAGAGGCCGCGAACCCGCTTCATGATCTCCACGGCCATCCAGCCCATGTCCTTGCACTGGCCGACGGGCTCCACGGCCTTGTAGTGCCACATGTGCCAGCGGCCGGAGTTGGAGATCGTGCCTTCCTTCTCGCCGCGCTGGGACGAAGGCAGCAGGAACACCTCGGCGCCGATGCGCTCGGGCTTGGCCCCGGGCCGGCGCCAGAAGTCGCTGGTCTCGGTGTGGTGAATCTCGCCCATGACCAGCCATTCCAGGCTGTCCATGGCGTCCCGCACCTTGTGGGTGTTGGGGATGGACTGGGCCGGGTTGTGGGCGAAGACGAAGCCGCCGCGGATCTTGCCCTGGGACATGCGGTCAAAGAGGTACATGACCGAGAAGTCCGCCCCGGGCTCCAGCTTGGGCACCCAGGAGTAGCCGAAGCCGTTCTCCGCGGTGGCCTTCTCGCCGTACCAGGCCTTGAGCAGGCTCGCCAGGTACTTGGGCCGATTGCCCCACCAGTTGGCGCTCTTGGGGTCCTTGGACACCGGGGTGTTGGCCTTCTGGTAGTCGTCCAGGGTCTGCCAGTTGGACCGGGGGATCGGCAGGTAGCCGGGCAGGATGTGGTAGAGGATGCAGTGGTCCGTGGATCCCTGCACGTTGGGCTCGCCGCGCAGCGCGTTGATGCCGCCGCCGGCCACGCCGATGTTGCCCAGCATGAGCTGGATCATGGCCGAGAGCCGGATGATCTGCACCCCGTAGGTGTGCTGGGTCCAGCCCAGGGCGTACATGATGGTCCCGGCCTTGTCCGGCTTGCCGGTGGCGGTGAACGCCTCGAAGACCCTGAGCAGGTCTTCCTTGGACACGCCGGTGATGGCGGAGACCTTGTCCAGGGTGTAGCGGGAGTAGTGCTTCTTGAGCTGTTGGAACACGCAGTTGGGGTCCTTCAGGCTCTTGTCCCGCTTGGGCGCGCCGTTCTCGTCCAGGTCGAAGGACCAGTCGGTCTTGTCGTAGGCCTTCTTGGCCGGATCGAAGCCGGCGAACAGGCCGTCCTTGAAGGAGAACCTCCCGTTCACCAGGAAGGCGGCGTTGGTGTAGTTGACCACGTATTCCTTGAAGTATTTCTCCTTCTCGATGATGTAGTTCATCATCCCGCCCAGGAAGGCGATGTCCGTGCCCGATCGCAGGGGCACGTGGAAGTCCGAGCGGGCCGAGGTGCGGGAGAACTTGGGGTCCACGTGGATGACCGGGGCGCCCTTGTCCTGGGCCCGCAGCACCCACTTGAAGGAGATGGGATGGTGCTCCGCCGCGTTGGAGCCCATGATGAGCACCGCATCGGCGTTGCCGATGTCGGAGTAGTGATTCGTCATCGCGCCGCGTCCGAACGACTCTGCCAGAGCCGCAACAGTGGCGCTGTGTCAGATGCGGGCCTGGTGGTCCATGTGGACGACACCCAGGCCGCGGAGCATCTGGTGGTAGGTGGCGCACTCCTCGTTGGACATCTGGGAGGAGCCGAGCTGGAATACGGACTCCAGCCGGTTGACCTCCTGTCCCTTGTCGTTCTTGGCGATGAAGTCCTTGTCGCGGGAGTCCTTCACCTTGCGGGCGATGCGGTCAAGCATCCAGTCCCAGTCCTTCTCCACCCACTTGTCGCTGTAGGGCTCGCGGTAGAGGGGCTTGGTGACCCGATGGTCGCCGACGTGCATGGTGAGCAGGGCCGCACCCTTGGCGCACAGGCCGCCCTCGCTGATGGGGTAGTCCGCGTCGCCTTCCACGCTGACGATTTTCCCATCCTTGACGGAGAAGATCGTGTTGCACCCGCAGGAGCAGAACGGGCAGATGGAGATGACCTCCTTGGCTCCCTCGATCTTCATGGTGAAGGCGTGCGCCTTCACCGGCTCCAGATCGAAGCCGAGCTGTCCCAGGGACAGGCCGGCAACTCCCGCGCCGGCAATTTTGAGAAACCCCCGCCGTGAAAATTCCATAAGCCAGCCTCCTTTCGGCCCTGCCCGGCCTGGCCGGGCAGGTCGCTTGCGGCCGCCCCAGGGGACGGCCCCGTACCATGACGTATTATGTCCGCATAGACATAAGAAAAGGAGGCTGTCAATTAATAATCAATAATTACAATATGTTATCTGTAGCATATTTGTCGCTTCGCGAGGGAATCCCTCAAGAATCCTGGGCATATGCCCGCACCGGGATGCCGAAAATTTCACGAGCCCGGTCCTGGGCGTCCTTTTCCACGGCCGCGAACCAGCGCAGGTAGCGCTCCATGAGCAGCCTGCCGAAGGGAGTGAGGACCTGGCCGTCGCGGCGCCGGCCGCGCCGCGCCACCAGTTGGAAGCCCAGCACCTTCTCGGACTGGCGCAGCTTGCCCCAGGCCGCGCGGTAGGACATGCCCATGTGCTCCGCCGCCTGCTTGAGGGATCCGTACTGGGCGATGTTGGCCAGGAGTTGGGCCCGGCCCAGGCCCACGAACAGTCCGTCGTCGGTTTCCAGCCAGACCCGCAGCCGGACCCGGGGCCGCAGGTCGCGGCCCGGGGCGACGGGTTGGGCGGGCGGGGCCGCCTGGGCCCGGGGGGGAAGAAGACCGCGCTCGCTCATGGCGAACCTCCCTTTTCACCTCCCGAAGGGGCACTTGGGATAGGTGCAGGTCTTGCACTCCTGGCACATGGCCCCGTGCCCCATGCGGGCCAGGTCCCGGCGGCGGATGGGGACCCCGGCCAGGAGCCGGGGCAGGAGCAGGTCCAGGCTGGTGGTCTTGAAGAACAGGGCGCAGGCCGGCACCCCCAAAACCTGGGCCTTGCCGATGCGGGCCAGGAGGGTCATGGCCCCGGGCAGGATTGGCGCGCCGTAGAGCAGATCCTGGGCTCCGGCGTCCAGGAGCCCCTGCCGGGTCACGTCGTCGGGATCCACGGACAGGCCGGCGGTGGTGACCAGGAGGTCCGCCCCCATCACCAGCAGCTCCTCCGTGGCGTCGGCGATGGCCGAGCGGTCGTCGGGGACCACGCGCACGGCCAGGGTCTCGGATCCCAGGGCCGCGAGCTTGCTGGTGACGAGGGGGCCGAAGCCGTCCTTGACGAGACCCTTGAACACCTCGTCCCCGGTGACCAGGATGCCGGCCCGGGCCCGCCGCAGGGGCAGGACCGACACCGCCGGCTCGGCCTCCAGCGCGGCCAGGGCCCGCAGGAAATCCTCCCGGGGAAGGTACAGGGGGATGGCCCGGGTCCCGGCCACCCGGGTCCCGGCCTTGACCAGGCCGCCGTCATGGCGGGTGGCGGCCATGACCCCGGGGGCCAGGTTGAACCGCTCCAGGATCTCGGCGTCCACCCGCAATAGCCCGTCGATCTCGGCCGCCAGGTTGACCTTGCCCTCCCGGGGCAGGGCCTCGCGGGCCACGCCCGGGCCGGCCAGCGCGGTGGAGAAGGCCATGGCCGCCTCGTCCTCGTGGATCCAGTCCCCGACCGCGGCCGCGGACTCCTGGACGAAGATGCGGTTCTTGCCCATCTGCTGCAGCCGGCAGACATCGCCTGCGGTGATGACGTGGCCGTTCAGCACCGCCGGCCCCTTGGACTCGCCGGGCACGATGCGGGTCATGTCGTGCATCGCGGGCTTGCCCACGGCCTTTTCCACGGGCACGGCGCGCACCCCGGGGGGAGCGGTCCACAGCCGGGAGACCCCCGCCCGGTCCTTGCGGCGCTCGTACGGGCCGTCCCCCTGGCAGAGCCGGCAGATGCCGCCGTGTCGCGCCGGATAGGCCTCTCCGCACAGCGGGCAGAGGGCGATCCTGCCCTTGCCCCGGCGGGCCATGGCCGCCGGGTCCAGCACCACGTCCTCCACCCGGCACACGGCCGCGCCGCGCTCCGCGATCTCCCGCCGCAGGGCGTCCGAATCCTGCTCCCTCTTGGGCGCGAGCTTGAGCAGCCATTCCCGCATGTGGGGGCAGGCGTTGAGCGCGGCAGGGTCCAGGGAGACGCGCACCCCCTCGCCGTTGGACTTGTCGTAGAGGGCCACGGCGTAGATGCCCAGGTTGAGCACCCGCAGCCACCCGTTGCCCACGGTGCAGGGGGTGAGCATCTGGATCGCGTCGGGCAGGCACCAGGCGGTCTCGGACACCGCGTCGTACAGGATCCCCTCGGGCAGCCGCGCTTGCGCCGCCGCCACCATGAATCCGCCCAGGAGCAGTCCCGGGGCGGGGTAGCCGTGGAATTCCGCGGCCCTGGTCACGAACTCGTCGAAGGTGTGTGGTCCGATGCAGGTTTCGACCATGTGCGCGTTCTCCGGATTCCGGCCGGCGGATGGCCGGAACTTGTTATGTCATTTTTGACATAACGGCTGCCTAGGGGAGGACGACGCGCCAGTCAATCAAGGAGGAGCTTGCGCAGAGACATGCACCGGGAAATGATCTGCGACATTCAGCGAGCCGATGTCCGCTGAGGCTTCCCGGAATCCTGGTCGTCGGGGAAGGCGACGACGACCCCACGGATCAACTCCCCGGCAGCGAGGCGAGGACAGGGCGCTGGAGCCTTGTCCTCGCCTCGCTGCCGGCGTCCGCTGGCCGGTCAGCCGCGCCGCGCGCTCCGGCTCAGGGACAGGAGCAGGATCGCCAGGCCCAGGAGCAGGACCAACTCCAGGCTCGGCTGCGCCTCGGGGGACAGGGTGCAGCCGCCTCCGCCGCCCCCGCCGCCTCCACCGCCGCTGCCGCCGCCCCCGCCCCCGCCGCCCAGGGGCACCAAGCCCAGGACCTGCGGGTCGCGGATGGAGCCCAGGGCGGCGTCCAGGTCGTAGGGACCGTTGTCCCTGATCACGAAATAGACCTGGTAGACGTTGGACGCGGTGACGCTCTGGGTCGGGGACAGGTAGGCCCCGCCCTCGGTGGTGATCCACCAGGCCCCGTCGGTGTCCGGGGCCGGGGCCGAGACGTAGCGGAAGGGGATGTTGGTGGCGCCGGCGAGCTTGTACAGGCGCAGTTCGGCTATGTTCTGCGACACGCCTGAGAACTTGTAGCAGTAGGTGGCCGGCACGCCCGTGGCCGGGGCCACGGCCGAGGTGAACTCCCGCACGTCGGCGAGGGAGGTGAAGTTGTTCTCCGCGATGCGGTAGTTGCTGATCAGGGACGAGGAGGACATGGGGAAGGTGTCCTGGGTGTTGACCGTCACGCTGGCCACCGCGGCGCTCTGGTTCGAGGCCCCGGCCACCTTGGCCGGCCGGGAGGTGATGCTCACGCTGGAGGATGTCGCCGAGTTCCCGAGCCGGTCCCGGGCCCGGGCCTTGGCCGCGAAGGTCCCCGAGGTCCGGTAGGTGTAGGTGGTCGAACTGGCGAGGGTGGAGTTGACCGCGCGGTCATACGTCCCGTCGCCGTCGAAGTCGAAGTCGTAGAAGACGAGATCGCCGTCGGCGTCGCTGGCAGTGATGGTGAACGTGACCGCCAGGGGCATCTCGCCGGTGAGCGGAGTTGCCGAGAGGCCGGACACCACCGGGGGAGAGCCCGAGGTCACGGTGATGTGGCGGATGGCCGAGGCGGTCTGGTTCTCCTGGTCGTAGACCGTGCCGTTGGCCACGTAGGTCCCGGTGTTGTTGTAGGTCCAGGTGAAGGAGGTGGCGTTGGGGGTGAAGAACTCCGGGCTGCCGTCGTTGTTCACGTCGAGACGGTAGGACACGGCGCCGTTGTCGTCGCTGGCGGTGAAGGTGAACAGCACCGGCAGCGGCGCGATGCCCCGCTCCGGATTGGCCACGAAGGAGATCAGGGTGGGCGGCAGGGAGGCGTTGGTGGCGTTGGTCGCGGGATTGACCGTGACCGTGGCGTAGGCCTTGGCCGAGAGCAGGCTGTCGTCCACCACCGTGACCGAGGAGTTGTAGGTCCCGGCCGCGGCGTAGGTGTAGTTCAGCGTGGAGTTGGCGGGTCCGGTGACGAAATCCTCGACGCCGTCGCCGTCCACGTCCCAGCGGTAGGAAGTGATGGTGCCGTTGGTGTCCGAGGCCGAGCAGGCCAGGGTCACGGCCAGGGGCGCGGTCCCGAAGTTGGGCGCGGCCATGTAGGAGGAGATGACCGGCGCGCCGTCGATGTACTGGAGGATCACGCCTCCCTCGCCCACGGCGAATATCTTCATGAAGTTCGTTGAGTTGGTCCCCCATATGCCGTTCAGATGGTAGCCGCTCGTCGTGTATGTGGCGCCGTTGTCCGGCCATGCGAACGTATTGTTGTACGTGAAGCGGGTGGAGTTCCAGGCCGAGGGCGCGTCATACCGCACGATGGTTCCGTTCTCTCCCACCGCCCAGACCCGGCCGCCGGCCGACCATACGCCGAACAACGCGCCGTCGTTGTAGGGAGAGGTGGCGTTGACCCACCAGGAGCCGGAACCCGTGGAGTAGGCGAATATGGCGGCCGCAGTGCCGTTGCTGCCATTCGCCATGCCCGCGGCGTAAATGGAGCTGATCGATTCGCCGTACACGGCGTTCAGCATGGCGAAGGCGCCGCTGGGCGCCCCGGACAGGGTGCGGTTGCTCCAGGTCGCCCCGTTGAAGTAGGCCCCGACCACCGTGGCGTTGGTCCCGTTATCGTAGGTCGCGTTGTTGCTGACCGCCCAGACCTGATCGTAACTCAATCCCCAGAGATCGTTGTAGTCGGCCTCCTTCTGCGGAGTCGCCCTTTGCAACCAGAATATCCCGTTGAATTCCTGGAGGGTGCTGTTCCAACCCGAGGCATGGACTCCGAACGTCCCGCCGCCCGGCGTCACCCAGACGGCGTGCGTGGGCACGCCGGTCGCCGAAGTCGTGTTTGTCCATGCCCCTGAGTTGTACCGAGGAATCGTGGCGCCATGGTCTACGGCGACAAAGACGTTGGATGCATCGCCCCATACGTCCAAGACTTTCACGTCGAGAGTGCTGTTCGTCGCGTTCGTCCCGTTCCAGAGGACGTTGAAGCCGGTGTCGATGCTCCATCCCAGGCCGTCATAGTGAAGCACCGTACCGTTGCCGACCGCATAGACATCCGACGCGCTGCGGCCCCACACGCTGTGGAGAGTGGCGTTCACCGGGCTGGCCATCTGGCTCCAGGATCCGGCATAGGCCTGTTGTGACGCGGACACAAAGACCAGCATTGCGGCAAAGACCAGCCGAGAAGTGATGACAAATCGCATGACTTCATCTCCGGTGCGGTTGACGCGGATGGATTTCCAATGATCGGCTGGGTACATCATCATGTCCAGATATGCAATCCTCTTTCATGAGAAGACGTTTGCGCCGATCTTGCCATCCATCTTCATGTTGGATAGATATTTCGTGCTGAAATTCAGGCCAAAATGCGCTGACTCACGCCCATCAAGGAGATCCCATGGCCGATCCGGCTTCCCACGAACCCGTCGGTAAAGTCGTCGCCATCCAGGGCCAGGCCACAGTCGAATCCGCTGCCGGCGGCCGCCCCCTCCAACTGGACAGTCCCGTCTACGCCAAGGACGTCATCGCCACCGGCCCGGGCAGCACCCTCGAGATACGCTTCGTCGACGACTCGGTCTTCTCCCAGGGCCCTTCGGCCAAGATGACTGTGGACTCCTACGTGTTCGACCCGGCGGCCAAGGCCGGGGCCAACATGCTCCTGAACCTGGCCCAGGGCACCTTCCGCACGGTCACCGGCGAGATCGCCAAGAGCAACCCGGACGGGGTCAAGCTCCAGACCCCCCTGGCCACCATCGGCATCCGGGGCACGGGCGTGGACTTCGACATCGCGCCGGACGGCAGCGAGAAGTACGGCATCTTCCAGTACGACAACCTGGACCTGGTCATCTCCACCCCGCAGG
>JBFMHA010000037.1:0-32540 GCA_040753075.1 Thermodesulfobacteriota bacterium
CTGTCCACTCCAGCTCCGTTGCGCTGCGGTGACTCGTCATAGCCGAAAACCACGCTCCTTTCCACCAATCATTTACTAATCAAATGATCTATCGACCTCTTGCACAAAAACTTAAGCCCGCCCCTCTCCTCCCGCGCTTTACGCCACCCCGGCTTTCCCGTAAGGGGCCTGCATGGCCGGCCTGCGCATCCTGGCGGTGAACACCCCCCTGGCCCCGGCCCTGCGGGAGATGGGGCACACGGTCCTGGACCTGTTCCTGGAGAACGGGCCCCACCACCTCCCGGACATCCTCGCGCGCCACGGCTTCACTCCGGACCTGGTGCTGCACATGGAGAACCTGGGCCTGCGCGGTCTGCTCTCCGGACTGCCCGAAGCGCGCTGCCCCAAGGTCTTCTGGTCGGTAGACACCCACCTCAACTCCTGGTGGCACCGCTGGTACGGCCGGCTCTACGACCTGACCCTGACCACCCAGGCCCCCTGGGTCCCCCGCCTGGAGGCCCTGGGCCTGCCCCGCGTGGCGCACCTGCCGGCGCCCGGCGCGGCCGCCCCCTGGGTCCCGCACGCCGAGCGGCCCGAGGCTCTGGCCTTCGTGGGACGGCTCACCCCGCAGCGGCCCGCCCGGCAATGGATGGTGGACATGGTGCAGCGAACCGCCCCCTGCGCCGTGGCGCAGGACGTGCCGCCGCATCTGGTTGTTTCCCGCTATTCCCGGGCCCGGACGGTGCCCAACGAGTCCATCCTCGGAGAGGTCAACTTCCGGCTCTTCGAGGCCGCTTCGGCCGGCTGCCTGGTGCTGCACCAGGAGGGCGAGGCCGAGATATCCGGCCTCTTCTCCTCCGGCGTCGAAATTTTGACATACAGCCATTCCCTGGAGTTGGAGCGGCTCCTGCGCCGTGCCGTGGACCGGCCCGATGAGGCCGAACGCCTGGGCCGAGCGGCCTGGGAGCGGGTGCAGCGCGAACACCTGCCCGGGCGCCGGGCGGCCCGGATCATGGACCTGGCCCGGGACCTGCCCGCGGCCGCGGCCACCGGGAAGGACGCCGAACTGGCCTGGTGGATGACCCTGTTCCACCTGCACGAGGCCGGCATGTTCCGCGCCGATCCCGAAACCCTGGCCTCGGCCCTGGCCGGCCTGGACGCGGCCCCGGCCCGGGCCGCGCTGCTGCGGCTCCTGGCCATGGAGGGCCGGCGCGAGGCGGCGGTTTCCCGGATGCTGGAGTTGCTGGAGAGAGGAACCCGGCCCGATGCCGAGGTGGATCAGGCGGCCAGCGCCGCGGCCCTGAAACTCGGGCTCTTCGACCTGGCCAAGCGGTTCTGGTACCGGCGCTGGGAGGCGCGCACCAGGGACGGCGCGAAGACTCGCTTCGACCAGCCCAGCGACCCGGCCCATCTCCACAAGCTCTGGGCCGCGGAGCTCTCCCGGCTGGGCCGGACCATGCGGCCGGGCATGCCCTTCGACGAGGCCCGGCACATCCCGGCCTCGGCCGTGGAATGCCTGTTCTCGGCCAAGGTGATCTCGGGCACGGACCTGGACCTGGAGCGCCGGCTGGCCGCCCTGCTGGGACAGGTCCCCGGCCAGGAGCACATGCGCATGGGCCTGTTGAGCCACCTGTCCCTGCACCACCCCGCGGACTGGCGGATATCCCTGGAGCTGGCCCTGGTGAACCTGCGGGCCTTCCGGCCCGGCGAGGGCCTGGCCGAACTGGCCGCGGCCCGGGAATCCGCCCGCCGGGCCGGCCAGGAGGACCGCTTCCGCCGCGCCCTGCTCGCCCGCGACCCGGGCCGCACCGCCCTGGCCGCCCTGCTGGCCGGGACGCCGGCGACGGACGCCTAATCCCCGGGGCCGAACAACTCCCGGCTCTCCGGGGGCAGGATGTCCTCCAGTGAGGCCAGGAGCATGCGCCAGTGGGCCTCGTCCGCGTGGCGGGAGGCGGCGTCCAGGTCGGCCAGCTCCTTGCCGCTGAACTTGGCCTCCATCTTCATGTGGTTGCCCCACACGTGGCCCCACGCCGCGGCGCTGAGGGGGCCGGCCTTGCCCGCGTCCTGGCGGTGCACCACCACCACCCGGCCGTCGTAGAGCACGTGGCCCCCGGCTTTCCAGATCTGGATGTCGTGCTCCAGGTCGTCCACCTGGGAGGGGGTGAAGCGCACGTCGAAATCCGGGACCCCGAGCCGCTCCCACAGCCGCAGGTTGAAGAGGTGGCAGCAGCCCATGACCGAGAGGCAGGGCCGACGGCAATCGTACTGTCCGAAATCGGCCAGGACCGGGGCGTTGGGCGTGAAGCGGATGCGCTGCTCCCCCACCTCCCCGAAGAAGCGCCAGACGTACTGGATGGTGCGGGGCGGACTGGGGTTCACCCCCTTGGGGCCCACCACCACCGCGCTCAGATCCTGGGTCAGGCCCTGGAGGTAATGGGCCAGCCAGTCCCGGGGCAGGAGCACGTCGTCGTCCAGGTAGGCCAGGAAGTCCGCGCCGCGCACCTCGGGCAGGGCGCGCAGCCAGTTGCGCGCCGCAGGCGCGCCCACGTTGGAGGGGAGTTGGACCAGCCGCACCGCCCGGCCCTGGGCCGCCCGCTCCACGCCGGCGGCCAGGTCCTCGGGGGAGAAGGCCGTGGACCCGTTGTTGAGCAGGGTCACTCCGGCCGGCCCGATGTCCGAGGCCAGGAGGCTCTCCAGGGTGTCCAGGGTCACGTCCAGCTTGTTGTAGGTGTAGAACGCCACCTCCACCTGGTAGCGCCGCACCAGCATGGGATCCGGGGCGGGCAGCCCGGCCTCGGCCAGGGCGTACGCGGCCCAGGGCTGGGCCGGCTCGAAGGCCAGGGCGCGCACCAGATGGGCGCGGGCCGCGTCCCGGTCCCCGGCGGCCCGGGCCAGGCGGGCGCGGTAGGCGTGGGTGAACAGCCCCTCGGGGCCGCGCTCCGCCAGCCGGGCGGCCAGGTCGGGCCGATCCGCGGCCTGGGCGGCGAAGGCCAGGAGCGACCCGGCCAGGGCTCCCGGGCCGGCGGAGGTGAAGGCTTCGGCCGCGGGCAACAGGAGATCGGCCTCGCCCAACTCCCACAGCCGGGTCAGGGCCAGGAAGCGGACCAGGGGCGGCCGCTCCGGTCCGGCCAGGCCGAGCACCGCGGCCGGGTCCGTCCCGGCCTCCTGGAGCAGCCCCTCGGCCTCGGGCAGGCTGCTCTCGGCCGCGCCGGCCAGGACCTTGCCCACCACCGCGTGCCAGGCCGAGAACCGGGGCGAGGGCCGGCCGTGCGCGGCCATCTGGCCCAGGAGCTTGTGCAGGAAGGGATCAAAGGGATTGTAGGCCAGGGCCTGGCGCACCAGGGAGGCGCACAGGCCCAGCCGGCGGCGGCCGGCGTCGGCGGGCAGGGCCTCCAACCCGTCGGTGAGCAGCTTCACCCAGAGCAGGGCGAAGGGCGGCGTGGCGAAGCCGTGCAGCCGCAGCCGCCAGAGCACGTGGTCATATACCGGATCGGTCATGGCGCGTCCTGGTTCGGTCGGGGGTGAGGTGGCTTCCGGGCTCCTACGCCATTTCCGACCCGGCGGCAAACGGCTCCGTGTTGACGCAGCCTGCCGGCGTCCGTACAAGGACTGAGCCGAACTCCAACCCGGAGCGCCCGTGCCGTCCGAAGTCGCCTACACCCCCCTCGGCCGCCTGGAGGAGCTGGATCGCCTGGATCTGGCCGGCGTGCTCGACTATCTGCGCATCTACCTCAAAAATTTCCTGCTGGATGCGGACGTGGCCATGGCCCTGGCCGGCCGGCTGCTGCGCGAGCCGGGCCTGGACCAGCAGCCCCGGGCCCTGCGCTCCCTGGCCTACGTGCTCGCCAAGGCGGTCCAGGCCGCGCCCTTCGACGCCCGCATCGCGGACCTGGCCGCCCGGCTCACCGGCGACCCTGTCCTGGCCCGCCGCGCCGCCCTGCTGGCGGCCCTGCCCACGGACCGGGCGGCCTGGAGCGTGGCCCGCTGCC
This sequence comes from Thermodesulfobacteriota bacterium, assembly GCA_040753075.1. Classification (GTDB taxonomy): domain Bacteria; phylum Desulfobacterota; class Desulfovibrionia; order Desulfovibrionales; family Desulfovibrionaceae; genus UBA6814. The sequence continues at coordinate 3,969 of JBFMHA010000037.1, forward strand.
TGGGCAAGCCCCGGCTCCTGCAGAGCCGCCGCGACTGGCTCGCGGCCGAGTTGCGCCGCCACCCGGGACACGCGGCCTATGCGGCCCAGCTCCTGGCCCTGGACTTCTTCGCCGGCGAGCCTCCCGGGGACTGGCTCGGGCTGTTCAGGCCCCCTGCCGAACTCCTCCCGGCCTGGAACCGGCTGCTCTTCTGCCACCTGGCCGAGATCGGCCGGGACGCCGCGGCCCTGGACCTCTGGCCCAGGGTGGAGGCCGCGGGCCAATCCGGCCGGGACGAAACCGCCCTGAACCTGGCCGCGGAGCTCTACCGCCGGGCCGGGGACGCGGTGACGGCCCAGTCCCTCTACGCCTGCTCCCTGGCCCTGGACCCGCTGCAGGAGCCGGTGCGCCGCCGCCTGGCCGGCCTGGCCGCGCCCTTCGCGCCGGACGCCTCCCTGACCCAATCCCTGGACGTGACGGTGTGCCTGTATTCCTGGAACAAGGCCCGCCTGCTGCAACAAACCCTGGAAACCCTGGCCAACACCAACCTGGGCCGCGCCCGGGTGCGGGTTCTCATCAACGGCAGCACCGACGACTCCCTGGCCATGGCCCGGGCCGCGGCCGGCCTCTTCCCCGGCCGGGACTACCAGGTGGTGGCGCTGCCGGTGAACGTGGGCGCGCCCGGAGCGCGCAACTGGCTGCTCTCCCTGCCCGAGGTGCGGCAGGCAGAGTTCGTGGCCTTCCTGGACGACGACGCCGAGGCGCCGGCCCACTGGCTGGCCGGCCTGCTCGCCGCCCTGGAGTCCGATCCCGGGGCCGCTGTGGCCGGGTCCAAGGTGGTGAGCCCGGGCGCGCCGGCCATGCTCCAGTACCTCTACCGCACCCTGGCCGTGGCCCGGAAGAATCTCATCCGGCTCACCGACCCCACCCCCATCGCCCGCTACGACACCGGGCTCTACGACGTGGTGCGGCCCGCGGACAACGTCATGGGCTGCTGCCACCTCTTGCGCACCGCGCACCTGGAGGGCGTGCCCGGGTTCGACATCCGCTACTCGCCCTCCCAGGTGGACGACGTGGCCCACGACCTGGAGCTGCGCCTGGCCGGCCGCCGGGTGCTCTTCTGCGGCCCCGTCACCTGCGTGCACCACCAGTCCACGGGAATCTCCTTCGGGGTGCGCCCCTCGGGCCCGGCCCTGGGCAACGTGCTGGGCAACGACGTGAAGTTCCACGCCTGGTTCGCGCCGCGCCTGGCCGACCTGCAGAAACTCATGGGGGAAAGCCGATGAAGTACGATCCCGCCCTGCTCCCTCCGGGCCTGGCCCGGCTGCTCGGCCTGGGCTGCACCGGCCGGGCCCACCTGGCCCGGCTGGCGGACGCGGCCCTGGCCCAGGCCGGCGCGGCCTCCTCGGCCGAACAGGGCGCCCTGCTCCTGGAGCTGGGCATGGACTTCCTCCTGGCGGCCTGGGAGGCCGACCCCCTGGACGGACGGCTGGCCGCCATGCTCCTGTCCCTGGCCGGCAAGCTGCCCATCCTGCCCCGGCCGGCGCTGGAAACCCTGCGCGCGGCGGCCGGCAACTGGCGCGAGCCGGAGAACACGGCCTACCTGGACCGCCTGGCCGACGCCGGGGACCCCGACAGGCTGGCCCGCTACCTGGCGGACCGGATCCGGCGCGAGCCGGACAACCTGGCCTGGGCCCAGCGCCTCTCCCGCCTGGGCCTGGAGGCCGGGGATCCGGCCCTGGTCCGCACCGCCCTGGCCGGGCTCAAGGCCCCGGCCCTGCGCAACGCGGCCCTGCCCCTGCTGGCCGACGCCGCCCTGGCCGCGACGCCGGGCAAGGCGCTGCGCCCGGCCTCCGAAGCCGCGGCCGGCCTGCCCCTGCCCGACGGCCTCTCCCGCCTGGCCCGGGCCATGCTCGCCGGCGGCGACCGCGACAAGGCGCGTGAAACCCTGCTCCGCTCCCTGGAGGCGCGCCCCTGGCGCAGCAGCGACCGACTCCTCCTGCGCAGCATCGAACACAACGCGGACCGGGCCGCGCCCCCCCCGCCCGGCCGGCTGAGGGTGCTCCTGGCCGGGTCCGACCCCGCGGCCCTGGACGCCACCCTGGCCGCCCTGGCCCCGGAACTGCCCGGGGACGCCCGGGTCGCGGCCCTGGCCCTGGGCGACCCCGAGGCCGCCGTCCTGCTCCGTCTCTGGGGCGAGCGCCTGGGCGGCCGCCTCGACCTGGAGGAGCTCCCCCTGGACCCGGGCCGGCCCGCGGCGCGCAACTGGCTGCTGGCCCGCGACGGGAGCCGGGACGCGGACTGGCTGCTCTTCGCGGACCCGGGTGCGGTCCCGGCCCCGGGCTGGGCCGGCCGCCTGGGCGCGGCCCTGCCGGCCCATCCCGATGCCGCCGCCATCGGCTGCCGCATCCTGGCGGCGGGCAACCCGGGCCGGGTCCTGGCCGCGGACGGCGGACTGCTCTTCGGCCTGGAGGGCGAACTGGGCGAACACGCCGCCCCGGGCGGCGGCAAGGTCCCCTTCATGCCGGCGGACCTGCACACGGACCTGCCGGACCTGGGCCGGTTCAGCTACACCCGGCCCTGCCTCTTCGCCTCGGGCGCGTTCCTCCTGGTCAGGACCGCGGCCCTGGCCGAGGAGCGCTTCGACCTGCGCTTCTCGCCGCACGGCCACGACGACACGGACCTGGGCCTGCGCCTGGCCCTGGCCGGGCTGCGCACGACCTACGCCGGTCAACTGGCCGTGGCCGCCCCGGCCGGGGATGCCCCGGGCGTGGAGGCGGCCAACCTCTACAAGCTCCAGATGAAGCACTCGCCCCCGGACGCCGCGCGCCTGGCCGAAATCCAGGCCGGGCTGCACGCCGGGGCCTGACCGCCGGGAGGGCGCCTGTCCCACAGGTCTCCGGGGCGGATCGGCAACCCCGGCGGCGGCCGCCATCCACCAAGGCAAATCACGCGAGGGGCGGCTCCTGGTTCACGGCGATGATTCTCCTGGGCGGCGTCCTGATCCGTACCAGCCTGGGCGTCCTCCCCGCCCAGCCCCCTGCCGCCCGCCTTGACCCGGGCCGTCAACTGCTCTAGGTAGGCTTGCACCCTGATCTTCCAGCATTGGCCGCCATGCGCATCCACTACCTCGACCAGCACCCAAACCATTTCCTGGTCTCCTCCACCGCGGAGTCCAGGGTTCCGGTGGCCGCGAACATCCCCACGCTCTACGCCCTGGAGGATCACGTACCCGCCGAAGACTTGACCCGGGAAGGGGCGACCCTGATCATCGGCGAGCGGAACATGGCCACGCCCCTGGGGTTGGAGTGCCTCAAGCACTGTGTCTACCTGAACACGATCTACCACTCCTACCCGCGAATCTCCTCCAAGGCCCCGCCCCTGGACGGCTCGATCAAACCCGAGGATTTCGAGCACCACCTGAACAGCATGCGGAACCTGCCCCTGTTCGGCGAACTCAACCACGTGGCCGTCCTGGCCAAGGCGGCCTCCGAATCTCCGGCGCTCATCATCCAGCCCGGCCCGTCCTTCGACCCGGCATTCATCAAGGCCATGGCGGACCGTTGCGTGACCATCGCCATCGGCCGAACCCTGCCCGGACTCCTGGAGCACGGCATCGTCCCGGACATCGTCTATCAGCAGGACACAAGCCGCAATTCCTGGGACGTCTGCTTCCGGATGCTCAAGGGACGACGGCTGAATTCCGTGCTGGTGACCAATCCGGTGGGCCACATCTGGGACTATTTCCCGTGCTTCGCCAAGATCTACAAGTCCTGGAACTACTTTCCGTTCGAAGCGGACCGCTTCCCCCATGTCCTGGACTCCATCGCGCCGAGCACCACCACCGGAGCGCTCTCCCTGGCCCTGCACCTCGGATGCAACCCGGTGGTCCTCCATGGCGGCGACTTCGGCGCCCCGGTTCCGGACGGCTCCCCGGCCGCCCGCCTCGGAGTGTCCTATTTCGGGCAGATCGAGGAGGACGGCCTGCTGGTGTTCAAGCCCCTGCCCCATCTCCACCACGCAATACTCCTGCACCAGCCGGACGGCAGCGGGATACGGACCTCGGCGGACTATCTGTCCGCCTCCCAGTGGATCAAGCGCAAGGCCCTGTCCCTGGGCGAAACCCGGCCCGAGGTGAAGCTCTACGACCACTCCTCCACGGGCATGCTCTGCGTGTCCTCGGTGATCGAGCCATTCCGGCCCGAGGCCTTGGGGGGCCGCTCCCGTCGCCTGGAGATCCGCGGCTACAACGCCCCCTTCACGTGGACCGACTTTGCCCGGGAGCTGGCGCGCCGTTACGCGACCATCCGCAGAATCATCGCCCAATCGGGCCGCACCCCGGAAAGCTCCCTGACCAACCCCTACAACTCCCTGTACACCGGCATGGCCCAGTTCGGCGCCGGCCCCTTCGACCTGACCCCGGAACAAAAGACCCTCGCCCTGGCCCGGGCCGACGAAGTCATCGCCACCCTGCAAGGCATCCTCGCCACTGCCCCTGGGGACTGAACCGAAGTCTCCATAAAGCGCAGTCGAGGCCAGGCTGCGGAACGCCCGGACCGCCCGAAGCGAGCGCCATCGCCGCCCCTCAACTCTGCTCCGAGGCATGAAAGCCCTCCGGACCGAGCCCTGCGACCTGGACAACCCCTGCCTCGCTTCCTTGCCCCGGGCCGGACAGCTGGCCGCCGCCATGGAGGATATCCTGGCGTCCGCCGGCGGAAGTTGGTCCCCCAATATTCCGGAACGGAACTTGCATATATATAGCACAACCAGATCCAGCCCGGAACCATCCACTGCTGCCGAGGTGACGCCATGTACTGCGACAAGGTCATGGCCTTCGACCTGCCGGAGCCGCACCAGCCGGCGCGCCCCTTCCGTTTCTACGCGATCATGACCGTGTGGAGCGAGGCCGACATCATCGCCGCCACCGTCAAGAACCTGTACGCCGAGGGCTGCGACCGGGTCTTCGTCCTGGACAACGACAGCGACGACGACACCATGATCAGGGCGGTAGCCGCCGGGGCGGTGCACCACGGCAGCTTCACCACCGAGTTCTTCAGCGACAACATCCGGGTGGACAGAATCAACGAGGCCGTGCGGGAGATCGCCGCGGCCGATCCGCAGGAACGGGTCTGGTGGCTCTACCTGGATGCGGACGAATTCCCCACCGCACCCGGGGCCCAGACCCTACGCCAGTACCTGGAAGGCCTGGACGACCGCATCCGCTGCGTGGGCTCCACCTGGATCAACCACTACCCCAGCCAAAAACCTTACTGGATCGAGGGGTTCCATCCTGCGGACCTGCAACCCCTGGCCGGGGTGCTGATGCCCCGCACCGAGTTCTCCATCTGGAGCCGCTACTGCCGGCAGGAACACGTCAAACACCAACTGGTGCGCCACGATGCGGGCCGGCCGGCGGTGGACATCGGCCTGGGCTTCCATGTATTCCACAGCCAGGAAGAACTGTACGAACCTCAGGGAAGCATCTGGGTCCACCACTTCCAGTTCCGCGAGCGGGCCGCCACCCTGGACAAGCTGGCCCGGCTCACGGCCAAGAACGACCGGGGGTTCTCCCGGCACGCGCCCAAATGCGTATGGGAGTCCTGGTCAAGGGGCGAGCGCAACACCTCCCGCCACCAGTACGATCACCGCCGGGAGATTGCGTCCCGCATGTACCTCCCGGAGGAACACCAGCACCTGCTGGGCTTCGCGCCCCTGCCCTGGGTGGACCTGGTGAGCCTTCTCGAAGGCGACAGCCGCTGGCCATCCGTCAGCCGCTGGTACGACGAGACCGAGTTGTTCTCAGCTGTGGAGAGGAAGCTCCCCCGGGACAGCTTCGCCCGCTGGCTGGTCCAGCACCACCACACCACCAAGCGTTTCGAACAGGCCGTGCAGGCCTTGCGCAGCGTGGTCGCCCAGTCTCCGGAGGACGAGGCCAGGCTCCTCTACCTGGAGTTTGACTGCCGCCTGGGCCAGGGCGACCTGCCCAGCGCGCTGGGCGTCTGCCGCACCCTGGCCAAGCGCCACCCGCAGAGCGCCCAGGCCCGGCAGGCCATGCACGCCGTCGCCCGGCACACCCGAGATTGACCATGACGAATCCCGCCAAGCTGGCCAAGCTGCAACGCCTCATGGAGATCAAGCGTCTGGTGCAGGCCTACCCCTATCCGGCGCTCAACGACCTGGACCGCAAGCTCAAGAAGTACATCGACTTCCGGAACGGCTTCTTCATCGAGTGCGGGGCCAACGACGGCCATAACCAGAGCAACACCTTCCACTACGAGTACCTGATGGACTGGAAGGGCATCCTCATCGAGGCCATTCCCCACCTGGCCAAGCAGTGCGCCTACCGGCGCATGAACTCCGCGGTCTACAACTGCGCCCTGGTGGGCTTCGGCTTCGAGGGCGAGACCCTGCCCATCCGCTTCGCCGGGCTCAAGTCCATCGCCCAGGGCATCAAGCCCCCGGCGGTGGAGGAGGAATGGGTGGCCAGCGGAGTGCGCAACGAAAACCTGCCCGGGACCTTCACCGTGGAGGTCCCGGTCCGGACCCTGACCTCCATCCTGGACGAGGAGAAGCCCGAGCGCATCGACCTCTTCTCCCTGGACGTGGAGGGCTACGAGCCCGAGGTCCTGCACGGCCTGGACCTGGACCGCTACCGGCCGCGCTACGTGCTCATCGAGGCCCACGAGGCCGAGGCCATCGAGAAGATCATGAGCCCCTACTACGACCTGGCCGAAGAGCTCACCAGAGGCTGGGACCTCCTCTACAAGGCCAAGAAGCCGGTCTGCGTCCCAAAGTGAGGAGCCTCGGCGCTCCCCGTCGCTTAGAAAGAAAACCCCGGCCAGGCCGGGGTTTCTTTCATGCGTCCTGCTCCGACGGTGCGACTACGGTGTAGCCCGGGCCTCCCGGCCGCTCCCCGCCAGGTCCGGCCGGACAGCGGCGCAGCCGCGTCCTGCAGCCTCCTGCAGGGGCTTCTCGATGCGGAATATCCGCAGGCTCGGCTCCACCAGGAACTCCACATCGTGAGCGGCCACGAAGGCATCCACCGCCGAGGCCACGCCATTGTCCGGGTAGTAGTCGTGTCCGATGACCGTGCCTCCGGGGCGGACCTTGCCCCACCAAGCCTCCAGGTCGACGAGACAGCCCTCATGGGTATGGTCCCCGTCAACGAAAAGGAGGTCCACGCTGTGGTCCCGGAAGCGGACGGCCGCCTCGGGGCTGTCCGCCCGGATCGGACTGATGAGCTGCTCCACCGCGGCCCCGCGGATGTTGTCCAGGAACTTCCTGTAGAGCCTGTCCTCCTTGACGACCGCCATATCCTGGTGCTCCTGCGACCCCCTCCAGGTGTCCACGCAGTAGATCCGGGCGCTCAGGTTGCGTTGCAGCAGCAAGGCGTTCGCCATCACGATGGAGGACAACCCCATCCAACTGCCGATCTCCACGATGGTCCCGTTGGACCTGACCCGGGCCGCCATGCGCATGAGGTATTGCACGTCCTGCGGGGCCAGGTAGCCGGAGACTCCGTTGATGCAGAGCATGACCGGGTCTTCCGGCGACGACTCGGCCTGCATTCCCTTGAAGATCCAAATCCGCCCGTGATCTATGGGCAAGTGGCCATAGAAGCTTTCGGGCCAGCAGCGGCGGGGCTCATCCTCGTCCAGAAGCTCGTGCTCCACGAACCAATTCTTGCGGAGAGGCGGCATGGCCGGATCGGGCCGATTGCGGTCGAGTATCTCCAGGGCGATGTCCTTGGCCATCGCGGCCTGGAAGTTCTCCTCCCAGACCTGGCGAGCCCTGCGGCACATGGCCTCAAGCTCCTCCCGCGACTTCTTGCGCAGCATGTGGTAGAGGAGACGCCCCGCATTGTGCGCCTCGGACTCGGGAAGGGACAGGCAGAACGAGGCGTAGTCGATCCGGTCCGCAAAAGGCAGGATGTAGGCGTCGGATACGTGCACCGGAATGCGCCCCATGCACATGACTTCGTAAAACCGGATGCTCGAGGAGCCCATGCCCCGGGGGCAGAGCCCTGCCCAGGACCGGCGCAGGGTGTTTACGTAGATGGATTCCAGGCGGCGTTTTTCCGCCCCGTCGTCCATGTGCAGGTAGGAGGTCTTCTTGTCCCACCACCGTTCGTTGTCCGGATGGTGCAGGAAGTAGCGCAGCCGTTTCTCCTGGGCCATGGCCTTGGCCAGGACGGTCCGGACCGGCCAGGACAGGGCGCCCACGAAGCTGACGTCGTAGCGGATGCGGTCGTAGTCGAAATCCGGCGCCTTCGCCAGCACGTGCGGCTTGGGAAAGTGCGGGAATGTGGCCAGTCTCCGGTCCGTCGGATTGTTCCGGTCCGGATCGTCGGTGATCACCAGGGCGTCGGTGAGCAGGGGATGGCCCCGGTCCTGGAAGTGAAAGAACACGTGCTTGGGCTCGTGGTCGTAATAGTGCGGCAGGGAGCGCAGATAGAAATGGGCGAAAAAGGCGCGCTCCACTCCGAGCAGGGGCTCCAGGACATAGGGGAACACGATGAAGTCCGCCTCGTCCGGGGAGTTCGCGCGCACGAACTTCCCGTCCAGGCAGTCGCCGTTCTCGCCCACACGCTCCAACAGGGGAATGCGCTGCCTGGCCCCCGGGCCCCGGACCGCCAGGACCGACTCGGGAATCTCGAAATGCTCCCCTTCCTTGTACACGAACAATTTTAGAGCGTTGCGCTCCATGCTGTTCCTCCGGGCCCTGGGTTGACGGCGAGTTTTTCCTTGCGCCCCAGCTTTTCAATATCCATGCCAAAATCCAGACGGGACAGAACCAATGCGGGGACCGGCGCGGGGAAGGAACGGACGGCGTTGCCCCGCGCCCCGCGCAGGGAGCACCACACCGAACTCATGCCGTGGCGCAGGCAGAACTCGGCCTTGTCCGGCGTCAGGGCCTTGCCGTTGGTGAACACCTGGAGCGGGGTGCGGTACTTGTGCAGCTTGAGGGCGAACTCGTCGAACCGGGGGGTCTCCTGGCCTAGAAGGAGGAGAAGATGCCCAGGTCGATGAAGGGCGGCAGCGGCTCAAAATGGTCCAGCCAGTCCGGGGAGCGGAAGGCCTCGGGGCTGGGTTTGGACATGGGCGCTCCCTCGCTGGAATGGACGACGGGTCGGGATTCCCGACGATCGCCTAATCCAGGCAACCATCATGCCAAGGAGGACGCGGGGGGCGAAGCGTGTTCAGGGAGAGGCCAGCAGCCGCAGGGCCAGGTCCAGGGCGGCCTGGAGACTGGCGGCCGAGGCCTTGCCCGCGCCCACCAGGTCGTGGCCCGTGCCGTGGTCCGGGGAGGTGCGCACCACCGGCAGGCCCAGGGTCACGTTCACCGCCTCGCCGAAGTGCAGCAGCTTGAGCGGCCCCAGGCCCTGGTCGTGGTACATGGCCAGGACCGCGGCGTACCGGCCCTGAGCCGCGAAATGGAACAGGGAGTCCGCAGGCAGGGGCCCGACCACGTCCAGGCCCGAAGCCCGGGCCTCCTCCACCGCCGGGGCGATGGTCTCCACCTCCTCCCGGCCGATGGTTCCGCCCTCGCCCGCGTGCGGGTTCAGGCCGCACACCGCCACCGGCCCGACGACGCCCTGCCGGCGCATCAGGTCCGCGGTCAGGGAGAGGCCGCGCAGGATGCGCTCCCGGGTGACGAGCCCGGGCACCGCGGCCAGGGGCGGATGGGTGGTCACCAGGCTCACCCGCAGCCTGGGGCCGCACAGGTGCATGCACACCCCGTCGCGGCCCACGCCCAGGCGCTCGGCCAGGAGCTCGGTATGCCCGGGGAAGTCGAAGCCCGCGGCCAGGAGCATGGCCTTGTGCAGGGGGCAGGTCACCACCCCTGCGGCCTGTCCCGACCGGAGCAGCCGGCAGGCCTCCTCCAGGGCCAGGCCCGCGGCGCGGCCTCCTTCGGGCCGGACCACGCCCGGGGCGGGCGAGTAGTGCTCCAACCCGGCCGGGACCAGCAGGTGCATCCCGGGCCCGCGCACTTGGCCCGGGTCCTCCACCCGGGTCCAGAAGCGACCCAGGCCCGCGGCGCGGGCCGCGGCCTCCAGCGCGCGCTCCGGACCCAGGGCCAGGACGGGCCGGTTCAGGGCATAGGCCCCGGCGCCCAGCAGGCGGCAGACCAGTTCCGGTCCCAGGCCGTCGGGGTCGCCCAGGGTGAGCAGCAGGAGGGAGTCAGGCATGCTTTGCGCCCGGAAAGCGTACGCCCTCCCTCCCCCGCAACGCCAGGCGATGCGGCGTCAGGATGCCGGCGACGGGTCGTCGCCGCTCCGGGAGGGCCGCCCCGCTCCTAGGTGACGACCACCGAGTTGTCGCAGTTGCCGAAGCTGCTGCGCACGTACTTGTCCGCTTCCCAGTCGTTCTCCCAGGTGGTCTCGTCGATGAGATAGCGGTACTGGTACTCGCGGCCCGCCTCCAGCTCCAGGGTGGTGCGCCAGCCTCCGTTCTTGAGCTTCTCCATGGCCGTGGCCTGGATGTTCCAGTTGTTGAACTCGCCCACCAGGGCCACAACGTTGGCCTCGGGCGCGGCCTCCTTGGGCATGCGGAAAGTCACCTTCACCACCGGCTTGGACTTGAGATACTGCTTGGACAGGGCCATGTGATCCTCCCTTGTTCGTTGCGCGTGGTTGCGCTGCATGCGGTCACAGCGGAACGCCAAGTTCCCGGTACGCTCCCAGGTAGCCCTGGGCCGAATCCTCCCAGGAAAAATGCTCTCCCATGGCCCGGCGGCGGATGTCCGCCCAGGTCTTGGGCTCCTCCTCCCATACCCGCACCGCCTCGAGCACCGCGTCACGGAACAGAGGAGCCTCCGGGCTGGCGAAGGTGAATCCGGTGCACTCCGGATCCGGATAGGGCCGGATGGTGTCTCGCAATCCTCCCACCGCGGTGGCCACCGGCACGGTGCCGAAACGCAGCGAGTACATCTGGGTCAGGCCGCAGGGCTCGTAGCGCGAGGGCATGAGGAAGATGTCCGCCCCCGCCTGGATCTGGTGGGCCAACTCCTCGGTGTAGCCCACCCGCGCCGCCAGGCGGCCGGGGAAGTCCTCCATGAGCTGCATGATGCGCTGCTCGAAGGTCAGGTTGCCCTCCCCCAGGATGACCACGCCCAGGTCGCGGCGCATGAGTTCCGGCAGGATGTCCAGGAGCAGGTCGATGCCCTTCTGCCGCCGCAGCCGGCCGATGAAGCCCAGCACCGGCCGGTTCTCCAGGTCCGGGTCCAGGCCGAAGTACTCCAGCAGGAAACGCTTGCAGGTCTTCTTGCCCTTGAGGCTGTTGCGGGAGTAGGTGGCGGCCAGGTACTTGTCCTGGGCGGGGTCCCAGACCGTATAGTCCGCTCCGTTCAGGATGCCCCGCAGGCTGGACGTCCGCAGGGCGAGCATGCCCTCCAGGCCGCACCCGAACTCCGGCGTGGTGATCTCCTGGGCGTAGCCCGGGCTCACGGCCGTGACCATGTCCGCATAGGAGATGCCCGCCTTGAGCATGTTGAAGTCGCCATAGAACTCCGCGCCGTCCATGTGCCAGGCCTCGTGCGGCAGGCCCGACTCCAGGAACAGGCGGAAGGCGAAACGGCCCTGGAAGGCCAGGTTGTGGATGGTCATCACCGTCCTGACCCCGCGCCAGAACGGGTCGGTGCGCCGCCAGAAGTTCAGGTAGGCCGGTATGAGCGCGGCCTGCCAGTCGTGGGCGTGGACCAGGGCCGGCGGGGTCTCCAGCATGCGGGCCCATTCCAGGGCCGCGCGGCAGAAGAACATGAAGCGCTCGCAGTTGTCGAAATAATCGCCCTGGTGGGTGTTGTAGTAGAAACGGCGGTCGAAGAACTCGGCCCGGTCGATGAAGTACACCGGCATGCCCGAGAGTTCCGCCATGTAGACGTTGCAGGTGACAGGGCTGTAGGGAAACCCCACCGCGCAGCCCTCGTAGAGCAGGTGGACCGGCACCCCGCCGGTGGCCAGCCGTCCGTAGAAAGGCGTGACCACGGCCACGTTGCAACCCATTCGGTGCAGGGTCAGGGGCAGCGCGCCCATGACGTCGCCCAGGCCTCCGGTCTTGGAGAACGGGAAAATCTCGGAGGTTGCGAAGTAGATGAGCGGTCGAGCCATGGGCGACTGCAAGTACCCTGTTTTAATCAGTTATCCACTCACGCTTCCACTCTTGGCCAACTTTGCGGGCATGTCAACCCTCGCCTGCCCCTTGCCCGGGAAAATGGAGAAAAACCAGGGCATGGCGACGTCCATGAGCGGTCGAACCCGTTCCGTTCGTACGCTTTTTGTGAACCTGCGCCCGGATGTCTTCCTAGCTTTGCAGCAATCGGCGGAATGCTGTCAACACAATCCTTCCCCGGGCGGAAGAGAATAGCCCCCCCCCGGCTCAGGAGACACCCGGGACATCATGGCCCGGTAATCGGCCAGGATCCGGGCGTGGTCGAAGGCCAGGCTCCCCGGCAGGGACTCCAGGGGGAACACCCGCACCCCGGCGGCGTCGTCGCCGGCCCGCAGGGCGGCAGTGTCCCGGGCCTGGGCCGTGAACACCACGCTGATGGTGTGCAGCCGGGCGTCGCGCGAGGGGTGGGAATAGACCCCCAGGAGCCCGGTCAACTCCACGTCAAGTCCGGTTTCCTCCCTGGCCTCGCGCACCGCGGCCCGCTCCACGGTCTCCCCGTAGTCCACGAAGCCTCCGGGCAGGGCGAAGCCCAGGGGAGGATTGCGACGCTCCACCAGGACCACGCCTTGACCAGGCAGGAAAATCACGACATCCACCGTGGGCACGGGGTTGACGTGGACCGTCACCGGCTCGCCGCACGAGGGACAGTTCTTGACCGCGCCCATGCTCTCACTTCCTGCGGATTGTGCAAGGAAATCAACTGACGACGAATCGATTGAAACCTATTGCAGATGCACCAGAATGACAAGGTTTATTTAATCCACGAAGGCGCCCTGGGCGACTTCCTCCTGGCCTGGCCGGCCATCCTGTCCCTGGCCCGGCGCCTGGCCGGCCGGGAGCTGCTCTGGGCCGGCCGGGCCGCCTACCTGCCCTGGGTCAGCCCCCTGGGCTTCTCCCCCTGCCCGCCCCGGGTGGCTGATCTGCTCCAGGGGTTGCCCGCATCCGGTCCCTGGCCCCCAGACGCCCCCCCGGGCGCGGTGATCCGCTTCGGGCTTCTGGATCGTCCCGGCGAGGACCAGCCCGGCCGCTGGCGCCTTGCGGGCGTCGTCCCGGGCCGCTCGCCGCGGGACGTGTACGCCGAAGCCCTGGCGGGACGGGGCGTCCCCTTCGCCCCGGACTGGCTGGCGACCTTCCAGGGCCTGTTCGGCCGGGCCGCGGCTGCGGGGGATCGCATCCTGCTCTTCCCCGGGGGCGGCCACCGGCTCAAGCACTGGCCCCGGGTTCAATTTCTTGAACTGGCCCGGCGGCTCTCGTCCCGCGGGCTCGACCCCGTGTTCGTGCTCGGCCCGGTCGAACTGGAGCGCGGATTTGCGGCCGAGGGGGTCCCCGTCCTGGCCCCCCCGGACCTGGCCGCCCTCCAGCAAGCCCTGCTCGCGGCCCGGCTGGCCCTGGGCAACGACTGCGGCCCCATGCACCTGGCCGGCATGCTGGGCCTGCCCGGCGCAGTCCTGTTCGGCCCCACCTCGGCCCGGCAGTGGGCCCCGCCCGGAATCACGGCGATACGCGGCCGGACGGGCTGCCGGCCCTGCACCCTGACCACCGCGGACCTGGAGTGCCCGGAGGCCGACCCGGCTCCGCCCTGCCTGACGGGCATCAGCCTGGACACGGTATGGGAAGCCGCCCTGCGGCTCCTGGCCTGAGCCTCCGGACGGACAAAAGAAAACCGGCTTTCTCGAGGGCGCAATCCCGAGAAAGCCGGCTTTCAAGGAAGGAAGGAATGGACTGTTGTTTTGGTATTAGCAAGGAGCGGGCCAATCTCGACCTTCCAGCATGGAAAAATATTTTTTCCAATTATTTCAATATATTAACCACGAATTTCTTGCCTCTCCCCCACTCTTCCCGGCCCGGAATCCGTTAAAGAATTTGAACCGGGGAAGGTGAGAGGCCCTTGTCCCGCCCTGGGGCGTTCAAGATTTTTCACCCCCCTGGTCCAGCAGGAACCCCGCCCGGAGCAGGGCCTCCTCCGTGATCGCGCCCAGGCGCAGCACCTTGAGCCGCAATCCGCCTCCCTGTTCCAGCAACTCCACCACGGTGGACGGGGCTCCGCCCCCGGGCCAGGGCGGCTCGTCCAGCACCAGATCGGCGGCCCTGGCCAGGACCGGGTCCAGCTCCCCGGGCCGACAGGCCGGAGGCTGGCCGCTCAGATTGGCGCTGGTGGCGATGAGCGGGCAACCCGCCTCCCGGGACAGGCGGGCGGCCACCGGATGCGGGCTGACCCGCACCGAGGTCATGCCCCGGAGATCCTTGACCGCCGCGGGAAGGGAGGCCAGGGCCGGGACCAGCACCGAAAGCGGACCGGGCCAGAACGCGTTGACCAGGCGCAGGAACGCCTCCCCGGCCCGCTCCGTGACCAGGGGCAGCATGTCCAGCCCCCCGATGATGAGGGGCAAGGGCTTGTCCCCGGGCCGGCCCTTGAGCTCCTGCACCCGGGCCGCGGCCCGGTCGCTTCGGCCGTCTCCGCCCAGGGCGTACAGGGTCTCGGTGGGGTAGATGAGGCAGCCGCCGGACCGGACCAGGTCCACGGCGCAGACGAAACGTTGGGCGATGTCGTCGCGGGGCATAGGGGGCGGTGTATCCCCGGGGCCACGCCCACGTCAACGCCGCTTGCCCGGCAGGACCGAAGCGGGTACATCCGGGTCGGAGCCCCCATGCCTGCACCCCGCCTTCGCCTCGACGCCGCCCTGGAAACGGCCAGGGCCTTCTGGCCCCGCGCCGCGGAACGCTTCTCTCCCTGGCTCATGGGCCAGGAGGGCCGTCAGGCCGAGAGCTTCGCCCTCACCGCCGGCCGCCTGGCCGGGGACGATCCGGCCTTTGCCCCGGCGGCCCGCACCCTGGCCCGCTGGCTGTGGCAGGCCAGGCCCCTGGACCCGGTACGCCGCGACATCCTGCTCGCCGCGGACACGCAGACAAACGCCGCCGGGGAGCTGCTGGCCGGCCTGGACGCCGCGGGCGGCGCCCCGCACGACGCCTCGGCCTGGGAAGCCCTGACCCCGGACGCCGGGCCGGACGAAGCCCTGGCCGCGCTCATTCCCAAGGTGCGCGACGCCCGGCGCGGCCTGGCCTGGCTGGCCGCGGCCTGGGACGCCCTGCTCGCCCGGGGCGCGGCGGACCACGCCCTGCGCCTGGCCAAGCACTACCCCTGGCCCGAGCTGCCCCGGGGCGAGGCCCTGTTCCGCCGGCTCCTGGCCGAGTGGGCACTGGCCGCCCATCCCCCAGAAAGGGCGGACGAGGCCGAGAGCTTCCTGGACGGCCTGGCCCCGGACATCTGGGACCTCTGGCTGCCCCTGGCCCGCTGCCGGCTGGCCCTGGCCCGGGGCGAACAGGAGGCCGCGGCCCGGCATCTGGCCGGCCTGTGGGCCGCCATGCCCTGGCACGCCAACCTGCTGCTCATCCTGCACGGCCTGCTCCGGCCGCTGCCCCTGATTCCGGCCGCCTCCCGGGACCACGCCGTGGCGGTGTGCATCTACACCTGGAACAAGGCCGAGGACCTGGCCCGCACCCTGGCCTCCCTGGAGGCCTCGCGCCTGGGCCGGGCCCGCCTCTTCGTGCTGGACAACGGGTCGGACGACGCCACCCCGGCGGTGCTGGCCGCCTGCCGGGAGCGTCTGGGCGAACGCCTGGAGGCCGTGACCCTGCCGGTGAACGTGGGCGCGCCGGCGGCCCGCAACTGGCTGCTCTCCCTTCCCGGGGTGCGGGAGGCCGAATTCGTGGCGTTCCTGGACGACGACCTGGACCTGCCCCCGGACTGGCTGGACGAACTGCTGGCCGCGGCCCTGGCCCATCCCGGGGCCGGGACCGTGGGCTGCCGGGTGCTGGACCACGAGCCGCCCTTTGCGGTGCAGTCCGCGGACTACCACCTCCTGCCGCCCTACATGATCTCCCGGAATTTCGACGATCTGCCCGAACGGCTCTCGGTGTGCAACTACGGCGGAATCCCGGACTCCGGGCTCTTCGCCTACACCCGGCCCTGCGCCTCGGTCACGGGCTGCCTCCACCTGCTGCGGCGGGAGGAGATCGCGGCCAGGGGCGGATTCGACGTGCGCTTCACCCCCACCCAGTTCGACGACCTGGAGCGGGATCTGCGGGCCTTCGCCGCCGGCGGCCACGCCCTGTACCACGGCCGCCTGGCCGTGCGGCACCGCCAGGCCTCGGGCCTGCGCCGGCCGGCCACCGCCCTGCAGACCGCCCAGGTCATGGGCAACAAGATCAAGCTGGAGTATCTGTTCGCGGATGCCGAGCCGGAGAAGTGGCTCGCCTGGCAGCGGGACCTGCTCCTGGCCGACCTGCTGGCCCGGATAGACGACCTGGCCCAGGATCTGCCGGAACTGCTCTAGCCTACTTCTCGCACCAATCCTTCACCAGCCCCTCAAGGGCCTCCGGCTCCAGCCGGGGCGCATCGAACATGCCCGCTACGCTGCGCTGCCGCCAGGCCTCGTACAGGGTGATGGCCGCGGCCACGGACACGTTGAGGCTCTGCACCATGCCGGACATGGGGATGTACACCCGATCCGGCGCCAGGGCCGCCAGCTCCGGGTCCAGGCCGCGGTGCTCGTTGCCGAAGATGATGGCCGTGGGCCGGGTCAGGTCCCACTCGGGCAGGGGCCGGGCGGTCTCGTCGAAGGCCGTGCCCAGCACCTGCAGCCCCTCGGCGCGCAGGGAGCCGATCATCTCCTCGGCGCTGGGGTGGCGCACGGTCTCCACCCACTTGCGGGCCGAGGCCGAGGACTTGTGCCCCAGGGCCGGGAACTTCTCGGTGGTGTAGTAGAGGTGCACGCGCATGACCCCGAAGGCGTCGCAGCTGCGCAGGATGGCGGACACGTTGTGCGGGTCGTGGATGTTGGCCAGCACCAGACGCAGGTCGGGCTGGCGGAGCGACAGCACCCGCCGCACCCGGGCCACCCGATCCTCGCTGCGGCACTGGAAGAGTTTCCTGCGGACCATGTCTCCCTCCGGGGCCGGACGCCCCGCGCCCGCACTACCGCCTTTCCCGGCCGGATGCAAACCCCGGGGGACGTTGTTGAGCGCGAGGAAATCAGGTAGCTTGGCCCTACCTCACCGCAACCCCGGGAGAATCCCATGCGCACCACACGCGTCCTGCCCCTGTTCCTGCCCCTGTTCCTGGCCCTGCTGTCCCTGCTGGCCGCCGGCCCGGCCGCGGCCGACATCCACCGCAGCAAGGGCCAGGTGGTCTACGTGCCCGCCTATTCCCACATCTACCACGGCATCAAGAAGCCCACCCCCTTTTACCTCGCCGTGACCCTGAGCATCCGCAACACCGACCCCAAGAACTCCCTGGTCCTGAAAAGCGTCCAGTATTACGACACGGACGGCAACATGCTCCGGGAATACACGCCCGCGCCGGTCAAGGTCGGCCCCCTGGCCACCAAGGAGTTCATCATCATGCAGTTCGACAAGGAGGGAGGCTCCGGGGCGAACTTCGTGCTCACCTGGGAGTCCGAGACCCCGATCACCAACCCCATCGTGGAGGCGGTGATGATCGGGACCTCCTCCAACCAGGGCATCTCCTTCCTCACCGACGGCCAGGTCATCGAGGAGAAGCCCTGACCCGGGCCGCCATGAAGACCGGCATCCTCCTGGCCGCCTTCGGCTCCAGCCGCGAGACCGCCCACCTCTCCCTGCGCGGGTTCGAGGAGCGGGTCAACGCCCGCTTCCCGGACGCGCCCACCCGCTGGGCCTTCTCCTCGGGCCGCATCCGGAACAAGCTGGCGGACCAGGGCATGAAGACCGACTCGGTGGGCAAGGCCCTGGAGAAGATGCACTTCGAGAAGTACACCCACGTGGCCGTGCAGTCCCTGCACGTGATCCCCGGGGACGAATTCCACGACCTGGCCGCCGACGCCGCCCGCTTCGCGCCGGACGGACCCGGACCGCAGCGGTTCGCGAAGATCGCCGTGGGCGGGCCGCTCATGGCCGACGCCGCGGACCTGGCCCGGGCCGCGGACGCCGCAGCCGGCCTGGCGCTGGCCGACCGCGTCCCGGGCTCGGGCATCGTGTTCATGGGGCACGGCACCCGCCATCCCGGGGACCTGGCCTACGACGACCTGGCCCGGGAGTTGGCCCGCCGCGACCCCCTCTACCTGGTGGCCACCCTGGACGGGGCTCTCACCATCCAGGCCGCCCGGGATGCGCTCCTGGCCGCCGGAGCGACCTCCTGCCGGCTCATCCCCCTGGTGGCCCTGGCCGGCCGCCACGTGCAGCGCGACATGTGCGGCCCCCACCCCGAGTCCTGGCAATCCATCCTCTCGGCCGCGGGCATCGAAGTCACCTGCACCCTCACCGGCACCGCCGATTCTCCTGCCTTCGCCGCCATCTGGCTCGACCACCTGGAGGCGGCCCTGCGGGAACTGATCGCATAGAGCCCGGAGCACGGCTTAGACTCCGTCCCGTCTCCATCCGCCTGGTCCGCCCGAGCGGGCCGCCTGCAGCGGAGGCCGCGAACGCCTCGAACCGGAACGCCCCTCCCTCCCCCTCTCCGGCAGCACGACACAACTCAATGAATCAAGCATGTTGAGCGTTGTTGACTCGCCGCGCCCCCGTGCTATGGGTGCGCCATGCGCCTGCCCGAAATCCTGAGCCGCATGCTCCGCACCTGGCGCGGCCGCCTGGCCTTGGCCCTGGGGCTCGCGCTCCTGGCCGGAGCGCTGGACGTGGGCCGCTACCTGGCGTGGCCGGACGTGTCCCGGCTGGCCAAGGAGAACCCCCGGACCACCGCCTTCATGGAATACCGCAAGGCGCAGTGGGCGGTTCAGGGAAAAAAGAAGGAAATCCAGCACAACTGGGTTCCCCTGGGCCGCATTTCGCCCTTCGTGGTCTCGGCCGTGACCATCTCCGAGGACGACCGGTTCTGGCGGCACGAGGGGTTCGACCTGGAGGGGATGGAGGAGGCCCTGAAGCGGGACCTGGCCCGGGGCGAGCTGGCGGCCGGGGGCAGCACCATCACCCAGCAGCTGGCCAAGAACCTCTGGTTCACCCCGGCCAAAAGCCCGGTGCGCAAGCTCAAGGAGGCGGTCATGGCCTGGCGGATGGAGCAGGCCCTGTCCAAGCGCCGCATCCTGGAGCTCTACCTCAACCTGGCCGAATGGGGGGACGGCGTCTTCGGCATCGAGGCTGCGGCCCGCCGCCACTTCGCCACCACGGCCGCAGGCCTCGGCCCGGAGCAGGCGGCCCGCCTGGCCGTGGTCCTGCCCAGTCCCCTGCGCATGGACCCGGCCCATCCCTCCCGCTACGTGGAGCGGCGCAGCCGGGTCATCCTCCAGCGCATGGCCCGCCGCGACCCCGCCCTGCGCCAAGAGCACTGAGCGCTCGCTCCCCCGCCCCTGCGCTCCGGTGTCCTCCACCCAGCCGGACCGCCCCGAGGCGGGCGGTTGCGGCGGCGCAATCCCGTCCGCGACCCCGGACCGCTTCTGCACGGCGAGGCCGGCTACTCCCCTGCGCCCGGCCCGGAATCCACGCCCGGCGCGGTCCGAAACCGCGGACCCATCACCAGCAGGGCCTGGCCCGGAACCTGCATCTCCCGCGGAATACAGCAATTTTTTCCCTGACCGGCGCGGGGCGTCCCGCTGCGGAGGTGAGACATGGCGGTTACCGGCATCAACGGCAAGAACGCGGACTGGTCCAAGGACATCCTGGATATCCTCGCCAAGCAGCGGGAGGCCGGCGAAAGCGAGGACGTGGCCAAGGAGGCGGTGACGAGCCTGGACAGGAACAAGGACGCCGCCCTGAACCTCAAGGAATCCGGCCTGAGCCGGACCGCCTTCGCCTCCGCGGACAAGGACGGCGACGGCAAGCTGAGCGCGCGGGAGCTGGCCGACGCCCTGGCCGCCGAGCGGGCCTTGATCGCCGCCGGCCTGGCGTCCCCGGATTCGCCCGACGCCGTCGCCGGAGCCCTCATCGACCAGATCGACCTGGTGGATCGCATGGAGGGCATCGCCGCGAAATTCATGTCCCTTCTGGACAAGGACGGGGATTCCGGCCTGAGCATCAAGGAGAGCGGACTCTCCAAGGACGCCTTCGCCAAGGCGGATGCGGACGGGGACGGAGTCATCTCCGGCAGGGAGCTGGCCGACGCGCTCATCGGGGAGCACCAGGCCAGGATCGACGGCGGCGCGTCCAACGCCGGCGGCGAGTCGCTCTTCGACTCCCTGCTCCGCCAGGCCGGCCAGGCCGTGGCCATGCAGCCGCGGCAGTTGCGCAAGGCCCTGCAGGCCTACGGCAGCAACATCCTGGCCTCGGCCCTGTCCGAGGGCGACGCGGGCTCAGGCTCCCTGTTCTCCACCTCGGACATCCTGTCCGGGGGCCAGGCCAGCCTGCTCGGCCTGCTCGACACGGGGGCGGGAAGCTCCGCGGGCGGCAACAGGTACGCCACCCTGGCGAGCCTCCTGGACTCGTCCATCTGAGGCGACCAAAACGTCTCGACCCGGGCCGGTCCGCAAGGGGCGGCCCTTTTCATTTGGATCGCTAGGGCTCGACCACCAGGCGGAAACCGGTGTCGTTGACGCCGTCCTCGCCGAAGCCGCGGTTGGCGCACCGGGCGAAGGCCGCGGGCAGGGCGAAGCTGCCGCCGCGCTTGGCGCGGGGCTGGCCGGCGACGGGCGGGACCAGGGGGTCGCGGCCGGGGCCTGCGGCGTAGGCCGTGGCGTTGTAGGCGTCGCGCACCCACTCCGCGGCGTTGCCGCTCATGTCGTAGAGGCCCAGGAGGTTGGGCGGGAAGCTGCCCGCCGGCGCGGTGGCCGGGAAGCGGTCCCGGCCGCCGGTCCCGGCCAGGTTGGCCAGGTCCGGGGACATGTCGCCGTTCTGGGTGGCGAAGTCCCGGCGCCGGCCGCCGGCCCGGGCCGCATACTCCCATTGGGCCTCGGTGGGCAGGAGGACGCGCAGTCCCGTGCGGGCGGCGACCCAGGCGGCAAAGGACTCGGCGTCCTCCGGGGCCAGGCCCACCACCGGATGGGTGGAGTCCTGGACAAACCCCTGTCTGCGCCAACAGCCGCCCTCGCGCCGGAAGGCGCCGCCCGGGGCGCGCATGCGCAGGAAGCCCTCGCGCTCGGCCCGGGTGGCGTAGCCCGTGGCGTTCACGAACCGGGCGTACTGGCCGGTGGTGACCTCGAAGGGCATGATGGCGAAGTCCCGGAGGCAGACCTCGCGGGCCGGGCCCTCGTCCTCCTCGCCCGCGCCGATGGCGTCGCCCATCTCGAAGCAGCCGCCCGGCACCCGGACAAAGGCGATGCCGGTCTCCGGGTCGCGCAGCGGCTCCCGGGCCGCGGCGACCGCGGCCCAGGCCAGGGCCGCGGCCAGGAGGAGGGCCGGGACGATCCGCATCTAGGGCTTGGACGCCCAGTGGATGAGCCCCAGGCAGTGGGGGTCCACCAGGAGCGGGTGGTTGGGCAGGATGCGCACCGTGAACCCGAAGCGGCCGGGCCCCGGGGCCTGGATGGAGCACTTGAAGATCTGCCAGTCGTCCTGGGTCATCCGGGTGGGCTGCATCACCGTGGTCTGGCGCTGGATGAAGGCCCCGTCGTGGTCCAGGGGGCCGGCGTAGACCTCCACGCGCACGTCCTCGGGCCGGATGCCGTTCAGGTGCACCTCGCAGCGCACGCCCACGGGCTGGCCCACGTAGATCTTGTCCGCTCCCGGAGTGGTCACGTTGCGGATGGCCAGGCTGCCCCACTTGGTCATGATGTCCATGCGCCAGGCGGCCAGCTCCTTGGCCGGGGCGAAGCCGTCCGCGGACAGGGCGCGGTACTCCTTGTAGGCGGGCAGGTAGGCCTTCTGCACATAGTCCAGCATCATGCGGTGGGAGTTGTACACCGGACCCAGTTCGGTGAGCGCGTGCTTGATCCGCCGCAGCCAGACCCGGGGCAGGTTGCCGTGGCTGCGGTCGTAGAACACCGGGATCACGTCGGACTCCAGGACCTTGTACAGGGTCTGGGACTCCACGAAATCCTGGTAGGCCGGGTCCTCGTACTCCTCGCCCCGGCCGATGGCCCAGCCCAGGCTGTTGTCCTGCCGGTAGGCCTCGGCCCACCAGCCGTCCAGGGTGCTGACCTGGAGCACGCCGTTGGCCATGGCCTTCATGCCCGAGGTGCCGCAGGCCTCCAGGGGACGGCGCGGGGTGTTCAGCCACACGTCGCAGCCCTGCTGCATGTAGGAGGCGATCTCCATGTCGTAGTCCTCCAGGAACACCATGGAGTTGCGGCATTCCAGGGAGCGGCACAGGGAGACCAGCTGCTGGATGATCTTCTTGCCCTCGTTGTCCTGGGGATGGGCCTTGCCCGCGAAGATGAACTGCACCGGCCGTTGCGGGTCGGACACCAGCTTCTTGAGCCGCTCCGGGTCCGAGAGCAGGAGGTTGGCCCGCTTGTAGGTGGCGAAGCGCCGGGCGAAGCCGATGGTCAGGGCCTGGGGGTTGAGCACGTCCTCGGCCGCGATGAGTTCGTCGCGGCGCGCGCCCTTGACCAGGAGCTGCTGGCGCAACCGGCGGCGGACGTAATCCACCAGGCGCTCGCGCAGCCGCTCGTGGGTGCGCCACAGCTCGGCGTCCGGGATGTTCTCCGCCTGCTGCCAGACCCGGGCGCAGTCCGGGTCCTCGCGCCAGTTGGAGCCCAGGAACCGGTCGTAGAGCAGGGCCATGTCGTCCGAGACCCAGGTGGGGGCGTGCACCCCGTTGGTGATGGCCCCGATGGGCACGTCCTCCACCGGGTACTGGGGCCAGACCTTCTTCCACATGTTGCGCGACACATGGCCGTGCAGATGGCTCACCCCGTTGTTGAAGCGGGACAGACGCAGGGCGAGCACGGTCATGCAGAAGGGTTCGCTGTTGTCCCGGGGATCCTCCCGGCCCAAGGCCAGGAACACCTTGAAGGCCAGGCCCATGTCCTGGGCGTAGCGCTCGAAATAGGGCTGCATGAGCTCCGGCGGGAAGCGGTCGTTGCCCGCGGGCACCGGGGTGTGGGTGGTGAACACCGAGGTGGAGGCCACCAGCTCCATGGCCGCCTCGAAGGAAAGGCCGCACCGGGACATGAAGTTGCGGATGCGCTCCAGCCCGGCAAAGGCGGAATGGCCCTCGTTCATGTGGATGACCATGGGAGTGAAGCCCAGGGCCTCCAGGGCCTTGATGCCGCCCACCCCGAGCAGGATCTCCTGCCACAGCCGCATCTCCAGGTTGCCGCCGTAGAGCCGGGCGGTGATTTGGCGGAAGTGCGGAGGATTCACCGGCATGTTGGAGTCCATGAGCAGGAGCTGCACCCGGCCCACGTTGCACTGCCAGATCTGGACCTGGAGGGACTCTCCGGCCAGGTCCAGGGTGAAGGTCACGGGCGCGCCCTGGTCGTCCTTGGCCAGGGTCAGGGGGAGCTGCTCGAAGTCGTAGATGGGGTAGCGCTCCTGCTGCCAGCCGTCCGGGGTGAGGTACTGGCGGAAATACCCCTGCTGGTAGCACAGGCCGATGCCCACCAGGGGAACGTTCAGGTCGCTGGCGGACTTGAGGTGGTCGCCGGCCAGGATGCCCAGGCCCCCCGAGTAGATGGGCAGGCAGGAGGCCAGGCCGAACTCGAAGCTGAAATAGGCCACCACCGGCTGGGTGCGCTCCCGGCCCGGGAAGTCGGCCAGGGACGAGTCCCGCTTGAGGTAGGCGGCGAGGTCGTTGCGGGTCTCGGCCAGGCGCTCCAGGAAGAACTCGTCCCGGGCCAGGGACTCCAGCACGCCCTGGGGCAGGCGGTTCAGGAACTGGACCGGGTTGCCCGCGCTGTCGGCCCAGAGCTTGGCGTCGATGCGGGCGAAGAGGTCAACGATCTTGTCGTTCCAGGCGAACCAGAGGTTGTAGGCCAGGTCCCACAACGGCTCCAGGCGCTCGGGAAGCTTGGGGACGACGCTATACACATGCAAAGGGTGCATCGGCTACTCCGGGGGGTTAGCTGCCTAGGGGGGCAGCGACTCAATGGAACATGTTGCCAACGCCCCCGGGAAAATGCAAGCGCCCCAGGGGCCGGACGTGAAAAAACCCCGCCGGCCGGCCTTTGACTTCGCCCCGGGCATGGCCTAAATGTTGCCGGTTGGGCCCGCGCCTCGGGCCACGCCGCACGTCCGGAGAATCATGATGCCCCTGCAAGCTTCCCACGCGGTCCAGGCCGTGTCCGCCCCTGGCCTGGAGGTCCGCTACCGGGTCCTCCACCCCCTGCTGCACGAGATGCCCCCGGCCTACTCCACGTCCGGGGCCGCGGGGCTGGACCTGCGCGCCTGCATCGAGGACGAGGAGCTCGTCTTCGCCCCGGGGCGGCGCCATGCGGTGCCCAGCGGCATGGCCATCGAGATCCGGCAGCCGGGAATCGCCGGATTCGTGTTCTCCCGCAGCGGCCTGGGCGCAACCCAGGGACTTACCGTGAGCCAGGGCGTGGGCCTCATCGACCCCGACTACCGCGGCCAGATCATCGTCTCCCTGCTCAACACCTCGGGCGAGGAACGGCGGGTGCGACGAGGCGAGCGCATCGCCCAGCTGGTCTTCCTGCCCTTCCTGCAGGCCAGGCTGATTCCGGCCGAAGAACTCTCCGCAACCCACAGGGGCGCGGGGGGATTCGGCCACACCGGAACGATCTGACGCGGCCCGCGCCGCTGGAGCATACCGCCATGAGCAAAGCCTTCGAGAACCTGGCCGCCCGGGACGCGGCCAGCATCTGCCACACCTACGCCCGGTACCCCCTGGCCGTGGCCCACGGCCGGGGCTGCCGGCTCTACGACCTGGACGGCAACGAGTACATCGACATGCTTTCGGGCATCGCCGTGACCAGCCTGGGCCACGCCCATCCCGAGGTGGTCCAGGCCATGGCCGAGCAGGCCGCCCGGCTCACCCACACCTGCAACCTGCTCTACCACGCCGAGGGGCCGGCCCTGGCCGAGAAGCTCCTGGCCACCTGCTACGCGGGCAAGGTCTTCTTTTGCAACTCCGGGGCCGAGGCCAACGAGGGGGCCATCAAGCTCGCCCGGCGCTTCATGCGCAAGGTCAGGCAGCGGGAGGCTTTCGAGATCGTGACCCTGGAGGGATCCTTCCACGGCCGCACCCTGGCCACCCTCACCGCCACGGGCCAGGACAAGATCAAGGACGGCTTCGGCCCCCTGCCCGCAGGCTTCGTCACCATCCCCTTCAACGATCCCGAGGCGCTGGCCGCGACGGTTTCCGAACGCACCGCCGCGGTCATGGTGGAGTTCGTGCAGGGCGAGATCGGAGTGCGGCCCCTGTCCGAAGAGTTCGTGGCCGCCCTGGAGGAGCTGCGGCGCAAGCACGGGTTCCTGCTCATCGCGGACGAGATCCAGACCGGCCTGTGCCGCACCGGCAAGTTCTGGGCGCACCAGCACTACGGGATCACCCCGGACATCTTCACCGCGGCCAAGCCCCTGGCCAACGGCCTGCCCATGGGCGCGGTGCTCATGAGCGAGGAGGCGGCCCAGGGCTTCGCCCCCGGGTCCCACGGCACCACCTTCGGCGGCGGCCCCCTGGTCTGCGCCGTGGCGGCCAAGGTACTGGACATCATGGCTCGGGACCACCTGGCCCAGCGCGCGGCCGAGAACGGCCTCTACCTCTTCGGGCTGCTGGAGGAGCTGCGCCAGGACATGCCGGACAAGGTGGCCGAAGTCCGGGGCCTGGGGCTCATGCTCGGCGTGGAGCTGGCCGTGCCCGGCAAGCCGGTGTGGGAGGAGCTCCTGCGCCGCGGATTCATCGTGAACCTGGTGGGCGAGCGCATCATCCGGCTGCTCCCTCCGCTCATCATCGAGCGCCAGGATCTGGAGCTCTTCGCCCTGGCCCTGGGCGCGGCGCTCCGCAAGGCGTAACCCCGGAGACGAAATGGTCCAGGACGCCACCGGCATGTGGACGACTCCGCCCGCTCCGGCCTCCAAGGCCCCGGGCAGCGTGGGGCCGGGCGAGTTGCCCCAGTCCCGCGCCACGACGCGGCCCGAGGCGCAGCCCTGGGAGGACACGCCCCCGGGTCCGAGAACCCGGGCCAAGGAGCACGCCACCGGCCATATCCTGGACGCGGTGGCCTGACCCATGTCCGAACTGCTGCGCATCGAGGCCTTCCTGCCCGCGGCCGAAGCGGAGAGGGCCGCGGCCTTCCTGGCCCTGCACTGCGCCCACGGCTGGGAGGAGGCCCCGGCCGAGGGCGGCGTGCTCTTCCGGCTCTACCTGGACGACCTTCCCGCGGCCGAGGAGCTGCTCCTGGCCCTGCACGCCGCCTTCCCCCTGGCCGTGGTCTCCCGCCAGGGCGTGGAGCGCCAGGACTGGGCCCTGGCCTGGCGGGAGTTCTTCACCCCGGTCCTGGCCGGAGACCGTTTCGCGGTGCTCCCGCCCTGGCTGGCGCACGAGGTCCCGGCCGGCCGCATCCCCATCCTCATCGAGCCCAAGACCGCCTTCGGCACCGGGCACCACGCCACCACCGCCCTGTGCCTGGCCGCCCTGGACCGGCTGGAGGGCCGCGGCCTCCTGCACCGGAACATGCACTTCCTCGACCTGGGCACGGGCTCGGGCATCCTGGGCCTGGCCTGCTGCCTGCTGGGCATGGTGGGAATGGGGGTGGACGTGGATCCCCTGGCCGTGGCCAACGCCAGGGAGAACAAGCGGCTCAACCTCGTGGGCGACGCCTTCGCGGTGGGCGTGGGGTCGGTGGCCGGCCTGGCCAGGACCCGGTTCGGGCTCATCCTGGCCAACATCCTGGCCGGCCCGCTCAAGGCCATGGCCCCCCAGGTGGTGCGCCGCCTGGACCGCCACGGCAGCCTGGTGCTCTCGGGCATCCTGGCCGAGCAGGCCGAGGCCGTGGCCGCGGCGTACATCGCCCAGGGCCTTCCCGAACCCGAGGTCATGGCCCGCGACGAGTGGGTCGCCCTGGTCTGGCCGCCCCGGGTCTAGCGCCGCTCCCGCGAAACGCCGCGAGATCCCAAGCCAGCCCAGCTGGGCAGCCTTGCGAAATCATTCTCCACAAAACGCCTGACGGCATGCTGTGGACGTGATGCGAGGCCTACCCGCTATCTCGCCCGGTAGACCCGACACCAGGGCGCGTTGTCCGCCACCAGTTCGAAATAGGGCTCCACGTCCTTGGGATCGCCCAGGAGCATCCGCACCATCATGGACTCGTACACGCTGCGGTCCATGACGTAGACCTCGTTGTTCATGCGGTTCATCACCGCATAGACTCCGCCCAGCCGCGCCCAGAACATGGCGTGCATCTTTCCCTTTTCGTCCACGACCACCAGTTCGGACAGGGGCGCCCGGCCCTGGGCGGTCCGCAGCACGCCCTGCTGGGGATCCACCGAAATCTCCCCTTGCAGGGAGGATATCTTGCCCGTCACGCCCATGCCCTGGGCCAGGTCCCAGGCCCCGTAGCGGGTGATCCACCCCGCCAGCATGAGATTGTCCCAGGACAAGACCAGATACTGCTCGGGCAGGTGCGCCGGCCATTCCTTGACCTCGCTGGCCAGGCTTCGCACATACTGCGCGGCGCCCTCCCGGCCCATGGCCTCCAGCCTGGCCATGGGGCGCTCCGAAAAGAACTCGACCTTGGCCGGGGGGTAGGGCTCCAGGCCGCGGTCCTGGGCCTCCTGCCGCTGCTCGGACAGGGTGGCGGCCATGAACTTCATCATCTGCGCCGCCTGCAGGGGCGAGGTGGTGGCGTGGACCAGGGCCAAGGGATACAGATGATCCCCCTCGTGCCGGCCGCCGTCCCCGAAGGTGTCGCACCCGACGTAGTACTGCGTCGCGTAGCCGAAGTCCCACCACTGCCAGAACATGGCCCCCTTGGGAATCCGGCCGCGCAGGCCGACCAGGGTCTCGGCATAGGGCTTGGAGAGCACGGTCATGGCGCTGAGGTCGGGCAGAGGAAGGGCGAGGAGCCAGCCGACGAGCACCAGAAGGACGGCCTGGGCCGACCAGCGCATCCGGCGGCCGGCCCCCAGCATGACCAGCAGCTCGGCCAGGCCGAGGCCGAGGCCGAGGCCGAGGGCCGGACCGGCGTACATGGTGAACCGCACGCCGAGCTTGACCGAGGCC
The DNA here is from genome assembly GCA_040753075.1 of Thermodesulfobacteriota bacterium. Classification (GTDB taxonomy): domain Bacteria; phylum Desulfobacterota; class Desulfovibrionia; order Desulfovibrionales; family Desulfovibrionaceae; genus UBA6814. The sequence continues at coordinate 32,160 of JBFMHA010000037.1, forward strand.
AGGCCAAGGCCCAACAACGGCAGCCAGATCGCGAGCAGGGGCCGGCGGGCCAGGGCCAGGGCCAGGCCGGCCAGGGACGCGGCGAACAGGCTCCAGTGGACGGCGACCAGATTCACCACGTCCTTGAACTTGTACGTGGAGGCCTCGCGCACGCTGGCCATGACCGAGGGCAGATCCAGGGGCCCGCCCACCGAGCCTCCGGCCTGCTCCACCGTGCTGGGCCGGAGATAGACCTTGATCAGGGCCAGGTAGGCGGCCACGTCGCTGCCGCCCTGGACCAGGAGGACGCCCGCCAGGCCCGCCGCTCCGGCGGCCAGACACCGGCCCGGGCTGAGCAGGGACGGACGCACCCAGGCCAGGGCCGCCGCGGCCAGGCCAGCG
>JBFMHA010000038.1:0-32326 GCA_040753075.1 Thermodesulfobacteriota bacterium
CCAGGGCCCGGCCCCCCAGGCCCAGGCCGAAGAACCAGAGCACCGAGGCCGTGCCCGCGCCCAGGCCGAAGAGCCAGCGCTCCCGGCCCGGAAACGAGCCGCTCACCGAGCCCAGCAGGACCACCGTGTCCAGGTACACGTGGGGATTGAGCAGGGACACGGCCAGGGCGGCCATGACAGCCGCCCGCCGGGTCAGGTCCCCGTCCTGCCGGGCGGCCAGGCCCCGCGGCCGCAGGGCCGCGCGCAGGGCCAACGCGCCATACCAGAAGAGAAACGCCGCCCCGCCCCACCCGACCGCAGCCGCAAGCCAGGGATGCGCGGCCACCGCGGTCCCCAGGCCCAGAACCCCGGCGGCGATGAGCAGCAGGTCGCACAGGGCGCAGACCCCGGCCACGGCCAGATGGTGATTGCCCCGCACCCCCCGCGCCAGCACGTAGGCGTTCTGCGCGCCGATGGCCACGATGAGCCCGGCCCCCACTCCCAGTCCCGAAAGGTATGCGCCGACCATGGTCCCTCCTTGTCCGAGGGCACCATAGGCTTTGGCCTTCGATCAGTAAAATTGATTCTTGAAATGATGCATTAGCGATGCTAATCACCGGACATGCTCGACTACCGGCTCGTGGAGGCCCTGGCCGCGGTTGTGCTGGAAGGCGGGTTCGACCGGGCGGCCCGGAGCCTGAACCTGACCCAGCCCGCGGTGTCGCAGCGGGTCAAGGCCCTGGAGGACGCCCTGGGGACGCTCCTGGTGGTGCGCTCCACGCCGCCCCGGGCCACGGCCGAGGGACAGCGGGTGGTGGAGCACTTCCTCAAGGTGGGGCAACTGGAGGACGATCTGTCCCGGGGGCTGGCCCTGGAGCAGGAAGAGGACTGGACCTCCCTGCGGATAGGGGTCAACGCGGACAGCCTGGCCACCTGGCTCCTCGGGGCGCTGCGGCCGTTCCTGGAGCAGGAGCGGGTGCTCCTGGACGTGAGCGTGGAGGACCAGGACCTGGCGCACGAACTGCTCCGGGAGGGCCGGGTGGCCGCCTGCCTGGCCGCCCGGGCCGAGCCCCTGCAGGGCTGCCGCAGCCTGGCTCTGGGCCGCATGGACTATCTCTGCCTGGCCACCCCGGCGTTCGCGGACCGCTGGTTCCCGAACGGGCTCGACGCGGATTCGGCGCAGCGCGCGCCGGCGGTGGTCTTCAACCGCAAGGACCGGATGCACGCCCGGTTCCTGGCCGGACTCCTGGGCCGGGAGATCCGCTTCCCGGCCCACTACCTGCCCTCTTCCGAGCAGTTCCTGGAGCTGGTGGCCGCGGGCCTGGCCTACGGCATGGCGCCGGAGCTCCAGAGCCGGGAGCGGCTGGCCGCAGGCGAACTGGTGAACCTGGCCCCGGGCCGATCCGAGGCCGCGGTCCTGTACTGGCACACCTGGGGCCTGCGCACCCGGCGGCTGGACCGGCTCACCGCCCAGGCGGTCCGGGGCGCCAGGACGGTGCTCGCGCCCTGAGCCCGGTCCCTACCTATTTCTTGGTGTTGTCGAAGACCTTGGTCCCGGCCGGCGGGCTGAACTCGAAATCGGACTTGGGCAGGTCCGGGTTGAGCAGCAGGTTGTCCAGGGCCAGGTCGTTCTTGTTGCCGTAGAAATCCACCAGGAGCACCCGGTAGAGCATGTAGGTGGCGGGCGTGACCCACACCGTGGCCTGGACCAGGCCGGGCTCGGCCTCCCGGGGCACCAGCTCCATCTCCAGCAGGCCGTCCTTCTCGGGCAGTTCGGTCACGTAGAAGTCCTGCTCCAGCCGGGCCTTGCCCGAGATGAAGCGGAGCATGGTCTTGGAGGAGAGCACGTCCGTGGTGGGATACTTGTACGCGGCCTTCTCGTCCGCGTAGTAGTCCCAGACCGCCTTGTCCCCAACCACCAGGAGCTGCTTCTCGGGCGAGAGCGTGTCCCAGCGCACCAGGGCGGGCTGGCGGAAGGCGATGGTTCCCTTGCGCACCTCCTTCTCCCCGGTCTGGGCGTTGGTCAGGGTCTGGACAAAGGATGCGGTGAAGCTGGTCAGGGACTCGTACTGGCTCTGCATGTGGCCCGCAGTCTGGCCGGCCAGGGCCGGGGCGGACAGGGAAAGAATCAGCAAGGTCAGGAAGACGGCGCGCAGGTGGCGCATGGGTTTCTCCTTGGCAACGCCGCCCGGGGCAGCAGGATTCACGAAATACTTCATGTGACGCTTCAACTTTTCCGCAGGCCAGTATGCGGCAATTGCCTCTGTTTTGCAAAGGGGATACCAGGGGTCCTGGAGGTGTTTTTATGTCCTTCACCCTGCCCCAGATCGAACGCCGCCGCATCGAGGCGGCCATGCTCAAGCGGGTCTACGACGCTCTGTGCGAGACCATGCCCGCGGACCAGGCCGCGGCCCATATCGAACGGGCCATCGCCGCCGACGCCCGGACCGCGGGCGAGGCCTTCGCCGCCTCGGCCCCGGAAGGCCCCAGCCTGGCCCACTTCGCCACGGTCGTCGGCCGCTGGACCGAGGGCGGGGCGCTGGACGTGCACGGACTGAAGCTGGACGGCGACGCCCTGACCTTCACCGTGACCCGCTGCGGCTACGCCGACATGTACCGGGACATGGGCCTGCCCCGGCCGCTCTCCCCCCTCCTCTCCTGCCTGCGCGACAAACACTTCGCCGCCGGCTACTCCCCGCACCTCACGATGACCCGGCCCGCGACCATCGTCGAGGGCGGGAGCGAGTGCCCATTCCGGTACGAATGGGTGGAATGAGCTAGGCGGGAAACACCCGGCGCACCAGGTCCCTCGCCTCGTCCAGCCAGGCGGCGCGCTGCTCGGGGGCGCTGACGCAGACCACGCCGAACATGCGGCGCTCCATGCGGGGGATGCCGGAGAACTGGAGGATGCAGTCCCTCCAGAGCCGCTCCAGGGGGTCGCCGAAGACCTCCCGCTCGCGCCGCTCCGGGGTGTTGGAGGTGTTGAACACCACCGCGGCCCGGGCCTTGAGCAGGCCCACGGGCACGCCCTCGCCCCCGTCCCCCTCCAGGAACTCGTAGGCCACGCCCGGCCGGATGACCCGGTCCACCCAGCCCTTGAGCACCGCCGGCGGCTGGCCCCACCAGTTGGGGTGAACGATGACCAGCCCGTCCGCCGCGGCCAACTGGCCGCAATGTTCCCGGACGTCCGGGGGCAACGCCGCGCCCTTGGGAATCTCCGCCGCGGGCAGCACCGGGTCGAACCCCTCGGCGCACAGGTCGCGCAGGATCACGTCATGCCCCAGGCCCCGCAGCGTCTCGGCCGCGGCCTGGGCAATGGCGTGGTTGAAGCTGCCGGGGTCGGGGTGGCCGAGGATGACGAGGATGTTCATGCAGACCTCCGAAGGGTTACTCCCTCCCCTTGATGACCAGCCGGGGCTTGCTCCCGTCGGCCGGGCCGATGAGGCCGTCGCGCTCCATCTGCTCCACGAAGCGGGCGGCGCGGTTGAAGCCGATGCGGAAGCGCCTTTGGATGAGCGAGATGCTGGCCTTGCCTTGCTGCATCACGAAGTCCAGGGCCTCGGGGTACACCGGGTCGTCGGCGATGCCCTCGGCGTCGCCCTCCCCTCCGCCGTCGCCGCCGTCGGCCGCAGGATCCGCGGACCAGGTCCCGAAGTCCAGCTCGTAGGTCGGGGCCTCGCGCTCCTTCCAGTAGGAAATGACCCGGCCGATCTCGTCCTCGCTCACCAGGGCCCCGTGCACCCGCTCGTTGCGGCCGCCGCCGGGCTTGAACAGCATGTCGCCCCGGCCCAGGAGCTGGTTGGCCCCCACGGTGTCCAGGATGGTGCGGGAGTCCTGGGGCGAGGTCACGGTGAAGGCGATGCGGCTGGGGAAGTTGGCCTTGATGAGGCCCGTCACCACGTCCACGCTGGGCCGCTGGGTGGCCAGGATCATGTGGATGCCCGCGGCCCGGGCCAGCTGGGCCAGACGCACGATGGAGGTCTCCACCTCCTTGCGCGCGGTGAGCATGAGGTCGGCCATTTCGTCGATGACGATGACCAGGTACGGCAGGGGCGCGAACTCCGCCGCATCGGGCGGCAGGCTCTCCGGCCCCTTGGCCAGCTTGGCGTTGAACCCCTCGATGTTGCGCACCCCGAGCCGGGCCATGGCCTCGTAGCGCCGCTCCATCTCGTACACCGCCCAGTCCAGGGCGTTTTTGGCCAGGGACATGTCCGTGACCACCGGATGGACCAGATGGGGCAGGTCCTCGTACACCGACAGCTCGATGCGCTTGGGGTCCACCAGGAGCAGCTTCACCTGGTCGGGCCGGGCCTTGTACAGGAAGCTCATGAGCAGGCAGTTGAGGCACACGCTCTTGCCCTGGCCCGTGGCTCCGGCCACCAGGAGGTGGGGCATGCGGGCCAGGTCCGCGCACACCGGGCGGCCGAAGATGTCCTGGCCCAGGGCCAGGGTGAGCAGCGAGTCCTTGTCCCGGAAGGCCGGGGACTCCATGACCTCGCGCAGGTACACGGTCTTGCGGGCCTTGTTGGGGATCTCCACGCCCACCGTGTCGCGGCCCGGGATGGGGGCCACGATGCGCACGGCCGTGGCCTTGAGGGCCAGGGCCAGGTCGTCGGACAGGTTCTCGATGCGGCTGATCTTGATCCCGGGCGCGGGCTTGATCTCGAACATGGTGACCACCGGGCCGGGGACCACGTCCCGCACCTCGCCCTGGATGCCGAAGTCCGCCAGGCAGGCGATGAGGCGCTCGGACTGGGCCCTGAGCTCCTCCCGGTTCTCGGCCGCGGCCGCGTCGGGCGGGACCGGGGCCAGGAACTCCAGGGGCGGGGGCGGGGTCTTGCCGTCCTTGCCGGGCTTGGGCATGGGAATCTCGGCCGGCGCGGGCGCGGCCTTGGGCGCGCTGCGCACGGTGAGGCCCGGGGCTGCGGGCTTGTAGGGCTCGGTGCGGGGGACCGCAGGCCGGGAGGCCGGCGCCGGCTGCTCCGGAGCAGGCGCCGGAGCAACGGGACGGGCCGGCGGGGAAGCCGGCGCGGCCGGGGCCTTCCTGCGCTCCCAGGGCGGGATCCAGACCTCGTCGGCCCCGGACCCGGCCACGGGCGGAGCCGCGGCCGGCTCCGCGCCCAGGTCCAGGCCGGCAGGCGCGGAGGGCGCGGGCTCCGCACACCCGACAGCGCCGCCGGCCAGTTGCTCCAGGCTGCGGAACACCGGCGGCTCGTCGTCATCGGGCGGCAGGTCGTCGGGAACGGATGCGGCCCGGGTCACGGACTCCACGGCGTGCGGCGCCTCGACAACCGCGGCGGACCGGACCGCCAGCTTTTCCTCCCGGGCCGCGGCCTTGGCCGCAAGATTCTCTTCCCGGGCCGCGGCCTTCTCGGCCGCCCGCTCCTCGGCCCGCAGCCGGGCCTCTTCCCGGCGCAGGACGCGGGCCTCCCGCCACTCGGCGGCGGATGCGGCGAACCGGGCCGCCAGGCTCCGGAACAAGGGGGCCCAGAGCAGGCCCAGCATGAGCTGGGTCCCGGCCAGCAGGGCGAAGAGCCAGAGGATGAAGGCCCCGGTGGGCTGGAGCAGGCCCAGCACCGCGGCGTGCAGCACCTTGCCCAGGAACCCGCCGCCCGCGACGCCGGCCAGGGAGGCGTGGGCCAGGCCCCAGTCCGAGGCTGCGCCGCCCATGACCGTGAGCAGGAACACGAACAGACCCAGCCATTGCCACCAGGCGGGCATGAACCGGCGCACGAAGCAGCCCAGGCCGGCCGCCCCGAAGCCCAGGGGGAAGAGGAAGCCGCCCAGGCCGAAGGAGTCCGCCAGGAAGCCCGAGAGGTACGCGCCCACCACCCCGGCGGCGTTCTTCACCGTGTAGCCCTTGCTCACCACGGTGTTCAGGCTGGGGTCGCCGGGGTCGTGCGCGCCCAGGCTGACCGCCAGGAGCACGGCCCAGAACAGGACCATGAGGCCCACCATCTCGCGGAAAAGCTTGCGTCCTTCCAGGGTCTTCCTCCCGCCGCTCTCGGGTTTCAACGCACAGGGGGGCCGGAAGGCCCCCCTCTCCAGCTGCTATCCGCGGCCCAGGTATTGCCCGGTGCGCGTGTCCACCTTGATGGAGTCGCCCTCGTTCACGAACAGGGGAACGTTCACGGTGATGCCGGTCTCCAACTGGGCCGGCTTGGTGGCGCCGCTCACCGTGTCTCCCCGCACCCCGGGCTCGGTATGGGCCACGGCCAGGATGACCGCGGCGGGCAGGTCCAGGGCCAGGGGGTTGCCCCGGTAGAGCATGACCTTCACTTCCTGGCCGTCCTTGAGGTACCCGCCCTTGCCCCCGGTCTGCTCGTCGGTGACGTTGAGCTGCTCGTAGGTGGTCAGGTCCATGAACACGAAGTCCTCGCCGTCGCGGTAGAGGTACTGCATGGTGCGCACCTCCAGGTCGGGCTTGCCCACCTTTTCGCCGGAGCGGAAGGTGTTGTCCACCACCCGGCCGTTGAGCAGGTTGCGCAGCTTGGTGCGCACCATGGCCCCGCCCTTGCCCGGCTTGAAGTGCTGGAACTCGACGATCTCGTAGGGAACGCCGTCCAGCTCGATTTTGAGTCCGTTGCGGAAATCCGTGGTTGAAAGCATGTATTATCCTCCGAAAACTACTTCCGAGTATTCTCATCGCCGGCAAGGCGGCGGTAGAGGGCGAGTACGGCCAGGGCGTAGGACTCCAGGCCGAAGCCGGAGACGACTCCGATGCAGTGGCGGGCCATGCGGCTCACGTGCCGCTCCTCGGACCGGGCCAGGATGTTGGAGAGGTGGACCTCCACGCAGGGGATGCCGATCCAGGCCAGGCAGTCGGCCAGGGCCAGGCTGGTGTGGGTGTAGGCCCCGGCGTTCAGCGCCACGCCGGCGACGCCCTCTTCCCGGGCCTGCTCCAGGCGGTCGATGAGCGCGCCTTCGCCGTTGGCCTGGAAGAAGACCAGCTCCACCTCGGACGCGGCCGGGCCCAGGACCTGGGCCACCAGGCCGGGCAGATCGTCCATGCCGCGGGACCCGTAGATCTCCGGCTGGCGGCGGCCCAGATGGCCGAGGTTGGGGCCGTTGAGCACGAGAATCCTGCATGCAGCCATGGTGTCCCCCAAGACCCGACCGAGGCCGAAAACAAGCCTCCCGAGGCCGGGCCGCACCCTCTCTACTCCTTTCCGCAACGGTTGGCAAACCCTCGCCGGCCGTTGAAAAAACCGCGATGGCTGCATTGCTTCCCAAACGTCAAACCCTCGCGTATGTGCAATTCAGCGCTGCTCTCTTGCGCCGTAGCGCTCGAAGACTCGCTGACGGCTCAAGGGCTTGGGCCTTGACGTTTGCTCGCGCCTCGCCCTCGCGGCTTTTGAACGGCCGGCGGAAGCGCTCACCCTTTGCGACAAGGATTCTTCATGCGTTTTACCCTGGAACTGGCCTGCACGGCCTACACCAAGGACCAGCTCGCGGTCCCTCCCCTGCCCCAGGTGGCCCTGGCCGGGCGCTCCAACGTGGGCAAGTCCTCGCTCATCAACCGCCTGGCCGGCCGCAAGGCCCTGGCCAAGGTGAGCGCCACCCCGGGCAAGACCCGCAGCGTGAACTACTTCACCGTGACTCCCGGAGACTTCTACCTGGTGGACCTGCCCGGCTACGGCTACGCCAAGGCGGCCAAGACCGAACGCGCGGCCTGGGCCGGCCTCATCGAAAAGTACCTGGCGGGCAACCGGCTGCTCAAGGCGGTGGCCGTGCTGCTGGACAGCCGCCTGCCGCCGCAGCGCCTGGACGTGGACATGGTGGGCTATCTGGCCCGGGCGGGAATACCCATCGTGGCGGTGCTCACCAAGGCGGACAAGTGCAAGCAGGCGGAGGTGGCCCAGCGCCAGCGGCAATGGGCGGCGCTGTTGCCCGGCGGAGCCGAGCCTCTGGCCGTCTCGTCCAAGACCGGCAAGGGCGTGGAGGCCCTGTGGGCCGCGCTCAGCGCCGCGGCCGGGGAAGCAGGCCCGGCAGAGACGGCCTGACCACCCACCACAGCCTCGCCCCGGCCAGGGCCGCGAAGAGGATGTTGCCCAGCCAGGCCCCCAGCACCGCCGGGAGCAGACCCTTCTGGCCGGCCGTGACCCCCAGCATGAACACCGCGTAATAGGCGAAGGTCAGGGCCAGGGACAGGCCCAGATTGAGGTAGACGTTCTCCCACAGGGTGGCCAGGGCCAGGGCGATGAGGGCCATGGCCGCCAGGGAGAACGCGTAGGACCACTTCATGTGCCAGGCGGTGCGCAGCCGCTCCACGTTGGAGCCCGAAGCAGCCAGCCGCTCCATGACCCGTGACAGCTTCCACATGGGCAGCGAGGCCGGATCCACGTTGGGGTCGACGGCCAGGAAGGAGCGGAGGTCCTGGGTCAGGGGCAGGGTCAGAGAGTCCACCGGCGCGTAGGCGTAAGTGACCGGGTCCAGGACCTGGACCTCGCTGAAGGTCCAGGCGCCGGGTTCGGCCTCGACCTTCCGGGCGGTGATGATGCGGTGGATGCTGCGGACGTCCTGGGCCACCTCCAGGATCATGACCCCCTCGGCCTCGCCCCGGCCGGGCCAGGCCCGGGCCAGCTCCACCACGTAGGGGCCTTCCCGGAACCAGAGGTTGGGCAGCTCCATGCGCTCCGCCTTGCGCTGCCGCACCTCCTCGGCCCAGATGCGGTTGGCCGCGGCCTCGCCGTAGACCCCCACAATCTGGGCCACGGCCAGCTGGGCCAGGCACCAGACCCCGGCATAGGCCAGGAAGAAGGCGCAGATCCGGCCGAAGGTCACGCCTCCGGCGCGCAGGGCCAGGAGCTCCCGGTTGCGGGCCATCACGCCCAGCTGGATGACCATGGACACCAGGAACACCGCGGGCAGGATCTGGGACACGATGAGCGGAATCTTCACCACGAAATAGGTGAGCACCGTGCCCAGGCCCAGGCCGGCCTCCAGGAAGTCGTCCAGGCGGTCGAACACGTCCGAGAGCAGGTAGAGCCCCACTCCGACGCCCAGGCAGGTGAGCATGGCCGCCAGGTTCTGGCGGGCCAGGTACCTATCGAGCGTGCCCACGGCGTCGCATCCAGGCCGGCAGGGGGATGTGGGAGAGCTGGTCCGCCAGGTGGGGCCAGTCCTCGCGCACGGTCAGGCGCAGGCCGGCCGCGCCCACCAGGGCGAAGAGCAGGTTGGGCAGCCACAGGCCCAGGACCGGGGCGATGCTCCCGGCCTCTCCCGTGGCCCGGCCGAGGGAAAGCAGGGAATAATAGAAGAGGAAGAAGCCCATGGCCAGGAGCAGCCCCCACTGCTGGCGCAGGCCTCCGAAGGCGCAGGCCATGGGCAGGGCGAAGAGGCCCAGCACCGGACAGGCGAAGGGCATGGCCAGGCGCAGGTGCTTCTCCACCACCACCTTGCGGGCGAAGTTCGCGCCGCGGGCGCCGGCCAGGGCGGGGTCGTCCTCCAGCTCCAGGAGCCGGGCGAAGGACATCTCCTTGGGCCGCACCTCGCCCAGGTCGTAGCCGTGCACCAGCTTGGACAGGTCCAGGCGCACCCGGTACTCGCCGAAGGCCAGCACCGAAACCCCGTCCCTTTCCTGGCGGTAGATGGAGCCGTCCTGGAGCTGGAACAGGATCTCCCCCCGCTCCGAGTCGGTGCGCACCGACCCGGTGGGGGCCAGGATGGTGGCGGTGATGTCCTTGCGGGTGCGGTCCTGGACCAGCACCTCGGAGAGCACCCCGGCCTGGTTGTCCACCTGGCGGGCGAAGACCATGAGCCCGGGGAAGTCGCGGTTGAAGACCCCGGGCTGGAGCACGAGCTGGGTCTTGGTCCGGGCCAGGTCGAGCACCGTGGCGCGGAACCGGGACATGCCCCAGGACACCCCGGACATGGACACGAAGGCCGTGGCCAGGGCCCCCAGCAGGCAGAAGGCCGCGGGCGCGGGCAGAAGCTGGTACAGGGACACGCCTCCGGCCTTGAGCGCGGTGAGCTCCCGGTCCGTGCCCATGCGCAGGAAGGTCAGGAACACCGCGAGCATGCAGGCGATGGGGATGATGAGCAGAAGAAAGAACGGGGAGAGGTAGAAAAAGAGCTTGAGCAGGTCGACCAGGTTCAGGCTCTGGGTGATGAACAGTTCGCGCAGTTGCAGGAGCCGGCCGATGAGCAGCAGGGTCAGGAGCGCAACCGCGCAGAGGGAGAACAGGAAGGCCAGCTCCCCAAAGATGCGGCGGTGGACCAGGGCGGAAAGCCGTGGCCTCGTCTGGGGACGCATTCTCAGGAGTTCTCGGCGGGCTTGCCGGAATCGGCCAGATGCCGTTGCAGGCATTCGGCGTCCTTGGGCCCGAGGTTGAAGCGCATGCACGCCTCCTCGATGAGCCGGAGCAAGGGCTTCCCGGTCTCGGCCCGCTCTTCGATCAACCAGGCCAGGGCCTTCCGGACCAGTTCGCTCTGGGGCATGATGGTGGCCATGGCTCCTCCCGTGTTTCAGCGCGCCGCGGGAAACACGGCGGACGGCCCGTTCCTAACGCAAAGCCCGGGGCCTTGCAACTTGCGCCGGCTTGGGCTACCCCGCCCTGCGGGACCGGATTCCCCGCCACCCTCAACCCGCCGTATCCGCCATGGAAAACCTGCTCGTCGCGTTCATTCTGGGCATTGTCGAGGGCCTCACCGAATTCCTCCCGGTGTCATCCACCGGCCACCTCATCCTGGCCGGCCACCTGCTGGGCTTCATCGGCCCCAAGGCCAAGGCCTTCGAGATCGTGATCCAGCTGGGGGCCATCCTGGCGGTGGTGGTCCTGTACCGGGAGCGGTTCGCCGGCCTGGTCCTGCCGCGGCCCCGCCTGGCGTTCTCCGGCCTTCGCGGGCTGTGGCTGCTCTTCCTCACCTCCCTGCCCGCCGGCCTCCTGGGCCTGGCGGCCCGGAAACACATCCACGAGCACCTGTTCGGCCCCACCACCGTGGCCATCGCCCTGGCCGCGGGGGCGCTGGCCATCTTCGCGGTGGAGGCGCGGCGATCCCGGCCGCGCCTCTTCACCCTGGACCAGATGACCCCGGGCCTGGCGCTCGGCATCGGGCTGTTCCAGTGCCTGGCCCTCTGGCCCGGATTCTCCCGCTCGGCCGCCACCATCATGGGCGGCATGCTCCTGGGCTGCAAGCGCGGCCTGGCCGCAGAGTACTCCTTCATCGCCGCGGTTCCCCTCATGGCCGCGGCCACGGGGTACGAGCTGTTCAAGAGCTGGAGCCTGCTCTCGGCCGCGGACCTGCCCCTGTTCGCGGTGGGCTTCGCGGTGTCCTTCGTCTCGGCCTGGCTGGCGGTGAAGTGGTTCGTGGGCCTGGTGTCCACCTGGACCCTGCGGCCCTTCGCGGTCTACCGCCTGGCGCTGGCGCCCCTTGTCTTCCTGTTCTGGGGGGGGTAAAAAAACTAAGTCGCGGGCCTTGCGTTTTGGGGCCAAAGGCTCTATGAACGCTTTCCCGCTTGAGTGGCTAGGTAGCTCAGTTGGTCAGAGCATGCGGTTCATACCCGCAGTGTCGGGGGTTCAAGTCCCTCCCTAGCTACCACTCGACATTACAAGGCCCCGGAAACCCGGGGCTTTTTTCTTGACTCGGCCTAAGTCCCCTCCGACTTTTCCTGGAGCTTCTCCACCGCCTTGAGCATCCTGGCCGCCTCCACGAAGCCCGGGGCGATGGCCAGGGCGGCCTTGAGGCTCTCGACGGCTTTGGCGTAGTCCTTGGCGTCGTAGTGGATGCGCGCCACGTTGAAGTGCAGGTGCTCGTCGCGCTGGTTGAGGCGCAGGGCCTTCTGGTAGTATTCCAACGCCTTGTCCAGCATCCCGGCCTTGCGCATCTTGATGCCGAACTCGTTGAACAGGTGGGTGTGCTCGGCGTCGAAGGCCAGATCCAGGGCCATGATGTTCTTGAAGACCTCGCCGGCCTCCTCCAGCTTGCCGCCGGCGAGGTACGTGATGCCCAGGCCGAAGATGGCCTTGATGTTCTCGCCGTCCACGGCCAGGGCTTGCTTGAAGTCCTTCTCGGCCCTGTCCAGCTTGTTCTCGGCCAGGTGCTTCTCGGCCTTGTCCATGGCCTGCTTCAGGCTGTCCATGGCCGGCTTCACGCGGTTGTAGAAAAAAAGGGGTTCGGGCTTGAAGCGCTCGAGGAACTTCTCCGGCTCGAGCACGGTCTTCTGTCCGGCCGGCACGAAGTTGGCGTTCAAGGGCTGCACGTAGATGGCGCCGTCTTCAGTGCGCTCGGCAAAGTAGTAGAGTTGCCGGTCCACGGTCTTGGCCGTGCCGCCGACGCCCAGCTTGGCCTGGTCCTTGTCGGATACGGCCAACTGAAAGGATGAGGGCTGTTCCTTTTCGGGCATGGGACTTCCTGCGCGCCAATCCGGGGGAAGAGAGGCTACGATTCCGACACGTCCTGAACACTACTGGAATATTCTTCGGGAGGGAAGACGCTCCCCGCCCGCCAGGCGAGCGAAACCTGTTGCGAAGCAGCGATAACGGCTTGGAACAGCCACACAGAGGACCAGGCTCCATGCCCAGCCCGCACAATCGGATCCCCATGGATATAGAACCGGGCTAGCGGCTGCGGAACAGACGACCGGCCAGGATAGCGGCTCCGCCCACGGCGGATGCGAGCACCGCGAGCAGAGGGCGGGAGGAGTCCAGGGCCATCCAGATCAGGCCGGTAAAGTAGGCCAGGCCGCCGAAGAGTTCCGCCGCCCCCAGGAGCCGGTCGGGCTGGATTGCTCTGGTCGCGGCCACGGGCTTGCCGCAGGACGGACAGACGGCATGGAGCGTGTTCACGTTGCGCCGGCAGTGCGGGCAGGAGATGAGCGCCATGGTCGGGTCCTCCTTTTTCGGGTGTACAGGCCAGTGTACTCCGAAACAAACCCGGCGCAAGCCATGGCCGATAATTCACAGAGTCGCAGGCATGCCTCCGGCGCCAGGAGCGGCCGGAATGAAAAGGCGCAGTCGGCGGGCTTTCATAGCGCGGCCCCAACACGGAAACGCGCCGTCCGCGGCGAAAGGCGTTTGCCTGCGGCGAAACGGCGCACCTCCCCGTTTCCGTCGCCAGGAACGCATTGCCTGCGCGAAGGGGATAAGGCATACTGTGTTACTCTGGCGACAGCCTGAAGGAGTTTTTCCATGCCCCGCGTTCTTCTGGTGGAAGACAGCAAGATGCTGGCCCAGGTCTTGCTGGACAAGCTCGTAAACACCCTGGGCCTTGACGTAGCCTGGGCCTCATCGCTGGCGGAAACCAGGAAGCTGCTCGAGGAGGGCTCGCCAGAGGACTACTTCGCCGCCCTGCTGGACCTCAACCTGCCCGACGCCCCGGAGGGCCAGGTCGTGGACTATGTGCGGGGCAAGGGCCTGGCCAGCATCGTCTTCACCTCCGAGCTGCGGCCGGAGGTGCGGGAAGAGTTCTGGGGCAAGGGCATAGTGGACTACGTCTTCAAGGAAGGCCTGCACAACCTGGACTACGTACTGGGAATGGTGGCCCGCCTGGAACGCAACCCGGGCATCACCGTGCTGGTGGTGGACGACTCGTCCATGGCCCGCAAGCACATGGCCGAACTCCTGCGCATCCACCGCCTCCAGGTCCTGGAGGCGCAGGAAGGGCCGGAGGCTCTCCGCCTGCTGGAGGCCCATCCCCAGATCAAGCTGGTCATCACCGACTACAACATGCCGCGCATGGACGGCTGCCAACTGACCAAGGCCATCCGCCGCACCAGATCCCGGGACGAACTGGCCATCATCGGCGTCTCGGCCGAAGGCGACAAGACCCTGTCCGCCCAGTTCATCAAGAACGGGGCCAACGACTACCTGAACAAGCCCTTCATCATCGAGGAATTCTACTGCCGGGTGAACCAGAACATCGAAACCCTGGAGCACATGGCCACCATCCGCCGGCTGTCCAACAGCGATCCGCTCACCGGCCTGTCCAACCGCCGCCACTTCTTCCATGCGGCCAAGGAAGGCTGCGGACGGGCGGCGTCCGCCGCCTGCATGCCCGGCCTGGGAATGCTCGACCTGGACCACTTCAAGCAGGTCAACGACACCTACGGGCACGAGGCGGGCGACAAGGTCCTGGTCCACGTTGCCCAACTCATCCGGCGGCATTTCTCCAGGGACATCGTGGCCCGCTTCGGGGGCGAAGAGTTCTGCGTCCTGGTCGAAGCGCAGGAGGGCAGCTCGCTGCTGGACAGGTTCGAGGAGTTGCGCCGCGCCGTGGAGCAATCCCCGGTGGACATCGGCGGCCAAAGCATCCACGTCACCGCGAGCATCGGGGTATGCACCGTGCCGGGATCCCTGGAGGACATGCTCCGCGATGCGGACAAGGCCCTGTATGCGGCCAAGAACGCCGGCCGCAACCGGGTGGTCGAGGCGGAATGATCTGAACTGCGGGGTCTTGCCTTCCGCTGAAAAAGGCCTATTTTGTCTTGAACGGTTCTGTGACAAGGGGGCGCCACGGTTTCGACGGGGACAGCGAAGCCAAGGTGGCAGGTCGAGGCGCCGCAGGCCTCGTAAAAAGCGGCACGGCATACAACTGCCAACGACTACGACTACGCTCTGGCTGCTTAATGCCAGCGTCTCTCCTTCCGACGTCCGATAGGCGGGAAGAGGCGACGACACTTCGGACTGGCGACCGGCCCGTTTCCGTCCGGGCCGGAGCGAGAACGCAGACGGAACCTCCCCGCGCGGCCTGTCCGCCGGCCTGCGCGGGGCAGTAGCAAAGACGGACTAAACCTGTAGAAGCCTTGCGTGGAGCGTTCTCGGACGGGGGTTCGACTCCCCCCGCCTCCACCACCCCCCTTGTGTCTCGATCGAGGCCCGGTTCATCGCCGGGCCTCTTCTTTTTCCCGCGGGATGGCCCGGGCCTCGCGCCTTCCCGCAGCGCCAGCCTGTTGCCGGCGCCTCCCCTGACCGCGGCGGCCGGCCCACATGCCGGGCAGGCGCCTTGCCCGCCCGAACACAAACGCCCTTGACCTGGCCGGGGCGCCCTCGTAAAAAAGGAGAATCAGAAAACCCGGACCAGGGAGAACCCGTGCAGAAGATTCCCCTCAACCTGGCGCAGCCGGACATGACCCTGGCCAAGGCCGTGCTGAGGGAGAACGGCATGGTGCTGGTGGCCGAGGGCACGGCCCTGACCCAGGCCCTGCTGGACCGGCTCGCGGCCATGCATGTGGAGCACCTGGTGGTCGAAGGCAACCCCGTGGACCTGGGGGGCGCTGCCGGGGGCATGGGCTTCGCCCAGCGCATCGAGCGCCTGGACCGCCTGTTCCGCAAGCACGAGGCCGACCCCTGGATGCAGAAGGTCAAGGCCTTCACCCGCACCCACTTCGCCCGGAAGGCCGCAGCCCAGAACGCTGCCCAGCCCGCCGCGCCGAAGCCCGACGGAGAGGCCACGTGAGCGGCGACCTGCGCAGCGAGCGCAAGAACGTCATCCTGGCGGTCAAGGACCTGCCCACCCTGCCCAAGGCCCTGGAGGAGGTCACCCGCTTGGTGGAGGACCCAGCCTCGTCCACCGAACAGATCGCCAAGGTCATCTCCCGCGACCTGGTGCTCTCGGCCAAGGTGCTCAAGATGGTCAACTCGCCCATCTACGGCTTCCCCGGCCGCATCGGCTCGGTGAACCACGCCCTGGTCATGCTCGGCTACAACGTGATCAAGGGGATCATCGTCTCCACCTCGGTGTTCGACCTCATGGCCCAGTCCATGGCCGGGCTGTGGGAGCACAGCGTGGCCTGCGCCACGGCCTGCCGGGTGGTGGCCCAAACCGCCGGGTTCAAGGACCCGGAAGAGTATTCCGTGGCCGGCCTGCTGCACGACCTGGGCAAGGTGGTCTGGGCGGTGCAACTGCCCGAGCTGAAGAACCAGGCGGACAGGGCCGTGGCGGACAGGGACCTGACCTTCCTGGAGGCCGAACGCGAGGTCCTGGGCTTCGGCCACGACATGGTCAACCTCTGGCTGGCCAACCACTGGCACCTGCCCCTGACCACCAAGGAGGGCATGAGCCATCACCACAAGCCCCTCGGCGCGGAGCACCACCCGCAGTTCGCCTGCGTGGTTCACCTGGGGGACTTCCTGGCCCGGCTCTTCGAGCAGGGCTCGGGCGGAGACGACAACGTGCCCGCCCTGAGCAAGGACGCGCTCAAGGCCCTCAAGCTCGGGACCAGGGAAATCGACGCCATCCTCGACCAGCTGGCGGACAGCCTGGTCGAGGTGGCCGGCCTGTCCTTCGCCTGACCCTGGAGCGGCCATGGGAGATGTCTACGGATTCGGCGCCACCGCCTTCGCCAGCAAGACCCTGCAGACCATCGAGGAGCTGAACCAGCTCATCGACATCGACGGCATCCTCGACCTCATCCTCGGGGACTGCCGCCGCATGGCCAACGCCGACGCGGGCACCATCTTCCTGGTGGAGGGCGACACGCTCAAGTTCAGTTTCGTGCACAACGACACCCTGTTCCGCCAGGACGTGACCAGCAAGGTGCTCTACGCGGACGTGACCCTGCCCATCGACGAGTCCTCGGTGGTGGGCCACGCCGCGGTGTCGCGGCAGGTGGTGGTGGTCGACGACGCCTACGACCTGGGCCCCGGCCTGCCCTACACCTTCAACAAGGACTTCGACCGGAAGACCGGGTACCGCACCCTCTCCATCCTCACCGTGCCCCTGACCACCTTCCGGGACCAGTTGGTGGGGGTCATGCAGGTCATCAACGCAAAGGACGGCCAGGGGCGGACCATTCCCTTCAGCGCTGCGGCCAAGGAGCAGGTCCCGCTCCTGGCGGGAAAGGCCGCGGCGGCCATCGAGCGCGGCCTCATGACCCGGGAGCAGATATTGCGCATGATGCGCATGGCCGAGATGCGCGACCCCTCCGAGACCGGGGCCCACGTGCAGCGGGTGGGGGCCATCGCCGCCGAGATCTACAAGCGCTGGGCCATGAACCGCGCCCTCTCCGACCTCAAGGCCAAGCCCTTCGCCAGCAATCCCGAGGGGGTGTTCGCAGAGGTCAAGCGCGCCGCCGGACTCCTGCGCCTGGCGGCCATGCTGCACGACGTGGGCAAGGTGGGCATCGCCGACGCCATCCTCAAGAAGCCGGGCAAGCTCGACGACGGGGAATACGGGGTCATGAAGTGGCATTCGGTCCTGGGCGCGCGGCTGTTCGCCAACTCCACCTCGGACCTGGACGCCATGTGCCTGGACATCGCCCTGCACCACCACGAGCGGTGGGACGGCAAGGGCTACCCCGGGGATGTGGGGGACGTTCTCGGCCGGGAGTTCGCGCCGGGCGCGAGCGTCATGGGCCGCCCCCTGGCCGGGGAGGAGATACCCATCGCCGCGCGCATCACCGCCCTGTCCGACGTGTACGACGCCCTGTGCTCCCGCCGCTCCTACAAGGAGCCCTGGCCCCGGGAGAAGGTCATGGAGCTCATCCGCGAAGAGTCGGGCCGCCAGTTCGACCCGGAGGTGGTGGAGGCCTTCTTCGAGATCTACGAGGTGGTGGACGCCATCCAGCGCAAGTTCCGGGAGCTGGAGCGCAAGGCCGGGTGACGGGCCTGGAGTCGCTGGGGCATGGCCCAGGGCCTGGTCCGGCAGACCTGGCCCTTGGTTCACGAATCAGCGGACCTGGGCCTAATGGCTCACCCAGAGGGCCGCTCCCTTGAGGCTCTTGAGCAGGGAGCTGCTCACCGAGCCGGCGAACAGCTCCTCCAGGAACCCCCGGCCCGTCCCGGTGCAGCCCACGGCCACCACCGCGTGCCGGCCCTCGGCGGCCCGGCGCAGGATGGCCCGGGACACGTCGTCGTCGCAGACGGCCTGCTCCCGGATGCGCGCCGGGTCCAGGCCCGCGGCCTCCAGAGCCTCCCGGCCCTCGGCAAAGATCTCCTCCGTCCCCTTGGGGCCGGCCTGCGCCTTGCCGGCGACCTGGAACAGGGTCACGGGGTGCCGATCCTCCCGGGCCAGCACGCGGCCCAGGTGAGCGGCCATGCGCAGGCTGGGGGCCGAGCCGTCCAGGCACAGGAGCGCGCCCGAGCGGCCGGACTCGGGCTCCCGGCAGACCCACACCGGAGTGGCCACCGAGAGCTGGAGCATGTCCCGGGTAAGGCTGCCGGCGAACAGGGCCTCGTACCAGGACAGGCCCCGCCGCCCCAAAACCACGGCGTCGAAGTCGCCGCGTCCGGCCTCGACCAGGAGCTGCTCGATCTTGAGTCCGGCGGAAAAGGAGACCCTGGTCTCGATGCGGTCCGGAGGAAAGCCCAGGCCGGCCAGGACCTCGGCGGCCTGAGCCAGGGCCTGCGCCCCCTCCTCGCGCAACTCGCACCCGCGTCGGGCGGTTTCGGCCTCCTGGGACGGATCCGGAGCCCCGGCCTGGAGGGGCCGGGGGACCATGTGCCAGAGGGTGAGCCGGACCGGATCCTTGCGGTCCAGGAAGCCCCCCACGAAACGCGCGCCCCAGAGGGCGGACACGTCGCCGCTCACGGTGACCAACAGCCGGCGTTCCGGAGTCGGCGCAGCGGCCATGGGCATCTCCTCCTAGCGGCCCTTCAGGGCTGTGACGCCGTAGGGCCGGATCGTGAGCACCGGGACCGGGGAGGTCTTGACCACCTTCTCGGCCACCGAGCCGAAGATGATCCGGTCAATGCCCTTGCGGCCGTGGGTGCCCATGACGATGAGGTCGCAGGCGTGCTCCTGGGCCGCCTTGAGGATCTCTTCCGGGGCGTATCCCGTGGAGAGCAGGCCCTGGGCCTCGAGCCCCGAGAAATGCCGGGCCAGGCACTCCTCCATGTTCTTCCGGGCGCCGTCCATGATGGACTGGACCATGTCCTCGATGCGGTCGTTGCGGATGTGGAAATTGGAGTAGCGCCCCAGGTCGGGCACCACGTACATGACCAGCAGCTCGGCCCCGGAGTTGCGGGCCTGCTCCGCGGCCCATTCGGCCACCACGGGGGTTGCCTCGGAAAAATCCACGGCGCAGAGTATCTTCTTCACGATGGCCATTGCAGCCTCCTTGCGCACGCCTCGCTCCGCCACCCGCCGGGGCGTCGGGCCGCGCCATGTCCGCACAATAGCAATCGCGGCCCCGGATGTCATCAAGGAAACCGGGAGGATACCCTCCGGGTCACAAAGCAGACGGATTTGACGTTTCAGCCCGGCGGGCGTAGGTAAATAAATTATGGACATGGTCATGTTCGACAAGATCGTGGCCACTCCGGCCGGCCCCGGAACCCCGGTGGCCCCGGACAACATCGTGGCCACCCCGGCCGGCCAGGCCACCCCGGTCCCGCCGGACAACATCACGCCCAGCCCCGCAGGCCATTTCGAGGTGGAGCCGGGCGCCGAGCTCCACTTCTATCCCGGGCCGGACAACATACCGCACGAGATGCGGGTGGGCGGGGTCATTCACGTGGTGGCCTGACGACGCAGCCATCGCAGTTTCCGGAATCCGCGCCAGGGGGAATAGAGAGCCAAAACGTACGGAGGGCCCCATGCAGACCTACACCTGCAATTACTGCGGATACTGCTACGACCCGGCCAAGGGCGACCCCCGCATCGGCCTGGCCCCGGGCCTGGACTTCTGCCGCCTGCCCGAAGACTGGTGCTGCCCCGAATGCGGGGCGTCCCGCCGCCTCTTCGTCAGCGCCGAGGACATGCGGCGGCTGGACGAGGAATGCCGAAGCGGCGGCTGCGAACCCTCCTGCGACATCCCCTGCTTCTAGGGCTTGCCCTCACGGCCCCCTTCCTCCCGGTCCAGGGCCGTCCCGGTCTCCTCCCCGTCCATCTCCCATGATTTCCAGGCCGCCAGCGGCCAGACCCGGGCCGTTTCGCCGTTGCTCCCGTACCAGGAGTCCAGGGCGAACTCCGCCCCGATTCCGACCTCCTGCAGCACCGCGGTGCTGTGCGACAGGAACAGGAGAACGCCCCGGTGCGCAGGGACCGCGACCCGGTGCCTGGACAGGAGGCCTGCCCGCTCCAGGAGCAACAGGTACACCGTGGTGTTGGCCGCCTCGGCGATGCAGTCCAACTGGCCCGAGTCATCGCCGCCCACGTCGTCCCGGGGCCGGTCCCCGGCCGTTCCCGCCCGGGCCCCCGCCAGCGCCTCCAGAAGCCCCACGGCCCGGGCCGCGGCCAGGCGCTCGGCCGGCGCATTGCCGGGAGGCGGATCGAACAGGGTCAGCACCTGATTCCAGTCCTGGAGGCTCAAGGATACCTGGGCCGTCCCCACGCAGGCAAAGGACGTGCACACCGCCAGAGCCCCGGGCCGGGGCTCGGGATCGAGGCTCCAGGTTTTCAGCCAGGCCTCGGGAGTAGAGGCGCATCCCCAGCCTGCGAAGGCCAAGGCGAGGGAGAGAAGAAGAGAAATGGAACGCGCCATGCCGCCCCTCCGGTAGTTGCGGCAAGAGCATAGCACTGCGGCGAGCGGCGGCAAGCCCCGGACGATCTTGCTCCTACGGCCCCCGCCGGACCACCCGCCGGAGCTCCTCCGGGGAGAGGCCCAGCATGAGACGCTCGTAGCGGCGGCGAGAGAGGCCCGCGGCCTCCCAGGGCCGGGCCGCCTCGTACAGCCTGCGGGACACCCCCAGGAGCTCCCAGACGCGGGGCCTTCCCAGAAGCAGGGTCAGCGCGCCGATGAGCATGCACACCTCCTCGTCGTCCTATCGGCGGGTCCGGGGAAACCTTGAGCGCGTCCGGGCCGCCCGCGTTGCCAATCACACGGAAAGCTGTATAGTGGAGGAAACCTCTCATCGCGGAGAACCGTATGGACAAGTGGGAATGCCCCTGCGGCTATGTCTACGACCCGGCCGAGGGCGACGCCGAGCACGGCGTGGCCCCCGGCACGCCCTGGGAGGAGCTGCCCGACGACTGGGTATGCCCCAAATGCGGCGCCGAGAAGGAATTCTTCGAGAAGCTGAACTGAACCCCGCCGGCCGCCTCCGCCGGCGGCCTTCCCGGATTCTGCGACGCCCCGGCCCGCCGGGGCGTCGGCTTTGGGATTCGCCATTGACTGAGTTTTGTATACAGTATACAAAACGCGCCTCCGGCCCCGGTACCGGCATCCTGCCGCATCCGGAAACATCCGCGGGCGAACGCCCCGGGCCGGTGGAGAACAAGACCCCATGCCCTCCGGCCCTGCCCTGCTCCAGTTCGCCCTGAGCGGCCTGACCACCGGCGCGGTGTACGCCCTGGTGGCCCTCGGCTACAACCTCGTCTACAACGCCACCCGGGTGGTGAACTTCGCCCAGGGCGACTTCCTGAGCCTGGGCGGGCTGCTCATGTACTCCCTGCTCTTCGCCGCGGGCCTGCCCCTGGTCCCGGCCCTGCTCCTGGCCCTGGCCGGCGCGGGCCTGGCCGGCGCGGCGCTGGAGCGCTTCTGCCTGCGGCCGGCCAAAAGCCGCGAGATCATGGTGCTCATCTTCATCACCGTGGCCGCCAGCATCCTGCTGCGCGGCGGCATGAAGCACCTCTGGGGCAAGCAGGCCCTGGCCCTGCCCCCCCTGAGCCGGGAGGCGCCGCTCAAGATCATGGGCGCGGCCTTCACCCCCCAGAACCTCTGGGTCCTGGGCATCACCCTGGCGGCCATCGCCGCCCTGGTGCTCTTCTTCAACCGGACCGCCACCGGCAAGGCCATGCGGGCCATGGCCGCCAACCCCCGGGCCGCGGCGCTCATGGGCATCGACACCCGGGGCCTGACCACCCTGTCCTTCGCCCTGGCCGGCGGCCTGGGCGCCCTGGCCGGAGTGCTCATCACCCCCATCACCTCCCTGTCCTACGACGTGGGCCTGCTCATGGGGCTCAAGGGCTTCGCCGCCGCGGTGCTCGGCGGCTACGGCTGCTTCGCCGGCGCGGTGGCCGGCGGCCTGGGCCTGGGCCTCATGGAGAGCCTGGGCGCGGGTCTGCTCTCCAGCGCCTACAAGGACGTCATCGCCTTCGTCGTCCTCCTGGCCGTGCTCTTCGTCCGGCCCCAGGGCCTGTTCGGGTCCAAGGAGGGCCAGCGGTGAGCCCCTCGGTCCAGGCCCGGCGCTTCATGGCCGGACTCTTCCCCTTGGCCGGCCTGCTGGCGGTCCTCCCCCTGTGGGTGGACAACCCCTATTACCTCAACATCCTCAACCTCACGGCCCTGCACGTGCTGGTGGTCACCGGCCTGAACCTGCTCATCGGCTTCGCCGGCCAGATCAGCCTGGGCCACGCCGCGTTCTTCGGCCTGGGGGCCTACGTCTCGGGCATCCTCTCCGCGGGCTTCGGGGTCCCGTCCTGGCTGGCCCTGCTCGCGGCGGCGGGATTCGTATGCCTGGTGGCCCTGCTCATCGGGGTGCCGGTGCTGCGCCTGTCCGGCAACTACCTGGTCATGGCCACCCTGGGCTTCAACGTCATCGTCAACGTGGTCCTGGTCCAGATGGAGGACTTCACCGGCGGCTCCAGCGGGTACTACGGCATCCCTCCCCTGTCCGTGGCCGGAATCGCCCTGGACACCGACCTGGAGTTCTACTGGCTGGCCTGGGGGCTGGCCCTGCTCGGCCTGGTCCCGGCCCGCAACCTGGCCCATTCCCACGTGGGCCGCGCCCTGCGCGCCCTGCACGACTCGCCCCCGGCGGCCCGGGCCTGCGGGGTCCCGGTGGAGTCCTACAAGATACGCATCTTCGTGCTGTCCGCGGCCTACGCCGCGGTGGCCGGAGCCCTCTACGCCCACTATTTCGGCATCGTCACCCCCAAGACCTTCGACATCTTCAAGTCCGTGGAGCTGGTGACCATGTGCCTG
This sequence comes from Thermodesulfobacteriota bacterium, assembly GCA_040753075.1. Taxonomy (GTDB): domain Bacteria; phylum Desulfobacterota; class Desulfovibrionia; order Desulfovibrionales; family Desulfovibrionaceae; genus UBA6814. The sequence goes on from JBFMHA010000038.1 coordinate 22,724, forward strand.
GTGGGCGGCATGGGCTCCCTGTGGGGCGGACTGTTCGGGGCCGCGTTCCTCACCCCCCTGCCCCAGCTCCTCCATGTGTTCCAGGAATACCAGGACATCATCTTCGGCGGGGTGCTCCTGCTGCTCCTCATGTTCCTGCCCCAGGGGCTGGTGGGCAGGCTGGAGGAGTCCCTGGCCCGGCGGGGCCTGGGCGGCATCCGGCCGCCCCTGGAGGAGACGCCCCCCCGGAACGTGCAGGAGGACGCGCCGTGAGCGGCCTGCTTTCCGTCTCCGGCCTGTCCGTATCCTTCGGCGGGGTGGCCGCCCTGGAGGACGTGGGCTTTTCCGCCGAGGCCGGCCGCATCACCGCCCTCATCGGCCCCAACGGCGCGGGCAAGACCACCCTCATCAACTGCGTCAGCGGGTTCGTGCGGCCCGACCGGGGCGAAGCCAGCTTCGCCGGCCGGCCCCTGCTGGGCCTGCCCGCGCACCGGGTCATCGGCCTGGGCCTGGCCCGGACCTTCCAGCACTTGCGCATGTTCGGCCGCATGAACGTGCTGGAGAACGTCATGGTCGGCCTGCACGGCCGCATGCGGCGCGGCTTCTTCGCGGCCATGCTCCGCTTTCCGGTGCTGCGCCGGGAGGAGCGCGGCCTGGCCGAGAAGGCCATGGCCGCCCTGGCCGAGGTGGGCCTGGCCCGGGCCGCGGGCAAGCCCGCCGGGTCCCTGCCGTACGGCGACCAGAAGCGCCTGGCCCTGGCCCGGGCCCTGGCGAGCGACCCCAAGATGGTGCTCCTGGACGAACCCGTGGCCGGCCTGAACCCGGCCGAGACCCGGATCATGGCCGACCTCATCCTGGCGGTGCGCGGACGCGGGGTGGGCCTGGTGCTGGTGGAGCACGACATGTCCCTGGTCATGCGGGTGAGCGACACGGTGGTCGCCCTGTGCTCCGGCCGCAAGATCGCCGAGGGGCCGCCCGCCGAGGTGCAGCGCCATCCCGAGGTGGTGGCCGCCTACCTGGGAGGCGGCAAGGAGTTCGGTCTCTGTGCTTGAGGTCCGCTCCATACATTTCAGCTACGGCCAGGCCCGGGTCCTGGAGGACGTGAGCCTGTCCCTGGCCCCGGGCGAGGCGGCCTGCCTCCTGGGCATGAACGGCGCGGGCAAGACCACCCTGCTCAACATCCTCTCCGGCCTGCTCAAGCCGGCCGCGGGCCAGGTGCTCCTGGACGGCGCGCCCGCGCCCCGGGGCGCCGCGGCCCGGGTCCGGGCCGGGGTGGTGCAGGCCCCGGAGGGCCGCCAGGTCTTCGCCCCGCTCACGGTGCGCGAGAACCTGGAGATGGGGGCCTACCTGCGCCTGCGCTCCGGCAAGAAGGCCGAGGTGGCCGCGGACCTGGAGCGCATGCTGGAGCTCTTCCCCGCCCTCCGGGAACGGCTGCGCCAGGAGGCGGGCAAGCTCTCGGGCGGGGAGCAGCAGATGCTGGCCATGGCCCGGGCCCTCATGGCCCGGCCCCGCTACCTGCTCCTGGACGAGCCCAGCCTGGGCCTGTCCCCCAAGATGGCCGCGGAGATATTCCGGGTGGTGCGCGACCTGCCCGCCACCGGCTGCGGGGTGCTCCTGGTGGAGCAGAACGCCCTGGGCGCCCTGGCCGTGTCCAGCCGCGGCTACATCCTGACCACCGGCCGCATCCGGTTCTCCGGCGCGCCCCGGGACATCGCCTGCGACCCGCAGTTGCGCGAGGCGTTCCTCGGCCCCGACCAGGAGGCCGCGCCGTGACCCCCCGGGTGGCGCGCCTCTCCCTGGGCGGCGAAGTGACCCGGGTGCTGCGGCGAATGCTCATCGAAGGCCGCTTCCCGCCCGGAGAGCGGCTGGTGGAGGAAAGCCTGGCCCGGGAGATGGGGGCCAGCCGCACCCCCCTGCGCGAGGCCCTGCACCGCCTGGAGCAGGAGGGCCTGCTGGCCCGACGGCCCCGGGGCGGCTACGAACTCAAGCCCCTGGACCCGGCCGAGGTGGAGGAGGCGGTGGAGGCCCGCGGCCTGCTGGAGTCCTATGCCGCGTCCCTGGCCGCCCGCCGGGCCACTGACGAGGCCCTGGAGGAGATGGAGCGGAACATCGCGGCCTTTGCCGAGGCCCGGGCCCGGCGCGACCCTGCGGCCCTGGCCGCTCTCAACGCCGAATTCCACGCCCTGCTGGCCCGGGCCGCGGGCTCCCGGCTGCTCATCCGCCTCCTGGAGGTGCTGGAGGGGCTGGTGGAGCGCATTTCCCGGGAGTCGGCCACGGGCATGGAGGCCGGATGCTGGTCCCTGGACGAGCACCGGGAGATCCTGGCCGCCCTGCGCGCCCGCGACGCCGAGGCCGCGGCCCGGGCCGCGGCCGGGCACGTGCGCCGGGGGGGCCGGCACATCCTGGACCGCCTGGGGTCGGGAGCCCTGAAACCGTGACTCATGCGCCCCGTCCCGGGGCGCTTGGCGAATCATCCGGCCGCAGGCCATGTCGGCCCCGGCCGCCGCAAGGAGGAGCATCATGCGCAAGACCCTGTGTTCCCTGGTCCTGGGGGCGGCCCTGGTCCTGGCCCTGGCGGCGCCCGCACCCTGCGCCGAGCCCATCAAGATCGGCGCGTTCTTCGCCCTGTCCGGACCGGCCGCGCCCATCGGCACGCCCACCAAGCTGGTGGCCCAGATGGCCGTGGACCAGATCAACAAGGCCGGGGGCATCAACGGCCGTCCCCTGGAGATGGTGGTGGCCGACACCGAGAGCGAGCCCACCAAGGCGGTGCTGGCCTTCAAGAAGTTCGTGAACGTGGACAAGGTGGTGGCGGTCATCGGCCCCACCCGCACCGACACCGGCATGGCGGTCAAGAAGCAGGTGGAGGAGTCCAAGGTGCCCACCATCATGACCGTGGGCGGCGATCCGGTCATCATGGAGGGCATGGTGGGGACCATGGACTTCGGCACCGCGCGCTGGGTGTTCAAGGCCCCGCAGCGCTCCTCGGTGGCGGTGTCCAAGGTGCTCGGCTACCTCAAGGCCAAGGGCCTGACCCAGGTGGCCCTGCTCACCGCGGGCGACGGCTTCGGCCAGGACGGCCGGCGCTGGCTGGCCAAGCTGGCCCCGGACTTCGGCCTGACCATCGTGGGCGAGGAGCAGTTCAAGCCCACCGACGTGGACATGAAGGCCCAGCTCACCAACCTGGCGGCCAAGAACCCCCAGGCCATCGTGGTCTGGACCATCGGCCCGGCCGGCTCGGTCGTCTCCAAGAACCACCACGCCCTGGGCCTGGCCATGCCCCTGGTCCAGTGCCACGGCCAGCCCGACCCCAACTACGTCACGCTGGCCGGCGAGGCCGCCGAGGGCGACCTCATGCCCGCCACCAAGCTCCTCACCTGGGAGAGCCTGCCCGACGCCGACCCGCAGAAGAAGGTCATGGCCGAGTTCACCAAGCTCTATTCCCAGGTCTACAAGTACGACAAGGACTACCCCATCAACACCCATTCCGGGTACGCCTGGGACGCCATCACCATCCTGGCCGAGGCCCTGCGCAAGGCCGGAACCGAGCCCGAGAAGCTGCGCGCGGCCATCGAGAGCACCAATGGCCTGGTGGGCATCTCCGGGGTGTTCACCATCACCCCCGAGGACCACAACGGCCTGGGCGTGGACTCCATGGTCATGATCCAGGTCAAGGGCGGGAAGTTCGTCGCCGCGGAATAACTGGACTTTCAAGAAAGACTGGAGTTTTTCTCGAAGATCGCCGGGGCGCCGGGAGACCGCGCCGCGGCCGGCCGTGAAGTCTAGAGACTGTCGAGACGGGCGGGGGCGGGGCCGGGAGGCCTCACCCCCGCTTCTTCTTGGCCAGCACCAGGGAGAAGTACGGAGGGGCCTGCTCCACTCCGGCCAGATCCCGCACCAGGCTCTGGCCGTCCTGGCCGCAGGCCGACACCAGCACCGCGTCCTGCAGCAGCCCGGCCTCGGCCAGGGCCGCCCGGATGTCGGCGAATCGCTTGTAGGCCTTGAGCACCACCAGGCTGTCCGCGGCTTCGGCGGCCCGGCGCAGGGTGTCGCCGCCGCAGACCCCGGAAACCACGGCCAGGGTCTGGTCGGCCTCGGCCAGGGGCTCGCCGGCCAGGGCCGCGGCCGCGCAGTAGGAGGTCACTCCGGGCACCACCTCGGCCCGCACCGCGGGGTTCAGGCCGCGCAGGGTGCGCAGCAGGTACCCGAAGGTGCTGTAGGTGGAGGGGTCGCCCAGGGTCAGGAAGGCCACGTCCCGGCCCGCGTCCAGGTCCGCCAGCACGGTGCGGGCGTTCTCCTCCCAGGCCCGGTCCAGGACCGCCTGGTCCCGGGTCATGGGAAAGGAGAGCACCACCGGCTCCACGCCCGGGGCCAGGTGCGGCCGCACAATGGACAGGGACACGGAATAGCTGTTCTTGGTCGAGGCCGCGGCATAGACCCGGGGCGCGCTGCGCAGCACGCGGACGGCCTTGAGGGTGAGCAGTTCCGGGTCGCCGGGACCCACGCCCACGCCGTAGAGAATTCCCTTGGGTGCATCCATATGAAATGAAAACCCCGGGCCGGCCTGCGCCGCCCGGGGACTCCTCCCTGTGTCCGTCTCCGGTGTTCCCGCGCGGCAATACGCCCGTTGCCGCTCTCGTGCGGGTGGCCCACGGCAGGTCTTCCGGCTCTCCGGAGCCTCGGCCGCCTTCCCGTCCGAAAGCCGGACAGTGGCGTCATGGCCGGGCCGTTTCCCCCCGCAGGGGCCGCAGGGGACCGGATAACGGCGGCGGGACCGCCCCGGATTCGCACCGGGTTCCCTTTTCAGGCCCTCGATTCGTCCCGGCAAGGCCGGGACCACGGGGCCGCCGCGGGCAGCGTCAACCTAGACCAAAGGCGACGGGTTGTCGACAGGCGCCACAAGGGCGGGAGTTCCCCAAGGAATCCGACCCGATGCCCGATCGCGCCAGGGAGTTGCGGCGGCCGGTTTTCCGACGCCGAGGACGCCCCGGGCAAGGATTCCGGACGGATGCCGCAGCGGCCCGGGCCTTGCAAACCTTCGGGCAACTCCCGTTCAACCGCTTCCGGAGTCGCCCATGCGCCGCGTGTCCGCCCTCCTGCTCCTCCTGGCCCTCCTCCTCCCGTGCGCAGCCCCGGCCTCGGCCCTGCCCGGCCCGTCCTGGCGCAGGGCCGAGGCCCCGGGCGCAACCGCCGCCCGACTGGCGGCGCAGGGGCTCAAGCGCATGGCCGAAACCGGCGTCCTGCGCCTGGCCGGCGCGGAGCATCCCGCCTCCCGCCGATCCGAAGCGCGCCTGGCCGTGAGTGGCGGAACGCTCCAGCCCCCCTCGCCCCAACCCGTGGTCCTGGCCGCGCAGCGGCTCATGGACCTCACCGCCCGCGCCCTGGCCCAGGTCCGGGACGCGCCGCTCCACTCCCCTGCGGTCCTGGCGGTCTGAGCGGACAACCCGTCCTTCCGCACCTGCCGTCCTTGACTTCCGGCTCGGATTGGGGGAATTTCCCTGTTTCCGTTCGCCACCTTGCTTTCCGGAGGTCCAACGCTGCCCATGAGCGACTACAAGAAGACTCTCAATCTTCCGGCCACGGCGTTTCCCATGAAGGCCGACCTGGCCAAGCGCGAGCCCGAGACCCTCGCGTTCTGGGAAAAGAACAAGTCATACGCAGCCATGGTCGCGGCCAACGAGGGCCGCGAGCGCTACGTGCTGCACGACGGCCCGCCTTACGCCAACGGCCACATCCACATGGGCACGGCCCTCAACAAGGTGCTCAAGGACATCATCGTCAAGTACATGAACCTGCGCGGGCTCAAGGCCGAGTACGTGCCCGGCTGGGACTGCCACGGCCTGCCCATCGAGCACAAGGTGGCCCAGGAGCTTGCGGCCAAGGGCAAGACCGACCTGCCCCCGGTCACGGTGCGCAGAATCTGCCGCGACTACGCCTCCAAGTGGCTGGACGTGCAGCGCAAGGAATTCAAGCGGCTGGGCGTGTTCGGCGTCTGGGACGACCCGTACATGACCATGAGCCCGGCCTACGAGGCGGCCACCGCCCGGGAGCTGGCCCGATTCATGGAAAAGGGCTCGGTGCGCCGGGACAAGAAGCCCATTCACTGGTGCATGTCCTGCAAGACCGCCCTGGCCGAGGCCGAGGTGGAGTACGAAGACCACACCTCCCCCTCGGTCTTCGTCCGCTTCCCCCTGAACGATCCCCGGCTGGCCGAGCTTTTCCCGGCCGCGGACCCGGCCCGGGCCTGGGTGGCCATCTGGACCACCACCCCCTGGACCCTGCCCGCCAACCTGGCGGTGGCCGTGCACCCCGAGTTCGAGTACGCCTGCGTGCGCGCCGACGGCGGATTCTACGTGCTGGCCAAGGAGCTCCTGGCCACCTGCGCGGTGAAGTTCGGCTGGAAGGAGCTGGACATCCTGGGCTCGGTCCAGGGCGCGGCCCTGGAAGGGCTCGTGGCGCGCCACCCGTTCTACGAGCGCGAGTCCAGGCTGGTGCTCGGGGACTACGTGACCCTGGACGCGGGCACCGGCTGCGTGCACACCGCGCCGGGCCACGGCCGGGAGGACTACGACACCGGCCTGCGCTACGGCCTGGAGATCCTTTCGCCCCTGGACGACTCCGGCGTGTTCCTGCCCACGGTGGAGTTCTTCGCGGGCAAAAACGTGTTCGACGCCAACCCCGAGGTCATCAAGGTCCTTCAGGAGAAGGGCAACCTCCTGGCCCAGGAGCGGATGTCCCACTCCTACCCCCACTGCTGGCGCTGCAAGCAGCCGGTGATCTTCCGGGCCACCACCCAGTGGTTCATCTCCATGAGCGCCAACCAGCTGCGGCACAACGCGCTGGAGGCCATCGAGAACCGGGTGAAGTGGATTCCGGCCTGGGGCCGGGAGCGCATCTACGGCATGATCGAGGGCCGGCCGGACTGGTGCGTCTCCCGCCAGCGCACCTGGGGAGTGCCCATCGTGGCCCTGCTCTGCAAGGACTGCGACGAGGCCTACTTCGAGGCGTCCTGGGTCCATTCCATCGTGGACCGGTTCGCCGCCCACGAACGGGGCTGCGACTACTGGTTCGAGGCGCCCATGGAGGAGGTCGTTCCCCAGGGCCTCAAATGCCCCCACTGCGGCGGGGCCAACTGGGAGAAGGAGGACGACATCCTGGACGTGTGGTTCGACTCCGGCACCAGCTACGCCGCGGTGTGCGAACAGCGTCCCGAGTGCAGCTACCCGGCGGACCTCTACCTGGAGGGCTCGGACCAGCACCGTGGCTGGTTCCACTCCTCGCTCCTGGCCTCGGTGGGGGTGCGCGGCATCCCGCCCTACAAGGCCGTGCTCACCCACGGCTACGTGGTGGACGGCGAGGGCAAGAAGATGTCCAAGAGCGTGGGCAACGTCATCGCGCCCGAGGAGATCATCGCCAAGTTCGGGGCCGACGTGCTGCGCATGTGGGTCTCGGCCGAGAACTACCAGGACGACGTGCGCATCTCCGACGAGATCCTCTCCCGCCTGGTGGACGCCTACCGCCGCATCCGCAACACCCTGCGCTTCATCCTGGGCAACGTGGGCGACTTCGACCCGGCCAAGGACGCGGTCGCCCCGGAGAAGATGCTCCCCCTGGACCGCTGCGCCCTGGACCTGGCCGCCCGGCTGCACGCCAAGGTGGTGCGGGCCTACGACCGCTTCGAATTCCACAAGGTGTTCTACGCCCTGCACACCTTCTGCATCAACGAACTGTCCTCCTTCTACCTGGACATCGTGAAGGACCGGCTCTACGTGGAGGCCAAGGACGGGCTGCCGCGCCGTTCGGCCCAGACCGCCCTGTGGGGGACCCTCATGCTCCTCACCCAGGACCTGGCCCCCATCCTGTCCTTCACCGCGGAGGAGGTCTTCGGCCACCTGCCCGAGGGCATGCGCCAGGGCTCTCCCACAGTCTTCGCCCTGCGCTTCGAGCCGCAGACGGACTGGCTGCTCCCCGAGGAGGAGCGCAACCGCTGGGACACCGTGCTCAAGGTGCGGGCCGAGGTGACCCGGGCCGTGGAGCCGGCGCGCAAGGCCGGAACCGTGGGCCACTCCCTGGACACCGCGTTGACCCTGTACTGCGGGGAGACCCTGCGCGAGACCCTCGCCGGCCTGGATCTGCGCGAGGTGTTCATCGCCTCCCGGGTGGAGCTGGCGTCCCTGGAGGCGGCCCCGGCCGAGGCCCTGGCCGCCCTGGAGGTGCAGGACCTGAAGATCGGGGTGGCCAAGGCCGCCGGAACCAAGTGCCAACGCTGCTGGGTCTACTCCGAGGAGTTGGGCTCCCTGGAGGGCCATCCCGGGATCTGCCCGCGCTGCTCCGGAGTGGTGCGCGCCCAGGGCGGCGACGCCTAGGCCAAGGCCGTGCTCCCGTCCTTTCGCCTCGCCCTGCCCCTGGCCGGGACCGTGCTGGTCCTGGACCAGGCCACCAAGCTCATGGTGCAGGCCGCCATCGGCCTCCGGGAGGCGGTGCCGGTGATCCCCGGGTTCTTCGACCTGGTGCACGTGCTCAACCAGGGCGCGGCCTTCGGCTTCCTGAACCAGGAGGGACTGGGCTGGCAGCGCTGGTTCTTCATCGCCGCCAGCCTGCTGGCCTCCGGGGTCATCCTCTGGCTCCTGCGCTCCGAGGAGGGGCAGAGCCGGCTGGGGGCCGCGGGCCTGGGCCTCGTCCTGGGCGGGGCGCTGGGCAACCTGGTGGACCGGGTGCGCACCGGGCTGGTGGTGGACTTTCTCGACTTCTACGTGGGCGGATGGCACTGGCCGGCCTTCAACGTGGCGGACATGGGCATCAGCTGCGGGGTTCTCATGCTCATCGCCTCCATGTACACCACGGGCCGGCGGCGCAGCCGCCAGGATTGAACCTCCAGGAGAACGCATGTACGGATTGGAAAACCTCCCGGCCTGGAAACTGGCCTTGGCGGCAGTGGCGGCCCTGGTTCCCATCCTCCCCAATTTGTGGTCTATTCGGCACGCCTATTGGCGGGATTTCCCGTCGATCCAGGAAAAAATGATCTGGCTGTCGGTCGCGGTGTTCGTGCCCGTGCTCGGCGGCCTGGCCTACCTGTTCTTCGGACGGAAAAGGGGGAAGAAACCCAATGTGTAAGCGTCTTTTCCTGCTCCTGTGCGCCAGCCTCCTGCTGGGGGCCTGCGCGGCCCAGAAGGACATCCAGATTCTGGACTCGCGCCTGGAGACCGTGGAGTCCCGGTCCCAGACCCTGGCCAACAGCATCGAGAAGGCCAACGAGCCGGTCCGCTCCAAGCAGGCCGAGATCTGGGCCGAGGTCCAGAGCCTGCGCAGCGACCTGGCCCAGGCCAGGGGCGAGATCGAGGTGCTCAAGCGCCAGGTGAACGAACTGGAGCAGATCCAGAACGCCAACAACCGGGTCCTGGCCGGCGCGGCCGAGGACGTGAAGGACCTGCGCACCGCCTGGAGCCAGGCGTCCTCCCAGCTCGGCCTGGACATCGATCTGGAGAAGATCCGGGCCGAGCGGCAGAAGACCCTGGTGCCCGTGCCCCCGGCCGATGCGGGACAGCCCGCCCCGACCGCGACCTCGCCCGCCGCAGCCCCGGCGCCGGCCGCCCCGGCAGAGGCCGCGCCTGCCGCAGCCCCGGC
>JBFMHA010000039.1:0-31799 GCA_040753075.1 Thermodesulfobacteriota bacterium
GCGGGAAGAGCACCACCGTGAGCAGGGACTCCCGCGCGGCCTGGCCCTGGGCCAGCGCCCCCAGGAGCGACCCCAGCACGCACACCCCCAGATCGCCGGCCAGCAGGGCGAGCAGCGCCAGCCCGGCCCCGGCGTGGAAGTCCTGGCCCAGGAACACCGCGGCGGCGGGCAGGAACACCGCCTGGGCCGCCAGGAGGAGCAGTCCCCCGGCCAGGCCCTTGCCCAGCCACACCGCCTGGGGCGCGACAGGCGCCAGGAGCAGCCCGGTGCGCGCGCCGTGGGCCTCCTCCGCAGCGTAGAGGGTGTTGAAGATGAGCACCATGCCGAACAGGCTGGCCAGCCAGAACACCCCGGCCGCGGCCTGGGGCGGCACCAGCTCCCCGGCGGGCCGGGCCAGGCTGAACACGAAGACCAGGAGCAGGCCGAGCAGCACCGGCTGGGCCAGGCCCACGCCGCCGGCCAGGACCAGACGCAGGTCCTTGCGCGCAATGGCCAGGGCCGGCCGGATCACGCCGCGCCTCCGTTCGCCGGGAACCGGTCGGCCGGGCCGGAATAGGCCACCCGGCCCTTGTCCAGGAGCAGCACCTGGTCGGCCCCGACCAGGTCCTCGGCCAGGGCGTGGCTCACCCAGACCAGGCTTGCGCCCCGCTCCCGCGCCGCGGCTATCTCCGCGCGCAGCACCGTGCGGGAGCGCACGTCCAGGCCGGTGCCCGGCTCGTCCAGGAAGACCAGGCGGGGATCGGTGAGGAACACCCGGGCCAGGGACAGGCGCTGGGCCATGCCCCGGGAGAACGTCCCGGCCTCCTCGTGGGCCGCGGCGGCCAGGCCCACCCGGTCCAGGGCCGCGACGAGCGCGGCCTCGTCCCCGGGCACGCCGAAGAGCCGGGCCCAGAAGCGCAGGTTCTCCAGGGCGCTGAGCCGCGGGTACAGGAAGGTCTGGTGCCCCAGGTAGCCCACCCGGGCCTGGTCCACGCCCTGGCGCACGGTCCCGGCCGAGGGCCTGGCCAGGCCGGCCATGACCTTGAGCAGGGTGGACTTGCCCGCCCCGTTCTCTCCGGCCACCAGGAGCACGCGCCCGGGGGCGAGCGCGAGGCTCACCTCGCGCAGCACGGGCTTGTCCCCGTAGAACTTGGCGACCCGGTCGAGGGTGAGGACCATGCAGTATCCCGGCAAGAACCAGTAAGTTACTCGTGAACGGCGCGACAGCGAGGGCTTGCGCGGCGGGCCCGCCGGCCCGCCTCCGGAAGCGCCGGCTCGCCGGCCTACTCCGCGTGGCTCCTGCGGTTCAGGCCCACGAAGGGCAGCAGGCACATGATCGTGCCGCCGATCCAGATCCAGTTCACCAGCGGATTCACGCTGGCCTTGACCACCGCCGCGGATCCGTCGCGCTCGAAGGCCAGCACCGTGGCGTAGACCTCGTCGCCCAGGCCGGGGATGGTGGAGACCTCGGCGAAGGGCTGGTCGAAGCCGCGGTACATGCGGCGCTCCGGGGTGAGTTCGCCCACCGGCTTGCCGTCCTTCTCCACCTTGATCTTGGCCTGGAACACGGCCATGGCCGGGCTGGAGGTCTGGAACGAGTCCTCCAGGGTCAGGGCGTAGGCCCCCAGGTGGACGGGCTCGCCCTTCTTGAGGGTGACCTCGGTCTCCACCTTGTACGGGCCGGAAATCGCGATGCCCAGCACCACCAGGGCCAGGCCCAGGTGGGTGCCCAGGGCGCCCCAGGTGGGCCGGGCCGCGCGCGCCGCGGGGTCGGCGAGCAGGAGCGCCGCGACGCCGGCGATCACAGCCAGGGCTGCGGCCGCAGCCAGGAGCGGCACGGGCAGGCGCACGCCCAGGCTGAAGAGCAGCGCGGCCGCGGCCGCGAACACCCCGACGATGGTCCAGAACCAGGACTTGTGGCGGATGCCGCCCTTCCAGCCCAGCCAGGGGCAGACCGCCAGGAACAGGGCCAGCAGGGCGAACAGGGGCAGGCAGACCCGGTTGTAGAAGCCCTCGCCCAGGCCCACCGGGTTGTCGCTCCACAGCTTGCTGATGACCGGCCACATGGTGCCCAGCATGACCACCGCGCCGATGGCCAGGAGCAGCCAGACCGCCATCACCAGCACCCCCTGGCGGGAGGCCAGGCCGGAGAGCTGGCGCGCGCCCGGAGCCTGGCCCGCGTACAGGGTCAGGAGGGTGGCGCCCAGGCCCAGGAGCAGGAAGGACACCAGGGGCACGTCCATGCCGCCGGAGCCGAAGGCGTGCAGGGACTCGATGATGCCCGACCGCACCAGGTAGGTGGCGAAGAAGCACAGGAGCAGGGTCAGGGACATGAGGAAGAGGTTGGTGCGATGCAGCGCGCCGCGCCGGTCCTCGATGAGGGCGGTGTGCAGGAACGCGGTGGCCGAGAGCCAGGGGATGAGGGAGGCGTTCTCCACCGGGTCCCAGGCCCAGTAGCCGCCCCAGCCCAGCTCCATGTAGGACCACCAGCCTCCCAGCACGATGCCCGCGGTGAGGAACACCCAGGAAACCAGGGCCCAGGTCCGGCCCGCGCCCAGCCAGGGCCGGGGCTCGGCCGCGGCCCAGGAGGCCAGGCCCAGACAGGCCGGGATGGTGAACCCGGCGTAGCCCAGGAAGAGCAGCGGCGGATGGAAGATCATGCCCGGGTTGCGCAGGAGCGGGTTCAGGCCGTTGCCCTCGGCCGCGGGCGGCGAGAGGGCCAGGAAGGGGTTGGCCGGCCCGGTGAGCAGCACCAGGAAGAAGGCCTGCACGGACAGGAACAGGACCCAGTACCAGGCCTTGGTGGCCGGGGCCAGCTCGGCGTAGGCCCGGGTGCCCATGAACACCGCGCCCATGAGGGCCACGGTCCAGGCCCAGAAGAGCAGGGAGCCGGCCTGGCCGGCCCAGAAGGCCGTGACCGCGTAGAACAGGGGCAAGAAGGTGTCGGTGTAGGAGGCCACGTACTGGAAGGAGAAGTCCCGGACCACCAGGGCTTTGAGGAGCACCGCGCTTGCCGCGGTCATGAGGGCCGCGGCGGCCAGGTGCCCCTTCTCGCAGGCGGCGGCCAGGCCGGGCCGGTCGCTCCAGGCGGCGTACAGGGCCAATCCGGCCAGGATGAGGGAGGCGAGCATGGCGAACAGCAGGGAGAAGTAGCCGACAAGGTGCATGGCGTATCCTTACGATTGCGCTCGGGTTTGCGGTCAGGGGGGGTTGTAGACCGCTTCAGGCCGAAAGGGAAGAGCTTGACCCGGGGGTGCTACCCCTTGTCACGATTCTCTTTTTCGTACTTGGATGGGCACTTGGTCATGAGGGTGGTGGCCTTGAAACGGTCGGAGCCGGCCTTCAGGCCGCCCTCCACGATGACCTCGACCCCGGGCTTGAAGGTGTCGGGCACCGCGCCGGAGTAGTCCACCCAGATGACCTTGGAGGCGTCTTCCTTGTCCTGGAGCCGGAAGGAGGCGGCCATGGTTCCGGGGCCGCCGGAGAGGCCCTCGGCGTCCACGGTGCCGAAGAGGCGGGCCTGGGAGAGCTTGCCTGCCGGCATGGCCAGGGCTTCGGACACGTTGAGGAAATACACGCTGTTCTCGGACAGGCCCGAGGCCAGGAGGAACCCCAGGCCGGCCAGGAGCAGGATGGCTGCGGCCGCGTATACGGCCTTGCCGGGCTTTTTCTGCATATTCGTTCGGTCCCGTCGCCCTTGCGGCGGCGCCGCAGGGCAGTTCATGGTCGATTACGTACTCTTGTCCAAACCCGCGCGGGGCGTCGGCTTTCGGCTTAACCCTCTTCCTTGCCCGGGGCCGCCGAGGGAGCGGCCCCGCTCTTTTCGTCAGCGCCGACCAGCCGATCCCGCCGGCTGCGGGCCAGGGCGCGCAGGTCCGCGACCACATCGGTCTCGTCCACGATCTCCTTGCCCAGGATCTCCTCCAGCACGTCCTCCAGGGTGACCACCCCGGCGACCCCGCCGTATTCGTCCAGGACCACGTAGAGATGGGTGCGCGCCCCGAGGAACTTAATCAGCAGGCGGTCCAGGGTCAAGGTCTCCAGCACGAAGCGGGCCGGGTGCATGATCTCGGCCATGGTCTGGGCGTCCCGGTCCTGGGCCAGGGCGTCCAGCACGTCGCGGCGGTAGACGATGCCCACCACGTCCTCGGGGTCGTCGCCCGCGTAGACCGGGATGCGGCCGTGATGCCAGAAAGCGCGGTGGGCCCTGGCCCCGGCCACGGTGGTGACCGCGGGCAGGGAGAACACCACGGTGCGCGGGGTCATGATGTCCTCCACCCGCTTCAGGTCCAGGGAGAGGATGTTGGAGATGGCGTGCTCCTCGTAGGGTTTGAGCACTCCGGACTTGCGGGTGAGGCTCACGATGGCCCGGATGTCCTCCTCGGTGAGGGAGTGGCCGGTCTTCTTCCGGCGGTGCAGCAGCCGGGGCAGGAGACCCAGGACCCATATCGCCGGCATCATGAGGCTCACCAGGATTCTCAGGGGCCGGGCCAACATGGGCGCCACAGTGCGGGTGTACATGACCCCCAGGCTTTTGGGCACGATCTCCGAGAACACCAGGATGACCACCGTGAACGCCGCGGTGAAGAGCACCAGGTGCTCGTGCCCGAAGACTTCGGCCGCAGCGGCTCCGGCCACCGCCGCCCCCGCGGTGTTGGCCACGGTGTTCAGGGTGAGGATGGCGGTGATGGGCCGGTCGATGTTGTGGCGCAGGGCGTAGAGGATGGTCCCCGAGGACTTGCCCTCCTTGCGCAGCTGCTCGATGCGGCTCCAGGGCACGGAATACAGCGCGGCCTCGGCCAGGGAGCAGAAGAAGGACACCCCCACGGCCACGCCCACGGCAAAGATGAGATTGAAGAGCATGACCGGATGCCTATCGCTGCGCCCTCAAAACGCCGTCAGGCGCTTTGGGGAGTAAACAAGCGGTGGAGGTGGATGCGGCGCACGGCGGTCACGCGGCCGCAGGCCGGAGCGAGGGGGAAAGGCCGCGCGCGCCGCGCGGGAACCGGCCGAAGTGTGGTCGAACGTTCATGGATGGTGGCCCCAGCGTCTGCCTATCAGAAGCCCGGCCGCCATGCAACACGCCCGGGCCAGGCCTGCTTGACGAAGCCCGCGCCTTGCCGCACAAGGGGCGCAGCCAGAGGCACCCATGCGCATCACGAGCGTCATCCTGGACCGCGACGGAACCGTCATCGAGGACAAGCACTACCTGGCCGACCCGGCCGGGGTGGAGCTCGTCCCCGGGGCCGGGGAGGCCCTGGCCGCCCTGTGCCGCGCGGGCATCCGCCTGTTCGTGGCCTCCAACCAGTCGGGCATCGGCCGGGGCTATTTCCGCGAATCGGACCAGTTGGCGGTGCACCGCCGCATGTGCGAACTCCTGGCCGAGGCCGGGGCCTCGCTGTGCGCCGACGCCTTCTGCCCCCACGCGCCCGAGGCGAGCTGCTCCTGCCGCAAGCCGGCCACCGGCATGTGGGACCGGCTCGCCGCGGCGCACGGCCTGGACCCGGCCGCCACCGCCATGGTGGGTGACAAGAGCGCGGACGTGCTCTTCGGCCGGCGCGCCGGCCTGGCCCTCAGCGTGCTGGTGCTCACCGGCAAGGGCCGGAAGCACGCCGGACTCCTGGGCGCTCCCCTGCCCGAGGGCGACACCCTGGTCCTGCCCGACCCCGGGCCGGAGCAGCCCCACGCGGTGTGCGCGGACCTGGCCGCCGCGGCCCGGCTCATCGGACGGATCAACGCGGAGGCCGGGGCGTGAGGATCGGGGTCTGGAACACCGCCTTCCTGGGCGACGCGGTGCTCACCCTGCCGCTGCTGCACACCCTGGAGCGGGCCTATCCCGGGGCCGAGCTGCACTTCTTCGTGCGCCGCGGGCTGGCCCCCCTGTTCGCGGCCCAGCCCGGCCTGGCCGCGGTGCACGAGTTCGACAAGCGCGGCGCCGACCGCGGCCTGCGCGCGGCCATGCGCCGGGGCCGTGACCTGGCCCGCATGCGCTTCGACCTCTGGATCAGCCCCCACACCAGCCTGCGCAGCGGGCTCATCGCCCGCTGGACCACCGCGCCGCGGCGCATCGGCTATTCCCGGCCGGCCTACAATCACTATTTCTACACCCATACCGTGGACCGGGCCTTCGGCCGCGCCCACGAGATCGACCGCCTGCTCCGCCTGGTCCGGCCCCTGGGCGTCAACGACCTGGTGGCCGAGCCCCGGCTGGTCCTGCCCGCCGCGGCCGAGGCCAGGGCGGCGGAGTTCTTCGCGGCCCTGCCCCCGGGCCCGGTGCTGGGGGTGCATCCGGGCTCCACCTGGCCCACCAAGCAGTGGCCAGAGGAGTATTTCGGCCAGGTCATGGCCCGGGCGCACGCGGCCGGGGCCGCGGTGGTCCTGTTCGCCGGGCCGGACGAGAAGGACTGCGCGGCCCGGGTCCTGGCCGCCTCGGGCCTGGCGGGCCGGGACAACGTGCACGACCTGGCGGGCAGGCTCTCCCTGCCCGAACTGGCCGCGCACCTGGCGCGGCTCGACTGCTACCTCACCGGAGATTCCGGCCCCATGCACCTGGCCTGGGCCGGCGGAGCGCCGGTGGTGGCCCTGTTCGGCCCCACCACCCGGGACCTGGGCTTCTTCCCCCGGGGGAGCTCCACGGTGCTGGAGCTGGACCTGGATTGCCGGCCCTGCGGCCTGCACGGCCCCCGCTCCTGCCCCAAGGGGCACCACCGCTGCATGCGCGACCTGACCCCGGAAACGGCCTGGACCGCGGTGAAGGCCAGGCTGGACCGGATCCCGGCCGCCTGACCCGGCCGCGGCCGAGCGGCCCGGCGATCTCCCAAGCACACTGGACAAACCCGTGAAGCAGACCCGCCCCCCTTTCGACGCCCTGCCCTCCTCCTGGGTCGTGGTCCGGCTCTCGGCCCTGGGCGACGTGGTCCTGACCACCGGGCTCCTGGACCTGCTGCACCGGGAGCGGGGCTGGACCTTCGCCGTGCTGACCAAGGCGGCCAACGCCCCGGTGCTGGAGGGACACCCGGCGGTGACGGAGATCATCCGCCCCGGCCCCGGGGACCTGGGCCCCGCGGCCTGGGCCCGCTACGCCGCGGGCCTGGCCCGGCGGCTCGCCGGCAGCGGCCTCCTGGACCTGCACGGCGCCCTGCGCTCCCGGCTCCTTTCCCTGCTCTGGAAGGGTCCGGTGCGGCGCTACACCAAGCTCTCCCTGGAGCGGCGGCTCCTCTCCCGGCTCGGCCCGGCCCGCGCGGCAGGGGCAGCGGCGCGGCTGGCCGGGCTCAACGTGCCCCAGCGCTACTCCCTGGCGGTGTTCGACCAGGCCCGCTCCCGGGAGGAGTTGCGGCCCCGGCTCTTCCTGGCCCCGGCGGAGCTGGCCGCGGCCCGGGACATGCTGGCCGGGGCCGGCCTGGACCCGGACTCCCGGCCCGTGGCCCTGCATCCCTACGCCACCCATCCGGGCAAGGAATGGCCGGCCGGCCACTGGCAGGCCCTGGCCGGCCTGCTGGACCGGGCGGGCGTCCCCTGGTTCACGCTGGGCAGGAGCGGCGCGCCGTCCCCCCTGCCCGGCCCCCGGGACCTGAGCAACCGCACGGACCTGCGCCAGGCCGCGGCGCTCATCGCCCTGTCCCGCCGCCTGGCCACCGGCGACTCGGGCCCCATGCATCTGGGCACCGCGGTGGGGACCCCGGTGGTGGCCCTGTTCGGCCCCACCACGGTCCACTGGGGCTTCTTCCCCTGCGGCCCGGCGGACCGGGTGCTGGAGCCGGACCTGCCCTGCCGGCCCTGCTCCCTGCACGGCGGCCGCGGCTGCGACCGCCCCGACCCCTGCATGGCGGCCATCGCCCCGGAGACGGTGCTGGACGCGGTGCTGGCCGAGGCTCCCGCCCGCTGACGCGGATCGCGCCAACCCATTCTTGCGCTTCCCGTTTTCTTTTCCTATAAGCAAGACTGAGGTTGGTCTCCTCCTTGCCATTCTCCTTCTCGACACGCTGACGCTCCTGTTCCGCGAGACCTTCTCCGCCGCGTGACCCGCAACCGGAGGGGAAGCCATGGCCACGGCGCAACGCATCGTTGAGGACCTCTTCTCCCGGGCCGGGGTGCGGGTGGACGGCCCCGCGCCCTGGGATGTCCGGGTCCACGACGGACGGTTCTTCGGCCGGGTGCTCCGACACAAGAACCTGGGCCTGGGCGAGTCCTACGCGGAAGGCTGGTGGGACTGCCCCCGGGTGGACGAACTCGTCAGCCGGCTCCTGGCCGCCAGGCTGGACGAGACGGTGCGGGACAGCCCCCGCCTGACCCTGGCCGCCCTGCCCGGACTGCTCCTGAACCTCCAGACCCGCAACGGGGCCAGGGTGGTGGCCCGGCGGCACTACGACCTGGGCAACGACCTGTTCCTGGGCTTCCTGGACGAGAACGTCCAGTACAGCTGCGCCTACTTCACCAACGGCGACGGCCCGGATGCGCTGAACGAAGCCCAGCGCCGCAAGCTCGAACTCATCTGCGACAAGCTGGGCCTGGGCCCGGGACACGCCCTGCTGGACATCGGGTGCGGCTGGGGCGGCCTGGCCCGCCACGCGGCCCGCACCCGGGGCTGCGCCGTGACCGCCGTGAACATCTCCGATGAGCAGACCCGCTTCGCCCGGGACTTCTGCGCCGGCCTGCCGGTGACCGTGCTGCGCCAGGACTACCGGGAGGTGGCGGGACGGTTCGACCGGGTGGTGTCGGTGGGGATGTTCGAGCACGTGGGCCGCAAGAACCACCGCGCCTACATGGCCGCGGTCCGCCGGCGGCTCAAGGACGGCGGGCTCTTCCTGCTGCACACCATCGGGCAGAACGAATCCCGGTCATCCTGCGACCCCTGGATCGCCAGGCACGTGTTCCCGCGGGGGCGCCTGCCCAGCATCGCCCAGATCGCCCGGGCCGCGGAGGGCCTGTTCGTCATGGAGGACTGGCACAACCTGGGGCCGCACTACGACCGCACCCTCATGGCCTGGCACGCCAACTACCAGAAGGCCTGGGGGGGCCTCAAGGACCGCTACGGGCCGCACTTCAAGCGGCTGTGGGACTACTACCTGCTCTCCTGCGCCGGGGCCTTCCGGGCGCGGAGCATCCAGCTCTGGCAGGTGGTGTTCAGCACCCCGGGCTCGGCTCAGCCCTGCTGCCGCTTCTGAGGCGCGGCGGAGCGGCCGGGCATGCCCGGGACGGACCCTGCAGCCGGCTGTCAGGCGGCGGGAGGCGCTCCCCTGTCGGGCAGGATGAAGACGTGGACGCCCGGGGCGGCCGTGAGCCGGGCAAGGTCCAGGTGCGCGGCGGCCCAGGCGGAGAGGAGCACCGTGCCCCGGAACCCCTCCTCCAGCCGTCGCCACAGCCCGGCCTCGTCGCACTGCTCTATCCGGCCCTCGCACAGGGCGAAGTAGGGCCCCAGGCGCAGGGCGCCCTCGCGCTCCAGGGCGAGGATGGGCTCCGCGATGCAGGGATGGCCGAGCAGCCCGTGCACCACGTCCAGCAGGCGCTCCGGGGTGACGGGCTTGCACAGGGCGGCGTCCTCGCCGCCGAAGCTCTCCTGGCGGAGCACGGAGATGACCAGGACGGGGATTCCCTCCAGTTCGGGATCGGCGCGCAGGCGGGCGATGGCCTCCCGGCCGTCCAGGCCGGGCATGAGGATGTCCATGGTGACGAGGTCCGGCCGGTGCTCCCGGGCCAGCTCCAGGGCGCGCTCCCCGTCCAGGGCCGCCAGCACCCCGAATCCGGCGTCCTGGAAGATCTGGGCCAGGAAGGAGCACAGGGCCGGGTCGTCGTCGGCCACCACCACCAGGGGCCGGGCCAGGATCGCGCCGGGCGGGGGCTCCAGGAGCGCGGGATCGAGCTGCGGGGCGGCGGGCCGGACAACGCCGGCGGCCAGGGGCAGCTCCACGTGGAAGACGCTGCCCCGGCCAAGCTCTGACTCGGCCCAGATGCGGCCCCGGTAGTGCTCCACGATCTGGCGGCAGATGGCCAGGCCCAGACCCGAGCCGCGGGGCTTGTCGCGCAGGGTGTCGCCCTGGGCGACCTGGTGGAACTTGTCGAAGATCCTGCCCAGCTCCTCCGCGGGGATGCCCACCCCGGTGTCCTCCACGCTGACCCGCAGGATTCCCTCCCGGGCCTCGGCCCGCACCCCCACCCTTCCGGCCTGGGTGAACTTGGCCGCGTTGCCCAGGATGTTGACCAGCACCTGCTCCAGCCGGTCGGGATCCATGCGCACCACCGGCAGGTCCGGGGGAATCCGCGCGTCCAGGAGCAGCTCCGGCCGGTCCAGGCACTGGCCGCGCACCGCCTCCACCGCCCGGAGGATCGCCGCGGTGGGCGACACGTCCTGGTCCCGCCACTCCACCCGTCCGGACTCGATCTTGGTCAGGTCCAGGAAGTCGTTGATGAGCCGGGACAGGCGCCCCCCCTCGGACTCGATGATGGCCAGGTTCTGGCAGATGCGCTCGCCCCTGCGCTCCAGGCCCGGCTCCCCGGCCCCGAGCCGGAGATAATGGCCGGCGAAGTCACGCTGGACCAGCTTGGCGAAGCCCAGCACCGAGGTCAGCGGGGTGCGCAGTTCGTGCGACACCGAGGACAGGAAGGCGCTCTTGAGCTCGTCCAGCTCCAGCAGCCTGCGGTTGGCCTGCTCCAGCTCCCGGGCCTTGGCCGTGAGCTCCGCGGTGCGCTCGGCCACCATGCGCTCCAGGCCGGCGTGGGCCTCCCGCAGGGCCACCTCGGCCCGCCGCCGCTCCACCACCTTCCAGGTGGCGTCCATGAGCAGGGTGAGCTGGAGCACGTCGGTCTCGGTGTACTCCGCCTCCTTGTTGGCCACGCCCACCACGGCCACGATGCGCTCGTTGCTCACCACCGGCACGGTCAGGTAGCGCGAGAGCGGGGCGTGGCCCTCGGGGTAGCCCTTCTTCAGGGGATGGTCCGCCGCGAAGTCGTTGAGGATGATGGGCCTGCGCTGGCGCACGGCCTCGCCCCACACCCCGGTCTTGGACAGCTCGTAGCGGGTCTGGGGCTTGGTGATGGTGCAGGCCTGCATCACCTCCCGGGACCAGGAGTTGAGCCGGAAGGCCTGGGTATCCTCGTCGTAGTGGTAGATGTAGCCGAACCGGCTGCCGGTCAGCTCCAGGCACCGCTCCAGGGCCAGGTCCAGCAGGGCCGCAGTGTCCGGCGCCGGATACTGGAGGATCTCCACCAGGTCCCGAAGGCGGGCCTCCTCCCGGCGCAGGGCCTCCTCCTCCCGCTTGCGCGCGGTGATGTCCCGGGCGATGGACAGGACCACCGGCCGGCCCTCCAGTTCGAAGAGGTGGGCCGCCACCTCCACTGGCGCCGCCCGCCCGTCCCGCGCCACGTGCTCGGTTTCGAAGACCGCGCGCCGCTGCGCGAGCAGTTGCTCCATGACCGCCGGGATGCGCTGGGCCGCGCTTGGAGAATCCAGATCACTGGGAGTCATGGCCAGCAGTTCGTCCCGGGAATACCCCAGGCGGCGGCAGGCCGCCTCGTTGACGTCCAGGAACCGGCCCGGATCTCCCTCCTGGCCCAGGCCATGCAGGAACAGGGCGTCGTTGGCGTTGCCGAAGAGCACCCGGTAACGGCGCTCGCTCTCGGCCAGGGCCTGCATCCGGGCGCGCTGCGCCGCCACCATGCCCTGCACCGAGCCGCGGAGGTTGTGCAGCTCCTCCGGGAACTCCCCGGCCGGAACCGGAGGGGCCTCCCCGTCGCTGTCGCGCATCCGCTGGGCATAGCCCTCCACCGCCCGGAGCGGACGCAGCACGGCCCGGTCCAGGGCCCAGAAGAGCACCGACACCAGCACCGCGCTGAGCCCCAGCGCCCCCAGCGCCAGGGCGGCCAGGGAACGGCCCAGGGCCTGGTCCACGAAACGCCGGGTGACCAGGACCTCCACCCGGCCCACCGGCCTGCCCGCGTAGGACACCTCGGCGCTTTCCTGGAGCAGGTCCCCGCCCGGGGCGGGGTCCTCCGCGACCCGGACCGGGCTCCACTGCGCGTCCCGCGACAGCCCCAGGAGCAGGCCCGGCCCGACGTCCGACCGGACCAGCACCGCGAAGACCGCCCGGTTCTGGAGGGCGCTCTCGGCCACCTTCACGACCTGCTCCCGCTCGTAGTTCCACAGGGGCAGGGCCAGGCTCTGGGCCAACTGGGCGGTGACGACGTGGAGGTCGTTCTTCAACTCGCGCAGGCCCCGGGCGCGCTCCAGCCAATAGGACGCGGTCCCGAACCCGGCCAGGGCCAGGGTGGTGACCGTGAGCAGCGCGGCGATGACCGCCCGGGCCACGGTCACGCGCCGGGCCGGCCGGACGGGGGCAGCGCCCGCGGCGTCCGGAGAGGGTTCCGGGCTCAACGGTACTGGTCGTGGATGCGCTGCCACGTCCCGTCCTTGTGCATGGCGTCGAGAACGGCGTCGACCCGGGGCAGCAGGTCCCGGTGGCGCGACTTCTTGCCGATGAAGAACTTGAACTGGCTGGACTCGTACACGTGGGGCAGCTCCAGGATGCGGCCGGAATAGCCGAGCTTGGCCACGTAATAGCGCACCACCTGGGACACGTCGACGAATCCGTCGAACCGGCCGTTGGCCAGCATCTCCAGGACGTTCTCCAGGCGGGGGGTCCAGAACACCTTGTGGTCGGCGAGATTCTTCTTGGCCCAGCCGCTGCCGGTGTAATGCCCCAGGGTGAAGGCCTTGAGCTCCTCCAGGGAGCGCACCCGGAGCAACTCCTCCAGCCGGGGGTTGGCGGCGTTCACGAACATGGTGAAGGTCACGTCGGTCACGGTCTGGCTCCCCACGTCCGAGAACTCCAGGCGCGCCGGAGTGGGCACCGTGGCGTAGCCGTCGGCCAGGCCCTGGCGCACCATGTCCTGGGCCCGCTCCCAGGGATAGCCCTCGTGCGATGCCTCGAGCCCCAGGCGCTTGTGCAGGGCCTCGTCAAGCACGTCGATGAGGATGCCCCGGGTGCGACCGTTCTCGGTCCAGGAAAAAGGCTCGAAGTTCTCGTAGTAGACTATGCGCAGGGGCTCTCCAGCCCAGGCGGGCCAGGCCGAGGAGAGAAGGACCAGGAGCAGGATCAAGGCGCGCATGGCTGACTCCTTTTCCCCACTCCGGCGGAAACCGGCGGGAACGCGTTCGACTTTGCCCCGGAGCGGGAACTCGGCGCTATTGTACGGATAGCACCCCTGCAAGGGATTGGCAACAAACCGCGCCACAAGCCACGCTACAGGCTGGCGAATTCTCCGGAACGGAAAGCGCGCATGGCCGAACAAAATGCGACAGCCCGGCGCGGAGGCTCCGCACCGGGCTGTCGCGCAAAGAACCGGACCGGCCTAGAGCGCCGCGCCGAGCAGTTCGCCGAAGGCCTTGCAGCCCACGGTGGTCGCGCCGGGAATCTGGGAGGCCAGGTCCACCGTGACCTTCTTGCCGGAGATCACGGTGTTCACCGCGTTCTTGATCAGGGCCGCGGCCTCGCTCCAGCCGATGTGCTCCAGGAGCATGGCCCCGGAAAGGATGAGGCTGCCCGGGTTGGCCATGTCCTTGCCCGCGATGGAGGGCGCGGTGCCGTGGGTGGGCTCGAAGAAGGCCAGGCCGTCGCTCATGTTCACGCCCGGGGCCAGGCCCAGCCCGCCCACCTGGGCGGCCAGGGCGTCGGACAGGTAGTCGCCGTTCAGGTTGGTGGTGGCGATGACGCTGTACTGCTCGGGGTACATGAGCACGTTCTGGAACATGGCGTCGGCGATGCGGTCCTTGATGACGACCTTGCCGGCGACGCCCGCGGCGTCCTTCTCGGCCACCACGCTGTCCGCGAACTCCTCGGCGGCCAGCTCGTAGCCCCAGGCGCGGAACGCGCCCTCGGTGTACTTCATGATGTTGCCCTTGTGCACCAGGGTCACGCTGGGCTTGCCCTGGGCCAGGGCGAACTGGACGGCCTTGCGCACCAGGCGCTTGGAGCCGGCGGCGGTCATGGGCTTCACGCCCACGCCCGCGGCGTCGTCCACGTTGGCCCCCAGCTCGTCGCGCAGGAAGGCGATGAGCTTCCTGGCCTCGGGCGTGCCGGCCGCGTACTCGATGCCCGCGTACACGTCCTCGGTGTTCTCCCGGAAGACCACCATGTCCACCTTCTCCGGATGCTTCACCGGGCTCTCCACGCCCTGGAAGTACTGGATGGGCCGGATGCAGGCGTAGAGGTCCAGGACCTGGCGCAGGGTCACGTTGAGGCTGCGGAACCCGCCGCCCACCGGGGTCTCCAGGGGGCCCTTGAAGGCCAGGTCCGCGGACTTGAGCGCCGCCCAGGTGGCCTCGGGCAGGTATTCGCCGGTCTGGGCGAAGGCCTTCTTGCCGGCCAGGAGCTCCTTCCAGACGAGCTTGCGGGAATCGCCGTAGGCCTTGGCCACGGCCGCGTCCAGGACCGGCCGGCCGGCGGCCCAGACCTCGGCGCCGATGCCGTCGCCTTCGATGTAGTAGACGGTGCGCTGCATGGTTCCTCCTCAAGACGAGTCGTGGCCGTCCTGCTTAAAGGAACCCGCGCGGTTTGTCCATTGCAGGACTCGGACCGGCGGCGCGGCCAGGCCCGGACGCGATCCGGTCCGCATCCCGGAATGGCCCGGGCGCGGCTCTAAGAAATGAGGACGGGCCCCGGCTGCGCCGAGACCCGTCCCGCAGAGCCCCCCCGCCGAGGGCGATCTCAGGCCACGGTAACGTCGTTGGAGAGATATACGTCCTGGATGGCGTGCAGGAGCTTCACGCCCTCGACCATGGGCCGCTGGAAGGCCTTGCGGCCGGAGATGAGGCCCATGCCGCCGGCGCGCTTGTTGATCACCGCGGTGCGCACGGCCTGGGCCAGGTCGTTCTCGCCCGAGCCGCCGCCGGAATTGATGAGCCCCACCCGGCCCATGTAGCAGTTGGCCACCTGGTAGCGGCACAGGTCGATGGGATGGTCGCTGCACAGGTCGGAATACATCCTGGGGTGGCTCTTGGCGAAGCCGATGTCGGTGAAGCCGCCGTTGTTGGTGGCCTGCTTCTGCTTCACGATGTCCGCCTGGATGGTGACCGCCAGGTGGTTGGCCTGGCCGGTGAGGTCCGCGGCGGTGTGGTAGTCGGTCTTGCCCTTCTTGAAGGCGCTGTTGCGGGTGTAGGCCCAGAGGATGGCGGCCATGCCCAGACCGTGCGCGGCCTCGAACATCTCGGCGATCTCGATGATCTGGCGGTTGGAGGTCTCGTGCCCGAAGTAGATGGTCGCGCCGACGGCCACGCAGCCCATGTCGAAGGCCTGCTCCACCGAGGCGAACAGGATCTGGTCGTGCTTGTTGGGGTAGGTCATGAGCTCGTTGTGGTTGATCTTGAGCACGAAGGGAATCCTGTGCGCCCACTTGCGGGCCACCATGCCCAGCGCCCCCAGGGTGGAGGCCACCGCGTTGCACCCGCCCTCCACGGCCAGACGCACGATGTTGTCCGGGTCGAAGTACTGGGGGTTGGGGGCGAAGGACGCTCCCCCGGTGTGCTCGATGCCCTGGTCCACGGGCAGGATGGACAGGAAGCCCGTGCCGCCCAGCCGACCGTGGTCGAAGAGCTGCTGCATGCTGCGCAGCACCGGGACCGGCCGGTCGCTGGCGGCCATGACCCGGTCCACGTAGTCCGGCCCGGGCAGGTGCAGGCTCTCCTTGGGGAAAGTCGTGCACGTGTGGCCGAGCAGTTTCTTGGCCTCCTTGCCGAGCAGTCCGACGATGTCGGCCATGACGCGTTCCTCCTTGCGCTTGGGAGCGGCCCGAGCCGGGGAGCGGCCCTGACCTGATCCGGAGCTTGCGACAAGAGTAGCACAGGCGTGAGGCTTTGGGAATGGCCGGGCGAGAATTCCTGGGCCTTTCCCCTTCCGCAAAAAACGAAAGCCCCCTGACGGGGGCTCGCATCGCGTGGCCGCGGGCGCGCGGCCTAGTGCTCGTGGTCGTGGGCCGCGCCGCCTTCGTGGGCGTGGCGGGCGTCGTGGTCGTGGTCGTGCTCGTGGGTATGCTCGTGGTCGTGCCCGTGCTCATGCACGTGCCCGTGGCCGTGGTAATGCACATGGCCGTGGGCGTGGCTGTGCCCGTGGGCGTGGCTGTGCCTGGTCTCGCCGTGCTCGTGGTCGTGGTCGTGCACGTGGCCGTGCTCGTGGTCGTGCTCGTGGGTGTGCCCGTGGTCATGCTCATGGGCATGCTGATGCCCGTGCTCGCGCAGGAACTTCTGGTACTTCCCCTCTTTTTGCGGACCGCAGTTGCAATTCTTACACATGGCGGCCTCCCTTGGCGGCATGGTTTTATAAAACGTAACAATCGCGTTGGGTTTTGTAAAGCGGTCCAACCCGGGTCAGCGTCTCTCCGGCGGCTGGCGATCCTCCTCCCCATCGGCGAGCAGGTTCTCCAGGTCCCTGCCCTGGGCCCCGGCCTTGCGCTCCCTGGCCCGCTCCTGGTCGGTGAGTTCGTCAAGCACCGCGAGGTGCAGGAGCACCGCCGCCACCCTGCCGAGAAGACTCTCGGACAGGCCGCCGGCAAAGGCCCCGGCGGCGGCCCACCAGTGGGCCGTGGCGTGGGCTCCGGAGAACACCGCCACAAGCAGTCCCAGGAGCGACCCGAACACCGCCAGAAGCATGGCCGCATCGGTGGCTGCGGGGTCCAGGTCGGGACGCCGGCCGCGGAAATGCTCCAGGGCCGCGGCCAGGAGCATGCCCGCAAAACCGCCCAGGCCGCCCCCAAGGAACAGGAGGAGGGGACCGACCATGGCCAGGGCCAGGGCGGACCTGGGCTCCCCCTGGGCGAACCCGGCCAGGGCGCCCGCCACCCCGCCCAGCAGGGCCGCGGCCAGGAAGAACCTGGCCCGGAAGCGGTTCAGTCCGTCGCCGCGGGACACGGACGCCTCCCTGGCGCGCGGTTGCCAAGCAACGCGTTCATGGATTAAGGATTTCTCCTGGCTGGACCGGCCCCGCCCGGGGCCCGGTCCGGGCTTCCCCCGAGCGTGCCCCATTCCCGACCGGCCGTAAAGCCGCGGACGGCAGAATTCTTTTGCCTTGGGTATTCGCTTGGCGTATGGGTGGAGAATCCGGCGGCAGAGCCCGCGCCGGCCGGTCACAGCGCAACGATCGAGGAGGTCCGACATGCGGTTCCTGGTGGTGGAAGACGACTTCACAAGCCGCAAGCTCCTGCAGAAGATTCTCAGCCCCTACGGCGAGGTGGACGTGGCGGTGAACGGCCAGGAGTCCCTGGACGCCTTCATCGCGGCCCTGGATGAGGGCAACCCCTACGAACTGGTGTGCATGGACATCATGATGCCGGAGATGGACGGCCAGGAGGCCCTGAAGAAGATCCGCGAGGTGGAGAAGCAGCGCGGCATCCCGGGGTCCAAGGAGGTCAAGGTGGTCATGACCACCGCCCTGGACGACCCCAAGAACGTTGTGGAGGCCTACTACAAGGGCGGCGCCACCTCCTACGTGCCCAAGCCCATCGACCGCCAGCTCTTCCTCCAACTTCTGCGCAACATCGGCATCATCCAGTAACACAATACTCCCCGGCAGGGCGCGGCGCGCGCCCTGCCGAGTCAGGGAAGCGCCCGTGCACCTCACTCCCCTAGACCTTTTCCTGCTCTGCCTGGTGGCCTTCGCCGCCTGGCGGATGTTCCGCGGCCGCAGCCAGGACCGCCGCCCCCCGGACCAGTCCCGGCCCTGGTCGGAGCCGGACCCTGACGGGGACGAGGACACCCGTTCCGACGGATCCGGCGAGGACGAGGAGACCCGCCGCCGCCAGGCCAGCGAGGCCTACCGTCGGGCCCAGGCCGCCTGGGGCCATCTGCGCAGCGACAACCGGACCCGGGCCGCGGGACCCGCGGCGCAGGAGCGGCCCGCCGGCCCTGAGCCGGCCCGCGACGGCGACGCCGAATTCCTGGAAGGCGCCAAGGCCATGTACGCCCGCGTCCGGGAGTCGTGGGGCGACCGGGACCTGGACGACCTGGCCCAGTTCGTCACCGAACGCCGCCTGGCCGGATTCCGGGAGCGGGCCGCCAGCGAGAAGCCCGCAGGGCGCACCGACGTGCTCCTGGTGGAGGCCCAGCTCCTGGCCATGGGACCGGAGCAGGCCCGGGTGCGCTACACCGCCCTCATCCGCGAGGCCGAGGTGGGCGACGCCCCGCGCCAGGTGCGCGAGGACTGGACCTTCGTGCGGCCCGCCGGCGACCAGTCCGCCACCTGGCGGCTGGACGACGTGGCCGAGCCCGCGGACTGACCCCCCTCCCCCGGACAGGTCCGGGAACGCCCGCATGCAGCCGACCCTGACCGCCGCGGTCATGGCTGGCCGTCCCGTCAAAAGCGACGCTGTTGGCAAGAAATCAAGAGGACGCAGGCTGCTCGAACAGGCCCGGGGGGGGCGGCGCGCAGCCGGCCCGCACCGCCGCGGCCATGGCCGCCAGCCCTTCAAAAGCGAAGCTTTTGACAAGAAATCAAGATGAGGCTGGGCTCCCGAACAACTCCGGGAACGCCCGCTCGTAGCCGGCCTGCACCGCCGCGGCCATGGCCGCGTCGGTGAACCGCTCCAGGCGGCGGCGTCCGCCTTCCGCCAGCTCCTCGCGCAGGGCCGGGTCACTGAGCAGTCCGGCCAGGGCCCGGGCCAGGGCCCCGGGATCGCCGGAGGCGAACACCGCGCCGCTCGCGCCGGGCTCCACCAGCTCCAGGTTGGAGGGCAAGTCCGAGGCCGCCACCGGCAGGCCGCAGGCCCAGGCCTCCTTGATCACCGCGCTGGACCCCTCGCCGTGCACCGAGGCCACGGCCAGGATGTCCGCATCGGGCAGCTCCTCCCGGCTCTCCCGCCAGCCCGGCAGCTCCAGCCGGTCCCCCAGGCCCAGCTCCGCGGCCAGGGACTCCAGCCCTCCGCGCAGGGGCCCCTCGCCCAGGAGCCGCGCCCGCCAGGCGGGCAGGCCGGGCATGTCCCGCAGCGCAGCCAGGCCGCGCAGGAACACCTCGTGCCCCTTCTGGGGGGTGAGCGCGCCCACCGCGGCGATGACCAGGGGCGCGTCCGGAGCCTTGGGCCGCCGGGCCGGATACAGGGACGGATCGATGCCGCTGTGGGCCACGGCCAGCCGCTCCCGGGGCGCTCCGCAGGCGGCCAGCACCTCGGCGGTCTCGGCGGACACGGCCAGGACCAGGTCGGCCAGGCGATACTTGAACCGGCCCCAGCCCCGGCCGGGCGCGTAGGACACCCGGCGGGAGTGGACCAGCCGGAACCGGCCGCCGAGAAGCTTGAGCAGCGCGCCCAGGGCCGCGGCCCGGGCGTCGTGGGTGTGCAGCAGGGCGACCTGGCGTTCGGACAGGAAGCGGCGCAGGCGCAGGATGTTGCGCGGGTCCCATTCCCGTCCCGAGGGCAGGGCCAGGACCTCCGCCCCCTCCGCGGCCAGGGCCGCCGCCAGGGGCGAGCCAGCCGGGCAGGCCGCCAGGGGCTCCACCCGGCCCGAGATCCGCTGCCGCCGCGCCAGGTAGAGCACCTGGCGCTGCCCGCCGCGCATCTCGCGGCCCAGATCGAGATGCAGGACCCTGGCCACGGCCGCTCCCGGGGTCAGAACCGGACCCCGCTCTCCTCCAGGTCGCGCACCAGGAGTTCGCGCAGCCGCCGGGCCACGGGTCCGGGCCGCACGTCGTGGATGGGCTTGCCCTCGTAGCGCACCACCGGGATGCAGTCTCCGGTGGTGCCCAGGATGTGCACCTCCCGCGCGCCGTACACGTCGGCCTCGGTCACGCCCCGGAAGCTCACCGGGACCTCCCCCTTGATGAGGTCCAGGGCGCGCAGCAGGGTGGTGCCCGGCAGGGAGTTGGTGAGTTCTGGGACCACCAGGGTCCCGGCCTGGTCCACCAGGGTCACGTTCTCGGTGGCGCCCTCGGCCAGGAACCCGTGCTCGTCGAAGCAGAAGGGGTAGTCGTAGCCCTTCTGCACCGCCTCCATCTTCATGAGCACGTTGGGCAGGTAGTTCACGCTCTTGATCCTGGCCAGCCAGCTCTGCTTGGCCGGAGTCGCGGAGCGGAAGGCGGTGACGCCCTTCTCGAAGACGCTGTCGGGCTTGGGCGAGAAATGGTAGGCCGCCACGTAGAGGCTGGCCGCGGGGCTCTCGAAGGGATCGATGCCGAAGCCCCCGGGCCCCCGGCCCAGGAGGAGGCGCAGCATGCCGTTGTCCGCCCCGCCGGCCCTGGCCACGGCCAGGGCGATGTCCCGCAGGTCCTCCCAGGAACAGGGCGGGGCGAGGGAGATGGCGGCCGCGGACTTTTGCATCCGCTCCAGGTGGGCGTCGAGCTGGTAGAGCTTGCGGCCCACGTACTTGAGGGATTCGAACACCCCGTCCCCGCGATGGAGCAGGTGGTCGTCCAGGGGCAGGAGCATGAGGCGCACGTCCTTGCAGACCGCGCCCACGCGGTGCTCGTAGAAGGCCAGGACCTTGTCCGCCCCGGGCCGGGGCAGGGCCAGGAGCCGGCCCAGGTAGTCGTCGGAATCCAGAACGGGGATGTGGGCCATGCCGGTGACCTCGGATGGATGATGGTGTTCTTCGACCCCTCGCGGTGTACCACCGCCGCGGGCGGGACGCAAAGCAAAGCCGGGGCCCAGCGCCGCAGGGCCCCGGCCGGAACTCGAAGAAAAGAGCCGCTAGGGGACCCGGACCAGGCCGCGCTCGGCCAGGGCCTCGGCGATCTGGACCGCGTTCAGGGCCGCGCCCTTGCGCAGGTTGTCGGCCACGATCCACATGTTCAGGCCGTTGGGGATGGTTTCGTCCTCGCGGATGCGGCCCACGTAGGTGTCGTCCTCGCCCGCGGCGTCGATGGGCATGGGGTAGAGCTTCTCCTTGGGGTGGTCCACCACCGTGACGCCCGGGGCCTGGGCCAGGAGCAGCCGGGCCTCCTCGGCGGTGAGCTTGCGCTCGGTCTCGACGTTCACGCTCTCGCTGTGGCCGTAGAACACCGGCACCCGCACGCAGGTGGCCGTGACCTGGATCGCGTCGTCGCCCATGATCTTCTTGGTCTCGTTGACCATCTTCATCTCTTCCTTGGTGTAGCCGTTGTCCAGGAAGACGTCGATCTGGGGCAGGCAGTTGAAGGCGATGCGGTGCGGGTACACCTTCACCTCGGGCGTGCGCATGTTGAACAGGGCCTGCACCTGGTTGGACAGCTCCTCGATGGCCTTCTGCCCGGTGCCGGACACGGCCTGGTAGGTGGAGACCACGACGCGCTTGATCCTGGCCGCGTCGTGCAGGGGCTTCAGGGCCACCACCATCTGGATGGTGGAGCAGTTGGGGTTGGCGATGATGCCCTTGTGCCAGTCCAGGTCGTGCGGGTTCACCTCGGGCACCACCAGGGGGCAGTTGGGGTCCATGCGCCAGGCGCTGGAGTTGTCCACCACCACGCAGCCGGCCTTGGCCGCGGCCGGGGCGAAGCGCTCCGAGGTGGAGCCGCCGGCCGAGAACAGGGCGATGTCCACCCCGGCGAAGGAATCCTCGGTGAGTTCCTCCACGATGAGGTCGGTTCCGGCGAAGGGCACGGTGGCGCCTTTGGAGCGGGCCGAGGCCAGGGCCCGCACCTCTTTGCACGGAAACTTGCGCTGTTCTAGGGTCTTGAGCATCTCCCGACCCACGGCGCCGGTGGCGCCGCACACCGCAACCACGAACCTCTTGGACATGGCGAACTCCTCTCTGAAAATGTATTCCCCGTTTCCGGGGTACGTTTGCATACACCCCTTGCCCAGGGGACGCAAAGGATTTCGCCCGGGCATCGGCCAACGGCGGGAGATGCCGGACGAACGCCGCCCGCATCGCTTCCCTGTACGCGCTGCGGCGTTGTCCGGCCCGGTCCGCCTCAGAAGACGCGGACCAGGGCCGGGGGGATGAAGAGCCGCTGCATGGCGGCGTCCTACCGCGACAGCGCCCCCACGATCTCCAGGCAGGCGTCGGCCTTGTTCAGGGTGTAGAGGTGGATGCCCGGGGCCCCGTTGTCCAGGAGCTCCTGGGCCTGGCGCTTGGCGTAGTCCACGCCGAGCTTGCGCACCGCGTCGGCCCCGCCCTTCTTGTCCGCCTCCTCCAGGGCCAGCAGGTACTTGCCCGGGATGCTGGCCCCGCACATGCCCAGGATGCGCTTGACCGAGGCGAGGCCCATGATGGGCAGGATGCCGGGGACCACCGGCTTGTCCACGCCCATGGCCGCCAGCCGCTCCACGAAGTCGAAGTACTGGCGGTTGTCGTAGAAGAGCTGGGTGATGACGAAGTCCGCGCCCGCGTCCAGCTTGGCCTTGAGGAACTCCAGGTCCTGGCGGATGCGGGGGCAGTCGGGATGTCCCTCGGGGTAGCCGGCCACGCCCACGCCCACGCCCGGCTGCCGGGCGCGGATGAAGGACACCAGGTCCGAGGCGTGCTTGAAGCGCTCGTTGTCCGGCACGAAGCTCTCGGCGCCGCGGGGCGGGTCGCCGCGCAGGGCCAGCACGTTGTCCACCCCGGACTTGGCCAGGTCGGCCAGGAAGGCCGCGATCCTCTCCTCGTCCGCGCCCACGCAGGTCAGGTGGGCCATGGGTTCGAGGCCCAGCTCGGCCTTGAGCCGGGACACGATCTCCAGGGTGTTGGCCTGGGTCCCCCCGCCCGCGCCGTAGGTCACGGACACGAAGAGCGGGTCCACGGCGGTGAGCGCCCGGGCGATCAGGAAGAAGGACGGCCAGGCCTCCCGCTCCTTGGGCGGGAAGAACTCCAGGGACACGAACTTGGGGGTCTTGGCGATGAGGTCGGCGATGCGCACGGCTACTCCGTGGGGTTTTCGGCCAGTTCGGCCACGATCTCGATGTCCGGCTTGAGGAAGGGCGTCCCGTCCACGTCCCCGGGCGCGAACCAGCGGATGGCGTGGCCCTCGAGAGAAAGCGGGGTTCCGGCGTGCTCGGCCACCCGGAAGAAATGCAGGCGCACGGTCATGTGCGGATAGACGTGGGTCTTCTCGCGCCAGAGGGCGAAGCGCAGGGGGGTGAGGCCCAGCTCCTCGCGCAGCTCGCGCACCAGGGCCTGCTCCAGGCCCTCGCCCGGCTCCACCTTGCCGCCCGGGAACTCCCAGTACCCGGCCAGGGGCTTGCCCTCGGGCCGGCGCACGGCCAGGAACCGGCCGTCACGCCAGAGGATGCCGGCGACGACCTGAATCTCGGGCTGGATCTCAGGCGGCACGGCGGGCGGCTCCCTTCTTCTTGCGGCGGGACTTGGGCCCGGGTCCGCCTTCGCCGGGACCGTCAGCCTCGGACACGGCGTCCAGGCCGCTGGCCGCGGCCTGGCGGCGCATCTCCAGCACCGCGGAGCGGGCGCGGGCCACCAGGTCGACGCACTCGGAGTCGTCGCCCTCGGCGCCGGGGGCGTGCAGATCGTCGGGGTCAGGACGCATGGTCATGGTCTACCCCATCTCGCGGCAAAGCGCATCCCCACCCTACTCCCCGCCCAGGGCCTTGGACTCGGCCTCCAGCTCGGCCATCTCGGCCTCCAGGGCCTCCATGCGCTGGGCCAGGCGGTCGCCCTTGGCCTTGGCGTCGGCGTACTGCTTGAGCAGGGCCGAGGACTTGGGCGCGTCCGCGAACACCGCGGGGTCTGCCAGCTGGGACTCGGCCTCGTCCTGCTCGGCCATGACCGCCTCCAGGTCCGCCTCAAGCTTCTCGTACTCGGCCTTGAGGGGCTTGAGGCGGCGGTAGATGGCGTTGCGGCGCTCGGCCTCCTCGCGCTTCTTGCGCTTGGCCTCCTCCTTGGACAGCCCGGCCACCCGCACGTCGCGCACCGGCGGGCCGGCCGCGGCCTGGGCGGCCTCGGCGAGCTGGGCCTTGCGCCACTCGTCGTACTCCTCGAACCCGCCGGCGAACACCGTGAGCCCGTCCGGCCCCAGGCCCCAGACCTGCTCCGCCACCCGGGACAGGAGCCAGCGGTCGTGGGCCACCATGAGGAGCGTGCCCTCGTAGTCCTCCAGGGCGGAGATGAGGGCCTCGCGGCTCTCCAGGTCCAGGTGGTTGGTGGGCTCGTCCAGCACCAGGAAGTTGGCCCGGGCCAGGAAGAGGGAGGCCAGCACCAGGCGGGTCTTCTCGCCGCCGGAGAGGCTCGACACCTCGCGCTCCCAGGTCTCCTCGGACAGGAGGAAGAGGCCCAGCACGCTGCGCAGCTCCTCCTCGGTGGTGTGCGGGTCGGAGAGGCGGCGGATCTCGGCCAGGACCGGCTTGTCCAGGTTCAGCCGGTCGGCGGAGTGCTGCGAGAAGTAGCCCACGTGCATGGCCGGCCCGATCTCGCAGCGGCCGCCGCGCTGCTCCTTCTCGTTCATGAGCACCTTGAGCAGGGTGGACTTGCCGCAGCCGTTGGGGCCGCACAGGGCCACCTTCATGCCCGCGTACAGGTTGAAGTCCAGGGGCCTCCACAGGGCCGAGTCGCCCCAGCCCGCGGCCAGGCCCACGGCCGAGAGCACGGTCTTGTTGCCGCGCTTGGGCTCGGGCCAGGAGAAGTTCAGGGACTTGCGCCGCTGCTCCTTGCGGCTTTTGACGCCCTCCAGCTCCTTGGCCATCTTCTGGGCCTGCTTCTTCTTGGCCTGGGCCTGGCGGGCCTTGGTGGCCTTGGCCGAGAACCGGCGCACGAAGTCGAGCTTCTTCTCCAGCTCGTCCTGGATGCGCTTCTCCTCGCGCAGGCGCTGCTCCTCGGCCTCGGCCTGCCATTCGAGATAGCCCGAGAAGTCGCCCTCCCGCACCACGGGGCGCAGGCCGCCGAGGTAGAGGACGTGGGTGGAGACCTTGTCCAGGAAGATGCGGTCGTGGGCCACGAAGACCAGCACCCCGGGGAAGGCGAGCAGGTACTGCTCCAGCCACTCCACGGCCTCCAGGTCCAGGTGGTTGGTGGGCTCGTCCAGGATGAGCAGGCTCGCCCCGCCGGTGAGGATGCGGGCCAGCTTGGCCCGCTCGCGCCAGCCGCCGGAGAGCGAGCCCACCGGCTTGGCCCATTCGTCGGGGGTGAAGCCCAGGCCGGTGAGCACGGCCTTGGCCTTGTGCTCGGGGTTGTAGCCGTGCTGGTGCTCCCAGCGGGCCTGGCGCTCGGTGAGCGCGGCCAGGCGGGACCGGTCCCCGGCCGCGGTGGCCGCGTCCCACTCCTTCCAGAACTCGGCCCAGGAGGGCAGGACCTCCAGGACCCAGGACAGGATGGGCGCGGCCAGGTCGCGCTGGGACAGCTCCTGGGCCGCGTAGCCCACCTGGGAGTCCTTGGGGATGACCACCTGCCCGGTGTCGGGCAGGGTCTCGCCGGCCAGCATGCGCAGGAGCGTGGACTTGCCCGCGCCGTTGGGGCCGGCCACGGCCAGCCGCGCGCCGGAGTTCATCTCGAAGGAAACGTCCTTGAACAGCTCGCGGCCGCCGTAGGCCTTGGAAAGGGATTGTACAGTGAGTCTCATGGGTCGTTCGCCACCTCAAGCGTGGCTTCTTTAGACGGCTTCGGCCCGGAAGGCAACGCCTCCCGGGCCGAAGTCCGGAACAGGGTTTGCGGCCTACAGCGCCTCGACCACCAGGTCGCCCATCTTGGCGCAGCCCACCAGGGCCTTGCCGGGCTCGGCGATGTCGCCGGTGCGGTAGCCGGCGTCCAGGACCCGCTCCACCGCGGCCTCGATGGCCTCGGCCTCGGCCGGGAGGTTCAGGGAATGCCGGAGAAGCATGGAGACAGACAATATGGTCGCCAACGGGTTGGCCTTGTCCTGGCCCGCGATGTCCGGGGCCGAGCCGTGGATGGGCTCGTACAGTCCGGGGCCGGACGCGCCGAGCGACGCCGAGGGCAGCATGCCGATGGACCCGGTGATGACCGAGGCCTCGTCGGACAGGATGTCGCCGAACAGGTTGCCGGTCACCACCACGTCGAACTGGGAGGGGTCGCGCACCAGCTGCATGGCCGCGTTGTCCACGTACATGTGGCTGAGCTCCACGTCCGGGTATTCCTTGGCGGTCTCCACCACCACCTCGCGCCAGAGCTGCGACACGTCGAGCACGTTGGCCTTGTCCACGGAGCAGACCCGGCCGCTGCGCTTGCGCGCGGCCTCGAAGGCCACCCGGGCGATGCGCCGCACCTCGGAGACCCGGTACACCATGGTGTTGAAGGCCGCGCGCTCGCCCTGCTCCGTCCTCTCGCCGCGGGGCTCGCCGAAGTAGATGCCGCCGGTGAGCTCGCGCACCACCAGGAGGTCCACCCCCTTGGCCGCCACGTCGGGCCGCAGGTAGCAGGCGTGGGCGAGCTGGGGCCAGATGCGGGCCGGCCGAAGGTTGGCGAACAGGCCCAACTCCTTGCGGATGCCGAGCAGCCCGCGCTCGGGCCGGATGGACTTCTCGATGTTGTCCCACTTGGGACCGCCCA
The DNA here is from genome assembly GCA_040753075.1 of Thermodesulfobacteriota bacterium. Lineage (GTDB taxonomy): Bacteria > Desulfobacterota > Desulfovibrionia > Desulfovibrionales > Desulfovibrionaceae > UBA6814. The sequence goes on from JBFMHA010000039.1 coordinate 26,363, forward strand.
CCGCGCCCAGGAGCACCGCGTCGGCGGCCTTGCAGGAGGCCACGGTGTCCGGGGGCAGGGGAGCGCCGTCGGCGTCGATGGCCGCGCCGCCGATGCGCCGCTCCTCCAGGGCGAAGGAATGACCGAACTCCTTGCCCACCTTCTCCAGCACGCGCACGGCCTGGGCGACGATCTCCGGCCCGATGCCGTCGCCGGGCAGCAGGGTGATCTTGAAGCTGCCCATGGCGCTACCCCTGCGCCGTCAGGCGGGCCTTGGCGTAGCCCACCAGGCCGCCGGCCGTCAGGATTTCGGCCATGAAGGCCGGCACCGGCATGCACTCCACGGTCTCGCCCGTGGTGTGGTTCACGATCCTGCCGGCCACGGTGTCCACCTCCAGGTCATGGCCGTCGCCCAGCCTGCCCACCGCGTCGCCCACCTCCAGGAGGATGAGCCCCATGTTGAAGCCGTTGCGGTAGAAGATGCGGGCAAAGGAATGGGCCACCACCACCGGGATCCCCGCGCCCTTGAGCGCGATGGGCGCGTGCTCCCGGGAGGAGCCGCAGCCGAAGTTGGGGCCGGCCACCATGATGTCGCCGGCCTTGACCCGCTTGATCCAGCCGGGCTCCAGCCCCTCCATGCAGTTGGCGCCCAGCTCCGCCGGATCGGTGGTCACCAGGAACCGGGCCGGGATGATGGCGTCGGTGTCTATGTTCGCGCCCACCACGTGGGCTTTTCCGCGATAGGTCATACGGTTCTCCTTCTCATGGGGCCGCGGGGCGGATGCTCGTTCCACCCTCTTTCCGGGCGCGGCCCTGATAAAGCACCCGAGGTATTTCTGTCCTGCTTCGGCAGCGTCGCGGGGCGATGCCTTCCCGCGGGCAGGCTGCCATAGCCGGGCGTTTCCCTTTCCCTACAGCGCCGCGGGATGGCTGATTTCCTGCCGTCCGCTGGCCGCAATCAATTTACGAAAAAACGCCTTGGCATTTTTTCTTTTCCCACTACAGCGCAGCCGGATGGATGATCTGTCCGGCCACGGCGCTGGCCGCGGCCACGGCGGGGCTGGCCAGGTACACGAAGCTCTCCAGGGAGCCCATGCGGCCCTTGAAGTTGCGGTTGGTGGTGGCCACGCAGACCTCGCCCGCGGCCAGGATGCCCATGTGCCCGCCCAGGCAGGGACCGCAGGTGGGCGGGCCGATGACCGCGCCGGCGTCCAGGAACACCTCGAACAGGCCCTCGGCCATGGCCTGGCGCCAGATGCTCGGGGTGGCGGGCAGCACGATGAGCCGCACCCCCTTGGCCGCCTTGCGGCCCTTGAGCACGGCCGCGGCCTCGCGCAGGTCCTCGATGCGGCCGTTGGTGCAGGAGCCCACCACCGCCTGGCGGATGGGCACCTGGCCCAGTTCGGCCACGGGCTTCACGTTCTCGGGCAGGTGCGGGCAGGCCACCCGCGGGCTCATGGCCGCGGCCTCGATGGCCACCACCCGCTCGTAGGACGCGCCGGGGTCGGCGCTCACGGGCTTGGGGTCCCTGCGGCCCGCGGCGCGGGCGTAGTCCAGGGTCTTGGCGTCGGCCGCGAACAGGCCCGCCTTGCCGCCGGCCTCGATGGCCATGTTGGCCATGGTCATGCGGCCCTCCACCGAGAGCGCGTCCACGGTGGAGCCGGCGAACTCCAGGGCCTTGTAGAGCGCCCCGGCCACCCCGATGCGGCCGATGACCTCCAGGATGAGATCCTTAGCCCCCACGTATTCGGGAAGCTCACCGTCTATCTGCACCTTGATGGAGGGCGGAACCTTGAACCAGGTCTCGCCCAGGGCCATGGCCGCGGCCACGTCGGTGGAGCCCATGCCCGTGGCGAAGGCCCCCAGGCCGCCGTAGGTGCAGGTGTGGGAGTCCGCGCCCACCACCACGTCGCCCGGGCCCACCAGGCCGAGTTCGGGCAGGAGCGCATGCTCCACGCCCACGTCCCCGCCTTCGTAGTAGTGGGTCACGCCCATCTTCTCGGCGAACTCCCGGACCGCGCGCACCTGCTCGGCGCTCTCGATGTCCTTGTTGGGCGTGAAGTGGTCGCAGACCAGGGCCACCTTGTCGCGGTGGAAGACCCGGTCCGCGCCCATGGCCGTGAAGCTCTTGATGGCCAGGGGCGCGGTGATGTCGTTGGCCAGCACCATGTCCACCTTGCAGCGCACGATCTGGCCCGGGCCCTTGATCGGCTCCGGGCTGTGCGCCTGCAGGATCTTCTCCGCTACAGTGTGGGGCATGAGGTCTCCTCCTGCTTCTTGGCCAGGCGGTTCAGGGCGTTCAGGTAGGCCTTGGCGCTGGCCACGATGATGTCCTCGTGGGCTCCCCGGCCCACCGAGGTCTTGTCGTTGTCCTGGATCTTCACCGTAACCTCGCCCTGGGCGTCGGTGCCGCCGGTGATGGCCGAGATGAGGAACTCCAGGAGTTGCGGCTTGCGGCCGATGATGTTGGAGATGGCGTTGAACACCGCGTCCACCGGCCCCACCCCGAAGTGGGCCAGCTTCTTCTCCACCCCGTCCACGTCCATGACCACCACCGCGGTGGGCGGGATGTTGATGTTGCCGGACTGGATGGACACGTACTTGAGCGCATACTTGTCCGGGATGCGGAAGACCTCCTCCAGCACGATGGCCTCCACGTCCTCGTCGTAGATCTTCTGCTTCTTGTCGGCCAGGGCCTTCACTGCCTCGGCCACCTTGGCCACCTGCTCGTCGGTGAGCCGGTAGCCCAGCTCGGCCACCTTGCTCCCCACCGCGGCCCGGCCGGAGTGCTTGCCCAGCACCAGTTCGGTGCCGGCGCGGCCGATGCTCTGGGGGGTCATGATCTCGTAGGTGCGGCGGTCCTTGAGCATGCCCGCCTGGTGGATGCCCGACTCGTGGGCGAAGGCGTTGGTCCCGGTGATGGCCTTGTAGGGCGGAATCGGCTGGCCGATGATGCGCGAGAGCAGCCGGCAGGTGGGGTAGATCTGCTCGGTCTTCACCCCGCACTCCAGCTCGTAGTAGGGCTGGCGGGTGTGCAGGGCCATGACCACCTCCTCCAGTGCGGCGTTGCCCGCCCGCTCGCCGATGCCCGAGACCGTGACCTCGGCCTGCCGGGCGCCGGCCTTGAGCGCGGCCAGGGTGTTGGCCACGCCCAGGCCCAGGTCGTTGTGGCAGTGCACCGAGAACACGGCCTGTTTCGCGTTGGGCACGGCGGCCAGGAGGTAGGCGATGAGCTCGGCGAACTCCGCGGGCTGGGCGTAGCCCACCGTGTCCGGGATGTTCACCGTGGTCGCGCCGGCGCTGATGACCAGTTCGCACAGCCGGGCCAGGAACTCCCGGTCCGAGCGCGAGGCGTCCTCGGCCGAGAACTCCACGTTCCGGGTGTAGCCGGCCGCGCGCTTCACCGCGGCCTCGGCCATGACCAGCACTTCCTCGGGCTTCTTGCGGAGCTTGAACTCCATGTGCAGGGGCGAGGAGGCCAGGAAGGTGTGGATGCGGGGGTTGCTGGCGTCCTTGATGGCGTCCCAGGCCCGGTCGATGTCCGCTGGCATGGCCCGGCACAGGCCGGCCACCTGGACCTCGGACACCGCCCGGGCGATGGCCTGCACGGCCTCGAAATCGCCCTGGCTGGCGGCCGGGAACCCGGCCTCGATGATGTCCACGCCCAGGGTCTCCAGTTGCCGGGCCAGGCGTACCTTCTCCCGCTGGTTCATGGTGGCGCCCGGCGACTGCTCGCCGTCGCGCAGGGTGGTATCGAAGATGTAAATGCGCTCGGACATGGCTCTTCCCTCCGTAGTCCGTTCACAACATGGTGCTATGGCGTATTTTCCGGCCGGCCGCAAAGGATTTCGCACGCCGGGGCCAGGGCCCGATACATGGCGGAAGTCCCGCCGGGAGGTGGGAATGCTGGGGTTACGAGTGCTCCGGAGAGCCTCGTAGCAGGGCCGGGCGGCGCAGGAGCACGGCGTAGGTGTACGCCGGTCCGGAGAGCACATAGCCGAACAGGATGAGGAAGCCGAGCAGCTTGGGCTGGGAGGCCACCAGCACGAAGAGCAGGATGGCGGTGACCATGGCGCTGAAGGGGTGCGCCTTGACGAAGCCGTATTCCTTGAACGAGGCGTAGCGCACCCGGCTGACCATGAGGATGGACAGGCCGTAGGCCAGCACCAGGCAGCCGGTGGAGAGCACCGCCCCCTGCCAGGCCTCGGGCAGGAAGGGGCCGAAGAACACCAGGCAGGCCATGGTGCAGCCCTGGGCCGGGATGGGCAGGCCCACGAAGAACTTCTTGGAGTCGGAGCGCGCGGACTGGACGTTGAACCGGGCCAGGCGCAGGGCGCCGCACACGATGAGCAGGAAGGCGGCCGTCAGGCCCAGCCGGCCGAACTCGTGGAGCTTCCAGAGATAGGCCATGACCGCGGGGGTCACGCCGAAGGCCACCAGGTCGGCCAGGGAGTCGTACTGCACCCCGAACTCGGAGGTGGTGCCGGTGAGCCGGGCCACCTTGCCGTCCAGGCCGTCGCACACCGCGCTGACCAGGATGGCCAGGGCGCAGTCCTCGAACCGGCCCTGCACCGCCCACATCATGCCCAGAAACCCCGAGAACAGGCTCGCGGTGGTGAGCAGGTTGGGGAGGATGAACACTCCCTTGTGGAACGGCCGGGGCCTTTCTTCGGTCATCGCCTTCGCCTACGCGCCGGGGGTCGTCTCCCTGCGGCGGGCCAGTACGGTCTGGCCGGCCAGGGTCTTCATCCCGACGGAAACTGCCGGACTATAGTCATCGGGAAGGTACACGTCAACCCGCGACCCGAAGCGGATCATGCCGAAGCGCCGCCCCCGCTCCAGGCCGTCGCCCACCTCGGCCCAGGGCACGATGCGGCGGGCGATGAGCCCGGCGATCTGGACCACGGTCCAGGTCCCGCCGTCCTCGGCCTCGAGCTGCATGGCCAGGCGCTCGTTGTGCTCCGAGGCCTTGTCCAGGGAGGCGTTCAGGAACTTGCCCGGGTGGTAGGCCAGGTCACGCACCGCGCCCGTCACCGGGGCGCGGTTCACGTGCACGTTGAACACGTTCATGAAGATGCACACCCGCAGCCGCTCGGCTCCGCCGAAGGGGTCGCGGGCCCGGCCCACGGACACCACCCGGCCGTCGGCCGGGGCCACGGCCAGGCCCAAGCCGTGCGGCACCACCCGCTCCGGATCGCGGAAGAAGTTGACCACCAGGCAGGTGATCACGAAGGCCGCCAGGGCGGACCAGAAGCAGCCCAGGAGCGCCAGGACCAGGGTGAGCAGGCCGGCCAGGAACGTGGCGGGCAGGCCCTCGGGGCAGAAGGACGCGGAAGGCTTACGCATGAAGGTTCTCCAGTCCGGGGCAGGCCTCGGCCAGGACCGCCAGCAGGCCGGCGCGGTCCTGGTACAGGTGGGCGCGCAGGCCCGCGGCCCGGGCCCGGGCCACGTTCCCCGG
>JBFMHA010000040.1:0-31251 GCA_040753075.1 Thermodesulfobacteriota bacterium
CCTCCTGACTACCTAATTGCAAACGCCGGGCGGGGAATCCCGGCCGGGCGTTTCTTATTGAAGAGAATCGACTAGACCCCCAGAAGCTGCGGCGCCAGCCCGGGCATCACGTTGGCCTAAGCTAGCATCCCCAAAAAAAACTTTGGTTTTTTTTGAAAAACACCCCAGCCTAGACCCCCAGAAGCTGCAGCGCCAGCCTGGGCATCACGTTGGCCTGGGCGAGCATGGCCGTGGCCGACTGGGCGATGATCTGCTGGCGCACGAACTCGGTCATCTCGGTGGCCACGTCCACGTCGCGGATCTGGGCCTCGGCGGCCTGAAGGTTCTCGGACTGGATCTGGAGGTTGCTCACCGTGCCCTCCAGGCGGACCTGGATCGCCCCCAGGGAGGCGCGTATCCGGTCCTTGGACACGATGGCCGCGTCCACCGCGTCCAGCGCGTCCTGGGCCGCGGCCTGGGTGGATACCGCGTAGCCCGCGTCCCGGGCGGACTGGTTGCCCACGCCGAAGGCCGAGGCCGTGGAGGTCTCGATCCGGACGTAGTAGTAGTCCTCCTTGGAGTCGTTGCCCGCGCCGAAATGGACCAGCAGCTTGCCCGTGGGCAGCAGGGCCGAGCCGGAGTGCGTGTCGCTGGAGAGGCTGCCGTTGAGCAGGTAGATGCCGTTGAAGTCCGTGGAGTTGGCGATGCGGGTGATCTCCGAGGCCATGGCCTGGTACTCGGAGTCGATGATGAGCCGCTGCGCCGTGGTGTAGGTGCCGGTGGAGGCCTGCTCGGCCAACTCCTTCATGCGGATGAGCTTCTCGTCGATGACCGCCAGGGCGCCGTCCGCGGTCTGCACCAGGGAGATGGCGTCGTTGGCGTTGCGCACCCCCTGGTTGAGCACCGCCACGTTGGCCCGCATGAGCTCGGACACGGCCAGGCCCGCCGCGTCGTCGGCCGCGGTCGATACCCGCAGGCCCGAGGAGAGCTTGCGCACCGACTTGGACAGGGACTTGTACGCCGCGGCCAGGTTGCCGGCGGCGTTCTGGGCCATGAGATTGTGATTGATGAGCAGCGCCACGGCCTTCCTCCCTGAAGCTGTCCCCGGCGTCCCTGCCGGGAAGCGGAACCGCAGCCCGGAATCGGGCGTGGAGTTCGCCTTGTCGTGCCCATCTTATCGGCCGACAGGCCGGAGACTTTAGGCTGCGGCGCAAAAAAAAGCCCGACGCAGGGCCGGGCCGGGATGGAGGAACGCGGACGCGGCCTCAGAACGTGCCGCCCTTCCAGCCGAACATCCCCCGCTCCAGGTCCTTGAACTCGATGTACACCCGCTCCGGGGGGATGCCCGCCTCGGCCTGCAGAAAGGCGCACAGGGCCTCGGCCAGGCGGGGGCAGGCCTCGGCCGACAGGCCGATGCTCTTCATCTCCACGAAGGCCGCGGGCTCCGCCGCGCCGCCGAAGCGCAGGGCCGCCCCGGCCTCCACCCGGGCCATGACCCAGCGTTCGGGCTTGCCGGTCAGTTCGCCCACCAGCTCCGAGGCCCTGGCCGCCAGGGCGTCCGCGCCGCCGGCCCCCAGGTCCGCGTTGGTCTCGATCTTCAGGTAGGGCATGGCGCCTCCCTGGCGGCGGCCTAGCCGGCCGCGTCCTCCTCCAGTTCGGTGTCGTGGTGGGAATAGGGAGGGGCGCACAGGCAGAGGAAGACCAGGTCCTCCTCCCCCTCGTTGAGCACGCTGTGCACCTGGCCCGGCTCGATGCGCACCGTGTCCCCCGGCAGGAGCTCGAATTCCCGGCGCTCCAGCCGCATCCGCCCGCGGCCGGAGAGCACGTGGTAGAGCTCCTCGCTGCCCAGGTGGCTGTGGGGGGCGGTCTCCCGGCCGGGCGGCACCACCGCCTCGGCCAGGCTCATGCGCCCTCCCCCGTGCCGATCCGGATGGAAGAGCTCGCGGATCACCGAGCCGTCCTTGGTCACGTAGGGACGGGCGTGGTCATGTTTTGTCTTCATACCCTATTCATGCACCAGCCCTGGAAAAAAGGAAAGGGGGCCGCATCCGGCCCCCATATCCGTCGTGGGGAGAGCCGCCCGGCCGCGACGGCGCGGGCAGGCCCCGGCATGGGTCCTTTTGCTCGCGGCGGCTAGCCGCCCAAGAGCTGCATGGCCAGCCGCGGCAGGGAGTTGGCCTGGGCCAGCATGGCCACCGCGGACTGGGACAGGATCTGCTGCCGAACGAACTCGGTCATCTCCAGGGCCACGTCCACGTCGCTGATCTGGGACTCGGCCGCCTGCAGGTTCTCGGCCTGGATCTGCAGGTTGGTGATGGTGTTCTCCAGCCGGTTCTGGATGGAGCCGAGCTGGGCGCGGATCTTGTCCTTGGAGATGATGGCCTGGTTGATGGCGTCCAGGGACTGCTGGGCAGCCTGCTGGGTGGACACCGAGTAGCCGGCGTCGGCCGAGGACTGGTTGCCCAGGCCCAGGGCCGAGGCCGTGGCCGTGTCGATGCTGATGTAGTAGTAGTCCTCGGACGAGTCGTTGCCCACGCCGAAGTGGACCTTCAGCTTGCCGGTGGACACCAGTCCGGAGCCGTCGTGGGTGGCGCCGGACAGGTTGCCGTTGAGCAGGTAGACCCCGTTGAAGTCCGTGGAGTTGGCGATTCGGGTGATTTCCGAGGCCATGGCCTGGTACTCGGAGTCGATGATCAGGCGCTGGGTCGAGTTGTAGGTGCCGGTGGCCGCCTGCTCGGCCAGCTCCTTCATGCGGATGAGCTTCTCGTCGATGACGCCCAGCGCCCCGTCCGCGGTCTGGATCAGGGAGATGGCGTCGTTGGCGTTGCGCACGCCCTGGTTGAGGCTGGCGATGTCCGAGCGCATGAGCTCGCGCACCGCCAGTCCGGCTGCGTCGTCGGCCGCGGTCCCCACCCGCAGTCCCGAAGACAGCCGCCGCACCGAGGTGGCCAGGTTGCTGAACGACGTGCCCAGGTTGCGGGCCGCGTTCATGGCCATGAGATTGTGATTGATGAGCAGAGCCATTGGTTTTCCTCCTTGAATCAGGTCGGCATCCTTGCCTTACGTACCTTCGAATCCGGGGCCTGCCGTCGGGCGCGCTCACCTCCTTGGCGACGAGTCTGTTGCCCCTCCCCACGGCAAATCATATCGGCCTTAAGTCGAAGAACTTTAGGGGGTGCGCCGCGCAAACCCTCCGGCGACAAAAAAAAGACGCCCGGCCTGGGGCCGGGCGTCGTGGTTCGCGCGTCGCGAGACGGCTAGTAGACCTGCTTGAGCAGGTCCTCGGCCTTGCCCGACGGGCTGCCCGAGGCCGGAGTGACATCGGTGGGCTGGGCGCCCTCCTTGAAGGGGAGGAAGTAGGTCTCGGCCGAGTTGGGTCCGGCCAGCAGCCCGGTGGCTGCATCGATGCGGGCCATGACGATGCCCGGGGGCTGGAGGAAGTCGGTGACCGGGTAGTTCTCCTCCACGGCCTTGCGGTAGTCGATCCAGATGGGCAGCGCGGCCCGGGAGCCGGTCTCCAGCCGGCCCATGGGCGCCACCTGGTCGAAGCCCACGTAGACCCCGGTGAGCAGGTACGGGGAAAAGCCGGTGAACCAGGCGTCCTGCTCGTCGTTGGTGGTGCCGGTCTTGCCCGCCAGGGGCCGGCCCAGGCTCTTGGCCCGGACCGCGGTGCCGTCGTTCACCACCTCCTTGAGCAGGGTGGACACCAGGTAGGCGGTCTGGGGGCTGATGGCCGGCACGCTCTCCACCTCGGCCTTGAGCATCTCCCGGCCCCAGGCGCTCTTCACCTCCAGCACCAGGCGCGGCTTCACGTAGGAGCCGTCGCGGGCGAAGGCGGTGTAGGCCTGGCAGAGGTTCAGCAGGCTCACCGGCGAGGAGCCCAGGGACACCGAGAGGTTCTCCGGGAACTCGCTCTCCAGGCCCATGGCCCGGGCCCGGTCGATGATGGTCTTGATGCCGATCTGCTGCGCCACCCGGATGGTGACCAGGTTGCGCGACTTGGCCAGGGCGGTGCGCAGGAGCGTGGGCCCGTAGAACACGCCGGAGTAGTTCTCCGGCTTCCAGATGCGGTCGTTGTCGAAGTCGGTGTAGACGATGGGCGCGTCCAGGACCATGGAGGCCGCGGTGAGGCCGTTGTCCAGGGCCGCGGAGTAGACGATGGGCTTGAAGCCCGAGCCGGGCTGACGGCGGGCCTGGGTGGCCCGGTTGAACTGGCTGCGGGCGAAGCTGTAGCCTCCGGACAGGGCCAGCACGTCGCCGGTGGCCGGGTCCAGGGACACGATGGCCCCTTCCACGTCGGGCTCCCGCTCCAGGGCCAGCCTCCAGTCGCCCTTGCCGTCCCTGGACTCCTCCTTGACCGAGGCGTGGATCACGTCCCCGGGCTTGAGCACGGCGCGGGCGTCGGGCACGGCCCGCACCTCCTCGGTGGCGCGGGAGGGATCCGGGGTGCGGGCCCAGGACATGTCCTTGAGCTCGATGACCCCGCGGTGCTGGCCGAAGAGCACCTTGGCCCCGGCCTGCTCCACGGCGGTCACCACGCCCTTCACCCACTCGCCCGGCGCCAGGACTTCCGCGGGATAGGGGTTCTCGCCCAGGAAATCCTTGTACTCCGCAGGCTTGATGTTCTCGATGGGCCCGGTCCAGCCGCGCCGCCGGGCCGAGGCCTCCAGGCCCTTGCGCAGGGCGTGCTCCGCCGCGACCTGGTGGTCCAGGTCCACGGCGCTCTGGACGTGCAGGCCCGCGGCGTAGACCGTGTCCTCGCCGAAGCGCTCGATGAGCCGGCGGCGGACCTCCTCCAGGTAGTAGGCTCCCTGCCGCCAGGAGGGGTCCTCCATGCTCTTGAACTCGAGCTTCTCGGCCAGCGCCGCGTCGTACTGCTCCCTGTTCAGGCAGCCGGTCTCCAGCATGCGGCCCAGGACCCAGCGCTGGCGGGCCAGGGCCTCCTCCGGGTTGCGGAAGGGATTGTAGCGGGTGGGCGCCTGGGGCAGGCTGGCCAGGAGCGCGCACTGGGCCGGGGTGAGATCCCTGGCGTGGGCCCCGAAGTACACCCGGGCCGCGGCCTCCACGCCGTAGGCCCGGGAGCCGAAGAAGATCTGGTTCAGGTAGATGGTCAGGATCTCGTCCTTGGCCAGGTTCTTCTCCAGCCGGTAGGCCAGGATGGCCTCCTTGAGCTTGCGGGTGTAGCTCTTCTCGGGCGAGAGCAGGAGCTGCTTGATGACCTGCTGGGTGATGGTGGAGCCGCCCTGCACCTTGTGCCCGGCCTGGAGATTCTTGACGAAGGCCCGGGCGATGGCCGCCAGGTCCACGCCCTCGTGGGAGTAGAAGCGGTCGTCCTCGGCCGCCAGGAAGGCCTTGGGCAGCCAGGGCGACATCTGGTCCAGGGTCACCAGGAAGCGCATCTCGCGGTAGAAATAGCCCAGCACCCGGCCGTCCCGGGCATAGACCGTGGTCACCAGGGAGGGAGTGTAGTCGGTGATTTTGGTGAAGCCGGGCAGGTCCTGGGAGGCCCACCAGATGAGGCCGGCCACCGAGGCCAGGCCCATGAGCGCCAGGCCGAGCAGGCTGGCGACGATCCAGAAGAGATAGCGTTTCATTTTCTATTCCGGTTCAAGAGTTCCTTGAAGAGGGGCCGCCGTCCCGGGGCGCGAAGCCCCAGGCCAGGCGCAGCCTCCCCTGCAGATGGCGCAGGTTGGCCTCGCTCTCCCCCAGGAGGCGCAGGATCGGCCGCAGGCCCCGGGCCTCCTGGCGGGCCAGGCAGCGTCCCGCGCCGAAGACCATGACCTCGCCCCGCTCCGGCCAGAGGGGAAAGAGCCGGCAGTAATAGGGCCGCGCCTCCCGGGGCAGGGTGCAGCCATGGGGGCCGAGGAGCGTGCAGCGGCCGTCGGGGCCGGTGGCCAGGCGGTAATGGGAGCCGCGGGCGGGGAACAACTCCTCCAGCCGCGCCTCCTCGCCGGGAAAGAGCTTGCGAAGGTTGTCCAGGAAGGCCGAGGTGTTGGGCTCCACGGCAAAGAACCCCTTGCCCGCGCCGGCCTCCAGGATGCGGTGGCGCTCGATCTCGGACAGGGGGAAGCAGAACTCCTCCTGTCCGGGGGTGAGCGCGCAGCAGGTGGGGCCGGTGGCCGCGCAGCGGGCGCAGACGTGGGGGTCTTTCATGTCAGTATCCCGATCCCAGCCCCTGCGGCCATGGCCCCTTGAACCCGTAGCAGAGATAGATGGTGAACTGCCGCGCCGGCCGGCCCTCGTGCAGGGTCTGGAAATGGCGCTGCACGGTGCGGGCGAAGAGCGCGTCCACCTGGGGCTCGATGGCGTCCTTGAACTTCTGGCGCACGTAGATGGCGTCCCAGCCGAGCTTGTCCTCGGGTCCGGGCCACAGGTCGTACTGGTTATACCGCCGGCCCACGTTCACGCAATAGGTGCGGGGATGCCCCGGGGTGTGGAAGGCCAGGGCCGCGGTGAGGTCGTAGTTGCCGGCGAAGATGAACACCTTGTCCGGATCGGCGAAGGCGGTCATGCGCAGCCGCTCCACCTCCGCGCCCAGGTGGCTCCAGCCCTTGAGCCGCACCGCCGGGTTCTCCAGCGTCACGGGCTCGGCCCGGAAGGGAACGGGGATATCCGCGCGATAGGGGATGGGCAGCCAGTCGTGCGCGTGGGTCGCGGCAAAGAGCAGCAACGACAACGCCGGCCAGGCCCAGACCCGGGGCGACCCCAGCCCCCGCCGCCCGACCAGGTCCAGGAAGGCCGCGCCGGCCAGCGCCGCGCCCGCGGCGTAGCTCACCGCCGGCCAGTTGGGCTGGATCTTGGCGTGCAGGCTCCACAGGAGCACCGCGAGCCACATGGGCCAGAACCCGGCGGCCAGAACCGCGGCCTGGCCGCGATCCAGGAAGCCTCCCTCCTCCCCGCCGCGCCAGGCCAGGCGCAGGGCGCGCCAGCCGCCCCAGAGCATGAAGCAGAGCCACCAGGGCGTGACCAGGCCCACCTGGCCGGCCAGGTACTCGGGCATCCGGTCCAGGCGCAGGAAAGACTGGGCGGCCTGGCCCTCCACCCCGGCCAGGGTGGCCACGTGGCGGTAGCCCACCCAGTCGTGCTGGATGTTCCAGGCCAGGATGGGGGAGAACCCCAGCAGGCAGCCGACCACCAGGGCGGCCAGGACCCGGACCGCCGCGCCCGGGGCCAGGAGGCCGGCTCGGCGCAGGAGAAGCATGGCCGCCAGCGCCACCGGGATGATGACCAGCATCATGTACTTGGCCAGGACCCCCGCGGCCGCCGTCAGGGCCAGGAGGACCAGGATCCCGGCCCCGGGCCGCCGGCGCAGGGCCGCGTGCAGGAGGAACAGGGCCGCGGTCCAGAAGACCAGGAGCAGGTTGTCCGTGGTCATGAGCACGCCCGAGACCATGAACAGGAGCATGCCGTTGGCCGCCGCCAGAGCGGCCAGGCCCAGGCGCGGCCGGCCCAGTCCCTTGGCCAGGCCCAGGTAGAGGAGCGCCTGCACCGCCAGGCTCCCCGCGACGGCGGGCAGGCGCACCGCGAAGTCCGAGTCCCCGAGCAGGTCCGTGGACAGCCGGATGAGGTAGGCGATGAGCGGCGGCTTGGTGAAATAGGAGAGCTGGAGGGTCCGCGACCAGTCCCAGTACTGGGCCTCGTCCTGCACCAGCTCCACCTGGCCCGAGCCGATGAACCACAGCCGGGCCAGGGTGAACGCCGCCATGAGAACCACGGCCCACCAGCCCGGCGAGCGTCCCCAGAGAAGTCGGTTGTCTTCGGCCATGCCCCTACGCCCTACGCTAACCAACGAGGATTCTTGCTGTTTTTCTGAAAAGTGATGATCCTCCGGCAGACCCTTGCGCGGAGGCTGTGGAAGGAGGACGCCAACGCCGCCCTACCCGGAAAACTTGAGCCGGCCCTTGCCCAGGAGGTCGTGCAGATGGACCATGCCCGCCAGCCGGCCGGCCTCGTCCACCACCGGGACCACGGTGATGGCCCGCTCCTCCATGAGGTCCAGGACCTCGGCGGCGCTTGCCGTGAGCGGTGCGGTGCGGGGGTTTTTCGTCATGCACCCGGCCACCGGCCGCGCGGGGTCCACGGGACCGCGCACCACCAGGCGGCGCACGTCGCCGTCGGTGAGCACCCCGGCCAGACGTCCGTCCGGATCCTGCACCGCCAGGCAGCCCAGGCCGCCGGCGTGGAGCAGCTCCAGGGCCTCGCCCAGGGGGGTGTCCATACGCGCCGCGGGCCGGTCCGCGTGCATGAGGTCGGCCACCTTGAGGCGCAGCCGCTGGCCCAGGGCGCCGCCGGGATGGCAACGCTTGAAGTCGGATTCGCTGAATGATTTCAAATGGATAAGGCACACCGCCAGGGCGTCGCCCACGGCCAGGGCCGCGGTGGTGGAGGCGGTGGGGGCCAGGTTGAGGGGGCAGGCCTCGCGCTCCACCCTGGTCCCGACCACCAGGTCGGCCATGCCGGCCAGGGTGGAGGCGGGGTTGCCGGTGAGGGCCACCACGGCCACGCCCAGGGCCTTCAGGGAGGGCAGGATGGCGTTGAGTTCGTCGGTCTCCCCGGAGTTGGAGATGGCCAGGAGCACGTCCTCGGGCCGGATCATGCCCAGGTCGCCGTGCGCGCCCTCCACCGGGTGGAGGAAAAAGGCCGGGGTGCCGGTGGAGGACAGGGTGGCCGCGATCTTGCGGCCCACCAGGCCGCTCTTGCCCAGGCCGCTCACCACCACCCGGCCCCGGCAGGCGCCGAGCAGGCGCACCGCGTCAGCGAATTCCGGCCCCAGGGAGGCGCGCACGCAGGAGAGGCCCTCCTCCTCCACGGCCAGGACCTCGCGGCCCAGGGCCAGCCAGTCGCGTTCCGCCCCGCTCTTGTCCATGACGCGCCGGCCCTACCAGGACAGGGCCGTCTCCTGCTCGAAGCAGTTCTTGGCGGTGCCCAGACAGGGCTCGATGGGGTATTCGCCGTTGAAGCAGGCCAGGCAGTAGTTCTGCGGCTCGGACACGGACGAGAGCAGCCCCTCGATGGTCAGGTAGTGCAGGCTGTCCAGGCCGATGTAGCGGGCGATGTCCTCGATCTCGTGGTTGGCCGCGATGAGCTCGCCCTTGGAGGAGAAGTCGATGCCGTAGAAGCAGGGATTGCAGATGGGCGGACAGGACACCCGCATGTGGATCTCCCGCGCCCCCAGCTCCCGGAGCTTCTTGACCCGGGTGCGGATGGTGGTGCCGCGCACGATGGAGTCCTCCACGATGAGCACCCGCCTGCCCTTGATCATGGAGCGCACCGGATTGAGCTTCACCCGCACCGAGAAGTCGCGCTGGTCCTGGCTGGGCTGGATGAAGGTCCGGCCCACGTAGTGGTTGCGGATCATGACGTGCTCGAAGGGCAGGCCCGATTCCTGGGCGTAGCCCACGCAGGCGTAGACCCCGGAGTCCGGGAAGGGCATGACGTAGTCCGCGTCCACCGGGGCTTCCCGGGCCAGGGCCCGGCCCATGGCCTTGCGGCAGTCGTACACGTTCTCGCCGAAGATGGTGGAGTCGGGCCGGGCGAAGTAGATAAGCTCGAAGATGCACTGCTTGGGCGCGCAGGGGTTGCAGAGCTGGTGGTTGGTGAGCCGGCCCCGCTCGATGACCAGCATCTCGCCCGGATCCACGGGCCGCAGGTACTCGGCCTCCAGGAGGTCGAAGGCGCAGGTCTCGGAGGCCACCACGTAGGACTCGCCCATGCGGCCCAGCACCAGGGGGCGGAACCCGTGCGGGTCCTTGACCGCGATGAGCTTGTCGTTGGCCAGGAGCAGCAGGGAGTACGCGCCCTTGACCAGGGAGCAGGCCTTGGCCACGGCCTCTTCGATGGACCTGCCGTCCAGGTTCTTGGCGATGAGGTGGATGAAGACCTCGGAGTCGATGGTGGTCTGGAAGATGGAGCCCTGGCGCTCCAGCTCGCGGCGCAGGTCCACGGCGTTGACCAGGTTGCCGTTGTGGGCCACGGCCAGGTTCAGGTCGCCGATGCGGGCCATGAAGGGCTGGGCGTTGCGGATGAGGGAGGCGCCGGTGGTGGAGTAGCGGATGTGGCCGATGCCGATGTCGCCCTTGAGCTCCTTGCCCAGGTGGCGTTCGTTGAACACGTCGGAGACCAGGCCCATGCCCCGCTGCTCGCGGTGCCGGCGGCCGTCCCAGGTGACGATGCCGGCGCTTTCCTGGCCCCGGTGCTGCAGGGCGTAGAGCCCGTAATAGACCATCCGGGCCGATTCCTCGTTGCCGGCGATGCCGAACAGACCACAATACTCGCGTTTCATACTTCTCTCCGGCCGAGGCGCTGGCCTCAGACGTAATACTCCTGCAGGCTGCGGACCCCCAGGCCCGAGGCCTTGAACTCGCGCACCGCCTGGGCCAGGGCCCGCGCCCCGGCCACGGTGGTGGTGTAGGGGACGCCATAGAGCAGCGTGGTGCGGCGGATCATGGAGGAGTCCCGCACCGTGCTCTTGCCCGAGGCGGTGTTCACCACCAGGTGGATTTCCCGGTTCTTGATCCAGTCCACGATGTTGGGCCGGCCCTCCTGGACCTTGAGCACGGTCTCGCAGGCCACCCCGTTTTGGCGCAGGAACTCCGCGGTGCCGCCGGTGGCCACCATGCGGAAGCCCAGCTCCGAGAATATCCGGGCCGGCTCCAGGATGCCCGGCTTGTCCCGGTCGTTGACCGAGATGAACACGCACCCAGAGGTGGGCAGGTTCTGGCCCGCGGCCTGCTGGCTCTTCATGAAGGCCAGGCCGAAGGTGGCGTCGATGCCCATGACCTCGCCGGTGGAGCGCATCTCGGGACCGAGCAGCACGTCCACCCCGGGGAACTTGTTGAAGGGAAACACCGACTCCTTGACCGACACGTGGCCGGTCTTGCGCAGGGACCAGGGATCCAGGTCGCGGACCTTCTCCCCGAGCATGACCCGGGTGGCCAGCTTGGCCAGGGGCACGCCCGTGGCCTTGGACACGAAAGGCGCGGTGCGCGAGGCCCGGGGATTGACCTCCAGGATGTAGACCACCCCGTCCTTGACCGCGAACTGCACGTTCATGAGCCCCACCACGTTGAGCTCCCGGGCCAGGGCCACGGCCTGGCGCTCGATCTCGTCCACCACCGCGCCGCCCAGGGTGTGGGGCGGGATGACGCAGGCCGAGTCCCCGGAATGGATGCCGGCCTCCTCGATGTGCTCCATGATCCCGGCCACGTAGACGTCCTCGCCGTCGGACAGGGCGTCCACGTCCACCTCGATGGCGTTCTCCAGGAACTTGTCCACCAGGATGGGGTGCTCGGGCGCCGCCTGGACCTCGGTCTGGAAATAGGCGCGGAGTTCGGCCTCGTCGTAGACCGTGACCATGGCCCGGCCGCCCAGCACGTAGGAGGGCCGCACCACCACCGGGAAGCCGATGCGCTGGGCCACGGCCACGGCCTCCTCCACCGAGAAGGCGGCGCCGTTCTCGGGCTGCTTGAGGCCCAGCTTGTGCAGCATGGCCTGGAAGCGCTCCCGGTCCTCGGCCCGGTCGATGGAGTCGGGCGAGGTGCCCAGAATCTTCACGCCCCGGCGCAGGAGCGGCACGGCCAGGTTCAGCGGGGTCTGGCCGCCGAACTGCACGATGACCCCGTCCGGCTTCTCGAACTCCACGATGTTGAGCACGTCCTCCAGGGTGAGGGGCTCGAAATACAGGCGGTCCGAGGTGTCGTAGTCCGTGGACACGGTCTCCGGGTTGGAGTTGACCATGATGGAGGTCACGCCCATCTCCCGCAGGGCGTAGGAGGCGTGCACGCAGCAGTAGTCGAACTCGATGCCCTGGCCGATGCGGTTGGGCCCGCCGCCCAGGATGATGACCTTGCGGCCGTCCTTCACCGCCACCTCGGACCCGGTCTCGTAGGTGGAGTAGAAGTACGGGGTGTAGGCCGCGAACTCCGCGGCGCAGGTGTCCACCAGATAGTAGGTGGGCAGGATGCCCAGCTCCTTGCGCAGGGCCCGGATGTCATCCTCGGAGCGCTTCCACAGGTTGGCCAGCTGCCGGTCCGAGAAGCCGTGCTCCTTGGCCGTGCGCAGCGCCGGGGCCAGGGCCGGGTTGTCCGCGGCCAGGGTCTCGGTGAGGGGGAAGACGCGCAACTCCTCCTCCACCTCCACCAGGTCCCGGATCTGGCGCAGGAACCAGGGGTCGATGGCGGTGTGTTCGTAGAGCTCCTCCAGGCCCATGCCGCAGCACAGGGCGTGCCGCACCGCGAAGAGGCGCTTGGAGTTGGGCTTGCGCAGCAGGGGGATGAAGTCCTCCTTGGGCTGGCAGCGCCGCAGGAAGTCCTTGCCCAGGCCGGGCATGCCGATCTCCAGGGAGCGCAGACCCTTCTGCAGGGCCTCCTTGAAGGTGCGGCCGATGCTCATGGCCTCGCCCACGCTCTTCATGGAGGTGGTCAGGTAGTCCTCGGCCCCGGGGAACTTCTCGAAGGTGAGCCGCGGGATCTTGACCACGCAGTAGTCGATGGTGGGCTCGAAGGAGGCCATGGTCTCCCGGGTGATGTCGTTGGGAATCTCGTCCAGGGTGTAGCCCACCGCGAGCTTGGCCGCTATCTTCGCGATGGGGAACCCGGTGGCCTTGGAGGCCAGGGCGGACGAGCGGGACACCCGGGGGTTCATCTCGATGACCACCATGTCCCCGTTGGCCGGGTTCACCGCGAACTGCACGTTGGACCCGCCGGTCTCCACCCCGATCTCGCGCATGATGGCCAGGGCCGCGTCGCGCATGGCCTGGTACTCCAGGTCGCTGAGGGTCTGGGCCGGGGCCACGGTGATGGAGTCGCCGGTGTGCACGCCCATGGGGTCCAGGTTCTCGATGGAGCAGATGATGACGCAGTTGTCCTTCTTGTCGCGCATCACCTCCAGCTCGTACTCCTTCCAGCCGAGCACCGACTCCTCGAGCATGATCTCGCTCTTGAGGCTGGCGGCCAGGCCCTGGGAGGAGATGGCCTCCAGGTCCTCCATGTTGTAGGCCACCCCGCCGCCGGTGCCGCCCAGGGTGAAGGCCGGACGCACGATGATGGGGAAGGAGAGCGCCGCGGCCCCGGCCCGCACTTCGTCCATGGTGCGGGCGATGACGCTCCTGGGAACCTTGAGCCCGATGCGCTCCATGGCCTCCCGGAACTCCTGGCGGCTCTCGGCCTTCTTGATGACCGGCACGTCCGCGCCGATGAGCTCGCAGCCGAACTCCTCCAGCGCCCCGGACTCGGCCACGGCCAACGCGGTGTTCAGCCCGGTCTGGCCGCCCAGGGTGGGCAGGAGCGCGTCGGGCCTCTCCCGCTCGATGATCCGGGCCACCGCGCCCGGGGTGATGGGCTCGATGTAGGTGCGGTCGGCCAGCTCCGGGTCGGTCATGATGGTGGCCGGATTGGAGTTGACCAGGATGACCTCGTAGCCCTCTTCCTTCAGGGCCTTGAGCGCCTGGGTGCCGGAATAGTCGAACTCGCAGGCCTGTCCGATGACGATGGGGCCCGAGCCGATGAGCATGATCTTCTTGATGTCGGTCCGTTTGGGCATGGCGTCTGGGGGGTGGGGGTTGACAAATGCGTGAAGACGGTCGCTCTCTACGCCATTCCCCGGGCTTGGACAAGCCCCGGCCTCCCGGGGAAAAAAAACATAAAATCCTGCAAGATGAACAGTGCCGTCAAGACACCTTGCTGCCCGGGGCCACCGGGCCGGACACGGCCAGGAGCTCCATGCCGCCCTCTTGGCGCACGGCCATGACCATGCCCTGGGATTCGAGGCCCCGGATCTTGCGCGGGGCCAGGTTGGCGACCACCACCACCTGGCGGCCCACCAGGGCGTCGGGCGCGAAGAATTCGGCCAGGCCGGCCACGATCTGGCGCGGGCCGCCCTCCTCGCCCAGGTCTACCATGAGCCGGAGCAGCTTGTCCGCATCCGGATGCTTCTCGGCCGAGAGCACCGCGCCCACCCGCAGGTCCAGCTTCTGGAAGTCGGAGAACTCCGCCACGCCCGGGGCCGGGGCTTCGGCCTTGGCCGGGGCGGGCTTGGCCTCCTTGGCCGGCTTGGGCTCCTTGGCCTTGGCCCGAGCCGGGCCGTTGTCGGCCTTGACGCCCTGGGCCGCGCCGCCCACGTCCAGCCGGGGGAAAAGGTTGGAGGCCGCGGCCAGGGCGGTCCCGGGCTTGAGCGCGCCCCAGGCCGTGGCCTCGGCCGCCAGGTCCAGGGCCGGGCCGGACAGGGTGACGCCGAGCTGGCCGTACATGGCCTCGGCCGTCCCGGGCATCGCCGGCCAGAGATGGGCCGCGATCTTGCGCATCCATTCCAGGAGCACGTACATGACCGTGCCCAGCCGCTCGGTTTCGCCCTTCTTGGCCAGGGCCCAGGGGGCCTGCTCGTCCACGTACTTGTTCAGGCCGCGCACCAGCTCCCACAGGGCCTCCAGGGCCATGGAGAAGCGGCAGCGCGGGAACAGGGCCGTGAAGTTCTCCAGGGAGGTGCGGCCCAGTCCCATGAGGGCCTGGTCCTCCTCGGCCAGGGGTCCGGGATGAGGGACCTTGCTGCCGAAATACTTGGCGCACATGGACAGCACCCGGGAGAAGAGGTTGCCCAGGTCGTTGGCCAGGTCCGCGTTCAGGCGGCCCACCAGGGCCTCCTCGGAGAACGAGGCGTCGGAGCCGAAGCGCATCTCCCGCAGCAGGAAATAGCGGAAGGCGTCCAGGCCGTAGACCTCGGACAGGCGCACCGGCTCCACCACGTTGCCCAGGGACTTGGACATCTTGGTGTCCTTGACCAGCCAGTAGCCGTGCACGTTCAGGTGCCGGTATGGCTCCAGGCCCGCGGCCTTGAGCATGGTGGGCCAGAAGATGGCGTGGGGCTTCAGGATGTCCTTGGCCACCAGGTGCTGCGCCGCCGGCCAGAACGAGCCGAAGCGCTCGCCCTCGGGCCAGTCCAGGGCGGTGACGTAGTTGAGCAGGGCGTCGAACCACACGTAGGTCACGTAGTTGGAGTCGAAGGGCAGCTCGATGCCCCAGGTCAGGCGGCTCTTGGGCCGGGAGATGCACAGGTCCTCCAGCACGCCCATGTCCAGCATGGAGAGCACCTCGCTCCGGTAGCGCTCGGGCCGGATGAACTCGGGGTTGTCCAGGATGTGCCGCTTGAGCCAGTCCTGGTACTTGGACATGCGGAAGAAGTAGTTCTGCTCCTCGATCCAGGTGGGGGCCACCCCGTGGTCCGGGCACTTGCCGTCCACCAGCTCCTTGTCGGTGTAGAACCGCTCGCAGCCGAAGCAGTAGTGGCCGCCGTAGCTGGCGTGGTAGATGTCCCCGGCGTCGTAGACCTTCTGGAGCACGGCCTGGACCGTGCGCTTGTGCCGCTCCTCGGTGGTGCGGATGAAGTCGTCGTGCTCCACGCCCAGACGGGGCCACAACTCCCGGAAGAAGGAGCTCACCTCGTCCACGAAGCCCTGGGGCGCGCGGGCGGCCTTGTGCGCGGCCTCCACGATCTTGTCTCCGTGCTCGTCGGTGCCGGTGAGGAAGAAGGTCTCGTGGCCCGTGGCCTTGTGGAACCGGGCCAGGCTGTCGGCCACGATGGAGGTGTAGGCGTGGCCCAGGTGGGGCCGGGCGTTGACGTAGTAGATCGGGGTGGTGATGTAGTAGCGCTGCACGGACTGTCCTCAAGATGTTGTCCGGCCCGCTGCGCCATGGCCGCGGGCCGGAGATCGTTGCGGGGCTTGCGCCGGGGCGGCCCTACTGGCCTTCCCCGCGGGGCCGGCGCTTGCGGCGGAGGCGCGGCCGGGAGCGGCGGGCCGCATCGGCGCCGGCCTGCTCCCCGGACTGGGGCTGACCTTCGGCCGGGGCTGCGGCCTGGGCCGGGGCCGGGCCGCGCTCCCGGGAGGGCCGCCGCCGCGGCGCGGACCGGCCGCGACGCTCGGAATCCCGTTCCTGGGAAGGTCCGGCCTCGGGCGCGGCCTCGGGGGCCGGCTCCCGCGACGCGGGCGGGGCCGGCTCGGGCTGGACCGCGGCCGGGGCCGGGGCGGCGGCCGGAGCCGGGGCCGGAGCCGGGGCCGGGGCCGGGGCGGGCCGGCGCGGCTGAGCCTGCGGATCGTAGCGCCGAGGGTTCAGGGCCTGCCACTCCTCGATGGTGAACTCCTTCTCCTCGCCGTACTCCGGGAGCACCGACAGGGTGCCCCGGAAGAAATTGGCCCGCAGCACCTTGACCACGCCCATGTCGGTCTCCAGGCGCTTGCCGATCTTGGGACACTGCCGGTAGAACTCCTCGTAGTTCTTCTCCTCGAAGGCCAGGCAGCAGAGCAGCCGGCCGCAGATGCCCGAGATCTTGGTCGGGTTCAGGAACAGGTTCTGCTCCTTGGCCATCTTGATGGTCACCGGCGCGAACTTGCGCATGTAGCGCCGGCAGCAGCAGACCATGCCGCAGTTGCCCACGGCCCCGATCATCTGGGTCTCGTGGCGCACCCCGATCTGGCGAAGCTCGATGCGGGTGCGATAGGCCTTGACCAGGTCCTTGACCAACTCCCGGAAGTCGATGCGGCCCGGCGCGGTGAAGTAGAAGACCATCTTGGAGCGGTCGAAGAAGACCTCCACGTCCACCAGCTTCATGTCCAGTTCGCGGTCGAAGATGCAGCGCCGGCAATACTTGTAGGCCTCGGAGGCCAGGGCGTCGTTCTCGGCCTTGGCGGCCAGGTCCTGGTCCGAGGCCAGGCGGTAGATGGACTTGAGGGACTTGTCCGCGGGCTGGGACGCAGCCTCTCCCGCCTCTCCCCCCTCCCCGGGCTCCTCGGCCTCGGCGATCTCCCCGGCCTCCCCGGCCTCGGGCTCCTCGGACTCCTCGGCCTCCAGGGCCTGGTCCTGCAGCGAGCCGCTCGAGTCCAGGGGCTCGAAGGCCGCCAACTCTCCGTCGGCCGGGGCCGGGACGCCCTCGGCCAGGGGCTGCGCCGGCGCGGCTTCCCCGGCCTGGCCCTCCTCCCGGTTCAGGAGCACCACCTTGCCCAGGCCCATGCCCTGGTCCGTGCGCACGATCACGTAGTCGCCCAGGCGCACCACATAAGGGCCGGAATCGAAGAAATAGATCTGGCCGTGGTCGCGGAACTTGATGCCAAGTGTCTGGCTCATGCCTCTCCCGTATCGCGTGGAGCCCAAGGCCAACGGCCCCGAGCCCCTCCTGCTTCGCTGTCGGGCCCCGCCGATGGCGGGGCCGCATATGGCGCCGGAGCGCGAAAACATCCCGTTTTCCACCCCGAACTATACGACCGGGTCGGCGTTTCGCCAACCCCGCATCCTGAATTGGTCTTCATACCCTACGTCGCGCCGAACATCAATCGGCGCTCCCCGGCCGCCCGCCGGGGCGCGGCGTCCTTGACCTCCCGCAAAACGGAGCCTATTCCTGCGGTGAATTCAGGAGGATGCCATGCCCGCCTTTTCCATCACCCCCCTGCTCACCGGAGCGCGCAACCCGGACCAGGGCATCATGACCTACCAGAAGGGCTACGGGAAGAAGATCTGGCTGCCGGTCTGGGTCTTCCTGCTGCGCGGCGACGACGGCGGCGTGTACCTGGCGGACACCGGCCTGGCCGAGGACGAGGTCATGGATCCGCCCGGGTTCTTCGAGGACACCGGCCGCGAGTCCCTGCCCCTGACCGAATGCCTGGAGGCCGAGGGCCTCGCGCCCGCGGACATCCAGGCCGTGATCTGCACCCACCTGCACGACGACCATTGCGGCAACGCGGCCCTGTTCCCGGGCATCCCCCAGTACGTGCAGCGGGCCGAGGCCGCCTTCGCCCGCAATCCCCACCCCCTGGACCACCGCTACGACTGGGGGTTCGTGGAGGACGCAAACCTCGTGGAGGTGGAGGGCGACTGCTCGCCCCTGCCCGGGGTGGAGCTCATCTTCGTTCCCGGTCACTCGCCCGGTGTGCAGGCGGTGCGGGTCACGACCCCGCAGGGCCCGGCCACCATCACCGGCTTCTGCTGCAACGCCGAGAACTTCCCGGCCGCCGGCCCCGCAGTCTGCCCCGGCGTGCACACCGACGCCCTGGCCGCCTACGACAGCATCCAGCGCATCAAGGCCCTGGGGGGCGTCATCCTGCCCATGCACGAGATGGGGCTGGAGAAGATCGGCTAGACGTCGGGCAGGTCTTCCCCGTCGCCAGGCAGGCCCAGCACCGCGGGGGTGAGGCCGACAACCGCCAGGCCGGCGGTCTGGGCCAGGTCCAGGGCGGCCTCGCGGTCGAAGAAGAGGCTTTTTCCCGCCTCCACGCCCAGGCAGGATACCCCGGCCGCGGCCAGGGCCTCGATGGTCCCCAGGCCCACCGAGGGCAGGTCGAAGCGGATGTCCTGGTTGGGCTTGACGATCTTGACCAGCACGCAGCCCGGGGCCAGTCCCCCGGCCCGGGCGATGCAGGCGTCGGTGCCCTCCAGGCCCTCCACCGCCACCACCATGCGCTCCTTGACCGCCAGGGCCTGGCCGATGTCCATGCGGCCCAGGGCCTTGGCCCGGGGCCAGGCGTAGCGCAGGTCCTCCCACTGCTCCTTGGACGGCTTCTTGCGGGTGAGCACCCCGGCCGGCGCGGCCAGGTCCGGGACCAGGTCCAGGGCCGAGACCACGGCCATGCCCTCGCTCTCCAACTCGCCGGCCACGGCCCGCAGCAGGCTGTCGTCCCCGCGGGTGGCCAGGCGCATGAGGAGCTTCATGGCCCGCATGTCCGGCCGGACGTCCAAGGCGCGGGGCTTGTTGATGCTCCCGGCCAGGACCACCCGGGTCACGGACTCGGCCTGGAAGAAGGCGATGAGCCTGCCGAGCTGGCCGAGCCTGAGCTCCTGGAAGACGTCCACCCGGCCGGCCAGGGCGGGATCGGTGTTGCCGGCGAACCCCGCGGCGGCCACCCGCTGGCCCTGACGGCGCGCGCCGTCGGCCACCAGGAAGGGCAGCTGCCCGCCTCCGGCCAGGATGCCGATGCACTCCCGGGCCATGGCGTCCCGGCCTAGCCTTCCGCCAACAACATGCCGCGGGGCATTGTATTGGGAAGGCTGCTGGAGGTGCTGGGGGATGCTCCCATGGCCGTGCGGGGCGGGCTAGTCGTCCCCGTTCTCCCCGCGGCCCGCGGGCACGATGCCCCGCTCGCTGGCGCGGACGAAGGCGGCCATGCGCATGACCTCGGGCGCTGCGGCGAACTCGGACTCCACCTGGGCCAGGGCGGTCTGGCGGTCCAGGCCGGAACGGAACAGGGTCTTGTAGGCCCGCTTGAGGGCCAGGAGGGTCTCCTTGGAGAACCCGGCCCGGGTCAGGCCCACGGAATTGAGGCCGTACAGCGACACCCGCTCGCCCGAGGCCAGGCAGAAGGGCGGCACGTCCTGGGCCACGCCGCTGCGCGCGCCCACGAAGGCGTGCTCGCCGATGCGCGCGAACTGGTGCACCCCGCTCATGCCGCCCACGATGGCCCGGTCGCCGACGGTCACGTGCCCGGCCAGGCTGGCCCCCAGGGACATGATCACCTCGTTCCCCAGGATGCAGTCGTGGGCCACGTGCACATAGGCCATGTACAGGCCGCCCGAGCCGATGCGGGTCTCGCCCCCGCCGTTCTCGGTGCCGCGGTGGATGGTGCAGAACTCGCGGAAGGTGTTGCCCTGGCCCACGTTGAGCCAGGTCTCCTCCCCGTGGAACTTGAGGTCCTGGGGCTCCCCGCCCACGCAGGCGTAGGGGAAGATGCGGTTGTTCGCGCCCAGCCGGGTGTAGGCCCGGACCATGGCGTGCGCGCCCAGGGTGCAGCCGTCGCCGATGACGGTGTGCTCCTCGATGATGCAGAAGGGACCCACGGTCACGTCCCGGCCGATCTGCGCGTCCGGGTGGATGACCGCCGTGGGATGGATGCTGGACACTAGATGTCTCCCCGATCGATGACCGCGGCGGTGAGAGTGGCCTCGCAGGTGACCTGCCCGTCTACGCTGGCCGTGCCGCTGATCTTGAGAAGCTGCAGCCGCTGGCGGAAGTCCTCCACCCGCAGCACGAGCTGGTCGCCCGGCCGCACCGGCCGGCGGAAGCGCACCTTCTCCATGCCCGTGAACATGAAGATCTTCCCGGCCAGGGACTCCTCGGTGCTCACGTCCAGGAGCAGGCCGCCGGCCTGGGCCAGGGCCTCCAGCTGCAACACCCCGGGCATGATGGGCAGGCCCGGGAAATGGCCCTGGAAATACGGCTCGCCGATGCTCACGTTCTTGATGGCCTCCAGGAAGACCCGGGGCTCGTAGCGGAGCACCCGGTCCACCAGGAGGAAGGGATAGCGGTGGGGCAGGACCTCCATGATCCGTTCCACGCCCAGCACGCCGCTTCCGTCAGCCTTCATGCTCGCCTCCCTTGCGCAAAAGCTCCTTGAGTTCCTCCAGGTCCTTCTCCATGCGCCGCACCCGGCGGGCCAGGTCCGGAAGCTTGGGCGCCAGGGCCAGGTTGCGCATGTACAGCCCCTCGTCCATGACCGGGATGCCGCCCACCCGCTTGCCCGCGGGCACGTCGTGGGGAACCCCGGACTTGGGGCCGATGATCGCTCCGTCGCCGATGGAGATGTGCCCGGCCACGCCCACCTGGCCGGCCATGACCACCCCGCGCCCCACCTTGGTGGAGCCGGAGATGCCCACCTGGGCCACCAGCACCGAGTCGTCGCCCACCACCACGTTGTGGCCCACCTGCACCAGGTTGTCGATCTTGCAGCGGCTTCCGATGCGGGTCTTGTCCAGGGCCGCGCGGTCCACCGCGGTGTTGGCCCCGAACTCCACGTCGTCGCCCACCTCCACGACGCCCACCTGGGGGATCTTCATCCGGCCCCCCGCGTCCTGGGCGAAGCCGAAGCCCTCCGAGCCCAGCACCGTTCCCGGCCCCACCAGGACCCGGGCCCCCAGCCGGGTGCCGGCCATGAGCGCGGCCCCGGGATGCAGCACGCAGCCCGGGCCCAGCACGCAGTCCTCGCCCACGTAGACGTGGGGGAAGAGCGCGCAGCCCGGGCCCACTTCGGCCCGGGCGCCCACGAAGGCGAAGGGGTAGACCGTGGCGTCCTCGGCCACCCGGGCCTCGGGATGGATGAAGGCCAGTTCGCTCCGCCCCTCCAGGCAGCCCTGGGGCCTGGCGAAGAGAGTCAGGGCCCGGGCGAAGTCCAGGTAGGGGTTGGCGCTGACCAGGGCGGCGGCAGCCGCGGACGCATGGGCCTCGTCCACGATGACCGCCGCGGCCCGGGTGGCGGCCAGCAGCCCGGTGTACTTGGGGTTGGCCAGGAAGCTCACCTGGTCCGGCCCGGCGGCCTCCAGGGTGTTGACCCCGCAGACCTCGCGGTCCTCTCCGCGCAGTTCGAGGCCGAGCGCCTCCGCCAGTCGAGACAGGAGCATGCCTACTTGTTGCCCTTGGCCCGGTAGGCCTTGTTGACCTCCACCAGGACCTGGTCGGTGACGTTGACCGCCTCGCTGACAAAGACCACGCCCGCGCCGCGGCCGTCCATGAGCACGCCGTAGCCGTTCTTCTTGCCGTACTCCTGGACCACCTGCATGATGAGCTCCAGCACCGGCTTGGAGAGCTTGTCCTCCTCGACCTTCATCTTGCGCTGGTAGTTCTGGACATTGTCCTGGAAGTCCCGGACCTTGCGCTGGAACATGGTCTGCTTGTCCATCTTGGCCTCCTGGGACAGGACCAGGCTCTGCTTCTCCATGTCGTCGCGCATCTTGTCGATCTCGGCCTTCTGCTTGTCCATGCTCTCCTTGAGGTCCTTGAACTGGTCCTTGAGCTTGTTCAGGGCGGCCTGGCCAGGCTCGGAGGTGCGGACGATCTTCTCCATGTCCACGATGCCTATCTTGACGGCCTCGGCGGCCCGGGCCGCGGTGGAGAGCAGAAGCAGCAGACAGGCGGTCAGCAAAACAACCTTGCGCATACTCGGTATACCTCGTTGATGTTGGATGCCGTGCGGGCCTAGAAGAACTGGCCCACGGAAAACTCGAACTTGCCCTTGCCGCCCTGGTTGCGGACCTCGTCCAGGGCGTAGCCGTACTCGAAGCGCAGGGGACCGATCGGCGAGTACCAGCGCAGGCCTCCGCCCACGCTCTTCTTCAGGTCGAAGTCCATGCTGTCGCCGTCTTCCCAGGTTTCGCCCGCGTCGAAGAAGGTCACGCCCATGAGGCCCGCCTCCTTGAACAGGGGGAAGATGTACTCGAAGTTGGTGAAGCCCATCTTGTTGCCGCCGATGCGGTCGCCGGTGCTCTCGTCGTAGGGGGAGATGTAGCCCGAGGCGTAGCCCCGCACGGTGTTGATGCCGCCCAGGTAGAAGCGCTCGAACACCGGGACCTCGTCCCCTCCCATGTTGGGCATGACGTAGCCCAGGCGCAGGTGCCAGTGGAACACGTGGTCCCACCACAAGGGGTAGTACTGGCTGGTGTCGCCGATGTACTTGATGAACTCGTCGTCGCCCATGAGCAGCCCGCCGGCGTACTCCATGCTCAGGCTGTGCACGGCGCCCTCGCTGGGATTGAACTTGCGGTCGGTGGTGTCCCGGCTGGCCGAGATCGTGGCCGCGCTGGAGATGTTGTTCCCCTCGATGTCCTTGATGTCCTGGGCGGCGTCCGAATCCACGTCGTAGATGTCGTAGAAGTCCAGCCGGTAGCCCCAGCTCAGGTAGGAGTACTCGCCCATGGGGTAGCCGAAGCGGGCCCGGCCGCCCATGGTCTCCTTGTTGTAATAGTCCAGGTCCTCGCGACGGGTGTAGAGTTCGCCGCCCACGAGCAGCGGAGTGTCGTTGTAGTTGGGGTTGGTGAAGGCGAGCGTGTACTGGGTGGATCGGCCGCTCCACTGGCCGGACAGGCCGAGCAGGTAGCCCTTGCCGAAGAGGTTGTTCTCCTCCACCGATCCGGCGAAATAGATCCGGGCCAGGCTGGAATAGCCCACGCCCGCCGAGATCTGGCCGGTGGCCTTCTCCTTGATCTTGACCTTGAGGTCCACCTCTCCTTCGTTGCCCGTGGCGGTCGGGGTGACCTCGGCGGCCTCGTAGTACCCGGAGCCCGCCAGAAGCTGGTTGGAGCGCTTGAGCATCTTGCCGCTGAACAGGTCGCCGTCCATAAGGCGCAGCCTGCGGCGGATCACGTTGTCCCGGGTCTTGTCGTTGCCCTCGATGACCACCCGCCGCACGTACACCTTCTGCTTCTTGCGGATGGAGTAGTCCACGTCCGCGGTCAGGCTGTCGGCGTCGACGTTCAGGTAGTAGTTGGCCTCGGCGTAGGCGTAGCCGTAATTGCTGTAGTACTCGGCCAGGGCCTGGGAGTCCTCGCGCAGCACCGACCGGTCGATGTACTGCTTGTCCGCCTTCACCTCGTCCAGCGTGGTCACGGCCAGGAGCTTCTCGGTGTCCTCCAGGATGTCTCCGGAGAAGGTGATGCTCCCGATCTTGAAGCGCCGGCCCTCCTCCACCTTGAAGGTCACGACGATGCCGTCGTCCTCGAACTGCACGTCGGGCTGGCCCACCTTGACCTCGATGAAGCCGCGGTTGCCGTAATAGGCCTCGATGGCCGCGGCGTCGCGCAGGAGGAGCTCCTCCTTGAGCACGCCGGACTGGGTGACCCAGGACAGGAACCCGCGCTCGGCCAGGGCCAGCTCGTCCCGCAGGTCGTCGGGATCGATTTCCTTGGCCCCCTCGATGTTGATCTTCTTGATGTAGAGCTTCGGCCCCTCGTTGATCACGATGTCCAGCCGGGCCTGGGCGGCGTCGGCGCCCTCCAGCTTGTAGCTCACCTCGGCCTTGTAATAGCCGTCCTTGCGGTAGAGCTCCTTGATCTTGCCCAGGTCCTCGGCCAGCACCTTGGGGTTCAGGACCGCGCCCGCGCGGGAGCTCATGACCTCCAGCACGTCGTCCTCGTCCTTCTCCTCGGCGCCCAGGATGCTGATGGCCTGGATGCGCGGCTTCTCCTTGACCACGAAGGTGAGGCGCACCCCGTCGGGCAGTTCGTCCACCTTGACCTGCACGTCGTCGAAATAGCCCAGGTCGTAGATGGTCTTGAGCTCCTGGTTCAGGACCTTGGGATCGTAGATGTCGCCCTTCTGGGTCTTGAGGCGCATGAGCACCACGTCCTTGTCCAGGACCTGGACGCCCGCGACCTCCACCTGGGCCACGGTCTCCTTCTTGAGCAGCTCGTTCTTGATCTTCTCGGCCAGGTCCTCCACCGCGGGCAGGACGTTGATGAGCCCCTCCTGCACCACGAACAGCGGCTTGGCCGGCTTGAGCCCGAAGGCGTCCACCAGGCGGACGTCCAGGGACAGGGTCTCGCCGATCTGGTTGAAGCTGCCGTAGACCGCGAACTTGGCGCCGGAGAGCAGGGCCAGGTCCTTGGCCCTGGCCAGGTCCAGGAAGTCCACCTTCTGCTCGCGCAGGAGCGCGTCGAGCTTGTCGCGCTCCACCACGGCGAAGCCCGCCGCCGCCAGCTTGTCCGCCACCAGGTCGGGCAGGCTGTCCTGGAGATAGGCCAGGTCCGGATCGGCGTTGACCTCGAAGGGCAGGACCACGAGCTTGATGCCCGCGGCCTTGTCCGCATCCTGGGCCAGGGCCTGACCCGCGAGGCAGAGGAAGAGGGCCAGGGCCAGCCCGGCCCCCGCCAGCCTAGCAGCAACTCTCGTCATGCTCATACAGCTCTCCAGAACGCAGTTCCAAGCGGCGCCGCATGCGCGAGGCCAGGCTCAGGTTGTGGGTGACCACCACCAGGGTCATGTGCAGCGTCTCGTTCAGTTCGGTCAGGAGAGCGGCGATGCGCTCCCCGGTCTTCTCGTCCAGGTTGCCGGTGGGCTCGTCGGCCAGGAGCACCCGGGGCTTGAGCAGGATGGCCCGGGCGATGGCCGCCCGCTGCCGCTCCCCGCCGGACAGGGTGGTCACCTTGTGCGCCGCCCGGTCGGACATGCCCACCCGGTCCAGGGCCTCGGAGGCCAGGGCCAGGGCCTCGGCGCGGCCCTTGCGGGCGATGATTCCGGGCATGGCCACGTTCTCCAGGGTGGTGAATTCGGGCAGCAGGTGATGGAACTGGAACACGAAGCCGATCTCCCGGTTGCGCAGCCGGACCCGCTCCCGCTCGGCCAGGCCGGCCAGGTCCCGGCCCCGGTAGCGGATATCCCCCCAGGAGGCGGTATCCAGGGTGCCGAGCAGGTGCAGGAGCGTGCTCTTGCCCGAGCCCGAGGCCCCCAGCACGGCCAGGGAGTCCCCCTCCTCCACCGCGAGGTCCACCGAACGGAGGATGACCAGCTTCTCCGTCGGCCCGGCGACCTCCTTACCAACACCCGCCAATTGATACAATGGGGAATTACTCATGGCGGAGGGCCTCGGAGGGGTTCAGGCGCGCGGCCTGGCGGGCCGGGTACAGGGTGGCGGCGAAGCACAGGGCGAAGGCCGACACCCCGATGAGGGACAGGTCCACCCAGGACAGGAGCACCGGCAGCCGGTCCAGGGAATAGACCCCGTGCGGCAGCTCGATGAACTGGTAGCGCTTGAGCAGGAAGCATACCGCCAGGCCCAGGACGAAGCCCAGGACCGTGCCCACCAGGCCGATGATGGAGCCCTGGAGCATGAAGATGTTGCGGATCTCCGCGGCGGACGCGCCCATGGAGCGCAGGATGGCGATGTCCCGGGTCTTCTCCATGACCAGCATGACCAGGGTGGTGATGATGGAGAAGGAGCCCACCAGCACGATCATGATGAGGATGACGGCCATGGCCGTCTTCTCCAGCTTGAGCGCGGCGAAGAGGTTGGCGTTCATCTCCTTCCAGTGGCGCACGTACAGGGGGAAGCCGCCCAGGGCCTCGCGCACCTCCTCGGCCACCTGGTCGGCCCGCTCCACGTCGTGGACGCGCATCTCCAGGCCGGTGACCAGGTCGGACTTGAAGCCCAGCAGCTCCTGGGCCGCGGGAATGGTCACGTAGGCCAGGGAGGAGTCGTACTCGAACAGCCCGGTCTTGAAGATGCCCGCCACCCGGAAGCTGCTCACCTTGGGGGTGAAGCCCGCGGCGCTCTGGCGGCCGGTGGGCGAGAGCAGGTTCACCAGGCTGTTGGCGCGCAGGCCCAGGCGGTCGGCCAGCTCCCGGCCCACGATGATCCTGGGCGGACCGCCTTCGGCGGCCAGGTCGGCCAGGGAGCCCTGCTCCAGGTCCCGGGAGATGGAGAGCACCGTGTCCGCGCCTGCGGGGTCGATGCCGCGCAGCACCACGCCCTTGACCCCCTGGGTGGTGGAGGCCATGACCTCGGAATAGATGAAGGGCGTGACCCCGGCCACCCCGGGCAGGGCCGCGGCCCGGGCGGACAGGCCGGCGTAGTCCTCCATCCCCTGCCCCACGCTGGAGACCAGCACGTGGGCGTTGACCCCCAGGATCTTGGAGCGCAAATCCTCGGAAAAGCCGTTCATGACCCCGAGGACCACGATGAGCGAGGCCACGCCCAGGGCCACGCCGAGCACCGAAATCAGGGAGATGACCGAGATGAAGGCCTGCTTGCGCCGCGCCAGGAGATAGCGCCGGGCCACGAACAGGGGGAAGCTCATGAGCCGCCGCCGACCTCCGGCCGCAGGAGCGGGAAGAGGATGACCTCGCGGATGGAGGGCGAGTCGGTGAGCAGCATCACCAGCCGGTCGATGCCCACGCCCTGGCCCGCGGCCGGGGGCATGCCGTACTCCAGGGCGCGGACGTAATCCTCGTCCATGAAGTGGGCCTCCTCGTCCCCGGCCTCCTTCTCGGCCACCTGCTCCTGGAAGCGCTGGCGCTGGTCCACCGGGTCGTTGAGCTCGGAAAAGGCGTTGGCCATCTCCCGGCCGGTCATGAACAGCTCGAAGCGATCGGTGACAGAGGGATCCTGCTCGTTCTTGCGGGACAGGGGGGAGATGTCCGTGGGATAGTGGTAGATGAAGTGGGGCTGGACGAGCTTGGGCTCCACGAAGATGTCGAAGAGCTTGGCCTGGACCTTGCCCAGCTTCTCGCCCTTGATGACCTTCTCGCCCTGCTCCCGCACCAGCCTGGCCGCGGCCTCGTAGTCCCGGTAGACATCCGGGGACAGGCCGCCCACCTTCTCCAGGGACTCGTGGAAGGTCATGCGCCGCCAGGTCCCCGGGGCGAGGTCGATCTCCTGGCCCTGGTACATGACCTTGGTGGAGCCTGTGACCTTCTCGGCGATGTGGGCGAAGAGGTTCTCGGTGAGGTCCATGAGGTCCTGGAACGTGGCGTAGGCCCAGTAGAACTCACACATGGTGAATTCCGGGTTGTGCTGGGTGGAGATGCCCTCGTTGCGAAAATTCCGGTTGATCTCGTAGACCTTCTCGAACCCCCCCACCAGCAGGCGCTTGAGGTAGAGCTCCGGGGCGATGCGCATGTACAGGCGCATGTCCAGGGCGTTGTGGTGGGTCATGAAGGGCTTGGCCGTGGCCCCGCCCGGGATGGGCTGCATCATGGGGGTCTCCACCTCCATGAAGCCCTGGGCGTCCAGGTAGTTGCGGAACTCGCGCACGATGGCGGTGCGGGCCTGGAAGATGTCCCGGGTGCGGTCGGTGACGATGAGGTCCACGTAGCGCTGGCGGTAGCGGGTCTCCACGTCCTTGAGGCCGTGCCACTTGTCGGGCAGGGGCCGCATGGACTTGGTGAGCAGGTCCACCCGGGAGGCCTTGAGGGTGAGCTCGCCGGTCTTGGTGCGGAACAGGGTCCCCACCGCGCCCACGATGTCGCCGGTGTCCAGGCGCTTGAACACGTTGTAGGCCGCCTGGCCCAGGTCCTCGCGGGAGGCGAAGACCTGCATCCGGCCGGTGGCGTCCTGGAGATGGAAGAAAGTCACCTTGCCGAAGGAGCGCTGGGAAACGATGCGGCCGGCCAGGCCGAAGGAGGCGGGATCGGCCTCCAGCTCCTCGGCGGTGCGCGGCTCGTAGGCCTCCAGGATGTCGGCGACCTGGGCGTTTTTCTTGAAGGTGTTGGGGAAAAGGGGCACGCCCTCGTCCATGAGGGTGCAGGCCTTGCCCACGCGGTTCTTCAGAACCTCGTTGAGTTCCCCCGCCCGGTCCATGGCCTGGAGCATGGGCTGCACCAGGTCCACGCAGGGGGATTTCACCGGGAGCTTGATCTTCTTCTGCTGGCCGCCGCTGTCACTCAAGGCCGTAACTCCTGCGCGCCGGCGTGCTGGCGCGATGTGGCGTTCCGAAAGAACCCAAGAGGACTAGTCCAATTGCCGGCCAGCGTCAAGGAACGGGGGGCGCTGCAGCCCCGTCCGGCAGGCCGGGGCCGTTCCGGCGCGGGCTTTCCGTCCGGCCCCCGGGTTTTTTTTCACCCTCCCCCGCCCGAGGCTTGACGAGGCCCGTGAATCTCCGTATGAATGCGTCCCTCGCACGGGAGGCCCCAACCGCAGATGCGGATCACCAGGCCCACCCGGCGGGTCCACGTTCCCCGGTAGCTCAATCGGCAGAGCGGGTGGCTGTTAACCACTAGGTTCGCGGTTCAAGTCCGTGCCGGGGAGCCAGAAAAGACAAGGGCTTACAGCAAATCGGCTGTAAGCCCTTTTCTCGTTTTCCACCCTATTTCCAACCCTGGCCGTTTCTCGCTCTAGCGTCGTTTTCCGCCAGAAAGCCTCACAAGCCGCTCCCCGCAAGCCTTCCCGCGCCCCTGCCCTTCCTCCGGCCAACCGCCGATCTGACCGGCCCCAGAATCTACATTCCGGGGGTCCGCCAGGGGTCCAGGTTGGAAATTCCAACCCATGGCCTGTTCATGGTGCTCCCGGTCAGTGACGAATGGGTCGTATCCCATGCCGGCTAGCGAGCATACTAGCAGACCTTCATGGACTTCTTCCCCTTCTTGGGGCAAGTTCGGGAAAACTATTTCGCAAGGCGTGAGACGAAAAAGATGCCCCTATACCCGCTCCGCATCCCGCTGAAACGCTATCGAGGCCACAACCCCCGCACGCTCCACAAGCTGCAACGCGAATCGGAGATGGCAGCCATTTTAGAAGATTATATCAACGGCAAATTTTGCGAAGATGAGCCCCATGGATATAATGTACAAGTCTTTGACTACGACAGCATCTCAATAGATACAGGGATTGACCACAGGATAATTCGGAATTTGCTTTCGCTTTCTGAAGGTGGAAACTCCGGGATAACCATATTCAACAAGAAGCATTTAGATGAAATTGATTCTAGCTATCGTGACGCTACTACATAAATCATGAGGCGTGCTGATGTTTACCTTCAACATTGTAGTTGATGATTTAGCGAATCTCATTGTGAATGCGCTGACAGCGGCTGGAACCTTATCTGCCGTTATCGCAACAATATATTTAGCGAGAAAGGACAATAACACAAGACTCAATGCCTATTGCCATATTGCAAAATACTCACAAATGTATGGATCTATTACAAAGGACACACAAAGCTACCTTGCGATTAACGCAACCAATATCTCAAGACGCTCCACAAGAGTTACAAATTTTGGCTTTAGATTTGGTTTATTCAAAAAAAAATACTGGCTACAATTGCTCGACTTCGCAGACCCACTGAATCCACGGATGCCATTACTCCTAAATGATGGAGAAGAGTTTCATTGTAGAATTCCACTTGATGTATTTATCAATGCGACTCTAGAAGTAATCTATCCTAGATGCACATCGCGAGCTTGGACATACGTCCAACTTCGGAGCTTGCGCGTAGCAATTTACACCAGTTCAAGTGGTGTTTTTTATGGGAAATTCGGCAAAGACTTGATCGCCCTACTTGCCGCTAAAATTAATGAGATGAGGAGCGGGGAAGTCCCCGCTCCTCAAGACAATACTACGCGTTCTTGATCGCCATCAGCCGGGCGGCAGCCTTCGGGTTGAAGACCGCGATGCCCGCCATCCAGTCAATCTTGGTGCGGTAGAAGTTGAAGCCCGGCAGCTTGCCGCAGTCCTTGCGGTTACAGGAAGCTTGCCAGTACCCCCTCATAACAATGCCCAATCATCCAGGACAAGGGCCTCACTTGCTTTTGACAGCCCGGCCCAGCGCCCAGCCCAGCCCCAAGGCCGAAAAATGCAGCACAACGCACCGTAATGCGTTTCCGGCGTGCAAATCCTGGCTGCATAGCCCAGGAACACGTTAGGATTGGTCGCGTCGGCTTGTGTCGGAAAATTTAGGCTAAAAGGCTGGGCAGGATTGATAACGGGCGGCGGGTTCCGTTATTACTGCGGAGCGGACAACCCAGCCTTGAACCGCGTCAGGTCACAGAACATGGCCCGGGTGTGGCGGGAGGCGTCCTTACTCCAGAGGAACTCAAAGTCGTTGGCCTGGTAGAAAGCGAGCGTGGCGGGGTTGTTGTAGGCGTCCACAGTAATGAACCGGCAGCCGGTGCGATTCGCGGTCAGAAAAAGGCGCTTGATGATGTTGAGGACCGCTGTTCCAATCCCCTTGCGCTTGAACTCGGCATGAACGCCGAGCCGGCAAACCTTCACCGCCGGAAATTCCTGGTAGCCTACGTCCCCCAGGCCCGCGGTTTCAATCTGTTCCGGCTTGAGCTTCAAGGAGTCGTTGGCCAGACTGGCGAAGGCCACGGGAGGGGAATAGCCGCCGTCCAGCCGCAAGCTGTAGGCATAGGTCACTGAAAGAAGCCGTGCTTGCTGGTCCCGCGCGTCGTTGTGAATGAAGTCGTCCAGGTCTTCGTCGGAACAAGAAAAGCCGCCGAAGACGGTGAAGTCTTCGACGGCCTTGAAAATACCTACACTGTCCAGGTGGCTATTTCTTTCCCCACTTGGCAAGTGCCACCCTCCGGGCTTCCTCGATCTTCGGCGTCGGCTTGGCGTAGAGCGGCTTGGCCTGGTCCTTCTCGACCTTAGCCAAAAAGTCCTGCGCGTCCTTCCCGCTCAATACCGGCGTCGGTGCAATGGGCATAGCCATGGCGTCACCTTTTTATTCCCTGACGTTCAGTTAACGTCACTACACGTCACTACAAGTCACAACTAACCACATTTTCCCACATATGCAAGCCCAAGGCCATAGGCGCACTCCAAAAATAGGCCCCGGGGGCCGGAAAACACCCCGGGGCCTTTCTACGTCCCGCCCGGCTAGCCCGCATATTTCACGAGCGCCCCCGGGAGGCTTTCTCGGGGGCGTTTTTGCGTTTTGGTTGCGGGAGTGTCCTTCACACGACCTGCACTTTGCGGCCGAGGGGGCCTTGCCGGCGGCCAAAGGCGGCGTTCGGGCCCCGAAGGCCGTTTTTCGGGCGCACTACTCCCTGGGATGTTCTGATGCAGGGGCCGATGGGGGCGGCTATCCCGGGCAG
>JBFMHA010000041.1:0-30156 GCA_040753075.1 Thermodesulfobacteriota bacterium
CCCGGCGGCCCAGGCGCCCAAGCCCGCCCCCGCCGCCCCGGCGGCCAAGCCGGCGGCCGAACCGGCCAAGGCCGCGACCGCGACCGCCGGGCTGCGCACCATCTCGGCCGTCACCGCGACCGTCTCGGGCGGGACCACCCGCATCACCGTGACTGCGGGCAGTCCGGTGGAGGGATTCACGGCCTTCCCCCTGGCCGGCCCGCCTCGCTTCGTGGTGGACATGCCCGGCCGGTTCGCCTACCAGGGCGCGTCCTCCATCCCCGTGGCCGG
This sequence comes from Thermodesulfobacteriota bacterium, assembly GCA_040753075.1. Lineage (GTDB taxonomy): Bacteria > Desulfobacterota > Desulfovibrionia > Desulfovibrionales > Desulfovibrionaceae > UBA6814. Next base: position 271 of record JBFMHA010000041.1, read on the forward strand.
CGGCGCGCTGACCGCCGTCCGGGTGGGCGCCTACCCCGACAAGGTCCGCCTGGTGCTAGACTACGCCAAGCCGGGCGCGGACGGCCGGCCGGGCAAGGCCCCGACCGTCACCCCCACGCCCCAGGGCCTGGCCATCACCATGGAGTGACCGGAGGTCGGCGGACCCGGCCCGTCCCCCGGCCTTTCCCGCATTCCGGGACACGAACCCCGCAAGGAGCATCCATGCAAGGCAAGCGCGTGAGCGAGAGCACGGTGGTCATGGCCCACCAGATGCTGCCCCAGGACGCCAACCCCATGGGCAACGTGCACGGCGGGGTGATCATGAAGCACATCGACACCGCGGGCGGGGTGGTGGCCATGCGCCACTGCCGCGGCAACGCGGTGACCGCCTCCATCGACCGCCTGGACTTCCTGAGTCCCTGCTACGTGGGCGAACTGCTCTTCGTCTACGCCAGCATCAACTACGTGGGCCAAACCTCCCTGGAAGTGGGGGTGCGGGTGGAGGCCGAGAACATCACCACCGGCGAGGTGCGCCACGCGGCCTCGGCCTACCTGACCTACGTGGCCCTGGACCGGGCCGGCCGGCCCGCCAGGGTCCCCGAACTCATCCTGGAGAACGAGACCCACGAGCGCCGCCACCGCGAGGCCGAGGAGCGCCGCCGCATCCGGCTCGGCCTGGCGTGCGGCCAGGGAGAACAGGCGTGAGCAGCGCCTTCGACCTGGACCTGGCCCTGGCCCTGGCCGAACTGGCCCAGCGCGCCGGCAAGGAGATCATGGCGGTCTACGCCACGGACTTCGAGGTGGAGATCAAGGCCGACGACTCCCCCCTGACCCGGGCGGACCGGGCCTCGCACGACCTGGTCAAGGCCGAGTTGGAGAAGATGCTCCCGGACGTGCCCCTGGTCTCCGAGGAGGGCGACCTGCCCTCCTCCGAGGAGCGCGCCCGCTGGACCCGCCACCTGCTCCTGGACCCCCTGGACGGCACCAAGGAGTTCGTCAAGCGCAACGGCGAGTTCACGGTGAACATCGGGATCGTGGAAGGGACCCGGCCCCTGCTGGGCGTGGTGCACGCCCCGGCTCCCGGCCTCACCTACCTGGGCGGACCGGGCCTGGGGGCCTTTCGCCTGGACGACGGCAGGCCGGTTCCGGTCCGCGCCCTGCCCGCGCCGGCCCGGGAGGCGGTGGTCGTCGTCAGCCGCTCCCATCCCTCGCCGGAACTCCAACGCTACCTGGACGCCCTGGACTCTCCGCGCACCGCGCCGCACGGAGCGGCGTTCAAGTTCTGCAAGCTGGCCGAAGGATCGGCCCACCTCTACCCCCGCCTGGGCCCCACCATGGAGTGGGACACCGCGGCGGGCCAGGCCATCCTGGAAGGGGCGGGCGGCGCGGTGCTCACCTGGGACGGCGCGCCCCTGGCCTACAACAAGCCGGACCTGCGCAACCCCGGCTTCCTGGCCCGCGGCCCCCTGGCGTAGCTCCCCGGTTTCGCGGGGGCCGCGCAGGCCGGGCCGCTCACTCTCCCGAGGCCGGGGCGGAGCAGGACACGTTGCGCATCCAGACCTCGCCGGTATGGGTGGCGAAGAACAGCTTGCGGCCGTACCGACCCAGCACGTCCTCGGACAGTATCTTGAGCCCCAGGCCGGCCAGGGCCGCCCGGGCCACCTCCACGTTCTTGCGGCCCACGTCCACCACGTTGCGCACGTGCTCCTTGCGCTCGGGCTGGATGGTGAATCCGCCGCCGAACAGCTTGCACTCCACCCCGGCCAGGGGGATGCCCAGGCGGCCCAGGCGGGTCACCACCAGGTCCATGGCCGAGTCCACGAACTTGCAGCAGGGCTTGGCGTCGCGGGCCATGGACACGGTGGGGAGCATGGCGTGGAAGATGGCCCCGGTTAGGCTGGCCGGGTGATGGAAGCAGACCGAGACGCAGGAGCCCAGCACCGTGCTCACCAGGAGCGGCCGGGTGCTCACGATGCACTCCCCGATCTTGAGGTGGGCCAGGGGGATGCCCGAGCGGAGCATATCCTGAGGCGAGGACGCGGGATGATTCCAAGGCATCTGCTCAGCATACTCCCTTCGCCCGGCCATGCAAACGTGCCCCTGGGGAGGGTTTTCAGGCGCGGACAAAGCGGATAGGCTGCGCATCGGCCAACCGGGCCAGGGAATGGGACATGGAAAAAGACGCCAAGATTTACGTGGCCGGACACCGCGGGCTGGTGGGCTCCGCCATCGTGCGCGCCCTGCAGCGCGCGGGTTTCTCCAACCTTCTCCTGCGCACCCGCGCCCAGTGCGACCTCACCGACCAGCGCGCGGTGCGGGACATGCTAGCGACCGAGCGGCCGGACTACGTGTTCCTGGCCGCGGCCAAGGTGGGCGGCATCCACGCCAACGCCACCTATCCGGCCCAGTTCATCTACGACAACCTGGCCATCCAGAACCACGTCATCGAGGCCGCGCACCGCCACGGGGCCAAGAAGCTCCTGTTCCTGGGCTCCTCCTGCATCTACCCCAAGCACGCGCCCCAGCCCATGGCCGAGGACTGCCTGCTCACCGGCCCCCTGGAGCCCACCAACCAGTGGTACGCGGTGGCCAAGATCGCGGGCATCAAGCTCTGCCAGGCCTTCCGCCGCCAGTACGGCTTCGACGCCATCTCCCTCATGCCCACCAACCTCTACGGCCCGGGGGACAACTTCGACCTGGAGAACTCCCACGTGCTGCCCGCGCTCCTGCGCAAGCTCCACGAGGCCAAGCTGGCCGGGGCGCCCTCGGTGACGGTCTGGGGCACGGGCAGCCCGCGCCGGGAGTTCCTGCACGTGGACGACCTCGCCGAGGCCAGCCTGTTTCTCATGGCCAACTACAGCGGCGAGGAGATAGTCAACGTGGGTTGCGGCCAGGACCTGACCATCCGGGAGCTGGCCGAACTGATCCGCGCGGCGGTGGGCTTTGCCGGCGAGATCGTGTTCGACGCGTCCAGGCCCGACGGAGCCCCGCGCAAGCTTCTGGACGTGGGCCGGCTCGCCTCCCTGGGCTGGAGGCCCCGCATCGGCCTGGAGGACGGGGTTCGCGACACCTACCGGTGGTACCTGGAAAACCTGACCCGCGCCTGAGCGCGGGCATCGCCCTCACCCGGCCCCGCATCCCCGGGCCCAAGGAGCCGACCATGAAATACCTCGTCGTCGAAGACTTTTCCGGCCAGCCCATCCCCATCATCTTCCCGGAGGGCATCCGGCACGAGGAGATGCGCGAGCAGCTGCCCTACGCCAAGGTCCTGTCCGCGGGCCTGGTGGAGTTGCGCGAGGGCCGCTTCGTCTGCTTCGGCGGGTCCGGGGAGCTCTCCCTGAGCGCGCGCCAGGAAGACGAGGAGATCGTGGCCTCCCGCTTCCGTCCCCGCCAGCGCTGAGGCTCCGCCCCGCCGCCTGGAGGGCCTCGCCTAGAGAGCCTCGTAGATGCGAACCATGGGGAAGCCCTCGTAGACCATCCGGAATGCGCCGTTGTAGGCCGGCGAGTCGGGCGGAGCCATGAGCATCTGGACCATCATGCTGTTGTAGGCCAGGTCGTCCATGAGCACGGCCTGCCTGGCGCTGTCGTTGACAATCAGGTGCGCCCGCGACTGGTTGTGGAACTCGTGGTACTTGCGGCCGCCAGGCCCCAGCTCGTCCAGGCTGGCCAGGGGGATGGGCTCTCCTCCCTCTCCCCGGAGAATCCCCTGCTCTCTGTCGACCTGGAAACTGCCGCCGATCTCCCGGCAGATTCCGTGCAATCCCTCCCCGGCGACCAGATCCCAGGACCCGTAGTAGCTGATCCAGTACATGAGCCGGAGGTTCTCCCAGGCCACCACCAGGTACTGCCGCTCCCGGGGCCGCTGCTCGAAGCGCTGCCGGGCGACCTGGCCGAGGAAGGCCATGACCTCGTCCCCGGAATGCCGGTCCCATTCGCGCCACGGCGCATGGTTCGCCAGCGCGGAATAGGCCATCACCTGGCTGGCCAGGAGCGGGATGGGCGTGGTCAGGACCAGGGCCTGGGGGAACAGGTAGTCGCCGCTGTGCCGCGCCCCGTCGGCAAAGGACATGCGCCGGGCGTAGTACTGGGTGGCGTAGCCCCAGTCCCACCAGGTCCAGACCATGCTGTCCGCAGGGGAGAACTGGCCCAGGGCCTTGAGGGCCACCGCGTGCGGCTTGGTGAAGATGGGCGTGGGGGGCTGCCGGTAGTAGTCCCGCACGGTGGGGCCCATGACCGCCCCGGCCACCGCGGTGGCGGCCAGCAAGGCTGCCCAGTTGCGCCAGGCCAGGCCGGCAAGCAGGCGACGCACTCCCCAGGCCACGGGCACGAGCAGGCCCAGGGCCGCGGCCGGCCCGCCGAACATGGTCATGCGCACGCCCAGCTTGTGGCCCAGGAGGGCCAGGAGACCCAGGGGCAGGAGAAAGACCGCGGTGGGACGCGCCAGGACCACCAGGACGAACCCGGCCAGGCCGGCCAGGGTGATCCAGGCCCGGGGCGTGACCTGGGCCAGGGTTTCCCCGATGGGCGCGTTCTGGGCCTCCACCACGCTCTGGGTGATGCCCGGATAGACCGGCGGCGGCCCGGCGGGGACGCCTTCCTGCAAGCCCGGGACCGGCGTCTGGCTGCGGTTTGCGGGCGCATCCGCCACCTCCGTCGCGGTCTTGGAATAGACCTGGAACTTCCTCAGGGCCTGGTTCACCAGGTCGGGATTCAAGCCGGCCAGGGCAAGGACGAGAGCGGCAACGGCCAGGGACGGCCACAGCCGCTCCAGCGCCGACGCCGCGAAGCGGGGGCCGAAGCGGAAGAACGCCGCCAGGCCCAGGCCCAGGTTGCCGAAGAACCCGGCCAGACCGAACAGGGCGACACCCCACGCCAGGCGGGGCCGCACGGCCTGCCGGCCCAGGACCAGGGCCAGGACCAGGGCGGCTCCCCCCACCAGGAGGGCGAAGTCCGGCAGATGGGTGTGCCAGTCACGGCCGCACAGGCGCGCCAGGAGTCCGGCGGCCAGGGGCCAGGCCAGCGGAACCGGGGCGGGATCCCCGGATTCGGGCCGGCGGCGCAGGAGGTCCAGGGGCTGGCGCAGGTGCGGCCCCAGCCAGTAGGCCACCACCCAGCTCAGCAGCACGGGAAACAGCAGGGTGGCGATGTCCGTGTCGTAGTAGCCCAGCCGGGTGCGGAAGTAGAAGCCCGGGGCCAGGGCGGCCAGGAGCCCCGCGCCCAGGCCGGCTTCCAGGCCGCCCAGGATCCAGGCCCAGAGCAGCACCGCCACGGCCACCAGGGAGCCGGCCACGGCCGGGGCGAAGAAGGCGAACTCCCCGGCCGGCCGGCCGGTGAGGTCCGCATAGGCCCGGGCCATGCGAGCCAGGGGCGTGCCCGCGCCGGTGCCCACGCCGTAGGCCCCGGCCAGCCAGGCGTAGGCGTCGTGGGTGGCCATGATGTACTCGCCGTCCACCCGGAGCTGATCGTGGTCCCATTTGGGCAGGTCACCCAGCCGGACGGCCAGGGTGGCGGCATAGACCAGCAGGGCGAACAACAGCGGCCGGAGCCAGGTCCGCCCCGACAGGGCGCTGAACGACATCTTCACCAGCGGCGTCTCCCTTGCCTGGCCCAGGGGATTGGGATACACCCCCTGGAACCGCGTCGACGATCTTTTGCGACGTGGCGCCGGCATCAACCCGGCGGAATACCTGATTCCGGAGAAACGAACACTTAGGTCCTGCCGCAAGGCTTTGTCAACAACGGCCCAGCATGCCCACCTTCCAGTACGCCGCCGCCGACCAGGCCCACAAGAAGCAGAAAGGCTTCATCGAAGCCGAAAGCCGGGCCCGGGCCTACACCCTGCTCACCGAGCGCGGCCTCGTCCCGCTGACCCTGACCCCGGTGGACGAATCCGGCCGGCGCGGCCGGAGCCTGCTGCCCTCCCTGCGCCGCCTGCTGCCCGGGTCGGGCATCCGGCTGGCCGAATCCTTCTACTACCTGGGCGTGCTCCTGCAGAGCGGCCATTCCCTGGCCAAGAGCCTGGAGCTCATCGGCCGCATGTCCGGGACCCAGGCGTCCAAGGTCTGGCTTTCCGTCCGCGACCGGGTGGAGGAGGGCGAACCCTTTTCCCAGGCCCTGTCCCGACACGGCGCCCTGTTCCCCGGGGTGTACGTGGGCATGATCAAGGTGGCCGAGGGCGCCGGCCGGCTGGGCCAGGTGCTGGAGAGCATCGCGGACAACGAGGAGCGGCGGGCCGAGGTGCAGGGCCGGCTCGTCACCGCCCTGGTCTATCCCGGGGTCATCTGCTGCGTGGGGATGGGCGCGGTCTATTTCCTGCTGTCCAACGTGCTGCCCAAGATCGCCGGCATCTTCTCCGCGGCCAAGGGCAAGCTGCCGGCCTCCACCACCCTGCTCCTGGCCGTGGGCCAGACCCTGGAGAACCTCGGCCCGGCCGGCCTGCTCCTGCCCGTGCTCCTGGTCCTCCTGGCGGCCCTGGCCTTCCGGCGCTTCTCCGGCCTGGCCTTCTGGAAGGACCGCCTGCTCTGGCGGCTGCCCCTGGTGCACAAGTACATGCTGGCCCGCTTCTCCGGGCTGCTGGGCTTCCAGATCGAGGCGGGCATCCCCCTGGTCCAGGCCCTGGAGAGCTCGGCCGAGGCCGTGGCCTCGCGCTTCTTCAAGGACAAGATCATCGAGGCCCGGGACGAGGTGGCCGCCGGCCGCCCCCTGGACCGGGTGCTGGACAAGCAGGGCATCTATCCCGAGGTCTACATCCTCACCCTGTCCTCGGGCCAGAAGGTGGGCCAGCTCGGCCCCTTCCTCCTGCGCCTGGCGCACATCCTGGAGCGCGAGGTGGACAACGTGCTCAAGCGCCTGGTGGCCCTGGCCGAACCACTGCTCATCCTGGCCGTGGGCCTGGTCATCGCCTTCATCGTGGTGGCCATCATGGAGCCCATCTTCAACCTGACCACCCTGGTGCGCTGACTTTTTTCCACACCCTGGGCAAAACACGGCCCCCAGATTCCGGCACCGGCCCGCCATGTATGCGAAAAACGTTGGCACAACTTATTTTTTGGCTTTTCCTTGACACTGTGCAGAAAAACCATAAGGCTTTTTTCCGGACGGGAATGCGGTTCCAGCCAACCACATTTCCCTGTCTTCTTTAGGGGAGGGCCGGCGAAAGCCGGCCCTAACGCTTTCCGCCCTCCCCTCCCGGCCTTCCTGCCCGCCCTCCTCCTGCTCCTCCTGCTCCTGTGCGCCCGCCCCGCCGCGGCCGAGCGCCTGACCTACGCCCTGGCGTGGGGCCTCGTCCCGGTGGGGGAGATGGCGCTGGAGACCGGACCCGGCTTCTTTCCCCACGCCGAGGTCCTCGTCGCCCGGCTCACCGCCCGCTCCAACGCCTTCGTGGACCTCTTCCTGCCGGTGCAGAACGCCTACTCCACCCGCTGGGACCGGGCCGCGGACCGCAGCCTGCACTTCACCCGCGAGGCCCACACCGGCCGGAGCACGTCCACGGGCGAAATGTTCCTGGACCAGCCCCCGTCCCAATACCTGCTCCTGGAGGACGGCCGCTGGGCCAACACGCTCCAGGCCCCGGGCCCCCTGCTCGACCCCCTGAGCCTGCTCCTCTCCCTGCGCCGCGAAACCCTGGCCCCGGGCGCGGAGGCCCGCCGGCCGGTGACGGACGGCCGGCGCACGGCCAACGCCACGGCCAAGGCCACGGAATGGGAAGAGGTGCAAACCCCCCTGGGCGGCTTCCGGACCCTGCGGGTGGAGGTGGACATGGCCGGAGTGGAGGGGCTGTTCGGCATCCGGGACCGCCTGGTGCGCATCTGGGCCGCGCCCGCGGAGGACAACCTGCCGGTCAAGGTCCAGGCCGCGGTGCGCATCGGCCCCTGGAGCGGAACCCTGACCGCCCGGCTGCAGGCCAGGGACTAGATTTCACCCCCTGCGACCAGCATGCGTCATGCAGGGGCGGCGCTAGTGTCACGTCCTCAAAATACCGATAGGTATTTTGAGAATAAAAACGTTTGATCCCGCAATATTGCGCAGTGAAAAAATGTCGCGCCAATTCGCGGACGCAACACTAGTCCCCCGGGTCCAGGGACATCTCCAGGGACACGGCCTGGCCCGGGGCCAGGTCCAGCACCCGGCTGCGCACCAGGGGACGTCCCGAGCCGCCGCGCGCCCCGCAGGTGAGCAGGTACTCCCCGGCCGGCAGGTCCAGCACCGCGGCCCCCTCCTCCCAGGACAGGCCCGGGTCCTCCAGCACCGCGAAGAACCCCGGATCCAGCAGCTGGCTCACGGCGAAATCCCGGTAGTACTGCGCCTCCTCCCCGGACAGGGGCTCGCCGCCCCGGCGGAAGCGCACCTCCACCCGGGCGTGCGGCCCGTAGAAGGCCGCGGCCTCGGCCGTGGCCCGGGTGTCGCCCAGGTCCCCGGGCTGCCCGGGGTAGAGGGGCAGCCATGCCGCTCCGTCAAAGAACTCCAGCCAGTTTCGGTCCGGGTGCAGCCGGGCCGGGACGCCCAGGCTGCGCAGCAGGGCCCCGCCCAGGACCAGCAGTTCGTCCGGATGCTGCCACCCGCCTGCGGCCAGCGCCTGGGCCGGGGTCATGAGCACGCCCCGGCCCCGGGGCGCGATCCGGGACATCCCGGCCAACAGCCGGTTGACGCGGCGGACCAGGGACCGAAGGTCCCGGGCCTGGCCCGCCCAGCCCGCGACCCGGGCCGCCAGCCCCTCCCGCCAGTGGGAGAACTGTTCGAACAGGATGCGGCCGGGCAACACCCCGCGCACGAAGACCTCGTCGTCGTAGTCCAGGAGACCCCGCGCCCTGAGTCCGGCCCGGGCGTCCAGGGCCAGACGCGCCTCCGCGGCCAGGCGCGGCCCCGACGCCACGGCCCGGTCCTTGGAGGGCATGCCCAGCACCATGGCCGCGGCGGCCTCGAAGTCTTCCCGCCCCCGGGCCGCGGCCAGGTCCAGGCCGCGCAGGAGCTCCGGGACGTTGGCGCCGGCCTCGGCCAGGGCCTTGGCCAGGGGGGTGTCCGGCCCCCCGGCCGCCCGGCCGGCCAGGGCCGCGAAGGACTCCAGCCGGGCCTTCCGCTCGGCCTCCAGGGCGGCGCGGACCGGCGCCGCAGCCGCCTCGACCTGGGCGAACGCCGCCGCCGCGGCCGCACTGCGATCCGGGTCCTCGGCGTAGTCCATGCGCCGCTCGCCCTCAGGCAGCCGGCGGCCGTCCAGGACCAGGCGCACGGCCGTGGTCCGGCCCGGCTCCACCCGGGCCGGGGCGCAGTCGGCCTTGCCGTCCCGGGCCGCGCACACCAGGAGGTCGCCGCCGCCCGCCTCCAGCTCCCCGGCCCCGTCCGGGCCGCAGGCCAGGCGGGCCACCGGCGCATACCGCCCGTAGTTGTAGACGTGGACAAAGGCCGTGGCGTTGTCCGCGGGACGGCCGTCCGGGCCGGCCACCTCGGCCCGCAGCCGGCCGGTGGGCGCGTAGGCCGCGGTGCGGTTGAGCAGGAGGAAGCCCGGCCCCTCGGCGTACGCCGGAGCGTCCGTGACCTCGCCCGGCCGCAGGCCGCCGTAGGCCCCGGCCAGGAACAGGACGGCCTTGGGCAGGTGCGGGCTGAACCAGGCCAGGCCGGGCAGGGATTCGGGCTCGCCCGAGCCCAGGTATCGCCAGCCCGCCCCGTCCCAGAACTCGGCCCAGAGGTGGTTGTCGTCGGAATGCCGCCAGTAGGGCGTCAGGCAGGTGCGGGCCGGGATGCCCACGGCCCGGGCCGCGGCCACGAACAGGATGGTCAACTCCTCGCAGCGGCCCAGGCCCCGGGTCCAGGTGTCCGCCGGCCCCTGGTCCCAGCGGGCCGTGGTGGAGAAGCCGGCCATGGAGAAGCACCAGCGGTTCACGGCCAGGGCCGCGGCCCGGATGTCCTCGACCCCGGCCAGCAGCGGGACCAGGGTCTCGAAAAGTTGTTTGCGCCAGGGCTGGAGCCGCTCCTGGGTCACCCGGTGGGGGACCACGTAGCGCAGGAACAGGTCGAAGGGGACCTGCCGGCCCCAGGGCATGGCCTCCCGGGCCAAAAAGGCGTATTCCAGGTGCTCGGCCAGGGCCGCCGGGTCCAGGTCCGCGGCGTCGCCCGGGGGCAGGTTCTCGGCCAGGAACCGGGCCGCGGCGCGCCGCTCCGACCCGTCCGGGTACCCGTCCGCCCATCCGGCCGGCCCGGCGTAGGGATCGGGAGCGCGCAGGGCGCAGCTCCCGGCCCCCAGGGCCAGGACCACCACCAGCACGACACGAAGACCATGGAACACCCGCGCACCTCCTGTCCGGCCCTGGCCTGGTCCGCCCTGGCCGCGGTCTATTATCTCGCCGCCACCTTGTCCCATGAACTGGCGAGCGACGTCTACCTCGGCCTGGCCAACCGGGTGGGCATGGCCGCCGCGCTCCGGATCCAGGACGCCCTGGCCCTGCTCGCCCTCCCCGTCGGAGCCTGGCTGGCGCTGGGACCGGGCCGGCGCAGCGGCCGCGTCTCCGGCCGGGAGGCCCTGGCCTGGCTGGCCCTGGCCGCCCTGCTCGCGGCGGCCGACCGGCTGCTCATCGTGACTGCGGTGGAGCGGGTGCACTACCCGCAGTATGCCCTGCTGGCCATCCTCCTGCGCCGGGTCCTGGCGGACGAGACCCTGGTCCTGGGCCTGGCCTGCCTGGCGGGCATGGCCGACGAGCTTCTCCAGTACCTGGCCCGGCCCGCCAACACCGGCTACCTGGACTGGAACGACTTCTGCCTCAACCTGCTGGGGGCAGCGGCCGGCCTCCTCCTGGCCCGCGCCCTGGGGGTGCGTGCCCTGGCCTCCCCCCGCGCCGAAGCCAGGCTCCGGGCGGGCTTCCTGGTCCTGTGCGGCCTGCTGGCCGGAGCCGCGGCCGTGGCCTGGGCCGACGGCCGCCTCCTGGCGTCCGCCCCGGCCCGGGAACCCCTCTCGGTCTTCGCCCGGGTGGACGGCGAGCTCCGCTTCGTGCTCTCCTTCTTCTCTCCCGACGGGTTCTGGAGCGTGGCCCCCTCCGGCCGCGCCCACCACGTGCTGACTCCAGGCGAAGGCCTGGCGTCGCTGGCCCTGCTCCAGGCCGGGCTGATCCGGCTCCTGGCCTGGTCCAAGAAAAAGAAAACGGCCGGGAAGCCCGCGGGCTTCCCGGCCGGATGATGGCGTAGCGGCCGGCTAGGGCCGCACCGCGGGCACGTCGTCGCGGACGCTGAAGAGCACGGTGTGCTTGGCGCCCAGCTCCTCCAGGAGCTTCTTCTGGGCCGACTTGTCCATGTCCATGACCCGGATGAAGACGTGTCTCTGGTTCTCGGCCTTGGACTCGTAGGCGGTGAGCACGCTCATGATGCGGCACCCCTTGGCGGCCAGATCCTCGATCAGGGCCAGGAGGGAGCCCGGCTGGTTGGACAGGGCGAATCCGATCTGGAAGCCGCCGTGCAGCACGCCGGTGATCTTGATGAGCACGTCCATCACGTCGCTCTCGGTGATCACGCCCACCAGGCGGCTGTCCGCGTCCACGATGGGCAGGCCGCCGATGCGCTTGTCGCGCATGAGCACCGCCGCCCGCTCCACGGTGTCCTCCGGAGTCAGGGAGTACACCTTGGAGGTCATGATGTCTTTGACCTTGATCTCCGAGAGCAGGTAGTACAGCTCGTGCACGTCCAGGGTGGTGGCCTTGGAGGGCGAGGCCTCCTTGAGGTCACGGTCGGTCACCACGCCCACCACCTTGTTGCCGGCGTCCACCACGGGCAGCATGTGCACGGCCTTGTCCTTGATGGTCTTGGCCGCCCGCATCATGGTGGTGTCGGGGGCCACCGAGATGGGGTCCTTGGTCATCCAGTTGCCGATGAGCATGGAATCCTCCTTTGCCCCGCCGCGGGGCTGGGGCCGCAGACGCTCTTGCGCGACCGCAGCGCCCGGTGCATACTTTCTCGCACAAAGCGACTAAACATTCAACTCCCCACTTTTCGGAACCACCGGAATCCCCTGACAAAACGGAGACCTGCATGCCCGCGCTGCACCTCGACGCAGCCTTTGGCCTGGGGGGCGACATGTTCCTGGCCGCCCTGGCCGACGTCGGCTACGATCCCGCCCCGCTCCAGGAGGCCCTGCGCGCCGCCGGGATCGCGGCGGACCTCTCCTGCCCGCGCACCGTGCGCCACGGCCTGGCCGGCCGCCGCCTGGACATCTCCTTCCCGCAGGAGCAGCCCCTCCGCCACCTGGAGGACCTGCTCCGGCTGCTCGCGGCCATGCCCCTGCCCGCCCGGGTGCTGGAGCGCAGCGCCGCCGCCTTCCGCCGCCTGGCCGAGGTTGAGGCCGCGGTGCACGGCATCGGCGTGGAGCAGGTCCACTTCCACGAGGTGGGGGCGGCGGACACCCTGGCCGACGTGGCCGGGGCCTTCCACGCCCTGCACTGCCTGGGCCTGGACCGGGTCACCTGCAGCCCCCTGCCCTGGTTCCGGGGCACGGTGCGCTGCGCCCACGGCGTCCTGCCCCTGCCCGCCCCGGCCACCCGGGAGCTGCTCAAGGGCAAGCCGGTCTTCCCCACGGAGTTCACCCGGGAGATCATCACCCCCACCGGGGCCCTCATCCTTGACCAGTGCGTGGACGCTTTCGCCAACGGACCGGAGGGGATCATCCTGGCCACGGGCGCCGGCTTCGGGACCCTGGACCTGGGGGCGGAGGGACAGGGCCTGCGGGCGGTGCTCTACGACCCGACGCGCGTTCCCTAGAAGGGCTGCCGGTTGCCAGCGGCTCGCCCCCCGGATATACTTATATTTTACCTCCAGCGAGGAGTTCACCATGAACGAGATGCAGCGCGCGGTGTGGGACGGCTCCCTGGCCGTGAACATCGACTCCGTGGACGAGCAGCACAAGCGCCTGGTGGCCATGATCAACGAGGCCCAGGACTTCGTCCGGCAGGACAAGCCCGGGACCGACCTGGTCTACCTCATCAAGAAGCTCTTCCAGTACGCCGAGGAGCACTTCGCCACCGAGGAGAAGTACATGGCGGACTCCGCCTATCCCGACGCCCCGGCGCACAAGGCCGAGCATGTCGCCTTCCGCCGCCACGCGGAGACCTTCAACCTGGACCTGGTGCTGCGCACCCCCCACCTGGCCAACGACATCCTGCGCTACCTCTGGGACTGGCTGCGGCTCCACATCGCGGCCACGGACAAGAAGATGGGCGATTTCCTGGCCTCCCGCGGCGTGCGCTGAGATGCGGGAGCTGGAGGCCTTTCTCGAACAGTGGGCCGAGGACTCCGCCGGCGCGCGGGCTGCGTTCCTGCGGCTGCGCGATTTCCTGGCCGGCCTGCCCGGGATCGAATTCGCCTACCGCGGCCGGCCCGGGGTCAGCCACTCCCTGCGCGCGGCCCGCGCCGGCCAGTCCGGGCGTCCCCTGTTCGCCATCATCGACGTGATCGACGACGACCCCGCGGCCCGCTGGATCTCGGCCTGCCTGTACGCGGACCTGGCCAGCGATCCCGGAGAGCTGGCCACCCCGGTTCCCGGCGGCATCCTGGGCGAGGACGCCCTGTGCTTCGACCTGGAGGCCTTCGACCCGGAACTCCTGGCCTACGTGGAACAGCGCCTGGCCGAGGCCCACGCCGCGGCCGCACCCTGACCGCCGGGGCCGCCGCGCAGCGAACGCCCCGGCCAAGGAGCCGCCCATGCCCCTGCATCCCCTGGCCGGCAAGCCCGCGCCCAAGGAACTACTGGTCAACGTGCCCCGCCTGGTGGCGGCCTACTACGCCGTGGCCCCGGACCCCGCCGACCCGGCCCAGCTGGTGTCCTTCGGCACCTCGGGCCACCGCGGCGCCTCCCTGGCCGGGACCTTCAACGAGCGCCACATCCTGGCCGTGAGCCAGGCCATCTGCGAGTATCGCGCGGCGCAGGGATGCACCGGTCCGCTCTTCATGGGCGTGGACACCCACGCCCTGTCCGAGCCCGCATTCGTCACCGCCCTGGAGGTCTTCGCGGGCAACGGGGTGGAGGCCCGCATCCAGCCCGAGCGGCGGTCCGGCCGGGGCTACACCCCCACCCCGGTGATCTCCCACGCCATCCTCTCCCACAACCGCGGCCGCGCGGAAGGCCTGGCCGACGGGGTGATCATCACGCCCTCGCACAACCCGCCCGGGGACGGCGGCTTCAAGTACAACCCGCCCCAGGGCGGCCCGGCGGACACCGGCGCCACCAAGGCCATCCAGGACCGGGCCAACCAGATCCTGGCCGCAGGCCTGGCCGGAGTCAGGCGCATGCCGTACGAGCGCGCCCTCGCCGCGTCCACCACCCGGGACCACGACTACGTGGCCCCCTACGTGCAGGGGCTGGCCCGCATCATCGACATGGACGCCATCCGCAACGCCGGCCTGGCCATCGGCGTGGACCCTCTGGGCGGCTCGGGCCTGGACTTCTGGGACCCCATCGCCGCAGCCTACGGCCTGGACATCCGGGTGGTGAACCGCAGCGTGGACCCCACCTTCGGCTTCATGACCGTGGACAAGGACGGCAAGATCCGCATGGACTGCTCCAGTCCCTACGCCATGGCCGGCCTCATCGGGCTCCGCGACCAGTTCGACATCGCCTTCGGCAACGACCCGGACTACGACCGGCACGGCATCGTGACCCGCGAGGCCGGGCTCCTCAACCCCAACCACTACCTGTCCGCCGCGGTCTGGTACCTGTTCCAGCACCGTCCCGGCTGGCGGGCCGACGCGGCCGTGGGCAAGACCCTGGTGTCCAGCTCCATGCTGGACCGGGTGGCCGCCCACCTGGGCCGCCGCCTGGTGGAGGTTCCGGTGGGCTTCAAGTGGTTCGTGGACGGGCTGCTCTCGGGCGACCTGGGCTTCGGCGGCGAGGAGAGCGCCGGCGCATCCTTCCTGCGCATGGACGGCTCGGCCTGGTCCACGGACAAGGACGGGATCATCATGGACCTGCTGGCCGCGGAGATCACCGCGGTCACCGGGCAGGACCCGGCCGCGCTCTACGCCTCCCTCACCGAGCGCTTCGGCGCGCCGGTCTACGAACGCTCCGACGCGTCCTGCTCCCCGGACCAGAAGAAGGCCTTCAAGAACCTCACCCCGGACCTGGTCACGGCCGACGCCCTGGCCGGCGAGCCCATCCTGGCCAAGCTCACCCACGCCCCTGGCAACGGCGCGGCCATCGGCGGGCTCAAGGTCGCCGCCGAGAGCGGATGGTTCGCGGCCAGACCGTCAGGAACCGAAGACATCTACAAGATCTACGCGGAATCTTTCAAGGGAAAGGAGCACCTCGCCGCCATCCAGGCCGAGGCCAGGGCCATCGTCCTGGCCGCCCTGGGCGGATGACGGGCCAGGGCGTGCGCCCTTGCCCGCGTCGGCTTTGTTTGGCATTGAGCCGTGTTGAAGTATGGACCGGGGCGGACAACCGGAGCCCTGAAGGAGAGCCGACATGGCCGGAACGGGGAAAAGCGCCAACCGGGTCAGCGAGATCAGCGGCGAGGTCATGCCCGCAGTGCTGGGCATGCGGATGCTGGTGGAGGCCCAGGGCCTGGAGCCCGGCTTCCGCACCACCCTGTCCGGACTGGAGCGCGGCCGGTTCCTGCTCCTCCACCTGCCGCGCACGGGCGGCATCACCGAACAGCTCTACCCCGAGCGCAAGGTCAAGGTGCGCTACATCCACGAGGGCAACCTGTACGGGTTCCTGAGCCAGGTGGTGGCCTGCCAGGTCACGCCCTTCCGCCTGCTCTACCTGGCCTATCCCAAGGCCTTCGAGCGGCTCAACCTGCGCCGCGACCAGCGGGTGGACTGCTTCATCCCCGCCGGGCTGGAAATGCCGGGCAGCGTGGGCCCGGCCTACCGGGCCATGGTCATGAACATCTCCACCAGCGGCTGCCGTGCGGCCCTGGACGCGGCCGGCCAGCGCCTGCCGGGATTCGAGGTGGGAAACGCGGTGCGGCTGGGATTCCGGCTGGCGGGCTCGGAACTGGACATCACCCTGGAATGCCTGGTCAAGAGCCTGGACGCCGACGGCTCGCGCGTGTTCCTGGGCCTGATCTTCGCCGGCCTGGACGAGGACGGCCGGGACGCGATAGCGGGCTACGTGGCCTCGGTGTCCTGCTTCCTGGACGTCTGAGGCTCCTTCCCGCGCCGGGCCTTGTGCCGGCGCCAGGCCACCCATCCTCCCAGGGCGCAACTCAGGACAAAGACCGCCAGGGCGGTGAGCAGGTTGACCACAGTGGGATCCAGCAGGTCCGACAGGATGTTTCCGGGATTCATGGCCGTTCCCTACCCCGCCCCCGGGCTGCGGGCAAGCCCGCAGTTCGCTCCTCAGGCAAAAAAAAGCGCGGCCCCGCCCGGGGCCGCGCAGTATTATCCTTAAGACGCCCTAATCCAGGGTCGCCGGGTCCACCAGGACGTTCACCTTGGCCTGCTTGCGCAGGTCGGTGAGGTAGGCCTGGAAGAGCTCCCGCTCCTTGGCCTGGCGCAGGGCCGCCAGCCAGGTCTGCTTTTCCGAGTCCCATTCGGCCTGGGAAGGGGAGATGCGCTCCTTGAGCCGCACCAGGGCGAAGCCGTTCTGCACCGGGTAGGCCTGGCCGAGCCAGCTCCCGTCCGCCGCGTTGTAGGCGTCCTCCACCAGGTTGGGATTGAGGCCCAGCCCCTTGATGAAGCCCTGGCGACCCACCGGGTCGGTGGTGGAGAGCCGGTCCTTGAGCTTGAGCAGGGCGGACGCCCCCTCGGGCGCGGCGATCTCGGCCAGCGCCGCCTGGGCCCGCTCCCGGGCCAGCTTCAGGGCGCCCTGGCGCTTGACCGCCTCGGACACCGCCTCCCGGACCTCGTCCAGGGGCTTGACCGCGGCCGGCTGGGCCTCGGCCTTGCGCACCAGGAGGTAGCCGTCGGCCACCGGCAGGGGGGCGTCCAGGGTCTGGCCCAGGCCCAGGGTGGAAAGCCTGGCCGCATCCTCGGGCTTGAGGTCCAGGGCCTGGACGATGGCCGGCTCAGGGACCAGGCCGGTGGCGGCCACCTGGAGGTTCAGGCCTCCGGCCACCTTGCGCAGGTCCTCGCCGGCCAGGGTGCGCTCCAGGGCCTCGTCCAGCACCTCGGCCACCCGGGAGGCGGCGCGCTCCTCGGCCAGGGTGGCGCGGATCTCGGCCGCGGCCTCGGCCAGGGTCTTCACGCCCTCGGCCCGCTTGTCCTCGCACCTGATCAGGTGCCAGCCGAAGGGAGAACGCACCGGCATGCTCACCTGGCCGGGCTTGAGGGCGAAGGCCGCCTCCTCGAAGGCCGGGACGGTGGTGCCCCGGGGAATCCAGCCCAGCTCGCCGCCCTGGGCCGAACTGGGATCGTCGGAGCCATCCTTGGCCACGGCCGCGAAGTCCTCGCCCTTGTCCAGGCGCAGGCGCAGCTTGAGGACCCGCTCCCGGGCCTTCTCCACCTCGGCGGCCGGGGCGCCTTCCTCGACCCGGGCCAGTATGTGCCTGAGCTTGGCCGCCTCGGGCTGGGCGAAGCTCTTCTCGTGGGCCGCGTAGTACTGGGCCACGTCGGCCTCGCTCACCTCGTCCGGCCGGGCCAGGGCCTTGGGGGTCACGGCCACGGTCTCCAGGTTCACCCGGGCCGGGACCTTGAAGCGCTCCTGGTTGGCCTCGTAGAATCCCTTGATCTCGTCCTCGGCGGGCTTGACCGCGGCGGCGAACTCCTCCCAGCCGAAGAGCAGGGTGTCCAGCCGGAGCTGCTCCCGGGCGAAGTTGAAGGCGGCCCGGGCCTCGGGCTCGGCCACGGTCACGGCCAGGTTCAGGGTGCGCTTGACCTTCTCCACCAGGAGCTGGCGCGCCATGTCCGCCTCGTACTCGCCGGGGGTGGTCTGGGCCTCGCGCAGCACGGCCTTGTAGCGGTCGGGGTTGAAGCGCTTGTCGGCCTGGAACGCGGACACGCCGGCGATGGCCGTGCGCACCTCGTCCGGGGTCACGGCCAGGCCCAGGCGGGCGGCCTCCTGCTCCAGGAGCAGGGTGTTGATCATCTGGTTGAGCACCTGCTCCCGGAAGTGGATGCGCTGCAGATCCTCCCGGGACATGTCAGGACTCTGGCGGCGCAGGTTCTCATAGGCCTGCTTGACCGCGAGGTCGAAGTCCTGGCCGCTGATGGGGTGCTCGCCCACGTAGGCCACCGCGCTGGACTTGCCCGCCTGGCGCATGGTGCCGGTGCCGAAATAGAGCACGAAGACCACGATGATCAGGCCGAAGAGGATGCGCACGCCCCAGCTCTGGGCGCGCTGCCGGATGAGTTCGAGCATGGCTGCTCCCTGGGTTTAGAGCGCCTCAGCCTTGAGAAGGTCTAGGCGCTCTTATGCATTCTGCTGGAATAATGGACCATTATGCCAGCACGCGGTCTTGCTTCAAGACCCGATTGCGCTACGCCGTGGTTGACCGGGCGGCGTTCAAGAGTCCGCCGGCCCTGATAACCGCCAGTTCCTTGTCCGTCAAATCGTTGCGCACCGCCACCCGGCCCGCGCCCTCCACCGTGACGTCCAGGACTCCGCCGGGAGTGATCTCCCCGGCCGGGATGGACACCTTCCGGCCCAGGGCGAACTTGGCGTAGTCCGCGGGATCGACCAGGAGGAGCGGCAGGATGCCGAAATTCACCAGGTTGGCCCGGTGGATGCGGGCCAGGGACTTGACGATGACCGCCCGGACCCCCAGGTGCCGCGGCCCCAGGGCCGCGTGCTCGCGGCTGGAGCCCTGGCCGTAGTTGTCGCCGCCCACGACCACGCCGTCGCCCATGGCCTTGATCCGGGACACGAACTCCTTGTCCACCCGGGAGAAGATGTACTCGCTGATGGCCGGGATGTTGGAGCGCAGGGCGGTGATCTGGGCCCCGGCGGGAAGGATGTGGTCGGTGGTCACGTCGTCGCCCACCACCAGGGCCACCCCGGCCTCGACGTTCCCGGACAGGGCCGGGAAGGTTTCCAGGGGCACGATGTTGGGCCCGCGCAGGACCTCCACCGCGGCCCCGTCCTTGGGCGGGAACACGAAGAGGTGGCGGATGTCCGGGACCTTGCCGGGCATGCGCGGCTTGGCCGGGGCCTGGCCCCAGGTCGCCGGGTCGGTGAAGGCCCCGGCGAGCGCGCACATGGCCGCGGTCTGGGGGCTGGCCAGGTAGACCTGGGCGTCCTGGGTGCCGCTGCGGCCCTCGAAATTGCGGTTGAAGGTGCGCACGCTCACCCCGGCCGAGACGGGCGAGCCGCCCATGCCGATGCACGGGCCGCAGGTGCACTCCAGCAGGCGGGCCCCGGCGTCCAGCATGGGCTCCACCAGGCCCTCCCGGGCCAGCATGGCCAGCACCTGCTTGGAGCCCGGGGACACCAGGAGGTCGGTGGAGGGATCCACCCTCCGGCCCTTGAGCATGAGGGCCACGGTCTTGAGGTCCGCGTACGAGGAGTTGGTGCAGGAGCCGATGGCTGCCTGGTCCACCTTGAGGCCGGCCAGCTCGCGCACCGGGACCGCCCGGTCGGGCATGTGCGGGGCCGCGACCAGGGGCTCCAGGGCCGAGAGGTCCACCACGATCTCGTCATCGTAGTCCGCCCCGCGGTCGGCGGAAAGCTCCTTCCAGTCGCCCTCCCGGCCCATGGCCTTGAGGAAGGCCCGGGTCTTGGCGTCGGAGGGGAAGACCGAGGTGGTGGCCCCCAGCTCCGCGCCCATGTTGGTGATGGTCGCCCGTTCGGGCACGGACAGGGAGGCCGCGCCCGGGCCGGCGAATTCGAACACCTTGCCCACCCCGCCCTTGACCGTGAGCAGGCCCAGCAGGTGCAGGATCACGTCCTTGGCCGTGGCCCAGCCGGTGAGCCTGCCGGTGAGCCGGACCCGCACCACCTTGGGCATGGAGATGAAATAGGGCTCGCCGGCCATGGCCAGCGCCACGGACAGGCCGCCCGCGCCCATGGCCAGGGAGCCCACCCCGCCCGCGGTGGGGGTGTGGGAATCCGAGCCGATGAGGGTGGCCCCGGGCTTGGCGAAGTTCTCCAGGTGGAGCTGGTGGCATATCCCCGTGCCCGGGGGCGAGAACACCGCGCCGAAGCGGGCGGCCACGGTGCGCAGGAAGCGGTGGTCGTCCGGGTTGCGGAAGCCCATCTGGAGCGTGTTGTGGTCAACGTAGCTCACGGACAGGTCGGTGCGCACCCGGGGCAGGCCCATGGCCTCGAACTGGAGCCAGGCCATGGTGCCGGTGGCGTCCTGGGTCAGGGTCTGGTCGATGCGCAGGCCGATCTCCGCGCCCGGGGCCATGTCCCCGGACACGAGGTGGGCGGCGATGATCTTGCGGGTCACATTCTGGGGCATGGACGGCTCCTCGGGGGGATTCAGTGCAACAGGCCGGGATCGAGGGATATCCGGATGCGGTTGACCTTGCTGCGGCGCAGATGGATCTCCACCTCCAGGCGCATCTTCTCCTGCTGCAGGGCGAAGATCTCCTGGGCGTATACCTTGCCCGCGGCCAGGTCCTCGGTTTCGCGAAGGCGTCGGATCTGCGCCGCAACCTCTTTCTGCCGGGCGGAGAGCTCCTCGGCCTCGGCGGAGAGGGCGGCCATCTCGGCCGCGGGATCGTCAGAGCTTGACGCGGCGTCGCGGCTTGCGGTCACTGTCGGGCTCCTTGGGGGTCTCCCGCCGCGGGCCGAAGGCGTCGGCGAACAGGCGGGGGAAGGCCGGCCACAGGCCGGAAAGCAGACCGGGATTGGCCGGGGCGACTCCGGGCAGGGCGAAGGAGGCGGCGGCCAGGCCCAGCACCCACCAGGCCGAGGCGCAGGGCAGGGCCTGCTCCCGGCGCTCCGCTGGAGTCCCGGCCGGGGCCAGGTCGAGGTTTTCTCCGGCAGTGCGGGCCGTGCGCCCGAAGACGGCGAAGAAGCCTTCGGCCTCGGCCTGGGAGGCCGGGGGCAGATGCAGGGTCGCGCCTTCCGGGGCGGCCAGGGCCAGGGCGCAGGCCAGGGGCGCCAACTCCTCGCGGCCCGCTGCCGAGAGTTCGGCCCGCCGGGGCGCGGCTTCGGCCCGGGACTCCGCCCGGCCCGAGCCTGCGGCCACGGCCAGGCCGGCCTGCCCGAGCAGGGCCAGGGCGTCGGCCGCGGCCCGCGCCTCGGGGCCGGAGGCGGGCCAGGAGCCGAGCACGGCCACCCGGCCTCCGGCGGCGCGGGGCGCGGCCAGGAGATAGGCGCTGAGCAGCGGGTCCAGGTCCAGGGGCGGGGCCGGGGCCGGTCCCCGGGTGCCGGGCGGCACGTGCAGGGTGCGGCCGGAGGCCTCGGCCTTGGCCCCGAGCCGGGGCAGCAGGCCGGCGGCCTGCTCCATGGCGGCGTCCAGGGCCCCCGCGCCGGCGGACGGCGCAGGCCAGGCCAGGGTGAGGCCCGCCGGGTAGAAGGGCGCGGCCAGGGCCAGGGCCAGGGCCAGGGCCGGCGGGGTGTTGGCCGCCAGGTCCAGCCTGGCGATGGTCTCGCCGTGCCGCAGGCCCGAGTCAACCAGGCCGGTGCTCTCCAGGCGGGCGGGCAGGCCCCAGGACATGGGCTCCACCGCGGCCAGGCGCGCGCCCATGCGGGTGCAGAGCTCGGCGGCCGGGGAGAGGTCCATGGCCTTGAGCGCGGTGCCGCCGGTGAAGGTGCTCCGGCCCGGACGGCCCAGGGCCAGGGCCAGCAGGAGATACAGGTTCAGCTCGTCCTCGCCCACGAACAGGGAGCGGTTCGCCAGGTCCGGGGCGGGGCCGGCCTCCACGGCCAGGGCGTCCGGGAGCATGGAGACCCGGCCGCCGGCGCTGTTCATGGCCTTGGCCAGGCCGGCCAGGGCGTCGTCCAGGACTGCGGGGTCCAGGCGCAGGGGAGCGCCCAGGACGCCCGAAGTGAACAGGGCGGCGCGGGCGAACAGGCGCGAGGCGGGTCCGGCCAGCTCCAGGTCGAGCGGCCCGGGCTCCGGGCGGAAGGAGAGGCGGCGGGCCGGGGCCGCGGGTTCGTGCCCGGCCAGTTCGTAGCCCAGACCGTTGGCCAGGGCGAAGAGCTTGCGCAGGGTGGGCAGGTCCAGACCCTGGCTGCCGGCCAGGCTTGCCCATTCGCGCCAGGAGCGGCGCTCCATTTCGTGGTCCGCCAGGGACCCTCCCCGGGCCTTGCGCGCCCGGGCCGAACCGGCCATGGCCTGGGCCCTGCGGGCCAGGGCCTCCACGAGCTGGCGGTCCAGGTCCGCGAGCCCTTCCCGCTGGCCGCCGCGATGGGGAGGCCGTTTCCGACGATCAATCATGGTAGTGTTGTCCAGAAAGGAAAGTCGCCCTTCTTACCCCAAGGCCGCAGCCAGGGCAAGTCCGGGAGTGGGAGGCCGTCGCCCACGGCCCTGTGTGTCAGGAGCGGCGCACCGGATGGCGAGGCATGGAACATGGCGAGCCATTCGAACGCGTTGCCGCGATCCGCATCCGGCATCGCGCCGCCCTGGGAAGTCCGGAAAGGACTTCTTCAACCTGCCAGAGACGAAAAAAGGGGGGCGCCCGAGGGCGCCCCCCATGTGGTCAGAAGCGCCCGGAGGCTACTTCATGGAGGTGCCTTCGGCGGCCTTCTGCATCTTGACCTCGACCTTCTCGGTCAGGCCCTCGTAGTACTCGCGCAGAATCACCAGCACCTCTTCGCGGCCGAAGTGGTCGGGCACTTCGGCGCCCTCGGACAGGGCCTTGCGCAGCTTGGTGCCGGACAGGATCACGCGGTCTTCCTTGCTGTGCGGGCAGGTGCGCAGGGAGGCCATGCCGTCGCACTTGAAGCAGTAGAAGGTCCAGTCGATGCGCAGGGGCTCGCAGAGCAGGGCCTTGCCGGGATCGATGGCGCACTTGGCCTCGGCGGTGGCGTAGGGGATGCGATCGAAGATATCCTGGGCCTCGAACATGCCGTAGAAGTCGCCCACGCCGGCGTGGTCACGGCCGATGATCATGCGGTTCACGCCGTAGTTCTGGCGGAAGGTGGCGTGCAGCAGGCCCTCGCGGGGACCGGCGTAGCGCATGTCCAGGGGGTAGCCGGCCTGGAGCACGTTCTTCTTCACGAAGTACTTCTCCACCAGCACGTCGATGCACTTCACGCGCACGTCGGCCGGGATGTCGCCGGGCTTCAGGTTGCCGATCAGGGAGTGGATCAGCACGCCGTCGCACACTTCGATGGCGATCTTGGCCAGGAACTCGTGGGAGCGGTGCATGGGGTTGCGCAGCTGCAGGGCGGCCACGTTCTTCCAGCCCAGCTTCTCGAACTCGGCGCGGACTTCGGCGGGGCGCTTGTAGATGCCCTCGTACTTGGTGGGGTAGTTGCCCTCGGAGAGGACCTTCACCGGACCGGCCAGGCAGAACTTCTTCTGGGCCAGCACCATCTGGACGCCCGGATGGTCCTCGACCGCGACCTTCCAGAACTTGTCGTCGGCGGAATCGTCACCCTTGCCCTTGTAGACCTGCTCGCACTCCCACTTCTTCTCGTCGTCGGAGAGCTCGAACTTCTCGGTGATCTTCATGGTCGCGTAGACCACGCCGTTGTTCACCAGGGTGATCTCGTCGCCGACCTTCACGGCCTCGTCGTCGGTGTCCAGGACCACGGGCACGGGCCAGAAGGTGCCGTCGGCCATGGTGAAGCTCGAGCACACGCTCTTCCAGTCGGCCTTGGTCATGAAGCCGTCCAGCGGCGAGAAGCCGCCGATGCCGATCATGATCAGGTCGCCCTTCACGCGGTTGGACACCTCGATCTTCTTCAGGGTCTCGGCCTTCTTCAGCTCGGCCTCGCGCTCACCGCCCTCGAGCAGGCGGATGACAAGCCCTTTGCCACCATGCGGGGGAACCAGCTGCGACATGTGTCGTCTCCTTAAAAATCGCGTTGTGTGTTGCCTAGCGTGACAATCCTTGGCCTCTGCCCGGCTGCGAGGGGAAACCGCCGGATATTGATGTCGGCTTCAGTGTTGTCACTCGCCTGAAAAACGTACAATCGCTCTAGTGAAAAAAAGGACAAGTGTCAAGCAACCCCCGAAGGGGCCGCCATGGGCCACGTTCGGGGGGATTTTTCATGGCTACCCCATTTTCGGCAATCCGTCCAGTGCGCCCCGGCGGCGGCGCCCTTTCCCCGACTCAAGGCCGGCGACGGCGGTCTCCCCGATGATACCCCTTGACCCGGCATCCGACGCTTTCGTATCATTACATTGCATAACTCTCCCTCTGGACCGGATGGAGCCTGATGAGCCAGGACGCGCACGAACTGATCGAACGGCACCTGCCCGACTTCCCCCGGAAGCACGTGGGCCGGCTGTTCACGGACACCACCGAGTTCATGGACATCGGCTACGGCGACGTGATCCGACTGGGCGGCGACCATTACCTCGTCCTTCGCGACGAGGCCGAACGGCGCTTCGGCATGGAGGATCCCAAGTACTGGGTCAAACGCTGCCGGCGCCTGGAGACCGGAGAGCGCCGCATCCTCAAGCTGGTGTTCTACGAGGACTTCCCCGTCCGCATCGGCGAGTTCGAGATCCGCTGCCACCGCAGCCCGGTGAAGGAGGCGCGCATCCTCAAGCTGGTCCGGGGCGACGCCCGCTTCATGCAGGGCGTGACCGTCCCGGACGCCAAGGGCAATCCGGTCCGGGTGCTGGAGGTGGTCTTCGGCAAACGCCTGGACGAGACCGTGGAGGATATCGAGGCCGACCACGCCACCTATTTCCGGGAGCATTTCCCCGGCATCCTCGCGAAATTCGTGGGGGCCTGCGAGGCCATCAAGCACCTGCACGACAACTGGGAAAAACACGGGGACATCCGCCGCGACCACCTGTGGGTGGAGCACGGCACGGGCGCCTACCGCTGGATCGACTTCGACTACACCTTCGACTTCCACGAGAACCCGTTCGGCCTGGACCTCTTCGGCCTGGGCAACATCCTCATCTTCCTCACGGGGAAGATGATCTACACCCCCCAATCCATGGCCGAGACTGGCTTTCCCCCGGACGTCATGGCGAGCATAACGCCCGAGGACTACTCCCTCTTCTTCCCCAACCGGATGATCAACCTGCGCAAGCTCTTCCCCTACATCCCCGAGGAGTTGAACCGGGTCCTCCTGCACTTCTCGGCCGGGTCCTTCGTGTTCTACGAATCCGTGGACGAACTCCTGGCGGAATTGCGCCCCTGCCTGAGCCTGCTGGCCGGGAGTTGACGCCCCACCCCACCCAGCGCCCAAGGAGACGACGCGCATGAACACCAAGCCGAACCGCATCCTCGTGGCCGTGGACGCCTCGGAGAACTCCCTGCGGGCCGTGGCCTACACCGGGGAGATGGCCAAGCTGACCCCGGATCTGCACATCGAGGTCCTGAGCATCTGCCGCCAGCCGGATCCGGACCTGTTCCCCGACCCCGAGGCCCTGCGCCAACGCATGCACGAGCAGGAGGCCGAACTCACCCGCTTCCTGGACCAGGCAAGCCAACTGCTGGAGAAGAAGGGCGTGCCCCCGGCCAGCATCTCCAAGCGCAACCTGTGCATCACCCACCCGAGCATCGCCCAGCAAATCCTGAGCATCCAGGAGGAGGGAGGATTCGGGACCGTGGCGGTGGGCCGCCGGGGAGTGTCCAAGGCGGAGGAGTTCCTCTTCGGCAGCGTGTCCAGCAAGATCGTGCACTACGCCAAGAACTGCACGGTGTGGGTCGTGGCCTGACCCCTCAGTGGCAGAACCACAGGGCCGGGCCCGAGAGATCGCGGAACAGGTCCAGGCTCACCGAGCCCAGGAAAAGCCGGCGCAGGGGGGAGGCCTCCAGTCCGGCCCCGGTGCGGCCGATGGCCACGGCCGCGTAGTTGCCGGCCGCGGCCTGCTGGGCGATGATCCGGGCCATTCCCGCGCCGCGAACCACCTCGCACGTGATCCGGTCCGCGGCCAGGCCGCCCTGCTCCAGCACCCCGGCCGCCTGCTCCACGATGTCCTCCGCCTCCAGGGGCTCCTCCCGGGCCGGGTCGAACACGTGCAGCACCCGCACCCGGTGCCTGGGCAAGTCGGCCAGCATGAACCCCACGTGGTCGGCCATGCGCAGGCTGGAGTCCGACCCGTCGGCGCACAACAGCACGCCCTCCCGCCCTGCTTCCGGAAAGCGGCATATCCAGACCGGCACATCGGATCTCATGGCGTAGACCTGCCGGGTCACGCTGGTTTCGACCAGCTCCTCCAGCCAGCCCAGGCCGCGTCGCCCCAGGACCACGGCGTCGTAGTCCCCGACAACCCCCTCCGCCAGGATGTCGCGCGCCTTCTCGCCCTTGGCCGCGGCCAGCTTGACCTGAATGCTTTCCGCCGGAAACCCCATGCCCCGCAGATAGTCCCGGGCCTCGTCCAGGCGCCTCTGGCCGCGTCGCATCGCCTCCTCCCTGCGGCGCTCCCTCTCGGGCTCCTCCCGCCGCGCCTCAACCATGTCCCGGGAAGCGGGAGGAAGGCTGACCAGATAGAGCAGGGTGCACCGGACCGCTCCGACGTCCGCGAAAAAGTAGTTGTAGAAGCGGACGCCGTGGAACGACCGCTCTCCTTCGCCCACCGAGATCAGCACGTGCCTTTCCATGCCGCCTCCCGCAGTCCGGTCGCGGCCCGTCCTCCACGCCTGGGAGGCGGCCGCCATCGATCACGCCCCATGCGGGACCATGCTAGCACATCTCTCCTGGAAAGGCAGCACGGGCCTGCCCAATTCAGCGCCGGCCCGCATGTGAAAAGAACGACAATGCCCCTCGCCGCGGCGCCCAAGGATTCGAATTGTCCTTGCATCCTTGCCTTGAAC
Organism: Thermodesulfobacteriota bacterium; assembly: GCA_040753075.1. Lineage (GTDB taxonomy): Bacteria > Desulfobacterota > Desulfovibrionia > Desulfovibrionales > Desulfovibrionaceae > UBA6814. The sequence goes on from JBFMHA010000041.1 coordinate 27,022, forward strand.
CATGTATGACGTGGATGTTTCTTTTTCCTTCGCCCTACGGGCGGGAAAAAGCCGTCGCAGAACAGCCCCCGGGCGAAGGGACGCAGCCGCCGGCCGGATCGATTGCTCCGGCGTCGCAGTCCACGCCCCCGGGTTCATATATCCTGAATGCATACGCCGATCCGGGCAGCGCCGCCCGGAGACTTCCGGCCCCCCGGGGGGCCGAAATGCTTGACAGTGCCCAGAGGGCTTGTTAATTATCTCACAATCTTTGCGCGGAACTACTGCAACTACCTGGAATTGATCGGATTAATTATTATGCCCATGCCGCAAACCCGCTCCGGCCGCCTTGGCGCAGGGCTCCCCGTTTCGGGGGCCGCTGCCCGGCGTTGCCCCGGGACGGGTTGGCGCGGCGCGGCCGCACCCGCTGCGCGACGCCCGTCCAGGGGCGAGGCGTAGCCCGAAAGAAAGCAGGGCTCCCCCCTCCGGGTCCCTGTTTTTTTTGCTCTCCGTCGCGCCCGGGGGAGAGCCATAGTTGTGGGGTTAACATCTAACACACCATACGTGGAGGATTGACTATGCCGACGTTCGTTGATCCCTCAAAGTGCGATGGATGCAAGGGCGGCGAAAAAACCGCTTGCATGTACATCTGCCCGAACGACCTGATGATCCTTGATCCGGACGAGATGAAGGCGTTCAACCAGGAGCCGGATGCGTGCTGGGAGTGCTACTCCTGCATCAAGATCTGCCCCCAGGGCGCCATCACCGCCCGCCCCTACGCCGACTTCGCCCCCATGGGCGGCACCTGCATCCCCATGCGGTCCTCCGAGGACATCATGTGGACCATCAAGTTCCGCAATGGCAGCGTGAAGCGCTTCAAGTTCCCCATCCGCACCACCCCCGAAGGCTCGATCAAGCCCTTCGACGGCAAGCCCGAGGCCGGTGACCTCGAGAACGAGCTGCTGTTCACCGAGACCGCTCTGACGGCCCCCAAGGAAGCCCTGGGCAAGAAGTTCGACCTCGCTGAGGGCGACAAGTCCCAGTGCTGGATGGACGTGCCCTGCGGCGCCTAGTGCGGGATTGGCTGCAACACACGCTTAACCCTCAAGAATTTCAAGGAGCAATCATATGCCGATGATTCCCGTGAAAGAGAAGCCCAAGGGCGTGGCCATTGCCGAGCCCGAGGTTGTCGAGCAAGACGTTGACATCCTCATGGTCGGCGGCGGCATGGGCACCTGCGGTGCGGCCTTCGAGATCATGGCCTGGACCAAGAAGTACTGCCCCGATGCGAAAGTGATGCTGGTGGACAAGGCCTCCCTCGAGCGCTCCGGCGCCGTGGCCCAGGGCCTGTCGGCCATCAACACCTACATCGGCAAGAACGAGGCCGATGACTACGTGCGCATGGTCCGCACCGACCTGATGGGCCTGGTCCGCGAAGACCTGATCTTCGACCTGGGCCGCCACGTCGACGATTCCGTGCACCTGTTCGAGGAGTGGGGCCTGCCCGTGTGGGTCAAGGACGAGCACGGCCACAACCTGGACGGCGCCCAGGCCAAGGCCGCCGGCAAGTCCCTCCGCACCGGCGCCGAGCCCGTGCGCTCCGGCCGCTGGCAGATCATGATCAACGGCGAGTCCTACAAGTGCATCGTGGCCGAGGCCGCGAAGAACGCCATTGGCGAGTCCCGCTACATGGAGCGCATCTTCATCGTGAAGCTGCTCCTGGACGCCAACACTCCCAACCGCATCGCCGGCGCCGTGGGCTTCAACCTGCGCGAGAACAAGGTCCACATCTTCAAGTGCAACGCCATGCTGGTGGCCTGCGGCGGCGCCGTGAACGTGTACCGCCCCCGGTCCACCGGTGAGGGCATGGGCCGCGCCTGGTACCCGGTGTGGAACGCTGGCTCCACCTACACCATGTGCGCTCAGGTCGGCGCCGAGATGACCATGATGGAGAACCGGTTCGTCCCCGCCCGCTTCAAGGACGGTTACGGCCCGGTGGGCGCCTGGTTCCTGCTCTTCAAGGCCAAGGCGACCAACTACAAGGGCGAGGACTACTGCGCCACCAACCGCGCCATGCTGAAGCCCTACGAGGATCGCGGCTACGCCAAGGGCCACGTGATCCCCACCTGCCTGCGCAACCACATGATGCTGCGCGAGATGCGCGAAGGCCGCGGTCCCATCTTCATGGACACCAAGACCGCCCTGCAGAACTCCTTCGCCACCATGACCCCGGCCCAGCAGAAGCACCTCGAGGCCGAGGCCTGGGAAGACTTCCTCGACATGTGCGTTGGCCAGGCCAACCTGTGGGCGGCCACCAACTGCGCCCCCGAGGAGCGCGGCTCCGAGATCATGCCCACCGAGCCCTACCTGCTCGGCTCCCACTCCGGCTGCTGCGGCATCTGGGTGTCCGGTCCCGACGAGGCCTGGGTCCCCGAGGACTACAAGGTCCGCGCCGGCAACGGCAAGGTGTACAACCGCATGACCACCGTCGAGGGCCTGTGGACCTGCGCTGACGGCGTCGGCGCCTCCGGCCACAAGTTCTCCTCCGGCTCCCACGCCGAGGGACGCATCTGCGGCAAGCAGATGGTGCGCTGGTTCATGGACCACAAGGACTTCAAGCCCGCCGTCAAGGAGACCGCTGACGAGCTGAAGAAGCTCATCTACCGGCCCTACTACAACTACATGGCCGGCAAGGACGCCTCCACCGACCCCGTCGTGAACCCCAACTACATCACCCCGAAGAACTTCATGATGCGGTTGGTCAAGTGCACCGACGAGTACGGCGGCGGCGTGGGCACCTACTACACCACCTCCAAGGCCCTGCTGGAGACCGGCTTCTGGCTGCTGGACATGATGGAGGAGGACTCCATGAAGCTGGCCGCCCGTGACCTGCACGAGCTGCTGCGCTGCTGGGAGAACTACCACCGTCTGTTCACCGTGCGCATGCACATGCAGCACATCCACTTCCGCGAGGAGTCCCGCTACCCCGGCTTCTACTACCGCGGCGACTTCCTGGGCCTGGACGACAGCAAGTGGAAGTGCTTCGTGAACTCCAAGTACGATCCGGCGAAGGGCGAGACCAAGATCTTCAAGAAGCCCTACTACCAGATCATTCCTGACTAAGAACCTCTAAGAGGGCGGCCGCGGGCCTACCGC